>JADZEK010000050.1 GCA_020850595.1 Anaerolineales bacterium
GCCTGCTGCTTGAGCGCCAGCACCTTGGTGATCGCCGCCGTCAGCGTGGTCTTGCCGTGGTCAATGTGCCCAATCGTCCCCACGTTCAGGTGCGGCTTGCTGCGGTCGAATTTCTCTTTTGCCATGTGTTCGTCTCGCTCTCTTCTTCCGGCTCAACCCCGGCGCGGCACAACGGCGGCGGCGGGCAGACATGACCAGATAACTTAGCGCCGTCCTTTGGCCCCGCCGGCGTTGCCCTTCAGGGCTTCTTCGGCCAGGTTCTGCGGCAGCTGCTGATAGTGATGGAATTCCATGGTGTACACGCCGCGCCCCTGGGTCATCGAGCGCAGTTCGGTGGCGTAGCCGAACATCTCGGCCAGCGGCACCTTGGCCCGGATGGCCTGGGTGTTCTGGCGCTGCTCCATGCCTTCCACCGCGCCGCGCCGCGCCGACAGGTCGCCCAGCACGTCGCCCATGAACTCTTCGGGCACAACCACTTCGACGGCCATGATCGGCTCTTGCAGCACCGCCCCGCCCTTGGCCATGCCTTCCTTGAAGGCCATCGAGCCGGCCGTCTTGAACGCCATTTCGTTCGAGTCGACGTCGTGCGATGAGCCGTCGTACAGGCTCACGGCGATGTCGGTGACCGGGTAGCCGCCGACGATGCCGCTCTCGGCCGCTTCGCGGATGCCTTTTTCGGTGGGGTTGATGAATTCCTTCGGGATTGCCCCGCCGACGATGTCATTGCTGAAGGTGATGCCGGAGCCGGGCACGCCGGGGGTCATGGCGATGACCACGTGGGCATACTGGCCGCGGCCGCCGCTCTGCTTGGCGAACTTCAGGTCCACCTTGGGCACGGCGCGGGTGATGCTCTCGCGATAGGCTACCCGCGGTTTGCCCACGTTGGCCTGCACCCGAAACTCGCGCAGCATGCGGTCTACCAGCACCTCCAGGTGCAGTTCGCCCATGCCTTTGATGATGGTCTGGCCGGTGGTTTCGTCGCTCTGGACGTGGAAGGTGGGGTCTTCTTCGGCCAACTTGCGCAGGGCTTCGCCCATCTTCTCTTGATCCACGGAGGTCTTCGGCTCCACCGCCACCGAGATGACCGGGTCGGGGAAGGTAATGGCTTCGAGCACCAGCGGGTCGTCCATGTCGGTGAGGGTCTCGCCGGTGAAGGTGTCTTTGAGGGCCAGCACGGCGGCAATGTCGCCGGCTTCGACCTTCTCTACGTCTTCGCGGCGGTCGGCGTACATGCGGATCAGGCGGCCGATGCGCTCGCGCTTGTTCTTGTTCGAGTTGAGCACGGTGGTGCCCGTGCTGATGGCGCCCGAGTAAACCCGGAAGTAGGCCAGCCGGCCGACGTAGGGGTCAGACACGATCTTGAAGACTAGCGCGGCCAGGGAGGCGGTGGGGTCGGCCGGGCGCGTTTCTTCGCTGCCGTCCGAAGGGCGCGTGCCTTTCACGGCCGGGATGTCGAGCGGCGAAGGCAGGTAATCCACCACAGCGTCGAGCATCGGCTGGACGCCCTTATTGCGCAGCGACGAGCCGCAAAAAACGGCCGTGGCTTTGTTAGCCAGGATGGCCCGGCGCAGGGCGGCCTTCAGCTCGGCTTCGGTCAGCGTTTCGCCTTCCAGGTACTTGAGCGTCAGTTCATCGTCGGTTTCGGCGATGGCCTCCAGCATGGTGCTGCGGGCTTCGGCCACGGCCTCGGCCATGTCGGCGGGCACGTCGCCTTCTTCCATTTTCGTGCCCATGTCGTCCACCCACAGGATGGCTTTGTTCCGCAGCAGGTCAACCACGCCCTTGAAACCGGCTTCGGTTCCAATGGGCAGCTGCATGGGGATGGCCTTGGCGCCCAGGCGGTCGCGGATGGTTTGCAGTGAACGCAGGAAGTCGGCGCCGACCCGGTCCATCTTGTTAATGAAGCAAATGCGCGGGACTTCATAGCGGTCGGCCTGGCGCCAGACGGTTTCGCTTTGCGGCTCTACGCCTTGGACGCCGTCGAACACGACCACGCCGCCGTCGAGCACGCGCAGCGAACGCTGCACCTCGACGGTGAAGTCAATGTGGCCGGGGGTGTCAATCAGATTGAAAAGGTGCCCCTTCCACTCGGCGGTGACGGCCGCCGAGACAATGGTGATGCCGCGCTCGCGCTCCTGCACCATCCAGTCGGTGACGGTTGTGCCTTCGTCTACCGACCCGATGCGGTGCGTCTTCCCGGTGTAGAAGAGCACCCGTTCGGTGGTGGTGGTTTTGCCGGCATCAATGTGAGCGATGATGCCGATATTGCGAACTTTCTCCAGCGGAAATTTCTCGGGCATAGCAACTAACCGACGCGGATTATGCCTGGGACACCGTCAGCAGCGGGGGCTGGATGTATCCATCCACCCCGCCCCAACCAGCTACCAGCGATAATGGGCAAAGGCGCGGTTCGCCTCGGCCATTTTGTGCGTCTCTTCCTTTCGCTTGACAGCCGCGCCGGTGTTGTTCGCGGCGTCGAGCAGCTCGTTGGCCATTTTCTCGGCCATGGACTTTCCGGCGCGGGTGCGGGCCGCGGCCAGCAGCCAGCGCATGGCTAGCGCCAGGCGGCGGTCAGACGCTACTTCCACCGGCACCTGGTAGGTGGCGCCGCCCACGCGGCGCGGCTTGACTTCGATCAGCGGTGAAACGTTTTTCAACGCCTGATCGAACACTTCCATCGGCTCGCGCTTGGCGCGCTCGCCGAGCAAATCCAGCGAGTCATACATCACCGTGGTGGCGACGCTCTTCTTGCCGTCGCGCATCATGCGGTTGATGAATTCCTGCACCACCGGGCTGTGATACTTCGCGTCAGCCGGGGTTACCCGTTTGGCAGGCCGTGTGCGTCGTGACATCAATCAACTCCTAGTGCCAGTTTCGATCTGCGCAGGCGTGATAACGGGCCGCCGGGCTGTGAACGACCAACCCATTGACCCGTTAATTAGCCCGAATTACTTCTTGGCGGGGGCCGCCGCGCCGGCTTTGGGCCGCTTGCCGCCGTACTTCGAGCGGCTCTGGCGGCGGGCCTCGACGCCGGTGGTGTCGAGTGTGCCGCGCACAATGTGGTAGCGCACGCCCGGCAGGTCTTTGACACGGCCGCCGCGCACCAGCACCACCGAGTGCTCTTGTAGCGAGTGCCCTTCGCCCGGAATGTAGGCTGTCACTTCCAGCCCGTTGCTAAGGCGCACGCGGGCCACCTTGCGCAGCGCCGAGTTCGGCTTCTTGGGGGTCTGGGTGCGGACCACGGTGCACACCCCGCGCTTCTGCGGCGCGCCCTTGGGCTGCTGGGTGCGCTTCTGCTTGGCGATGTTCAGGGTGTACTGGAGCGCGGGGGCCTTGCTCTTGACCTTCTTGGCCTTGCGCCCTTTGCGGACGAGTTGATTAATAGTAGGCACGCTCGTTCATCTCCTGCATACACACAGCCATTGGTTTTGAATGCGGTGGGCGCCGCTCATCCGGCGCGGAAACCCGCGCCGCGCGCGCTAGAACTGCGCGTGTGTTTGGCACTAAGGGAGGCCACCGTATTAGTCTCCGGTGGCCTCACCCTGGACTATCCGTATTCAACTCGCGGGGGCCAGATGCCTCCGCGGCCTGATATGCTCAAGGACGGTCAGTTTACCATACGGTTTGTGCGGCTGTCAAGGCTATGCGCCGCGCTTCGGCCGGAATTCATGGCGCTTCTGTGCTATTGTTCCGTCCTTCTCAAGCCGCGCCGGCCCCAGGCAAAAAAGGGGGCCGGCGCTGTGATGGCGGCCGGCCCCGGAAGCGCTCGCGGTGGGCGCCGGCTTTAGTCTTCGCTCAGGCTGAGCAAGCCGACGCCGGGGCGCGGGGTGCGGGCCTTTTCCTCTTCCTTGCCGAAGCGGATGATTTCTCCGCCGTCGGCGACCGCCTCGACCACCAGGCCCAGGCTTTGCAGTTCCTTGACGAGCACCCGGAAGGAGGCCGGAATGCCCGGCTCCTCGATGGGTTCGCCCTTGATGATTGCCTCGTAGGTCTTCACCCGGCCCTGCACGTCGTCTGACTTGACGGTCAGCATCTCTTGCAGGGTGTGGGCCGCGCCGTAGGCTTCCAGCGCCCAGACTTCCATCTCGCCGAAGCGCTGGCCGCCGAACTGGGCCTTGCCGCCCAGCGGCTGCTGCGTGACCAGCGAGTAGGGGCCGGTGGAGCGGGCGTGCACCTTGTCTTCGACCAGGTGAGCCAGCTTGAGCATGTGGATCACGCCGATGGTCACGGGCTGGTCGAAGCGTTCGCCGCTCTTGCCGTCGTACAGGGCTTGCTTGCCCAGCGTGGGCAGGGGGTCGCCGGTTTCCGCCGCCACGGCATCGGCGCGGCGGCGCAGGTCTTCGCCTTCCCAGCGGTTGCTCTTGTGGCCGTGATCTTCCATCCACAGGCGCAGGCACACGTCAATCACCTGCTTATCCATGGCGGGGCGATCGGCCACGGGCACGGTGGCGTCCTCGAACACCAGCAGGGTGTCGGGGTCCAGGTCTTGGGCGCGTAGCCATTCGGCGGCGGCGGCGCGGCGCGCATAGAGTTCATTGGTCGCCAGCAGTTCGCGGCTATATTTCTTGCCGCGCAGCCAGGTATCCAGGTACAGCCGCCGGGCTTCGTGATCGTCCTCGATGCTCTCTGGGTCGTAGCCCTGGTCTTTCAGCCAGTCCCAGGCGTCGTTGGTCACCGCGTGCCAGGCGCGGGTGACCAGCCAGGCGCGGGCCATCTCGGCTTCGATCTCTTCTTCGTGCGCGCCGTCGAACACCGGCGTCACGGCGCGGAAGCCCAGGCGGTCGGCGGCCCAGCCCAGGTGCGTCTCCAAGATTTGGCCGATGTTCATGCGGCCCGGCACGCCGAGCGGGTTGAGGATGATGTCAATCGGCGTGCCGTCATCCAGGAAGGGCATGTCGGCCACCGGCACCACGCGCGAGATGACGCCTTTGTTGCCGTGGCGGCCGGCCATCTTGTCGCCTTCGGTCAGCTTGCGGCGCTGCGCCACCGAGACGCGCACCATTTTGTCCACGCCGGCGGCCAGGTCGTGGTATTCATCGCGGGTGTGAATCTGCACGCCGATGACTTTGCCCTTCTCGCCGTGCGGCAGGCGCAGCGACGAGTCTTTCACCTCGCGCGCCTTCTCGCCGAAGATCGCGCGCAGCAGCTTCTCTTCGGGCGTCAGTTCCTTCTCGCCCTTGGGCGTGATCTTGCCTACCAGGATGTCGTTGGGGCCGACCTCCGCCCCCACCCGGATGATGCCGAATTCGTCCAGGTCTTTGAGGGCGTCTTCGCCCACGTTGGGGATGTCGTAAGTGATTTCTTCCGGCCCGAGCTTGGTGTCACGGGCTTCCACCTCGTACTCTTCAATGTGGATCGAGGTGAACTTGTCTTCGCGCACCAGGCGCTCGGAGATCAGGATGGCGTCTTCGTAGTTGCCGCCTTCCCACGACATGAAGGCGACCAGCACGTTCTGGCCCAGGGCCAGCTCGCCGTGGTCGGTGGAGGACGAGTCGGCGATGACTTCGCCTTTCTTGACGCGCTGGCCCTTGACCACCGCCGGGCGCTGGTCAATGCAGGTGCTCTGGTTCGAGCGGTTGTATTTGCGCAGGCGGTAGGCGCGGCGCTTGGCGCCGGTCTGCACCACAATTTCCTTGCCGGTCACCGACACGACTTCGCCGTCTTCGTCGCAGACGATGACCTGGCCCGAGTCGCGCGCGGCCTGCATTTCCATGCCGGTCGAGACGATCGGCACGTCCGGCCGCAGCAGGGGCACGGCCTGGCGCTGCATGTTCGAGCCCATCAGGGCGCGGTTGGCGTCGTCGTGCTCCAGGAACGGGATGAGCGCGGCGCTGATGCCCACGATCTGGCGCGGGGCCACGTCCATGTAGTCAATCATGTCGGGCGTGGCAAACAGGAATTTGGAGGCGTAGCGGCACGACGGCCGGGCGCGCAGGAATTCGCGCCGGTCGTTGAGCGGCGTGGTCGCCTGGGCGATGGTGTAGCGGTCTTCGGCGTCGGCCGAGAGGTAGTAGATTTCTTCCGACACGAACGGCACGACCGGCACTTCCAGCAGGTCGAGCTTGGCGAGGCGCTTGAGCAGGTCCTTGGTGATCTCGTCGCCCTCCGCCGCCAGCGCCTGGCCGCTCTTAGGGTCCAGGATGTCTTCGCGCAGTTGGCGGCCGAGCAGGCGTTTGTCGTCGGGCTTCAGGGCGCGGAAGACCTTGCGATAGGGGGTCTCAATGAAGCCAAACTGGTTGACCTTGCCGTAGGTCGCCAGGCGGCCGATCAGGCCGATGTTGGGGCCTTCGGGTGTCTCGATGGGGCAGATGCGGCCGTAGTGCGAGTAGTGCACGTCGCGCACGTCGAACCCGGCGCGCTCGCGGCGCAGACCGCCCGGGCCGAGGGCCGAGAGCGTGCGCTTGTGGGTCAACTCGGCCAGCGGGTTGGTCTGCTCCATGAACTGCGAGAGTTGGCTGCTGCCGAAGAATTCGCGGATGGCCGCCACCACCGGCCGGATGTTGATGAGCGTCAGCGGCGAGACGTTGTCCTGGTCGCGGATGGACATGCGCTCGCGGATGACGCGCTCGGCGCGGCGGATGCCGATGCGCAGCTTGTTCTGGATCAGCTCGCCGACCGTCTTGACGCGCCGGTTGCCCAGGTGGTCAATGTCGTCCTTGGCGTTGACGCTGTTGTTGATGTTGATCATGCGCTTGATGAGCGCGATGATGTCGTGCTTGGTCACCGTGCGGTGCGAGAGCGGGATGATCTCGGTCAGTTCGAGCTTCTGGTTCAACTTGTAGCGCCCGACGCGCTCCAGGTCGTAGCGGCGCTGATCGAACAACTGCTGCTCGAGGTACTCGCGGGCGTTGTCGAGCGTGGGCGGGTCGCCCGGGCGCATGCGCTTGTAGAACTCAATGAGGGCTTCTTCGGAGATGCTGCGCTTTTCTTTGCGCTCCCAGGTGGGTTCTTGGCGCAGGGTGGCCGGGATGAAGAGGTGGTCGGGGTTGTTGTCCACGCCCTCGAAGAGTTGGAGGATTTCTTCGTCGCTGCCGGTCTTGATGGCGCTGTCGGGCAGGCCGTCGCTCACGGCCGCCAGGGCGCGCAGCAAGATCGTCACCGGCACGGTGCGCTTGCGGTTGAACTTGATGGTGATGTAATCGCTCTTGCGCGTCTCGAACTCCATCCAGGCGCCGCGGTCAGGGATGAGCTTGGCGGCGGCCAGGTTGCGGCCGGAGTTGCGGTCTTCCTCGGCCTCGAAATACACGCCCGGCGAGCGGATAAGCTGCGAGACGACCACCCGTTCGGTCCCGTTGACGATGAAGGTGCCGTTCTCCGTCATCAGCGGGAAATCGCCCAGGAAGATTTCGTTTTTGATGGGGTTGGGCACTTCGCTGCCCAGCAGCAGCACCTCGACATACAGCGGCGCGGCAAACGTCATGTCGCGGTCTACACATTCATCGAGCGAGTACTTGGGCTTCTCGAAGCGATACTTGAGATTGAAGGCGGGGTCCACGCGCTTACTGGGGAACCACAGCTGCATGCCGCCGTTGAACGACTCGATGGGCGAAACTTCCTCAAAGAGTTCCGCCAGGCCTTCGTGCAAAAACCAGTTGAACGATTCGAGCTGCACCTCAATGAGGGACGGCAGGGTCAGTACATCGGAGATCCGCGAATACGACTTGCGACCCAGAAGATCTGCCATTCTCAAACTCCCGGCCCCGCTGGTCGAGGCCTGCTAGAGAGTACCGCGATGGGTACGACAAAGCCGGGGGGCTTTTTGCGAAGTGGTTATTATATGCGTTGGCGCGTTGGCCGTCAATGGGCAATTTGCGCTGGACAGCAAAACAGCCGGGACCAAACCGACCAGCGGCCTGCCCATTGCGGGCGGCCCTAGTCGGCCGGGGTCCGGCCGAGTGTGGGTTTATGACGTTCCCGTTAGCGCCGCCACCCTCTCGGTCGCCACGGATGGGGCGATTATAGCACAGCCGCGCCGGTTCTGCCTAGCGGCGCTAGAGTTGCGCCGGCTCCGGCCCTAGCGCCGACGCGGGGGCGGGCACGCGCGCCTTGCCCCAGGGCATGGCGCGCGCGCCGGCCCGCGCCGTGCGGTAGGTGACCAGCCCCAGGCCCAGCAGCGCCACCGCCCCGCTGATGCCGGCAATCCATAGCCGGCGCTGTTCTTTCTCACGCCGGCGCGTTGCTTCGGCGGCCGGCGCGGCCAGGTCGAGCTGGGCGCGCAGATCGGCGGCGAAGCCGAGGCGCGGCGCGACCGCCGGCATGGCGGCGTGCAGCCGCCGGGCCAGGTCCATCAGCCCCGCCAGGTCGCCCTGCTCCGGCTCGGCGCTTGTCGCCAGCAGTTCGGCGCTGCGGTCTACCCCGGCCAGCAGCCCGGTCACGTGCCGGCTTAGTAGTTCCGCGCTTTCCTCGGGTTCAGTCGTGTGCGGCCCAGCCATGGTTCCTACCCTTCAACGTAATAAGCCAGGCCGACCGTGCCCGGCCCGGTGTGGGTGGCCACCGTGGGGCTGGCCTCGGCCATGACGCCTTCCACGGCGTTCAGGCGCTCCTTGGCGGCGGCTAAGACGCCGGCCGCCTCGGCGGCTGCGGCGGCATGGATGGTGGCCAGATGCACCTTGCCGCGCCCAGCCGTCTGCTCGGCGATGATGTCGAGCACGCGGTCGAGCGCCTTTTTCTTCGAGCGCACGCGCTCGACCGGCTCCACGCGCCCGTCGCGCAGCTCTAGGATGGGCTTCATATCCAGCAGCCCACCCAGAAACGCCTGCGCGCCGCCAATGCGCCCGCCGCGCCGCAGGTATTCGAGTGTTTCCACGGTGAACACCAACCCCACCCGCGGGATAGCCGCTTTGGCCGCCGCGACCACCTCGGCCAGCGGCTGGCCGGCCTCGGCCGCCCGCGCCGCTGCGAGCAGCACGAAGCCGAGCGCCATGGCGGTCGCGTTTGAGTCAATGACGGTGATGTCTTTGTCGGGCAGCATGGCCCGCGCCTGCTCGGCCGCGGAGAAGGTCCCCGAGAGCTTGTGCGAAAGATGAATGCCGATGACGTGCGGGGCGGCCTCGGCCGCCTTGGCGTAGTGGTCGCGGAATTCGCCAATCGAGGCCACGGCCGTCGTCGGCTGCACAGGGTCGGTCTTCAGGCGCTCGAAGAACTCGCTCGACGAGATGTCCACGCCGTCGCGGTAGGCTTTGGTGCCCCAGTTGACCACGTTGGGCACGACGGTGATGGCGTATTGCTCCACGAGGTCTTTGGGCAGATACGCGGTGGAGTCGGTGACGAAGGCGACGGCGCGCTGGCTCATGCTGGCTCCTTGACTGAGGGGGAAGAAGGTGAGTGTGGGTGCGCGCCGGTGTGTGGCGGCGCGGTAGGTTTTGTCAGGTCATTCCGCAAAACCAGCAGCGTGCGGTGAAACAGGCTCTTCACGGCGCCTTCGCTCCGGTTGAGCACCTGCCCAATCTCGGCGTTAGAGAGGCGTTCGACAAACTTCAGCACCAGCAATTGCTGGCGCTCGGGTGACAGCCGCCGGACGGCCGCCAGCAGCCGGTCCTGCTCCTCGCGTGTCTCGACGGCCAGTTCGGGCGCCTCGGTGCGCAGCGCCTGCCAATCTTGGCGGGCCGCTTCGTGCAACGGCAACAACTGCCGGCGGCCCTGGTCGCGGTGCCAGTTGGCCACCAGGTTGTGGGCGATGCGGTACAGCCAGGCCGAAAACGGCAGCCCGCGCGAGGTGTAGCGGTCTAGGCTCACCAGCGCGCGCTGGAATACTTTGGCGGTCAGGTCCTCGGCGTCATGCACGTTGCCGGTGCGGTAGTACACATAGTTATAAATTTTCTGCACGTAGCGCTCATAGAGCGCCCCAAACGCCTGCGGATTGGTCTTGGCCTGCGCGACCAGCCCGGCCTCGTCCTCAAAATCAGCCAACCGCTCCGTCCCTACTGGCGCAGGATGTATCTCGTAAAACACCCGCGGCTCCTAAAAGTTGCGGCCTGCCCCCTTTCAGCCACGCAGTATAGCGTAGATCGAAAATCGGAGGTCGGAGGCGAGAAGTGGGAGGTGAGAGGTGGGAGGGTCGCGGCTGGGAACGTGGGCGCTTGGCTGGCCGAGCTTAACCCTTCTCCAACCTCTTACCTCTCACCTCTTACCTCTGATCTCCACCCTCCAACCTGCGCTCACGCCTCCGTTGACGCTCCCTATCCCGCATGTTATAGTCACCCCGCCATGGTCGTCAAAAAGGGGCTAATCGGGCTGGCAGCGCTGCTGCTAGCGCTCGCGGCGCTCGGTCGGGGCGTTCTGCCCCGCGCCTATGCGCAAGACCAGGGTGTTGCTATTGTCACCTCGCCGCTGGAGGGCGCGCTGCTCAGCGGGCTGGTGCCCATCACGGGCAGCGCCACCCACCCGCAGTTCACGCGCTACGAGTTGGCCTTTGGCTATAGCCCCAACCCGACTGACACCTGGTTCTCGCTCCAGGCGCCCGCCACCAGCCAGGTTATCAACGAGGTCTTGGGCCTGTGGGACACCACCAAGATCACCGACGGCCAATACGTGCTCCGGCTGCGAGTCTTCTATGGCGAGGGTGCCTACCTGGAGACCTTTGTGGCGAATGTGCAGGTGCAGAACAGCACCCCGGCCGCGCCAACCGACCTGCCCGCTACGGCCGGCCCCACGCCGACCGAGACGCCCGCGCCGACCGCCACGACCCCGCTCATTGAGCTGCCGCCCACGGCTACCACCGCCCCGGCCGCCGGCGGCGGCGCTGGGCCGAACGACGACGGCGGCGCGCTTATTAACGTGCCGGCCGGGCGCATCAACGTGGAGATGATCGGCGCGGCCTTTCTCGACGGTGTGCGCCTGACGGCCATTGCGTTTCTGATCCTGGGCGCTTACGCCGGCCTGCGGGCCCTCTTGCGCTGGCGGCGCTGACACTCCGATCTCCGGCGTTGGCCGGCCCGGCGGCCTACGTTCGGGCACGAAAACGCCGGCGTGGATGGGCCGGCCCGGCCGCCCGGGGCGCGGGCTGTCACAAACGGATTTCGTCCGGCCTGGAGCCGGGCATAGGGCTGGTCGCCGCGACGAGCCCGCGCTAACTTTTAACCGATTTGGTCAGAGGACGATGCCGCCTGAACGCCACCTGCTGGTGGGCCTGGGGAACCCCGGCCGCGAATACCGCCTGAACCGCCACAACGTCGGCTTCTTGCTGCTCGACCGGCTGGTGGAAAAGCACAGGCTGCTGGGCTTCACCAAGCGCCAGGGCAAGGCCCTTATCACTTCGGGCGTCATCGCAGGTGTGCCGGTGGTGCTCGCCAAGCCGCAGACCTATATGAACCTTTCGGGCGAGGCCGTGAGCGCCCTGGTGCGCTTCTATCAAACGCCGCTCGAGCGCCTGCTGATCAGCTTTGACGAGATTGACCTGCCGCTCGGCACACTGCGGCTGCGGCCGGAGGGCGGCTCGGCCGGTCACAACGGCATGCGGTCCATCATCGAACAACTGGGCACTGAGCAGTTCCCGCGGTTGCGCCTGGGCATTGGGCGGCCACCGGGCGTCAAGGCTGCCGCCGGGTACGTCCTGAGGGATTTTCGCGGCGAGGATCTGGAAATCATCACCCTCACCCTTGACCGCGCCGCCGACGCCGTCGAGTGTTTCTTGCGCGAGGGCCTGACGACCGCCATGAACCGCTACAACGGGGCGGCCGAGCAGCCATGAACCTGGCCGGTCTGCTGGAACCCGTGGGTCGCCTGCCGGAATATCAGGCTGCCCTGGCCGCGCTGCGGCGCGCTGCGCCGAGCGCGCCGGGCTTCGCGCTGCGCCTGCCGCGGGCCGCCCGTACCCCGGTGGCGGCGGCCCTCAGCCACGACCAACCCGGTCCGACGCTCATCATCGCCGCGCGCACCGACCGCGCCGCCACTGTAGCCGAGGAGTTGGCCGCCTGGGCGCCGGGCGCGCGCGTGCTCACCTTCAACGAGCCTAACCCACTCTTCTACGAGTACGGCGCCTGGGGCCCGCGCACCATTTACGCCCGCCTAAACGTGCTGGCGGCGCTCACCGGCGCGGACCACGCGCCCGAGGCGCCGCTCATCGTCGTCGCCTCGGCCCGGGCGCTGATGTCGCGCACGCTGCCCCGCCGCGATTTTGCCGCTAACACGCGCAGCCTCCAGCCCGGCCAGCCGCTGCGCGTCGAGAAGACGCTGGAGGCCTGGCTCGGCGCGGGTTACAACAGCGCCACCATCGTGGTCGAGCCGGGCCAGTTCGCTCGGCGCGGCGGCATTATTGACATCTTCCCCTTCGCGGCTGCGCTGCCCGCGCGCATTGAACTCTTTGGCGACGAGATTGACACCCTGCGCCAGTTCGACCCGGCCAGCCAGCGCTCCGGCGGCCAGTTGGCGAGCCTGACCATCACGCCCGCGCGCGAGGCGCTGCCGCGCTATTGGGATCCGGCCTGGTCGGTGGAGGCTGCGGCGGGCGAAGAAGAGGCCGCCGCGGCGGGCGGCAGGCCGGCCATCCCCAACCTGGAGTTCTACCTGCCACGCATGGTGGCCCCAGCCGGGCTGCTGGAGTACTTGCCGGAGCGCGCCCTGGTGCTGGTGGACGATTGGCGCGAACTGGCCGCCACGATTGAGGAGCTGGAAGAGCAGGCCGTCGCGCTGCGGGCCGAGCAGATGGCGGCCGGGCTGGTCCATGCGGACGACCCGCTGCCTTACCACCCCTGGGCCGAGGTGCAGGACGAACTGGCAAGCCTGACCCCGGCCCCGGTGGTGCTGGCCGCGCCGGATGACGAGACGCAACCGGTGATTGACCTGGGCGCGCGCTTCCATCCCGGCCCACGCTTCGGCGGCCAGCTCAAGCACCTGCTCGACCAACTGGAGAGCCTGCACCGCAGCGCCGACCGCACCATTGTGGTCACCCGCCAGAGCCAGCGCCTGGCCGAATTGTGGAGTGAACAGCACCCTTACCTGCCCCCGGCCGACAGTGTGACCGACCTGCCGCCGCGCGGGGAGATCATGTTCGTGCCCGGCGCGCTGGCCGACGGCTGGCGGCTCGACCTGCCCCAGCCGCCCGAAGGCGGGCCGGCCGAGGCGCTGCACCTGCTCACCGACGCCGAAATCTTCGGCTGGGCGCGGCCGGATGCGGTGCGCGCCCGCCGCCGCGCCCGCCCGGCCGCCCGCTCACCCGAGGCCAACTTCGCCGACCTGAGCGCCGGTGACTACGTCGTTCACATGGATTTCGGCATTGGGTGCTTTCGCGGGCTGGTCACGCGCGCCATCGAAGGGCTGGAGCGCGAGTATTTGCTGCTGGAGTACGACCAGGGCGATGAGCTGTACGTCCCCATCCACCAGGCCGACCGGCTGACGCGCTACATCGGCGTGGACGAGAACCACGCCCCGAGCCTTTCGCGCCTCGGCTCGGCGGACTGGATCACGGCCAAGAGCCGCACCCAGGTGGCCGTGGAGGCCGTGGCCCAAGACCTACTGGCGCTGTACGCCAAGCGCGCCGCCGTGGGCGGCCACGCCGCCGGGACCGATACGGTCTGGCAGGCCGAGCTGGAGGCCTCGTTTCCGTATGTGGAGACCGACGACCAACTGCGCGCCATTCGCGAGGTCAAGGCCGATATGGAGAGCGGGCGCCCGATGGACCGGCTGATCTGCGGCGACGTGGGTTACGGCAAGACGGAGGTCGCCCTGCGCGCTGCCTTCAAGGCCGTCATGGACGGCAGCCAGGTGGCCGTGCTGGTGCCCACCACCGTGCTGGCGCAGCAGCATTTGCACACCTTCCAGGCCCGCCTGGCGCCCTACCCCGCCCGCGTTGAGATGCTCTCGCGCTTCCGCACCCGCGCCGAAGCCGACGCCATCATCGCCGAGCTGGCCGAGGGCAAAATTGATATCGTCATCGGCACGCACCGGCTGGTGCAAAAGGATGTGGTCTTCAAGAACCTAGGGCTGGTGATCATTGACGAGGAGCAGCGCTTCGGCGTGACGCACAAGGAGTATTTCAAAAAGCTGCGCACCGAGGTGGACGTGCTCACGCTGACCGCCACCCCCATCCCGCGCACGCTGTACCTGTCGCTGACCGGCGTGCGCGACATTTCCACCATCAACACCCCGCCGGAGGAACGCCTGCCGGTCATCACCCACACCGGGCCTTTCAACGAGCGGCTGGTGCGCCAGGCCATCCTGCGCGAGTTGGACCGCGACGGCCAGGTCTTCTTCGTCCACAACCGGGTGCAGTCTATCGGCGTCATTCGCAACAAGCTAGAGAGCATCGTGCCGGAGGCGCGCCTGGGCATCGGCCACGGCCAGATGGACGAGCACGAACTGGCGCGCGTGATGGATGCGTTCACCGCGGGCGAGATTGACGTGCTGCTGTGCACCTCGATTATTGAGAGCGGCCTGGACATCCCCAACGCCAACACCCTGATCGTGGATCGCGCCGACACCTTTGGCCTGGCCCAGCTCTACCAACTGCGCGGGCGCGTTGGGCGCGGCGCGGCGCGCGCCTATGCCTTCTTCTTCACCGACCGCGCCAACCGCCCCACCCAAGAAGGCTACCAGCGCCTGGAAACTCTGGCCGAGCAGACCGACCTGGGCGCGGGCTATGGCATCGCCATGCGCGACCTGGAAATGCGCGGCGCGGGCGATATTTTGGGCGTGCGCCAGCACGGGCACATCGCCGCCGTCGGTTTTCACCTGTACACGCAACTGCTGGGCAACGCCGTGCGCCGCCTCAAAGCGCAGACCGGGCTGAACGGCGCGCCGCTCGCCGCCACGACCGGGCAGGCCTCCGACGAGCTGGCCGGCGAACTTGCGACGCTCATGAGCAGCGCCATGGCCGTAGACCTGCCCATCGCCGCTTCGCTCCCCGCGGCTTATATCGCCGACCGCGATCTGCGGCTGCGCATCTACCGCCGGCTGGCGCACACGCGCGCCGAAGCGCTCCTGGCCGAGGCGGCGCAGGAATTGGCCGAGCGCTTTGGACCGCTGCCCGAGCCGGCCGAAAACCTGTTGTATCAGCTGCGGGTGAAAATCCTGGCGACCAGGGCGGGCGTCAGCGCCATCGGCAGCGAGAACGGCCAGATCGTCCTCACCACCCAGCCGGTGGGCGAGGTAGACCAGGCCTACCTGGGCCTGCAGCTTGGCCCCGGCGCGCGCGTCAGCAAGAACAAGGTCTGGCTGGGCCGCGCCGCCAACCCCCGCGCTCCCGACGCCCCCTGGCGCGCACAACTCCTCGAAGTGCTGCGCCAGATGGCCCGGCTGGCCCGCCCCGAAGCGGCCTAAGGAGTCCTTTCAGAATAACCTGTCGGATTTTTCATCGGCGCGCCGGCACGATCCGATAGGCGATCAGGTCTCGGCTGCGGCCTTGAGCTATTTCGATCACAATTCGTGCTCATGCGCGGCCCCGCATTCGTGTCCAGGCGTGGCAAGCATGCTCTTACTGCTTCAGCTCCTCCCGGCGCTCCGGCAGGGTAAACCGCCGCACCGTCACCCAGTCCACCAGCCCCGGCCACAGCTGATTCACCCATGCGCTGAACCGAAACGGCCAGGGGATGACCAGCTCTGCGCGCGGCCGCCGCACCAGCCCCACCACGGCCTCGCCCACCTGCTCCGCCGTCAGCCGCATCCAGGCGGGCGTCGTCGTCCGCGTCTTGCGCTTGATCCCGGCATGGCCGGCGAATTCGGTCGGCACCCCGCCGGGATAGATGGCCGACACCCGGATGCCCCAGGGAGCCGCCTCGCGCCGCAGCGCCTCGCTGAACCCGCGCACCGCGAACTTGCCGGCCGCATAGACCGAATAGGTCGGCGTCCCGACCAGCCCGGCCACGGACGCCATGTTGATGATGTGCCCGCCGCGCTGGGCCATCATCAGCGGCAGCACCTGGCGCGTGGTCTGGATGACTCCCAGCACGTTCACCGCCAACTGAGCGGCGATGTCCTGCACCGGGTCGAGCTGCTCCAGCCAGTTCAGCCGGCCAAACCCAGCGTTGTTGAAGAGCACGTCCACCCGCCCAAAGCGCGCCTGCGCCGCCGCCACCAACGCCTGAATGTCGGCCAGCTTGCTCAGGTCGGCCGTCACCGGCAGCGCTTCGGCGCTCGTGCCGAGGGCCTCTATCTCCCGGGCGACGGCTTCCAGCCGGTCGCGCCGCCGGGCCGCCAGGACCAGCTTGGCCCCCGCCCGCCCGAACGCCAGCGCCGTGGCCGCCCCAATGCCCGAGGAGGCCCCCGTCACGACGACGACCTGATTACGCGGATCAGTCATGCTGACCTCCCAGCTCAATTGTCGCGCTAAGGCTGATCGGTGACCGGCAGGACGAAGTAAAAGGTAGACCCCACGCCCTCGACGCTCTCGACGCCGATGCGCCCGCCGTGCACTTCCACAATGAGCTTACAAATCGCCAGGCCCAGCCCAATGCCGCCGCGCCGCCGCCGCGCCGAGCCATCCACCTGGTAAAACCGGTCGAAGACGCGCTCCTTCACCGCGGGCGGGATGCCGATGCCGGTGTCGCTCACTTCCACGCGCACCCCCTCGCCCTCCAGCCGCATGACCAGGCGGATCGTCCCAGCGGCGGGCGTGAATTTCAGCGCGTTGCCCAGCAGGTTGTCGAACACCTGGCTCAGCCGCAGCGCGTCGCCGCGCACCAGCACCGGGTTGGCGGGCAAGGCTGTCTCGACCGTCACCCCGGCTTCCTGCGCCAGGGCCGCCATGCCGGCGATGGCCGCCGCCCCCAGCCGCGCCAGGTCGAGGGGCGCGCGCGCAATCGTCGCCGGGGTGACGGCCTGCAGGGTGATGATGTCGCTGACTAGCCGCACGAGCAGATCGGTCTTATCGCGCACGACGCTCAGGCTGCGCTGCTGTTCGGGCAGCAGCGGCCCCAGGTCGCCGCTGAGCAGCAGGTCTACATAGCTCTTTAGGAAAGTCAGCGGCGTGCGCAGTTCGTGCGAGATGTTTTGGACCATCTCATCCTTCAAGTGGTCCATCTCGGCCAGCTCGTTGTAGGTGGCTTGCAGACGTTCGGCGCGGTCGCGCAGCCGCTCATACAGCTCAGCCGTCTCAATGGCCACCGCCGCCTGGGCCGCGAAGCTCGACAGCAGGTCAAAGTCGTGCGGGGTAAATTCGCGTTCGCCTTCGCGGTAAACCGCCACGACGCCGGTCAGGCTGTCCCCCAGCTTGAGCGGGACGACCATCAGGCATTCGGGCGTCACCGGCGTGCCGGGGATCACCTTAGCCCGCGGGTGCTGGTCGGCGCGGTTGAACACCTGCCCCACGCCCGTCTGCGCCACATAGCCCACCAGCCCCTCGCCCACCACTACGCGGTCGGCCAGCGTCTCTTCCGCATACAATTCATCCAGCGCCACAATCGGGATCAGCGTGCTGCGGTCCGCGTTGAACTGGTAGACCGTGGCCGAATCGCCGCCGACCAAATCGCGCGCGTGCAGGATGATGGCCTCCAGGCGCGGCCGCAGTTCCAGCGTGCTGGTGACGGCCAGCGTGGTTGTCAGCAGGGCCGTCACCTCGGCGGCGCGCTGCCGCGCTTCGTCAAACAGCCGGGCATTGTCCAGCGCCACGGCAATCTGGCCGGAGATGGCCTCCAGCGTGGCGACTTCGTCCGGCACGGCCCGGCTCATCTGGTTCACCTGCACCGCCAGCACGCCGAGCGTGCGGCCGTGCGCCACCAGCGGCACCACCACCTCGCTCAGCGCCGCCGGCGCGGTGCCGGCCGGCAGGGGCGGATCGGCCGCCGTCACGGGCACGTGGCGCGGTTGGGCCTCGCGCGCCACCCACTCGACGACGCCCAACCCATCGAGCGGGAAGCGCCGCTCGGGGTACACCCGCCCGCGCCGCTCGTCGAGCCGCGCTCCAAAGACGATCTCGCTGCCGGCAATCAGCCCCAGTTGGGCGCGGTAGTAGCCGAACGCGCCTTCCAGCCGGTGGCAGACCTGCGCCACCAGCGCGTCGGCATCGAGAATGCCGGCGATGTCGCGGCCGATTTCGTTCACCAGCCGCATCTGCTCGCCGTGGCGGCGGGCGGCGGTGTAGAGGCGGGCGTTCTCCAGAGCCGAGGCGGCGCTGGTCGCCAGCACCTGTGCCAGGTTGATCTCAGCCTCGCTAAAGCGCCGATCGTGGCGGCTTTCCCACAGTTCCACGTAGCCCAGCGCCCGCCCCTGCCGCATCAGCGGCACCACCAGCGTCGCCTGCGCCCCATACGCCAGCAGGTGCTCGCGCTCCGCGGCGGGGATAGCGGCATTGCTCAGGGCAATCACGATCGGTTTGCCCGTCGTGAACGCGTGCAGCGCCATTGGGAACTGCGTGACCGGGTAAGTGACGTACAAATCCGACAGGCGCTCCAGCGGCGCGGCAGCGGGGCTGTAGTATTCAGCTACGACCGTCGCCACCTCGCCCGCCAGCTCAACCACGTAGGCGCTGCTCACTTCCAGCGCCTGCCCCATATGCGTCACGATCGCCGTCAGCACCGGGTGCAGGTCGAGGCTGGCCGAGGCGGCCTGCTGCACCCGCGCCAACTGGTCCAGGTCGTGCGCCTGCCGCTCGGCTTGGTCGCGCAGTTGAGCATTCTCGATCAGCGCGGCCAGCAGCCGCACAACGCCCGTCAGCAGGGCCTCGTCGGCGTCGGTAAAGGCGTTGGCCGCGTAACTCTCGGCATCTAGCGCGCCCATCAAATGCTTGCCGACCCGCAATGGCACCACCAATTCGGACTGGACATCTGGTTCGCCGGCCCAGTAGTCGGGGTGGCCGCGCACCACGCCCACCCGCACTACGCGGTCCTGGCGCAGCGCCAGCCCCACCAGCCCCTGCGTAATGGGCAGCGCCTGGGGCCACGCGCCGGCCTGCCGCCCACGCACATAACTCGGGTGGGGGAAATAGTGTTGGCCGCTTGGGTCGAGCAGCGCTACCCCCAGGGTGTCATAGGGCAGGCGCGCATGCAGCACTTGGGTGGCGCGCGCCAGCACCTCGTCCAGGCTGCCCGCGGCCACCGTCGCCAGCGCGATGTCGTGCAAGATGGTCAGGTGGGTCAACTGCTGCTGGGCCGCGCTCTCGGCTTCTGCCGCCGCCAGCGCTTCGGCGCGGGCGCCGGCCAGCGCCGCCAGCAGGTCGGCCCGCGCCTGGGCGTCGGCCGCCTGGGCCTCGACCGCCACCAGCGCGCCCTGTGCGGCGCCTCGCCAGCGCAGAGCGGCGGCCGTCCGGCGGGGTCCACCGCCGGAGCCGTTGGGGCGCTCCGCTGGAGTAGTGCCGGCCCACACGGCCGCTTGCCTCGCCGCCGGGCGCCATTCGGGATGACCCGCGCACTCACCGGCCTCGGCGGCGCACACCAGCGCCTCCGGGCCGCCTGGGCTGGGTTGGTACACGGCCGCATAGGGCGCCGCCAACAGCCGTGCTGCCTGGCCGGCCAGTTGTTGCAGCAAGGCCGGCAGGTTGGCCGCGGCGCTGAGGTCCGCGACGGTTTGCGTCAGGGGGTCAAGGAGCTGAGTGGTCACGACTTGCTGCGCGCAGGGCGGCCCGCGCTATTCCAGAAACCCGAGCGCCGCCCGCCGACCAGGCAGGGGCGGGTGCGCGGATGCTCAGTTGGCGTAGCGGCCGGGGCGCGGACGGGCCTTGCCCTTGGCGCCCGGGGCGGCCGGCCGCTTGGCCGCGCTGCGGGCCTTGGGCTTGATCGGCTCCTGGGGCGGCGGGAAGAGCGCTTCGGCCAACACGGCCTCCATGTGCTCGACGAACACGAACTTCAGCTCGCGCCTGGCGCTCTTCGGCACATCCACCAGGTCTTTGTCGTTCTGCTTCGGCAGGATGATCTTCTTCAGCCCGGCCCGGTGCGCTGCCAGCACCTTCTCTTTCACGCCGCCCACCGGCAGCACGCGCCCGCGCAGGGTGATCTCGCCCGTCATCCCCACTTCCTTGTGCACCTTGCGGCCGGTGAAGGCCGAGATCAGCGCCGTGGCTAGGCTGATGCCCGCGCTCGGCCCGTCCTTGGGGATGGCGCCTTCGGGAATGTGGATGTGCGTGTCGGTCTTGTCAAAGCGCTCGTACTCCACGGCCAGCGGCCTGGCCCGCGCTTTCAAGTAAGACATGGCCGCCTGGGCCGACTCCTGCATCACTTCGCCCACCTGCCCGGTAATTTGCAGGCCGCCCTTGCCCGGGACGAGCGACACTTCAATGGGCATGGTGTCGCCGCCGGCCTCGGTCCAGGCCACGGCTGTCACCACGCCGACCTCGTCCTCGCGCTCGGCCTCCAGCGGGGTATATTGCGGCGGGCCGATATATTTGTGCAGCGCTTCGGCCGTCACCCGGGCGGGCACGCGCTTGCCTTCGGCCTTGCGCCGGGCCAGCTTGCGCAGCACGTTGGCGATCTCGCGCTCCAGGTTGCGCACGCCCGCCTCGTAGGTGTAGCTGCGCACGATGCGCCGCACGGCTCCATCGGTCACGGCCAGCTTGGCGTCCTTCAGTCCGTTTTCCAGCATCTGCCGGGGGATGAGATACTTGCGCGCGATGTTGAGCTTTTCTTCCTCAACGTAGCCGGGGAACTCGATCAGTTCCAGGCGGTCTTGCAGCGCCGGCGGCACGGTCGTCAGCACGTTAGCCGTGGTGATGAACATGACCTGCGACAGGTCGTAGTCCACATCTAAATAGTGATCCACGAACTGCTTATTTTGCTCGGGGTCGAGCACCTCCAGGAGCGCCGCGGCCGGGTCGCCGCGGAAGTCCTGGCCCAGCTTGTCAATCTCGTCCAGCATCAGCAGCGGGTTGAGCGTGCCCGCCCGCCGCATGGTCTGGATGAGGCGGCCCGGCAGCGCGCCGACGTAAGTGCGCCGGTGGCCGCGAATGTCGGCCTCGTCGCGCACACCGCCCAGGCTCAGCCGGGCGAACTTACGCCCCAGGGCCTCGGCGATGGACTTGCCCAGCGAGGTCTTGCCCGTGCCCGGCGGCCCCACAAAGCACAAGATCGGGGCGTGGGTGCTCTCGGTCGTCAACTGCCGCACGGCCATGTACTCGAGGATGCGCTCCTTGGCCTTGGGCAGCCCAAAGTGCTCGCGCTCCAGCACCGTTGCGGCGTGCTTCAAGTCCAGGTTGTCAATGGTGGTGGCCGCCCAGGGCAGGTCCAGCAGCCAATCGAGATAGGTGCGGATGATGCCGACTTCCGGGGCCATCGGCGGCATCTGGCCGAGGCGCTCCAATTCTTTAGCGGCCTTGTGCTCCACCTCTTCGGGCATGGCCGTGGCGGTGATGCGCTCGCGCAGTTCACCCAGCTCGGTCGTCCACAGGTCGCTCTCGCCCAGTTCGGTCTGGATGGCTTTCATTTGCTCGCGCAGATACATCTCGCGCTGGCCGCGGTCCACTTCGTTCTGCACCTGAGAGTGGATCTGATCTTCCAGCTCGAGCACATCCAGCTCGCGGCCCAGCAGCACGCTGATGCGCTGCAGGCGGGTGGCGGGGTCAAAGGTCTCGAGGATGGACTGCCGCTCGGCCAGGTCGAGGTTGATGGTCGAGGCGATCAAATCGGCCAGCCAGCCCGGTTCTTCGATGTTCATGGCGAACACGTAAGCTTCTTCGGGCAGCGCACGATTGAGCTGCACACACTTCTCGAACAGCGCCAGCACGGCCCGCATCAAGGCTTCGGTTTCGCGCGGCTTGCCGGTCGGCTCCTCGATGACGCGCGCCTTGGCGCGGTAGTACGGCTCGGTTTTGGTCACCGCGACGACCTGCACGCGCCGCCGGCCCTGGGCCAACACCGAGGTGGTGCTGTCGGGCATCCGCAGCATCCGGCCCACTGCCAGCTCGAGGCCCACCGTGTGCCAGTCGTCGGGGCCGGGGTCTTCCACCTGCGGGTCGGTCTGCGTCACGGCCAGCAGCGTCTGGTTGGCGGCTTGGGCCGCCCGAATAGCGGCCAGCGACTTTTCACGCCCGACGAAGAGCGGCGTGACCATGTGCGGGTACATCACCATGTCGCGCAGCGGCAGCAGCGGCAGTTCGATCAGGCCGTCGTCATCCGGCTCAGCTTCGCCGATGTCGTAAAGCTCCTCCGCGCGACGGCTCATGGTCTCGGCGTAATCGGGGCGCGCCAGCCACTCACGATACTCGTGATCGGAGGCCAGCCTCCCGGCCCCGGCGGAGGCGGCCCGGCTTGAGGACGTTCTCACAGTGACACCCGCTCTCCGCCGCCCGGCCGCGGGGCGCGCCGCGCTTCCAGTTCGTGCCAGGCGGTCGTCACTTCGGCCACCACGAACAGGCTCCCGGCCGCCAGCACCACGTCCTCCGGCCCAGCCGCTGCCAAGGCTCGCGCCAGCGCTGCCTCCACGCTCGCCGCCGTCTCCACCGGCACGCCGGCCGGGCGTGCCAGGGCGGCCAGCGCCTCAGGCTCCAGCGCGCGGGGGTGCACCGCCTGTGTCAGGATGACCTGGATGACGCCGACGGCCGGCGCCAGCAGTTCGGCCAGCATCCCGGCCACGTCTTTGTCGGAAGACGCGCCGAAGATCAACCGCACGGGCTGATGCGGGAAGTACTCGCGCACGGTGGCCGCCAGCCGCCGGGCCGAGTCGGCGTTGTGCGCCCCATCCACCACCACATACGGCGCGCGCCGCAAGACTTCGAACCGCCCGGGCCACACGACCTGCCGAAACCCAGCCGCCAGAGCGCCGGCCGTCAAAGGCAGCCCAGCCCGGCGGGCGGCTTGCAGGGCGGCGTAAGCCAACGTGGCATTTTCCACCTGGTGCCGGCCCAGCAGCGGCAGCTCTAACTGCGTTGGCCGCCACGCCACCGCATGGCCTGCGGCGCGCAGCGCGTTCAACTGCCGCTGCTCCTCCTCTGACCACACCTCATAGCGCTGCATCTCCAGCGAGTGCTGGAGGGCGCGGTGGTGCCAATCGCGGCCGACCGACTCCAGCGGCGCGCCGCGCTCGGCGGCGATCTGCTCCAGCGCGGCCAGCGCCTCGGGCGGCTGGGCCGCCGTCACCACCGGCACGCCGGGCTTGATGATGCCGCCCTTTTCCGTGGCGATCTCGGCCAGCGTGTTGCCCAGCAGGTAAGTATGATCAAAGCTGAGGGACGAGATGACCGACACCAGCGGTTCGACCACATTGGTCGCGTCCAACCGCCCGCCCAGGCCCACCTCCATCACGGCGACGTCCACGTTCTGACGGGCGAAGTAGACGAACGCCAGCGCGGTCGAAAGCTCGAAGGTGGTCACGCCGGGGTGGTGGGGCGCCAGCGCCTGAAACTCGCTGACGATTTCGGCCAGCGCGCCACGCGGGATGTACGTGCCATTTACTTGCACACGCTCGCAGAAGTCGTTCAGGTGCGGCGAGGTGTAAAAGCCGGTGCGGTAGCCGCCCGCCCGCAGGGCGCTGGCGCACAACGCCGCCACCGAGCCTTTGCCCTTGGTGCCGGCCACGTGAATCACGGGGTAACGCCGCTGCGGATCACCCAGCGCGCGCACGAACCCGACCATGCGCGCCAGGCTGAACACCTCGGGCGAATATTTCTCCGCCCGCACCTGGCCGTAGTCAACAAAACTGTAGAGGAAGTCGAGCGCTTCGTCGTACGTAAGCATCCGGCAATGGTAGCACAAGCCTGGATGAATGGAAAACACGGGCCGCGTTTGAACGTTTCTTCCGTTTCTGGTAGAGTACCGCCGGCTCCTATGAACCGTTCTCGCCTGCTGTCCATTGTTATCGCACTGGCGCTCGTGGCGGCCGCCCTGGCGGGCGCCTGGGCGGTACTCCGCCCGGCCGGCCCGCCGCTGGTGGCCGCCGCGCTCGACCGGCCCGCCCTCAGCCCCAACGCCGACGGCGACGACGACGTGGCCCACCTCAGCTATACCCTGCGCCGCCCCGCCTCGGTCTCCATCTATTTTCAAGACGCGGCCGAGCAGCGCTTCTACTTCCGGCAGGACAAGGCCCGCGACGCCGGGGAGTACCAGGTGGAGTTTGCCGGCGTGGTGGACGCCTTTAGCCTGCCGACCGATAACTTCGCGGACTTCAGCGGCCGGGTGCTGCGCCGCGGGCTGCCCAACGGCCAGTACACGTGGCACGTCGCCGCCACCGATGCCGCGGGGGCGACCAACGAACTCAGTGGCGCGCTGACCATCTCAGGGGCCGATGCGGCGCTGCCACTCATCGTCAACTTCGGCGTCAGCCCCACGCTGTTCAGCCCCAACCGTGACGGCATTGACGACCGCGCCACCATCACCCTGGCGCTCACCAAAGACATTGCGCCCGATGGTCTGCGCGTCTACCTGATCGCGCCCGACGGCACGCAACTCTCCATCGAAGAGCAACCCGGCAACCGCCAACCCGGCCAGGCCGGCCTGCACAGCTTCGACTATGACGCCGGCATAGACCAGGGCCTGACCCCGCCGGCCGACGGCGCCTACACGGTGCTGGCCGAGGCTGAAGACGCGCTCGGCCAGCGCGTGCAGGTGACGACGCAGCTGGCCATTGCCCACGGCGGCCTGCCGCGGGCCGAGATCGTGCTGGGCGAAGTGCGTTGGTCCGCGTCCAGCGTCGTCGTCGGCCATTTCTTGACCTTCACGCTGGTCGTCGAAAACTACGGCACCGCCCCGCTGCGCACCACCGGCCCCGCGCCGGGCTACGTCTACGCCTCCATGCTCACCAATTCCAACGCCCTGGGGGCATACGAGGAATCGGGCGCGTGGCGCATCGGCCTGATGTGCCAGACCTGCAAGAGCGACTACCCCTGGCGCTGGGCGCTCGGCTCGCCCGAGAGCCTAACCCTCATCCGCGACTCGAACGACCGGCCGCAGTACTACCTGATGCCCGGCCAAACGGCCGTGGTCACCGGCGGGGTCGCGCTTGATGAAGTTGTGCCCAGTCTCAATCCGCAGTATTTTTGGGCCGGCCTGATCCATGAGAACGTGGCCGTCGTCAACAACCGCATCGGCCAGAATCTCGTGACGATTCTGGCTCCGTAAGCGCAAGCAGCGCCTGCCGCCGCCCGAGAGACCCGTATGGACCTCGGCCTCGTCATCGTCAACTGGAATGTGCGCGACCTGCTGGCCGCCTGCCTGGACTCGGTCTACCTCGACCTGGCCCAGAGCAGCAGCGACATCTCGGCGGTGGTCTGCGTGGTAGACAACGGCTCGCAGGACGGCTCGGCCGCCATGCTCCGCAAGCAGTTCCCGCGCACGCTGCTGATCGAGGCCGAAAACCGCGGCATGGGCGCGGGCAACAACCTCGGTTGGCAGGCCCTCCAGGCCCAGGTTGACCCGGCGGCCTTCCTGATCCTCAACCCCGATACGCTCGTGCGCCCCGGCGCGCTGCGCCAGTTGGTGAGCTTCTTGCGCGCCCACCCGCGCGCCGGGGTGGCCGCTCCCAAGCTGGTCAATCCCGACGGGTCGCTCCAGCACACCGCCTTCCATTTCCCCGGCTTGACCCAGGCGGCGCTCGACCTGTTCCCGCTGCCCGGCCGCCTGGCTCGCCTGATGAACTCGCCCCTCAACGGCCGCTATCCTGCCTTCCGTTACTCGGGCGGGCCGTTCCGCGTGGACCACACGCTTGGCGCCGCTTTCGCTGTGCGCGCCGCCGCCGCACGCGAAGTGGGCCTGTTCGATGAGACGTTTCACATGTACTGCGAGGAGATTGATTGGCACTGGCGTCTGGCCCGCGCCGGGTGGGAGCGCTGGGTGGTGCCCGCCGCCGAGGTGATGCATTACGGCGGCCAGAGCACCGCGCAGATCAAGCTCGACGCGCTGCGCAAGCTGTGGATCAGCCGCCGCCGCCTGTACTACCGCTATCACAACCCGGCCCTCAACGCGGTGCTGAGCGTCTTGGTGCAAACCGCCATGCGCCGCCGCATCCGCGCGAATTTTCGCGCCAGCCAGCGCGGGCGCCTGGCCGCCGCCGACCGCGCCGAGCAGAACCTGGCCCTGACGGACATCATCCAGGTCTGGCAGCGCCGCCGCCCGCCGGTTTAGGGCGGGCGACAGCCCGCCGCGCCCGCTATGCCGCCCAGCCTGACTGCCATCGTCCTCACCTACAACGAGGCGCGGCACCTGCCCGATTGCCTGGCCTCCCTGGCCTGGGCACCGGCCGTGCTCGTCTTCGACTCCTTCAGCACGGACGCCACTGTCGCGCTCGCCGAGGCGGGGGGCGCGACGGTCCTTCAGCGCCGGTTTGACAATTACGCCGGGCAGCGCGACGCCGCCCTGGCCGCGGTTGACAGCGAGTGGGTGCTCTTCGTGGACGCCGACGAGCGCGTGCCCCCCGCCCTGGCTGCGGAAATACTGGGGGTACTGGGCCAACCCACGCCCGGCTGGTGGCTGCCGCGCCATAACTATCTGTTCGGGCGGCTCACCCTGCACGCCGGTTGGTATCCCGATTACCAACTGCGCCTGGTGCGCCGCGCCCTGGCCCGCTACGACGCGGCGCGCCCGGTGCACGAGCTAATCGTGCTCGACAGCCCCGTGCCCACGGGCCGCCTGACTCACCCGCTGACCCATCTGAATTATGACGGCGTGCCGGAGTTCGTCGCCAAGCAGCGCGCCTACGCCCGCTATGACGCCGGGCGGCTCCTGGCCGAGGGCCGCCGCGCCCGCCCGCACAACTTCGTCCTGCAGCCGCTGCGCCAGTTTTATTGGCGCTTCGTCACGCTGGGCGGCTGGCGCGCGGGCTTCCACGGCCTGCGCCTCAGCCTGCTCATGGCCTACTTCGAGCTGCAAACATACCGCGAGTTGGCCCGCCTCCAATCTGCTTCGCCGCCTACGCCTTAAACAAAAAAGCGGCGCGCTCGCCGCCATTGAGTCCCCCCCCCAGGCCGCCTCTCACCTCCAACCTTTCACTTCTCCCCTCTTCCTCTCACCAATTTCTCTTTCTCAATTCGCCCGTTCAGTGCTAGAATTCACGGCGTTGAGTGAATACCGTATGAATGAACCGGTATTAGTGCTAAACGCCAATTTCGAGCCGCTCAATGTCTGCGATACCCGCCGCGCGCTGGGCCTGATCATCACCGGCAAGGCCGAGATGGTCGCCAACGGCCGCGGGTACGTGCACACAGCGCGGCAAAATTACCCCTGCCCCTCTGTCATCCGCCTGGAGAGCATGGTGCGGCGGCCGCGCCCCCGCGTCAAGCTAACCAAGCGCGAGATCTTCCGGCGCGACAATTACACCTGTCAATACTGCGGCCGGCAGGTCACCCACCTGACTATTGACCACGTTGAGCCGCGCCACCGCGGCGGCGGGCACAGTTGGAACAACCTCGTCGCGGCTTGCCAACAGTGCAACCGGCACAAAGGCGGGCGTTCGGCCATTGAAGCCAACATGCACCTGCGCCGCAACCCGGCCGAGCCGGCCGCCACGGCCGCCTACTTGTTCGGCCGTCACCTCTCCGACAACGCCGACTGGGCCAAGTACATAGACGGCTGGTAAGCCGAGCAGTGATTAGCCGGCTCTTAAGTTGGCCGGCCCCAGCCGCGCTGCCAGGCGCGGCCCGGCGCGTTCCACCAGATCGCGCAACTCGGCCACCATCTCCTCATATCCGCGCCGCGGCCCGCCATACGGGTCGGCCACATCATAGTTGTAGCCCGCCACGCTGCTGAAGGGCACAATCCGGTCGGCCAGCCGCGGGAATTCGGCTCGCAGCGCCTCGCACTGCGAGCGGGTCATGCACAGCACCACGTCGGCCTCGGCTACCAGGTTGCCATCTACCCGGCGGGACTGGTGCTCGCCCAGATCAAGCCCCTGCGCGGCCAGCACCTCGCGCGAGTAGGTGGAGGCGGGCGCCCCCGCTTCGGCCCACGTCCCGGCTGAGCGCACGCGCCATTCGCCGGGCAGCCCCTGCCGCCGCACCCAATCGGCGAACAGCGCCGCCGCCGCCGGCGACCGGCAGATGTTGGCCGTGCAGACAAACAAGACGGTTGGCATCCTCAGCCCTCACGCGGTTCATCGGGCGGGGTCAGGCGTCCGGCGTGGGCCGCCTCGACCAGCCCATATAGGTCGCCCGCCACCACGCCGTGCCCGCCCAGCACCACCGGCAGCGGCGCGGCCAGTGCGGCCTCGGTCAAGGCCCGCAGGAATGGGTCGGCCACCTCATCGGGCCGGCCCAGGTCGGAGGCGTAGCGGTCGGCCGCCGACGGCCAGGCCCCGGCGTGCGCTAGCGCCACGCGAGTGTCAAAGAACACGGCCGCCGTCAGGGTGCTCAGTTCGGCGAAGAAGGCGCGCGGCCCCAGCCGCAGCAACTGAGCGCCGACGAGCGATTTTACCTGACCGGCCGCCAGCCGGCCACTGGCCGACATGCCGCGCTCTTCCGCGAATACGCGCAGCCAGGCCTGTGTGTTGGCCTCCACGTGGGCCCATACGCCCGACGCCACCCGCCCGATCAGGGCTGCCTGCCCGCCCGGCCGGAACAACTCACGCCCCGCGGCATACCAGCGCCCCAGGTCATGCGGGTTGGCTCGCAGGTAGGCGCTCAGCGCCGGGCCGGCCCCGCCGTGCAGCGCCAGCAGGAGCGCATCGGCGGGTGTGTCTACGTCCAACCGGGTTGCCGCGCTGGGGGGCAGCGCGGTCACGCGCACGCCCGCTTCCGTCTTGAGCACCCAGCCCAGCGCGTTGTCGGTGGGCAGGCGGTCGGGCCGCGCCGCCACCGCCGCCGCGCAGTTGCCGACCAGCCAGTCGGTTGAGTGCAGATTGTTCACCACGGCGCGCGGCCCGTCGGCGGCCGTGACCGTCGTTAGCGCCTCGGTTAGCGTCGCGGCGGGCAGCAGCGGCACACTGCCGGCCCCCAGGTATAGGTGCGCCCGGCCGGGGTAACGCGCCAGCAGGCCGGCCAGCCGCGCGCCAAACTGGAAGCGTTCTCCCGGTTTGTCCACGTCCCACGTCACGGGCCAATCGGCGTGCGCGGCCGCCAGCGCCGCTTCAGAGGTCGCCAGCACCACGCGCTCGGCCCCGGCTGCCAGGGCCAGGCGCGCGGCGTCTAGCGCGGCCGCGTGGCGCGCGCCGGCCACCCACGCCGCGGCGGGCGAGGCGCCTTCCGGCCCAAGCAAGATCAGCGCGGTGATGGCGTTCGACATATATGGCACGGTGGGGAACGGCCGGCCGGCCGTTCCCCACCGTGCAGCCTCCAATCCGTCTCAGTCAGTCTCAGTCAGTCGGAAGGGCCGGCGCCGGCCCGGCCTTAGCCGATCTCTGGCTCGATCAGGCCGTAGTTGCCGTCGTTGCGCCGGTAGAGGACGTTGATGCGGTTGGTGTCCGCATTGTAGAACACAAAGAAGCTGGTGTGCCCCAGCAGCTGCATTTGCTCCAGGGCCTCTTCCTCGTTCATCGGCGTCATGGCGAAGCGCTTGCGGCGCACCACCACGCCCGCCGGTTCGGCGGCTTCGGCCGGTTCGGCCTCGTCTTCCTCTTCCATCTCGGCGACCGCCACCGCTTCCAGCCCGCCATCGGCGCTGCGGTTGAGCCAGCGCTTGCCCTTGTAGCGCCTGATCTGGCGCTGCATCTTGTCCAGCACCGCGTCCACCGCGGCGTATGGCTCGGCGCTGCGCTCCTCGGCGCGCAGCACCACCCCGCGCATGTGCACCGTCAACTGCGCCACCCACCGATCCATGGCCGACCGGGCGCTGCGCGCCTCCGCCACGTCCACGCGCGCCTCGGTCAGACTTGGCAGGTAGCGATCGAGCCGGCTGACCTTCTTCTCGATATACTCTTGCAAACTGCCCGATATATTAGTATCGCGGGCGAAGATCTGGACTGCGACCGTCATGGTTACCTCCCCGAGTGTGAGGCCCGGCGCTCGGTCACGCGGCGCCGGGCGCTTCCGATAAGTGTGCCTACGCGGGAGCTGAGGACGGCGCGGCCCGGGCGCGGTCACGCGCCCACAGCGCGCCCGAATACGGGGCGCGAGCCAGCGTCAGTCCCCAGACCGCTTGCGCTCCACCGGCCAAGAGCGCCGCTGCGCACGCCGCCAAGGTTGCGCCGGTCGTGCACACATCGTCCACCAAGAGAATGGTGCGGCCGGCCGGCGGGGAGCCTTCGACCGCGAAGGCCCCGGCCATGTTCGCGTGGCGCTGCTCGGCGTTAAGCCGCACCTGCGGCGGTGTGTGCCGCACCCGCCGCACGCCGCGGGTTGTAAACGGCAGCCCGCGCAGCTCGGCGAAGGCGCGCGCCAGCAGCGCCGCCTGGTTGTAGCCCCGCTCGGCCAGCCGCTCGGCCGAGAGCGGCACCGGCACGACCAGGCCGGCCGGCACGTCGGCCAGCGTGGCCGAACGCGCCAGGCGCTCGCCCAGCGTGTCGGCCAGGATGACATCATGCTTGTATTTGAAACGATGGAGCGCTTGTTGCAGCGGCCCCTGGAAGAACGCCGCCGAACGCAGCCCCGCCAGCGGCGCAATGGAGCGTCGGCCCCCCAGGCAGACGCGGCATGCCGGCCCGCTGCCGCGCAGCAGCGGGTAGCCGCAGAGCGCGCACAGCGGCCGGGCCAGGTCTTGGATTGTTGACTGACACGCGCTGCACAACCGCGCGCCCGGCCGACCGCAGCCGGCGCAGTGGGGGGGGAAAACGATGTCAACCCCGGCCCAGGCGAGCTGTCGCGCCCAGAAGCGCCACGGGCGGCGAATGGAAACTGGCCGGTTGGGCACAGCCATCGCCATGCAGGACCTCACCTCGCTGGCCGGCGCGACCCGGTGCGCGGGTGGCTGCCGGCGCGGGTCGGCGGCGCGCTGGTTGGCGCGCCACCGCCTGAATCTATTTTACCTCATCCTCCGCCAAACACCGACTGAATGGCCGGCGAGTTGATGAGAATGAGCGCCGCCGGCCCAAGCAGCACCACGTAAATGGACGGGAAGATGAGAAAGACCATCGGGATCAGCATCTTCACCGGGGCCTCGTGAGCTTTCTTTTCGGCCCGCTGGCGGCGCTTAATGCGCATCTGGTCCGACTGAATGCGCAGCACCTTGCCCATGCTCACGCCTAGTTGGTCGGCCTGAATAATGGCCGCCACAAAGCTGGTCATGTCCGACACTTCCATGCGGTCGGCCATGTCGCGCAGCGCGTCGCGGCGCAGTTTGCCCAGCCGCACCTCCTGAATGACCCGCTCAAACGCCAGCGAGAGGTCATTTTCCCACTTCTCGGACACTTTCGACATCGCCTGGTCAAAGCCCAGGCCCGCTTCCACGCAGACTGTCAGCAGGTCGAGCGCGTCGGGCATGGCTTTGATGATCAGGTTTTGGCGGCGCGTAATCCGGCTGCGCAGCAGCATGACCGGCAGCATGAAGCCGATGAGCGCGCCGCCCCCCGCGAAGGCCAACGCCTTGATGGTGCCGGTGCGGATCGAGAGGAACGAATCGCGCGGGGCCAGGAAGGTCACCAGTAAGATGAGGCCGCCCAGGCCGAGTGTGGCGACAATGCGGATCGCCCAGAAAATGGTCGGGTCTAGCCCGCGGGGATTACCGGCCAGGTCGAGTTGGTGCTGGACCGATTCGAGGGAGGCTTGCGGCGTGAAGCGCGAGGCGAAGGCCCCCAACCGGCGCATAAACGGAATGAGCACGCGCTCGCTGAACGGCTGACTAAGCTCGATTTCCTCCAGCGTCAGCGGCCGTTCGCGCGTCGAGAAATCGGCCAGGCGGGCTTGTAGCGGGTCGGCGTTCTGCGGCGAGCGCAGCCCGACGATGATCAGCACGATGGCGATGACGACGACGACGCCAACGCCGATCAGTATCTGGGGCATGGCGGCCTCCTAGACCTCGATATCCACGATCTTCTGCACGATCGCGAAACCGATGGCGATGAAGGCCAGGGCCGTCACCATCATGGCAATGCCGCACACCGGCAGCCCGAACACAATGGGCGGGCCGAACATGGTGTTCATGTAGCTGGGGTTGATGATCCACAAGAAGATGGCCAGGCCGATGGGCAGCAGCGAGATGACCCAGGCGGTGATCTGGCCCTGCGCCGTCAGCGTGGCGATTTCGCCCTTGATGCGCACGCGCTCGCGGATGGTGTGGCTGATGGTGTCGAGGATTTCGGCCAGGTTGCCGCCGACCTCGCGCTGGACGTTGATGGCCGTGACCACGAAGTCTAGGTCGGCGCTGGGCACGCGCCGGGTGAGGTTAGATAGCGCCGCCTCTTGCGGAATGCCCAGTTGAACTTCCTGCACCACTCGGTGAAACTCTACGGAAATCGGCGGCGGCAGTTCGCGCCCGACGGACTCGAGCGCCTGCATGGCGCTGTAGCCGGCGCGCAGGCCGTTCACCACCAGGTTGAGCATGTCGCCCAATTGATTATCGAAATCGCGCAGGCGCTTGGCCTTGCGATAGCCGATATAGAAGCGCGGCAGCAGCAGGCTGCCGGCCGCGGCCAGGATGCCCGGAATGACCGACTGGCCGGTCAGGAACCAGCCCAGCGCGAAGAACCCGGCCGCCAGCAGAACGTGCAGGCCCAGGTATTCGGCCACGTTCAGCTTGACATCGGCGCGCGCCAGGTCGCGCTGAATGTTGTCGGCGAACCCCCGGCCCATCAGCACGCGGTTGATGGCAAGGGAGAACTGGCTCGGCCCGCGCTCGCCGGCGGCCGGCTCCACCGGGGCGATCACAATCTGCCCCGACTGGGTGATCTGGCCCAGGCGTTCTTCCACTACGGTGCGCCGGCGTTCCAGCACCAGGAATACGCCGATGACCAGCAGATTCATGATGCCGATGCCGATCACGATCAACCACGAGATGGTCGTCATGCCCTGCCTCCTGCGCCGCCGCGGCCGGATGCGGCCGGTTTAGTAGCGCGCCCGTTCGCCAATGCCGAACACCGCCGGCGGCAGGTGGATGCCGGCGTCCTCGATGCGATCCATGTACTTGGGCCGCAGCCCGGTCGGCCGCAGCCGGCCCATGATGTGGCCCTTCTCAAAGCCGGTCTGCTCAAAGACGAACAGATCGGTCATGGTGATGATGTCGCCTTCCATGCCCTGCACTTCGGAGATCTGCACGATGCGGCGCGAGCCGTCGCGCATGCGCTCCAGGTGGCAGATGACGTGGATGGCCGAGGCAATCTGCTCGCGGATGGCCCGCACCGGCAGGTCCATGCCGGCCATCAGCGTCATCGTCTCCAGGCGGGCGAGCGTGTCGCGGGCGCTGTTGCTGTGGCAGGTGGTCATCGAGCCGTCGTGGCCGGTGTTCATGGCCTGCAGCATGTCCAGCGCGGCTTCGTCGCGGATTTCCCCGACCACAATCCGGTCGGGGCGCATGCGCAACGAGTTCACCACCAGGTTTTGGATGGTCACTTCGCCGCGGCCTTCGATGTTGGCCGGGCGCGACTCCAGCGTCACCACGTGCTCCTGCCGCAACTGCAACTCGGCCGCGTTCTCAATCGTGATGATGCGCTCGTCCGGCGGGATGAAGCCCGAGAGGACGTTCAGGAACGTCGTTTTACCGGAGCCGGTGCCGCCCGAGATGACGATGTTCAGCCGGGCCGTCACGCAGGCCTGCATGAAGGCAATCGCCTCGGGCGTGATCGCGCCAAACTCCACCAGCTTCTCCACCGTAATGGGCGTGCGGAAGAACTTACGAATGGTCAGGCACGGCCCGACCAGCGAAATGGGCGGCACGACGGCGTTCACGCGCGAGCCGTCGGGCAGGCGGGCGTCTTCAAAGGGGTGGGCTTCGTCCACGCGCCGGCCCAGGGGGGCCATGATGCGGTCAATGATGCGCATGACGTGCTCGTTGCTCTCAAAGGCAAACGGCACGCGCTCTAGCTTGCCCTTGCGCTCAATGTACAGGTTCTTCGGCCCGTTCACCATCACTTCGGTGATGGTCTCATCTTGGATCAGCGGTTCCAGCGGGCCGAGGCCCAAGATCTCCGACACAATCTGGTCAAACAGGCGCTTGCGCTCGGCGCGCGAGAGCACAATGCCTTCTTCGGCCAGGATGGTTTCATACAGGTCTTCGATCGTCCGGCGCACATCGGCGGTGCGGGTCACATCCATGCCGGGGTCGAGCTGGGCCAGCAGCTTATTTTGCACCCGGCTCTTCAGGTCTACCCCGCCGGCCGCCCCGCCCTGCGCCACCCCCGGCACCGGCGGCGCGGCCCGCCGCATACGCAACTCGGCCAGCTTGCTGGCCTGGTCTTGCGCCCCACCCCCGCCGCCGGCGGGCGCGGCGCCCGGCGGCTGCCCCGGCGCGGCGGGTGGGTTGTTCGCGGCCTGGCCCTGTTCAATGCGTTTGAGGAGTGACATATACCGTCCTGGGTGTGCTCGCCCGCCCGGTTACCGGTCCTAGCGCCGCGCAAACAAGCTCGACTGTTTGGCGGGCGCTTTGCGCCCCTTGTCGTCTGCCGCGGGCGCGGTTTCCTTCGGGTTGAAGTCATCCTTCAACCGCTGCGCCAGCTCGAAGATCCCCGGCACCGGCGCCAACTGGCGCGCGTTGGGGCTTAAGATGAACGGCACGCCGGAGTTGATTGAAGCGAGCACGGTCTTGTCGTCCAGCAGGATCTGCCCGCGCACCGTGTGCTTGAGGGTCTCCTCGACGTTGGCGGCGGTGATGCCGCCGCGCCGATCCACGCGATTGAGGATGAGCAGCATCTTCTCCGGCGGGAACTCCAGTTTCTCAATCAGGTCAAAGAACTTCTTGATGTTCGCCAGCGACGGGATGTCGGGCGTGGCCACCAGCACCACCCGGTCGGCCACGTCGAAGACCGTGAGTTCCACATCGCGCAGCACCGAGGCCGTGTCCACCAAGATATAGTCATAGTACTCGCGCAGGCTCTCCAGCACCTTCTTCAACTGCCCGGCGCCGACCAGTTCGGCGTCTTCGGGCGTGGGCGGCGCCAGCAGCACCTTCACGCCCGAGGCGGTGTGGTTGGTCAGCACGCTTTGCAGCCATTCTTCGTCAATCTCGTCGGCGCGCTCTGTCAGGCTGACCAGGTTGAACTTACCTTGCAGGTTCAAGAACACGCCTACATCGCCGAACTGGATGTTGGCGTCCACGACCATGACCTTGTTGTCGCCGCTCTTCAGGGCCATGGCCAGGTTGGTCACCAGGGTGGTGCAGCCCGCCCCGCCTTTGGGGCTGAACACGGCAATCACTTTGCCGCCGCGGCCGCGCGCCCCGCCGCCCGGCCCGCTCAGCGCGGGCTGGCTGGCCAACAGGGCCTCGCGCTGGCGGCTCATCTCGCCCAACCGCCGGATGGTGTTGATCATCTCGTCGGCGGGGGGCGGTTTGGAGAGGAAGTCGCGCGCCCCGGCCAGCATGGCCCGCCGCAGGTAATCGGTGTCGCTCTGCACCGACACGATCACAATCTGGGCGATGGGCACTTCCTTGGTGATGATCTCGGTGGCCTGAATACCGTCCATATCGGGCATGTTGATGTCCATCAAGACCACGTTCGGCTTGGTCTCTTTGGCCAGCGCGATGCCCTCGCGGCCGGTGCGGGCCATGCCCACGACGTCAATGTCCGACTCAAATTGCAGCAGCTTGCGGATGTTCTCGCGCGTCTCGGCGAAGTCATCCACAATCAGCACCCGAATATGGGCGGCGGCGTTATTGGCCATAACCTGCTCTGCGTCCTCGTCTGCCCGAACTCAGCGGTGTGGGCCTGGGCCTCTGAAACCGGCACAGCCTCTTGGCGGCGCGTGGCCGCCAAGAGGCTTTCTGATCCAGCCAGCGCGTCGGCCGCTCGAGAAACTTACGGCCCCACCCCGTAGTTGAGCTTGGCGGGCAGCGCGATGTTGAAGCGCTCGAACATATATTGCAGGGTCACGCTCTCCGTGTCTACCTGCGACGTGTCCCCAGCCGAGCGCAGCGCCAAGGTCACCACCACGGCCGCCGGGTATTTCTCGACGATGCGGTTGATGTAGTTGAGCAGCAGCGCGTCTTGCGGCGACACCACCAGGGTGATCAGGTCGGGCACGGGCGTGGGCGGCACGGCCGTCGGCGGCGCCTGGGTGATCTCGGGGTTGGGTGTGTCGGTCGGGTAGATCACTTCCGGCTCTTGCGGGCCGAACTCGCCGACGCGCAGCACGAGCGCATCTTGAATGATGCCCTGGGTGACCAAGCGCGGCCGCTGCGTCTCCGAGGGGATGACGTAGAAGTCCTCGCTGGTGTTCACGCCCGCTTCGCCGCGTCCGACGATGGTGGGCACGTGCGCCCCGCCGCTGTTCACTACGGCCACCGTGCTGGGGGCGATCGGCAGGGTCGCATCCGGGTTGGGCGGCGAGAGCACCGTGCTCAGGTTGGGCAGCAGGGTCTGAAAGCTCTGGTCAATATCCACGATCGCCCACGACACGATCACATTGACGTGGTCGCCGTCTTTGACGCCGTAGGCCACGCCGTTGTTGCGGTTGTAGGGAATCGAGATGGCCACGAAGCCGGGCGGAATGCGCGCGGCTGCGTCGGAGCCGGCCGGCGACAACTGCAGCAGGCTCTCGACGATCATGGTCGAGAAGATCGGCTCGCCGCGGGCGATGGTGAAGCGCGCGCGCGTGCCGACCACCTGGGCCGGGTCGGTGATGGCCGACGGCGGCACGATGCTGGTCGGCCAGGGCACGGCGATGATCGCTTCGGTCGGGATGACGACCCCGCGCTCCAGCGTCTGCCCGGCCGCGATGATTTGCAGGAACTGCTCTGGCGTGGCCGTCACCGGCACCGCCGTCGCGTCCTGCCCGTTCTGCGGTGCGTTGGTCGGCTGCTGCTGGCCAAACAGGCCGCCCTGGCTGAACTGGAAGGCCAGGAAGATGCCCGCCGCGCTCAACACCAGCAGCAACGCTATCAAGAGTAGAAAGCGTCCCCGTCGCATAAACCCTCCTCGCGGTCGCCCTCGTGGGCCAAGCGAATACTACTGCCTGCGAATGAAAAGTCAAGTCGCGCGCCCGCCGTCGCGGGCCGGCGACCTAGCTACCTGGTTTAGTCCCCGGCCCGCGCCCCGGCGGGCACTTCCAGCACAATGCGCGTGCCCTGCCCGGCGTGGCTGTCAATCTGAAACAGGCCGGCCAACAGGTCCATGCGCTCGCGCAGCGTGGATAAGCCGCTGACCTTGTTCTTGCTGTTCGCCAGCGTCTGCGGGTCGAAGCCCTTGCCGTTGTCCTCGGCCACCACCCGCACCCGGTGCGTGTCGAAATCGAGTGAGAGGCGCGCCTGGGTGGCCTGCGCATGCAGCCGGGTGTTGGCCAACAGTTCCTGAATGGCGCGGAAGACCACCGCTTCGCGCGCCGCGTCCATGCGATAGTCGGCCCCGGTCACCGTGACGGTGACCTGGAGGCCGGTTTTCTCCTTAAACGCATCTACATATCGCCGCACGGTCGGCACCAGCCCCAGGTCATCCAGCATCATCGGGCGCAGGTCGAAGATGAAGTCACGCACCTTCTGAAACGTCGTGGTGGCCGAGGTTTTCAGGCTCTGCAGCTCGGTGCGCGCCCGCTCGGCGTCAATGTCGAACAGGCGCATGGCGATCTCGGTTTGCAGGATGAAGTTCGACAGCGCCTGGGCCGGGCCGTCGTGGATTTGCCGCGACAGCCGCTGCCGCTCGCCTTCTTGCGCTTCCACGATCCGCACGATCACCGAGGTGCCGTCGCCTTCGGCCTTGGCCGGCTCCAGGGCTTGCAAGCTCGTCAGGGTGTGTTGCAAGTGGCTTGCCAAACGCTCCAAATTGGCTTGTTCGCCCTGTAATTTCTCGAGTTGCCCGCGCATCGTAAACAGCCGCTGCTGCGCGTCGGCCGCCGCCTCGTAGGCCGTCTTAAGGTCGGCGCGCGAGATATTCTCCAGGTTGCCCTGAATCTGGCGCAGGTGCGCGGCGATGGCGGCATTGCGCTGGGCCAGCTTTTCGACCTCGCCTCGGCTCTGGTCAATCATCCGGTTCAACTCGCGCAGGTCTTGCTGGGCGCGCCCGTACTCCTGCTCGGTATAGGCGGTCAGTTCCGCAATGGGGTCTACAACGGCGCCGGCCTGTGCCATTTCGCGTAGTCCTCGTTAGTCTTGCAGCCGCACCCAGCCGCGCCGCAGCGCATACACGGCCGCCTGGGTCCGGTCTTCTACTTTCAGCTTGTGCAGGATGGCCGTCATGTGGTTCTTCACCGTCTGATGGCTGATCCCCAGCGAGAGCGCGATCTCTTTGTTGCTCAGGCCACGCGTCACGAACTGCAAGATTTCCATTTCGCGCGGCGAGAGCGGCGAAAAGGCCTCGCGGTTGTCATCTACATACGGCCGCCCGGCCTGCTCCACATTGCTGTCAAGCCAGGCTTGCAGCCCTTCACGGTCAAACACATGATCATCCACCACAAAGTGGCCTTGCACCACTTGCCGGATGACTTGCACCAGCTTGCCCGGCGGCACATCCTTGGGGCAATAAGCCGACCCGCCCGCCCGAAATGCGTGCAGCACCTGCTCGGCGTCATCGTAGGCCGTCAGCATGACCACCGCCGCCAGGTTGCGCTCCACGCGCAGTTGCCGGGTGACTTGCAGGCCGTTGATGCCCGGCAGGTTAATATCTAGTATGAGCGCGTGGGGCTGCAGGGCGCGCATCAGATCTAGCGCTTCCTGCCCGTTCGCGCCCTCTCCCACGACCTCAAAATCCGGCTCATTGCGCAGTAGGTCTCGTAGCCCTTGCCGAAACAAGGGGTGATCGTCCACTACGAGGATGCTCGTTTTGTCCATCACGCCACCAAATCTCTGTTGTCCGGGCGGTTAGCGTCCATTTGCGCCCGGAGTATAGCACCGGCCCTAACCAAGCGCAAACCGGGTACTAACAGAGTACTAGGCCGCCTGCCCCCTGATTCAGGGCGCGCCGGCGGGCCGGGCCGGTACTAGTACTACGCGCCCGCTGACCCTTCCCTGGGCCTTACCGCCCGCCCCAGCGGTAGACGACCATATTCTCGCCGCCCGCCGCGGGGCCAGCCACGCCGCCGCTGGTGTACACTACTTCGGCGCGCGCCGTCAATTGCGGGTACCATCCTGGAAAAGTCATCAGGTAGTCCGCGCCCGAGGCGTCGAGCCATGCGGCCAGCTTTGCCTCGGCGCGCATGATCGGAATGACTTCCGGCGTTACCAGCCCCGCCAGGTCGAGCACCGGCCGCTCGCCAAAGTAACCCAGCGCGCCGATGTCATGCGCGGCAATCACCGCATCGTCTTCGGTGTTCAGGGCAATCCACTTGGCTGTGCGCACCATTTCGGTCTGAATGATCTGCACGTCCTGCGCGTAGGCTCGCGCCCCGAGCACCCAGAACGCCAGCGCCACTGCGCCTACCACGACCACCCAGGCACGGCCGGCCACGCGCCGCCAGGGCCGCCGGCTGTCGAGCCGCACCCAGCCCCCCAACCCGGCTGCGCCGACCGCCACCAGCACCGGCACCGTCGGCATCAGGTACCGGCCATGCTGATACGTCACCGGCAGCCGCAGAGCGTAGGCCCCAACCAGGGCCGCCACCCACACCAGCGCCAGCGCCGCCACCCAAGGGCGCTCGGGCCGCGGGCCTGGCAGGGCAGCGCGCCGCGGCGTTGGCTCGCGACGGTCAAAGAACACCAGCACCAGCCCCGGGGCGAGCACGGCCGTCACGCCGATGAAGGGCTGAACCGCCAACTGCGCCAGGCGCGTGGGCAGCGGGGTTTGCAGCAGCGCCGCGTATTCCGCTTGTTTGGCGTAGAGCGTGTTGGGCCACGCGCTACCGCCCACCAGCCAGTTGAAGCCCAGGTACGCCAGCACCAACCCGACGGCCACCAGCCCATTGAGCCAGAAGCGCGGCCAACGCCGCTCGCCGGGGACGAGCCAGCACAGCGGCAGCAGCGCCGGCAGCAGCAGGCCGTCGGGCCGCACCCACACGGCTAGCCCGGCGGCCAGCCCCGGCAGCGCCCAACGCGACCGCGGACCGCCGGCCAGCACCATCAGCGCCAGCGCCGCCATCAGCAGAGTTTCCATGCCGGAAGCGGCCGACCACACCGTGTGCCACTCGGCCACCACCAGCAGCCCCGCCGCCCAGGCCGCCGCGCGCGCCCGCGGCCGCAGCGCCAACACCAGTTGGTGCGCCAGCCAGGCCGTTGCCGCTAGCGTCAGCATCCCCAGGCCATAGGTCCACAGCAGCGGGTCGGCCCGCCACCAGTAGCCCAGCGCCAGCACCGCCGTCCACAACGGCGCAGTGGATCCGGCCGAGGGCTGGCCGGGCGCGAACGCAAATTCGCCGCGCCAGCCCAGGCTGCGCGCATAGACCTGATGAATCCAGGCGTCGTCGAGGGGGAAGCCCACCTCGCCCGCCTGCCGGCTGAACGCCACGTACAGGCCCGCCGACAGCACGGCCAGCGCCAGGTAGACCATCCAGGCTTGGGGTTGCCAGCGCGTCACGGTTCGGTCATTCGCTCCAACACGTACAGCGGGACGCCGCCGCCGCCGTCCAGCGTGGCCCGCAGCGTTAACGCCGGGTCACCCTCCGGCGCGCCGTACAGCGCCTCCAGTTCCGCTGGGTGATTGGCTTCCAGGATCAGCCAGCGCGATCCAAAGCGCTGCATGGCGGCGAGCACGGCCGTGGCGCCGCCGCTCGCGTCGCTCGCGTCGCTCGGGATCACGATGGCGGCCTGCCCCGTCTGGTAGTACCACCCCGGTGGATTGTTAACCGTCACCACGGGGCGCACGTCAGCGGCCGTCAGCCGGCCCGCAGCCGCATAGCCCGCGTCACGTCCCGCCCAGCCGGGCAGGCGCGGCACGGTCAGCAGGGCGGCCAGCGCCACGCTCGCGGCCACGAGCAACCCTGTGAACACCGGGCGCGAACGCTCGGGCCGCCAGTGCTTCCGCCGCCGCGCCGCGCCTTCCACGGCCGCGTCCAGCCCGGCCGCCATCACCGCCCAGCCGGCCGGCAGGAGCGCCACGCTGGAGTGGAAGAACCCGCCGCGCTCCCCGGGCAAGGTGAACACGAACGTCATCAGCGTGAACAGCGCCAGCGCATACAGGCCGGTCAGTTGCAGCAGCGGGTGCCGCCGCAGCCGCCAGGCCCCCCAGACGAGCAGCGGCAACCCGACCAGGTTGGTCTGCACCGCCGCGAACGAGGCCGCGTTGGTTTGCAGCGCCGCCCACTTGCGCGCCACGATCGCCGCCCATCCCGCCGCGAAGTACCGGGCCGCGGTCAGTTGCGCCGGGTTGAGCGTAAACAGTTCGTTGTAGTCCAGCAGCCAGGCCGTGCGCAGCCCGCCCGGGGGCAGCGGCGCGCCCGTCACCAACACGTTGCGGGCGAACCACGGCCCCAGCACCAGCAGGTAGCCCGTCACCAACATGACGGGCGGCCCCAGCCACTCGCGCGCGGGCGGCCCGCGCCAAGTGCGCCAATGGGCGGCGGCCCACCATAGGCCAATGACACCCGCCAGCAGCGCGCCATCGGCCCGGGTCAGGTGCGCCAACCCGGCCGCCACGCCCGCCGCGAACAGCCAGCGCCCGGCCCCAGCCCGCGCTTGCCCGGCCCGCCAGGCCGCCAGCAGCGCGCCCGACGCCGCCAGCCCAAACAGGGCGAACGCTTCGGTCGTCGGCCAATAGATCAGATAGTACGGGCTGAACAGCGTTAGCAGCGCGGCCGCCCAGCCATGCCGCCGGTTGCCCGTCAGCGCCTGCGCCACCGCATAGGCCAGCAGGGGCAGCCCGGCCGCCAGGGCAATGAACGGCGCCTGCGCCGCGCGAAACAGCGCCGCGTGTTCGAGCGGGCCGGCGGCCGCCTCCGCCAGCGCCATGAACGGCGCGGCCACCAGCGCGGGCAGCGGCATCCAATACAGGTGGCTCGGCCAGCGGTGCGCCGCGTCGGCCTCCGGCGTTGTCACGGCCAGGTAGTTCCATAGGTACGGCTCAGTGAAGCCCTCTCCGTGCGCCAACTGCACCGCGCTGTCGAAGTAGTAATAGGCATCGGTGTAACCGGGGTTCGTCACCCAGCGCGCCACGACCAGGTTCACTGCCAGCCCGAGCACGAACAGCAGCACCAGGTCGCGCCGCGCATCAGCCCGCGGCCCCGTCGCTTTCATTGACACCGAGCCAATCCTAACCACAACGGGCACATTCTAACCTGTTCCTAACTAAAGGGAATCCCCCAACGGAGTCATGCCTGTCCCAAATTGGCGCTTGTTGATGTCACAGTTTCTTTTCAGACTCATCGTATGCTCCTGAGCATGCATGCCCGTACCCGTTTATCGGCGCCGCCGGCCCGACCGCTCGGGTTGCCCGCCAGCCGCGCCGTCGCTCGCCTGGTAGCCGGGCGGACGCTGATGAAGAACGTCCGGCCGCGCCCCCTCCGACCTCGACCCTCTGACCTCTGACATCCGACCTCTACCCGCTATCGTCCAGCCCCCGCCACAATCCCGCGCCTAGCTCCACCGCCCAGCCCACGAACAGTAGCGTCCGCAAAGGCACCGTGATCCAATAGCCCCACGCCAGCCCGCGCGCGAGCAAGATCGGCCACTCCAAAAAGCTCACCGCCGCCAGCGCCAGCGCCAACAGCAGGCCCTGGCGGTTGGGCTGCACCAGCAGGATGAGGGGCACGAGCATCTGCTGCCACTGCGGGCTCCAGCCCTTCGACCACAGCACAAACACCGCCCAGGTGAACGCGAACAGCGCCACCAGTTGTGCGTCGCTCAGCCCGCCGCTGCGCCGCGCCCGCCTCCACACGCGCAGCCACACCGCGCCGAAAGGCACGCCAAACACGCCGAGCGTCAGCCAGCCGGGCGCACGGCTCGGCGCGTGCTGCCAGCGCGTCGCCCAGGCCAGGTCGAAGTGCTGGCTCAGTGGCCCGAAGTTGCCGGTGATGGGCCGGCCCGCCGCGTCTTGCACGTTGCCGTCGAGCAGCGCCCACACGGTGGCATACGAACTCTTGGCTCCCTGAGCCGCCAGCGAGGCAGTGACCACGCTGGGCGCTCTAACATAGAAGGGCAGCAACCCCGCCACTGCCACGCCTGCCGCCGCGAGAGTGAGCGCCACGCCGCGCTTGGGCGGGCGGGCCGCCCAGGCCGCGGGCAGCAGCAGCACCGGCACCAATTTGGTCAGCGTCCCCAGGCCCACCGCCGCCCCTGCCCCCAGGTCGCGCCCCTCCAGCAGCAGGCACAGGCCCAACAGCATCCAGAACGTGGTCAGCCCGTCGAACGTCCACCAGCCCAAGATCAGCGGCGCAGGCAGCAGGGCGTACACCAGGGCCAGCCAACCCGCCGCCGTCGCGCCGTGCAGCCTGCGCCCCAGGCGGTAGACCAGCGCCAGGCTGCCCAGGTCGGCCAGCAGCAGCGCCAGCGTCAGCCCATAGGCATACGTGTGAAACGGCGGCAAGGCCCCCCGCCCCACCACCGCCAGCACTGCGATGGAGAGGTACGGAAAGATCGGCGGGAACTCGTACCAGTAGTCGAGCAGCGGCAGGCACGGCCCCGCCCCGGCCGGGCAATGGCCCGCTACGCTCCACGCCGCCAGGTTGTAGTAATGCTGAAAGTCGCCATAGCGGAACAGCGCATCGGCGGGCAGCACCGCCAGCAGCCCCAGCCGCAGCGCCAGGAACAGCAGCGTCACGGTGCCAAACGTGGGTTGCACGAAGGTTGCGGGTTTGGTCGGCATAGCTTCAGGGTAACGGGAGGGCCGCGCCGGTCGCGTCGAGCCGGCGGTCGCGGGCCTCGGCCGCTGGTACCAGCCAACGCCGCCCAAAGAGCAGCGCCAGCCCCAGCGCCACCGGCCAGGGGAAGAAGAGGATGGACTGCTCCTGGTTGCCGACCACCGTGGCCAGGTGCAGCCACCACTGGCCCACCAGCGCCACGGCCATCACGCCCGCCATCAGCCACCGCCCGGCGCGCCCGTGCCCGTCCAGCAGCGCGAACACCCACAAGATCGGCACCAGTTGAAGCACATAGTTGGTCGTGGCCGAACGCGGCACGATCAGGTTCGAGACCACCAGCGTCACACCCAGCGCCCAAAAGAACTCGGCTCGGCTCTCTGGCCGCCGCGCCAGCGCCAGCCACCACGCCCACAGCAGCCAGCCCAGGCACAGCGCCGTGAGTGTCCACTCGCCCGGCACGCCGAGGCGGGGCACCCACTCGTGCGTCAGGACCCACACCGGACTTTGCCCCACCGTGTAGCCGGGGTACTGCGCCACACGCGCCGCGAAGTCGCCCAGCCACGAGGGCAGCGCCGCGAAGCTCGCCGCGCACAGCGCCGCCAGCAGTCCCACAAAACCGGCCACGAAGCGCCAGCGCCGCCGGGCAATCGCCCACAGCAGCAGGTAGGGCACCACCAGGAACACCAGCGTGGGCTTGACCGTCGCCAGCACCAGCGCCATGCCGGCCGCGGCGTTTCGCCCGCGCGCCAACAGCCAGAGCGCGCCGGCCAGCGAGAGGAAGCCCAGGATCGCCACCTGCCCCAAGATCACCCCACGCGACTGCGGGTAATCGAGCAGCGCCCAGGCGACCACCAGCGCCAGCCCGCCTAAGGTGGGCCGCCAGCGCAAGACGTTCAGCGTCAGCGCCACGCCCACCACCACCGCCGCTTGCAGCAGCGTCATGAAGATCGCGCGCGCCACGGCGTAGTCGAAGAGGATAAACGGCCCGAACACCATCACCGAGTAGAAAGGATAGGTCAGCCGCTGCAGGTCTTCACCCGGCCGCGCCGCCCGCCCATAAACGGCCTGCTGCGTGTACAGCGTGGCTGCATCTGAATAGGGGTTTAGCCCAAGCTTGAAGTACGCGGTGAAGGCGGTATAACGCGCCAGGAAGTCGTTGCCCCCCGGCACCGGCCTGGTGAAGTATTGCCAGGTGGCCCAGGTGTAGGCCGCCACCGCCACCGCCAGCAGCGCCGCCGCGATGATGTTGGCGGTGCGCCGGTCAAGCCGCTGCGTTAACGAGGTCATTGATCCACTTCCGTTGGACACGCGCCGGCCCCCGCTCGCGCCGTCGCCGCCGGCGAGTCTGGCGCGGCGGCCAGCGCGCGACAGTACCAGGCCTGCGCTTCATCGCCGCTGCTCAGGTCGCCCAGCGCCAGCAGCGCGGCGACCGCCTCGGCGTCGTAGTGTATGGCCTCCATCCCCGGCAGCAGGTCGGCGGCCAGGCTGGCGCGGTTGAACACATACCAACCGTAATCCGATTGACCATACTGCCCCACGCCAAAGGAGGTGGTGGCATCCAATAGATTAAGCCCGGCCTCGTACTCAGCGCGCGCTCCGGCCGAGTCGCCCGTGGCCGCCAGCACGCGCCCCAGCCCAAAACGCAGCCGCGCCGTCGTCTGCCCAGTCAATCCCGGCAGATACAGCGCCGTCCGGATAGCGCGCTCGGCCTCGACATAGCGCACGGCCTCGCCTTGCCCTACGATTGCCAGCGCCAGCCCCAGGTAGCCGCCCGGCGCATCGCCGGTGGCCGCGGGCGCGAACAGAGCCATAGCGTGCGCGTAGTCTCCAGCTTGCAGCGCCGCCCAACCCTCATCCGAACCGCCCACCGGCTGCCAGGGCGTCGGGTTGCCCTGTTGCCAATCCGCCAGCGCCCACCGGCGCAGAGGCGTCGCCCGGAAGAAGTAAGCCGTGGCCCAGTCCGGCCGCAGCGTCAGGGCGGTAGCGTAGGCCTGCGCCGCGTCTGCGTCGCGCCCGGCCGCCTCATACAGGTGAGCCAGCGTGGCCACGAACGCCGGGGCGCGCGGGGCCGATGCGACCGCGCGCTCCAGCGCCGCGAGGCCGCCCGCCTGGTCGCCCGCCGCCCAGCGCAGCAGGCCGACATTGGCCCAGTTCGTCGCCAATGCCGGCTCCAGCGCCAGGCCGCGCCCGTAAGCCGCCAGCGCGGCCGCTAGTTCAGCCTCATCGCGCACCGCGCCGTCGGCCGCCAGCGCCGCTTGCCCGTGCGCGAACCCGGCTTGCAGCGCATAGAAGGCTTCGCGAGGGTCACGCGCCGCGGCCGTGTCCAGATCACGCGCCGCCGCGGGCCAGTCGCCCAGGTTGCCCGCCAACACGCCCGCATCGGCCGGCGCGTAGGCCCAGCCCGCCCAGCTCAGCGCCGCGGTGACGCCCACATAGCCCGCCGCAAGCACCCCGCCGCCCACGCGCCCCCACCCCGCCTTACGTGCCGGCGCCTCGTCCGCCGCGACCAACCCCGCCAGAGTCACCATGAGCACCACGATGGCCGGAAAGGTCTGCGGCGTGTCGAACAGGCTCGTCACGCCCAGCCCGGCGAGCGCCGCTAGATAGCCAGACAGCCACACCCGCGCCTGGCCCGCCGTGGTCTGCCAGCGCCGCCACGCCAGCCACGCGCCCGCGGCCAGGAGCGCCAGAAGCGCCGCCGCGCCCAACAGCCCGGCCTCGGCCGTGGTGTTCAGGTAGACGTTGTGCGCGTGCGCCAGCAGCACCTCCGGCGGCACCGAGTAGGCTGCGATGAAGGCCGTGCCGAATGTAAACGGCCCTGCGCCGGTAAGAGGATCAGCCCGCAGCATCCCCAGCGCCACGCTCCAAATGTAGTCGCGGCCCGCGTGGGTCGGATGTTGCGCCTGCCGGTAGAGCGCATACGCGCCGATGAGGATAACGATGAGCAGCGCGACCGCGGCCGCGCCGATCATCAGCGGCCGCCGCCGCACGCCGCGCCACGCCGCCGCGACCGTGGCGCGCCGGTCGAGGACCGTCAACAGCGCCAGCACCGCCAGCGCCGCGGCTGACCCTAGCCACCCGCTGCGCGAGGAGGTATAGAACACCAGCACCGCCGCCGCCAGCGCCCAGGCCGGCGCGATGAAGCGCGCCGCCCACCCGCGCGCGGCCAGCGCCGCCGCCAGCGCCAGCGGCAGCAGCAACGCGAAGAACGCCGCCACAAAGTTGGGGTGTCCCAGGAACGCGCGCAGCCGCAGCGTGGCGGGCGGCAGCAGCGCCCGGCCGTCAATGGCCCACCAGTCCGCGAACCAGCGCTCCAACTCCCACGCGCCAAAAAACAGGATGAACGTCGCGGCAAACAGCATGGCCTTGACGAACAAGCTCGCGGGCCAGCCGGCGCGCCGCAGGTCTACCACGAGGTAATAGATCAAGACATACAGCGCCAGCAGCGCCGTCGCGCCAAAGCTGCGGCGCGGGTCCACTGAGGCTGCACTCGCCACCAGATAGGCCGCCAGCAGCGCCAGCAGCGGCAGGTCTAGCGCCGTCGCCGGCAAGGGCCGCCGCTTCAGCCAACGCCAGGCGAGCCACGCCGCGCCCACCAGCGCAATCAGCGCGGTGGTGGTGACGTTGAGCCGGTAGAGCACCAACCCGTTGAACGTGCCGCCCAGCAGCACCACATAGGCCAGCGCCAAAAACAGCGCCGCCTCTCGGAGCAGGTAGCCCCAGCGCACGGGCGCAGCCCTCATGGGGTCCCCATCAACCTATCACGCTGGTACACCGTCGCCATGTCGTCCGCGTAGAGCACGCGCCACGCGCCGCTCTGCGCCAGCCGCGCCGTCAGCGCGGACTCGGTCTCGATGAGCACCAGGTTGATGCCGCGCTCATCGAGCAATTCGGCGTAGCCGGCGCGCCCCGCCGCCGTGGTCAGGTAGGCCGAGAGCAAGTCGTTTTCATACAGGTCGGTGCGGCCGTCTACGAACACCGGGTACTGTGGATACAGCGCCCAGAGCAGATAACCGCCCCAGTTGTACGAATTGAACAGCGGTCCGGGCGGCTGTTCCCGCTGCAAATACGCCACCGCGTCCACCGGCGACTGCCGCCGCAGGAGTTGGTCATTAGCCTTGGGCAGCGCCGCGTCCGCCACCTTGACCAGCACGGCCAGCGCCACCACGCTCAGCAGCGCCCAGTTCACCAGCGGCAGCCGGTTGGGCGCGGGTGAAGGGTCAAGCACCGCCGCTAACCGCGGCCGCCGCGCGCGCAACTCGGCCAGCGCCGCCGCCGTGTGCCGCGTGATGATGGGCGGCGCGAGCAGCGCCACGATGGAGATGTTGCGCCCGGCCAGCAGCGCCAGGAACGTGAACCCGCCAAAGAGCAGCAGGTCGGTCAGGTCGAGCCGCCGGCGGCCAAGCCCCACGGCGCCGAACGTGGCGAGCTGCAACCAGATGAACACCTGCGCCGCCGGCAAGTGGAAGTTGGGCGACTGCCACTCTTGAATGTAGTCTTGCAGCACGCCGATGGAGACGGTCTGGAACGGAATGCCGTACAAGCGCAGCCCAAATGGGTTCACGGCCACCGCCGCGCCGCACGCCGCCGTCGTGAGGGCCAGCGCGCCGAGGCCGCGCCAGCCCAGCCCGTCAGTCTGCGCCGGGAACAGCATGCGGCCGGCAGCTTCCCCGGCCAGGGTCGCGCCCAACAGCAGAAAACCGATGGCAAAACCGCCGTGCAGGTTGGCCCACAGCAGCATGAGCGGCGGCAGTGTCCATAGATAGTTGCGCCCCGGCCGCCGATAGGCATGGAGCACATAGGCGAACACGCTCGCCAGCCCGAACGAGGCCAACTGCGGCCGCGCTGACCAGAAGACCGCCGAGGCAGCCGCTGCCAGCACCAGCGTGAAGGCTCGCAGGTAGGCGTTGCCCTCACACTGGAGGTAGACAAAGATGAAGGCGACCGTCACCAGCGCGGCGGTGAGCATGTTCAGGCCCGCAAACCCGCCCGCCCGCCACACGAGCGCCAGCCCAATCTGCGACAGCCAGTTGACGTTGAGCCAGAAGGTCCCGTAACGGGTGGACGAGAACACGTCGCGTGTCAGTACCTGCCCATGCTCCAGCATCCACGCTCCGGCGCGCAAATGCCACCACGTGTCGGTGTCCACCGACGGCCGCGCCGCCATGGCAAAGATGCCCAGAAATACCAGCGCCACCGCCAGCCGCGGGAGAGTCAGCCAAGAGCGCATGTCAGTCACGGGCCACCACGACAGCCAGGTCGTCGGCGTGCCGCAGCGTCCAGCCGGGGGCGGCCTGGGCCAGCTCAGCCAGGGCCGTGCCGGTGGGCGCGACCACCACGCGGAGGTCGTACTGCTCCAGCACGTCCGCCCACTCCGGCCCGCCGCCCGCCAACTTCAGATAGTCTGCCACGAACGCAGGCGGGTACAGCGCGGCGCGGTCATCCACGAAGATTTGCTGGGCGGGCGCCAGCCGCCACGCCAGATAACCGCCCCACTCGTGCGAGTTGTAGAGCGGGCCGGGCAAATGCGCCTCGGCCAGGTAGTCGGCCGCCGCCACCGGCAGGCCGCGGGTGGCGGCGTCGTTCGCGGCTGCCGGGTCAAGCGCCCGCGCCAGGCGCACCGCCGCTACCCCGGCGGTCACCAGCACGGCCAGCCAGGCAGCGGCCGGCGCCAGCGGCCGCAGGCGCGCGAAAGCCCCCCGCCCACGTGCGAGCCACGGCTGCCGGCCGCTCCACCATGCGGCCAGCGCGGCTGCCCCGTGCCGGCTCAGCACCGGCGGCGTTACCAGCGCCAACAGCAGGACGTTCTGCCGCGCCACCAGGGTCAGATAGAGCGCCCCGCCGAGCAGCAGCCAGTCCGTCACCGGCAACGGCTGACCGCCCAGGCCCACCACCGCCAGCGTCGCCAGCCACAGCCCAATCAGCAGTTGCATCTCGCGCGCGTGAAAGTTGGGCGATTGCCACTCCGCCAGCCGGTCGCGCAGCGCCGAGGGGGTCAACGCTGACAGAGCCTCATGCCACACGCCCGGCCCATAGGGGTTGAGGAACGCCGCCGCCGCGCACACGCCCCCCACGAGGGCCAGGGTTCCCACTGCGCGCCAGGTCTGCTGCCCGAGCAGAGCGCGCAGCGCCTCGCCCGCCAGTGTCGCCCCGAGCAGGGCGAACCCCAGCGTGAAACCAACGTCGCAGTTGGCCCACAGCGCCATGAGCACCGGCAGCGCCCACGCGCCGCGCCCGCCCCGCTCGCGCCAGCGCTGCAAGACCAGCACAAAGGCCGCGCCCAACACCAGCGAGGCCAGCCCCGGCCAGGCGCTCGCCGTTAGCGCCGTGGCCGCGGCGCCCAGCAGCACCGCCCCAACGCGCACATACACCGGCCCGCTCGTCGCCGCGTACACCAGCGTGAACGCCGCCAGCGCGCTCACGACCGGCAGCCCATTCAGCCCGGCCGCGCCCCAGCGCTCGTAGACGATGTACAAGCCGATCTCGCTCAACCAGCCGGGCGAGCGCCACGCCTGTCCCGCGAAGTCGTGGGTGAATACGTCGGCGGCCGGCGCCTGCCCGTGCGCCGCTATCCACGCTCCGCTGTTCAGGTGGCTGAAGACGCGCGCATGGACCGCGCCATGCGCGGTGAAGGCCGCCAGGCCGCACAGCAGCAGAGCCACCGCTGGAAACACAAAGGGAGATGAAGATCGAGGCATCTCGCGTCGTTAGCCGACAAAAAACCACAGCGCGTAGAGCGCGCTCAACCCGAGCAGCCCGGCGCTGCTGAATGTGAGATAGGCGAAACGCACGCGCCGCGTCTGCCGCGCCAGCCAGTCGCCCGCCGCGATGAAGGCGGGGAACAACACCAGCACATAGCGCGCCAACGACTGCCAGGCAGCGGCCGTCAGGCTGTGCTTGCTCAGGTCAAACAGCAAATTGAGGCCGAAGTAGACCAGCCAGGCCCCGTTGCGCCAACGCGTCTGCCGGGCCATCACCAGCAACAGGCCGCCAAACACGATGGCGCTCGCCATGTCCAACACCGTCGGCAGGTCGGGCACGCGCAGCACCTGCGCCACGGCGTAGGACACCCCCCGCACCGGGTTCAGCAGTTCCACGCCGGAGTACGCGCGCAGCACCACGCCCATCGGCGGCCAGCCCTGCGCCTGCCGATAGACCAAGAAGGCCAGCCCGCCCCCTGCCGCCAGCGCCAGCCCCAGGCCCGCGCGCACCGCCAAGGCCGCCTTGCCGCCGGCCGCCCGCCACTGAGTTACGGCCAGCCAGGCCAGGGCCGGCACGGTCAACAAACCTGGCCCGCGAGTCAAGGCCGCCAGGCCCGCCAGCGCCCCTGCCGCCGGCCAGCGCTCGCGCTCCGCCAGCACGAACGCCCACACTGTCAGGGCCAGGAACAGCGCTTCGGTGAACGGCGCCACCAGAAAGAGCGCCGTGGGGTAGACCGCCAGCGCCGTCGCCGCCCAGCGCCCCGCCGCCGGCCCGTAGTGGCGCTCGGCCAGCACGTGCACGCCCGCCAGCGCCGCCACCGCCGCCCCGGTGCTCACCAGCAACCCGGCCGCCGTCACTGGCAACAGCTTCGCGGCCGCCCCCACCAGCGCCGGGTACAACGGATAGAACACCGTGTCGCCAACGCTTACGCCCGCATAGCCCACGTCGGCCAGGGTCAGGTAATGTACGGCGTCCCACCGCACCCACATGTCGAGCGCCGCCTGCTGCCAGACGCTGCCCGCCCCAATGGGCAGGTAGGGCCGCAGCACCCACCACGCGCCCGCCAGCACCAGGCCTAGCGCCAGCCGCAGGCCGAGCACGCACAGCGCCGCCCACAGCCAGGCCGCCCACGGCCCCGCGCGTCCGTGGCGCGCCAGCCACGCTCTCACGGTTTGCAGCAGTCCGGTCCGAAGCTGAACTCATCCGGCGTCACGCGGCGCGACAGGCCATAGAAGACGTGATAGTCACCGAACGCGCGCTCGGTGAAATCCACCCGCAGGCTGTGCAGCCCCGACCGAATCTGGCTGTCTAACTCGGGGTGCAGGGTGGTGATGTAGGCTACGCGTGGGCTGGCGGCCACGGCCGCCTCGTAGGCGGGAATGCGGCTGTCGCGGTCGGTATAGCGGAAGTCCTCGTGGTACGGCAGCCGCGCCACGAATAGCAGATCTTCCTGGCTGGCAAAGGCCAGCGGGTACTCAACCCAATAATTGGTAAAGCCACGCGTCTCGCCCTGTGCCCGCAAGAATGCTATGAGCGCCGGCAGCGGCCGCGGGTCTACCCGCGCCACCGCATCAAACTGGGTCGTGAACCCAGGGGGGTAAGCCACGGCGGCCTGCACGTTGCCCCACCAGTAGAAGGCCACCAGGCCTAGCGCCAGCAACTGCCCGAACCACTTGCGCCACACCGAGCGCCGCCCTTGCTGCCGCCGCCGCAGCCGGAACCAATGCAGCGTCTCGGCCATGAACAGCGCCACCGGCACGGTCAGCGGGAGGAAATAACGGCCGGAGGGGTCTGCGCCAAACGGCGAGAACACAAAGCCAAGAATGGTAAACAGCATGACGCCCGCCAACAGCCAGCGCCCCGGCGCGGCGGCGTCGCGCCGGGCGACCAGCCGCCGCAGCCCTACGCCCGTCGCGCCGATGTGCACGGCCAGCGCAAACGGCACCAGCGGCAGAGCCAGAAACGCGGCACCCCACGGCGGCCGCATCCCCCACACCACGGTTGGGCCAAACAACAGGAAGTTGAAGAGGTGGGCGAAAGCGGCGAAGACCAACACCGGTGACGAAGCGCCGCTGATCGCCGCGCCGGTTGTTTCCGCAAGGGTGAGGAGGCCATGGGTGGTGGTATACGCCAGCCACGGCGCCGCGCCCGCCGCCGCGCCCAGCCCGACCGCCAGGAGAATCCGTAGCAGCCGCGCCGACTGCCGCCCGGCCGCGATGGCGACGTAGATGAGCGCGGGCAGTGTGTAGGCCAGCGTGATCGGGAAAGTCCAAAACGCCAGCCCAGCCAACAGGCCAAACAGCGCCCAGCCCGCCCAGCCGCGCCCGCCCCGCCAGCGCCCGCCGGCGGCGGGCCGACCAATCGGCAGGTCGAGCGCTAGCCAGAGGAGCAAGTTGCCGAACAGCAGCGCTTCGCCATAGCCGCCCAGGGTCGCCGAGGTATAGAGCGTGACCAGCACCGGGGGCACGACCATGAACAACACCGCCGCGCCCGCCAGCCATTGGCTGCGATAGATCTTCAACCCCAGCGCGTAGGTCGTCGCCACGGTGCCCAGGTACAGCGCCAACTGCACCAGCCGCATGGTCAACACCGTCTGGCCCAGCACGGCGAACGCCCCGGCTGTCAGCCAGGCGTCCAGGCTCCCCAGGTAGGCCTGCCCGTAAAAGAACACGGGCCGCTCGCCCTGCAAGATGTGCCGGGCCATCAACCCGACTACGGCTTCATCTGCGTTGAACGGCACGACCCCCAGCCCTTCGAGGGTCAGCTTCAGCGCGGCGGCCAGCCCCAGGAGAGCCAGCAGCCGCCGCCAGTTCACCGCGCTTGAGGGGATTGCCCGTGTTTCAGCTATCATCATCGTTGGATATGCTGCCTGTTCTGACACGCGCCGACTATAATGCGCCCATGCTCCTCACCGGCCGCCTGCGCCGCCTGGCACCTGAGTGGCCCGTGCTGGCTGTCGCGGCGCTGGCGATTGGGGCGCGCCTGCTGCCCACGCCCCGCACGATAGACGATGCCTTCATTACTTTCCGCTATGCGCGCAACCTGGTCGCAGGGGCGGGCTTTGTCTACAACCTGGGTGAGCGCGTCCTCGGCACGACCACACCGCTCTATACACTGCTGCTGGCCGCGCTGGCCGGCCTGTCTGGCAGCGAGAATTATCCTTGGCTTGCGCTTTTGGTCAATTCACTGGCTGATGCCCTCACGTGTGGGCTGCTCGCCGCGCTGGGCCGGCGGCTAACCGGCCGGCGCGCGGTGGGCCTGGCTGCCGCGCTGCTGTGGGCGGTCGCACCAATGAGCGTCACCTTTGCCATCGGCGGCATGGAGACCTCCGTCTGCATCCTCGGCCTGACGGCGACGGCGTGGGCTTATCTCACCGGCCGCCCGCGCTGGACGGCGGCGGCGGCGGCGCTCACGCTCCTCACCCGCCCCGATGCGGCCTTGCTCATCGCGCCGCTGCTGCTCGATTGGGTCGCGCGCAGCCTGCGCGCCCGCGCCATCCCCTGGGCCGCGGTCGGTCTATTCGCGGGCGTGCTCGCGCCCTGGGTGATCTTTGCGGTGTTGTACTTCGGCTCGCCCTGGCCCCATTCCCTCGCGGCCAAGGCGCTGGCCTATCGCCTGCAGCCCACCGAAGCTGCTGTGCGCCTGCTCCAACATTACGGCACGCCCTTCTTTGAGGATGCGCTCTGCGGGCCGCGCTGGCCGCTGGTCGGCGTGACGCTCTACCTCGCGCTCAGCATCATCGGCGGGCTGGCCATGATCCGGCGCGAACCCCGCGCCTGGCTCGTGGCGCTTTACCCCTGGCTGTACGGCGTGGTGTTCGCCGCCGCCAATCCACTCATCTTTCGCTGGTACCTCGCGCCGCCCCTGCCCTTCTATTACCTGACGATCCTGGCCGGTCTCAACGCGCTGGCGCATGACCTGGCGCGCGCCCTCCGGCTGCCGGCTGGGGCGGCGCGCGCGGGCTGGGGCCTGCCGGCGCTGGCGGCCTGCGCCTTGCTCCTCAACGGCTGGACGCTGCGGCCCGATCATGGCCCACAGTCGCCCGCGCCCAAGATGGCCTGGCACCAGTTGGAGTTGTACTACACCCGCCTGGGGCAAGAACTGGCCCGGCGTGTCACGCCGCGTACCGTCATCGCCGCGGGCGACGTCGGCGCGCTGGGCTATTACTCCAACGCCCGCATTCTAGATACGGTCGGCCTCATGTCGCCCGAGGCCACGGCCTATTACCCGCTGCCCGCCGACCAATACGTCATCAACTATGCCATGCCCGCGCAACTAATCCTCGCGGCCCGGCCAGACTTCGTGGTGCTGCTGGAAGTCTATGGGCGGCGCAGCCTGCTGCCCGACCCAGATTTTCAGGCCGCGTATGCGCTGGAGCAGACGGCGCCGACCGACATCTACGGCAGCCGCGGCCTGCTCGTCTATCACCGGCGCAGCCCATGAGCCGCGCGCGCCTCGTGGCCTGGGCGGCGGTGTGGCTGGTGTGGGGCGGGTATGCCGCTGCGCTGGTGGTCACTCTGCCGGGGGTGCCCTTTCATCCTGACGAGAGCACGCACCTCTATCTCAGCCGCGACTTTGACGTGCTCTTCTGGCAGCATGACCCCGCTGGAGTCACCTGGCAGGCCGCGCCGGCCGCGCCGGAAGTGCGCCGCTATCGCCTGCTGGAAGCGCCGCTCTCGCGCTACCTGATCGGCCTGAGCCGCATACTGTCCGGCCAACACGCCGTCTTGCCGGCGGCGGATTGGAACTGGTCGGCCGATTGGGCCGCCAACCTGACCGCCGGCGCGGTGCCCAGCCCCCAACTGCTTCTCGCCGCCCGCTTGCCCGCCGCGCTGGCGACGGCAGCGGGGGCGGTGTTCGTGTTCGTCGTCGCGCGCCAGGGCGGCGGCTGGGGTGCGGGCCTCAGCGCGGCGGCGCTCTACTGCGCTAACGGGCTGCTCTGGCTGCACGGCCGGCGGGCCATGAGCGAGGGGCCGGCTGTGCTGACCGTGCTGGTGGCCGTGTGGGTCATGCTGCGCTGGGGCCGACGGGTTGTCTGCGTCGGCGCGGCGGTGGCCGTAGCTGCGGCGGCCAAGCTCACCGGCCTGGCCCTGCTGCCCGCCGGTCTGACGGCCGCCGCCCTTGCGCCGCCGCGTTCGTGGCGCGCGGCCTTGCGCCGGGCTGGTGTGGCCGCCCTGGCTTGCGCCGCCGCCGGCTGGCTCTTGAACCCCGCGCTGTGGGCGGCCCCCGCCCTGGGCCTGGCTGCCATGCAGGCGGCCCGCGCCGACTTGCTGGCCGCGCAGGTCAGCGCCTTGCAAGCGGCGGGCGGCCCAGTGCTGACCGGGCCGGCGGAGCGCCTGGCCGCGCTGATCTACCAGCTCTTCTTCGCCCCGCTCGCCTACTGGGAACTCCCCAACTATGCCGCGGCCACCGCCGCAGCCGAGGCAGCCTACCAGGCGCGGCCGTGGCTCACGCTCTTTCATGCCGCGCCCGCGACCGCCAACCTGGCCCCGGGCGGCCTGCTGCTGGCAATGGCGCTGTTCGGCGCGGCGCTCGCCGCCTGGCAGTTACGGCCGCGGGCCGCCGCGCTGCCCGCTGGGCGCCGCCGCGCTCTGCTCGTGCTCGGCGTCGCCACGGGAGGGTTGCTGGCCGCCCTGCTGTTGGCGCCCATCGGCTGGCAGCGCTACTATGTGCCGCTGCTGCCGCTGATCTGTGTTTGGGCCGGGCTGGGCGTGGCCGGCGCAGCGCGGCCCATTGTCGCTCACCTGCCCCCTGATCAACGCCGATGAACCCGGCCGCCGCGCCCACCCGATTGCGTCTGCTTTCGCCAGAAGGCCTCCGCCTGCTGCAGTTGGCGCTGACGCTGCTGGCGGCGCTCTATCTGCTGTTCGCCGGGGGCACCTTCGACGCCACGCTGCGTTATCGCGTCAAGCTGCTCAACTTCGCGGCCGGCCTGGCGCTGGCGGGGGCCTGGCTCCTCCTGCGTCGGCGGCAGCGCCGGCCGCTGGCGGCCTCCGGCCTGGAGGGGCCGCTCGTGCTCTTGGCCGCCAGCCAATGGCTGGCGGTGGCGACCTCCCTCCGCCCACGGCTCAGCCTGGAGTGGGCCGCGGGCTTACTGGCCTGGGTCGTCGCCTTCTGGCTGCTGCATGATGTGCTCGCCCGCGGCTGGCCGCGCCGCTACGTCTGGCAGGCGCTGATTGTGCTGGCTGCGCTGCTGGCGGGCCACGGCGTGCTGGCCGCGGCGCAGTGGTATGCGGGCTGGCTCGCGCTGGGGCAGCTCCCGCCCGTCACCTTCCGCTACGCCGGCCTGCTCGGTCACGCCAACCTCACCGCCTGCCTGCTCAACCTGCTGCTCCCGGTGGTGCTCGGCCACCTGCTGACGGTCACCCGGCGCGCTGGGCAGGCGGCGCTCGCGGTGTTAGCCGCGGCCATGCTGCTGACCGAGTTCCTGACTTCCTCGCGCGCGGGCTGGCTGGCCTGCGCCGCCACGCTGGGTGTCTTCGCGTTGCTGTGGGCGCTGCGGGGAGACCTGCGCCGCTACTGGCCCACCTGGCGCGCGCGCTGGCAGTCGCTAGGCCGCGTGGGGCAGGCCGCCGCCGCCCTGGGCGCGCTGGCAGCCGCGGCCGCGGCGGGCGCGCTCCTCCTCCGCCAGTCGCAGCACATCACCCACGGCAGCCTGTTTCAGTCTCGCCAGGAGTTTTGGGGCGCGGCCTGGGCACTGTTCCGGTTGCAGCCGCTCACCGGCGCTGGGCCGGACTTGTTCCCCTGGTATTACACCGCCACCACCTCGGTGCCGCCCGGCTTCCTCGCGCCACATGCTCATAGCCTCGTCCTCCAGGTCCTCAGCGGCAGCGGCCTGGTAGGTGTGGCGGCGTTGGGCTGGCTGGCGGCCGCCGCAGCCCTGCGCCTGGCGCGGCAGTGGCACGCCGGCGGACGAGAACTACCGGTCGCTGGGGCGCTGGCCGGGCTGGCGGGCTTTGGCGTGCAGCATCTCTTCGATTATCTCCTCGGCACGCCGCTCACCTGGTGGTTGGTCATCGGGCTGGCCGCCCTGGTGCCGGCCCCCGCCGCGCCCGCCACTGAGCCGTCCGCGCGCCGCTTGCCGCTGTGGCTGCCCGGCCTCTTCACCTTAGTCGCCGCCGGAGTATTTGCCTTCGGGCTGCGCGGGGAGGCCCTCAATGAGGCCGGGCTGTCGCTCGCCGCCCGGGGTGATTGGGCCACGGCTGCCGGCCGGTTCCAGGCCGCCGCCCAGGCCGACCCCGCGCTGAGCGTGTATGCTCAATCCGCGGCCTTCGCCTACACCCGCGCCGGCGAGGTTGACCGCGCGCTGCCGCTGTGGTTGGCGGCGGCGCAAGCGGACCCGTATTGGGCCGTGCTGCCTGCAACGGTCGCCGTGCTCGCGCACGACGCAAGCTCGCTGGCGGCCGCCCAGGCCCTGGCCCCCAACAGCGACCTGCTGGCGCTGAACGCCGGCGCGCTGGCCGAGGCGCAGGGCGATGCTGAGGCGGCGCGCGCCGCCTACCGGCGGGCGTTGGGCTTGCGCCCGAGCAGCGCCGCCGCGTTGTTCTGGCAGCAGACCAGCTTGCGCCGGGCCGCCGTGAGCGAGTGGCAAACAACTCAACCGCCAGATACGTCCGCGCTGGCGCAAGGGGAGGCCGCGCTCGTCAACGGCGCGGCGGCTGAGGCGCGCAGTTGGTTCGAGCAGGCCCGCGCCGCCAACCCGGCCGACAACCGGCCCTATGCCGGGCTGGCGCGCGCCGCGTGGCTGGCCGGCGACCTGGCCCAGGCCCAGGCCGACGTTGAAGTCGGACTGCGCATTCCGGTGGCGAACGCGGCCGAGACGCTGTCGCTGCGCCTGCTGGCGGGCGAGCTTGCGGCCGCGGCGGGCGACCGGGCCGCCGCCCTCGCCGCCTACACCACCGTCTTCAGCGCCGTGAATGACTACACCTGCCTCGGCCCGGGGACATATGGCTACCCGCAGCGCAGCTGGTATGTCTACCACCGCGCCGCGCTGCCGAGCGACCTCGTGCCGCAATTCGCCCGCGCCGACATCACGGCCGCGATGGACGCCGACTTCGCTCAGTTAGCGGAATGGTATCGGGCGGAAGGCGACGCTGCGGCGGCCTGCCTGATCTTGGGGCGCGTGGCCGTCGAGGCCCCGCAGTCCATCAGCGGGGCGGCGTGGCGCGCAACGTGCGCGCCCTAATCGTAGCGCCGCAGGCCGCACAGTTGCAGGCCGAGGCGCCAGACAAACTTGGGGTTGTAGATCAGGTAGCGCCGCCACAAGCGGCCCGGGTGGCTGACGAGGCGGAAGAGCCATTCCAGGCCGCTGCGCTGCGCCCAGCGCGGGGCCTGGCGCTGGCGCCCGGTGAAGAAATCGAAGGCCGCCCCGACCCCCACCAGGAGCGGCGCGGCGAGGCGTGGGCGAAAGCGCGCCATCCACAGGTCTTGCTTGGGTGAGCCAAGCCCTACCCAGACCACCGCTGCGCCGGATGCATTGAGCTGTTCCACGAGCGCGGCATCTTCGGCGGCGCTCAACTCACGGTACGGCGGCGCGGCGGTCCCCGCCACCGCCAGGCCTGGAAAACGCTGTTGGAGGTTGGCCGCTAATGTTTCCGCCACGCCCGGGCCGCCTCCGAGATAAAACTGGGGCGTGCCGTGCTGGGCCGCCAGCGCGCTAAGCGCCAGCAGCAGGTCGGGACCATACACGCGCCCCACGTCGCGCGCCCCCAGCCGGCGCAGCGCCCACACCACCGGCATGCCATCTGGGGTCACCCAGCGCGCGCCATTGAGCGCGGCGCGCACTTCGGGCCGTTCGTGGCCCTGCATCAGTGTGTACACCGGGCAGGTGCAGGCATAGGCGCGTTCGCCCGCCGCGACCGCCGCCTGCATTTCGGCCGCCGCCGCCGGCAAGTCAAAGGCCGTAACGCGCACGCCCAGCAGCGACAGGCGGGAGGCGGTCATAACCCGCCCGCCAGCGCCCGGGCATAGGCCGCCTCGGTCAGCGCGGCCAGGCGCTCCCAGGTATAGCGTTCGGCGACCTTGCGCCGGCCCGCCGCGCCCAACGCCGCCGCCCGCTCGGGGTGCGCCAGCAACTCGCCCAGCTTATCGGCCAGGTCACCCGCGCCGGCCTGCACCAGCAAACCATCCACGCCGTCGCTCACCACCTGCCGCACGGCCGGGATGTCGGCCGCGATCACCGGCTTGCCCAGGCTCCAGGCCTCAGTGTACACCCCGCCAAAGCTCTCCTGGGTGGAGGGCACGCACAGCAGCGTGCAGGCGGCTAGCGCATCGGTCTTGGTCTGCACGTCCACCCGGTCCCATTCCACCACGCGCGCGTCGTTCACCCGCGCAAACAGCCGGCGCGAGTATGGCGTGCGCGGCCCCACGAACACAAAGCGGGTTTCCGGCCGGCGCTGCCACACGATCGGCGCGGCGGCCAGCAGCGCGGCCAGGCCCTTGTAGGCGTACTTCTGCCCGAGAAACAGCACCACCGGGTCAGCGCCCCAGCCGTGTTCCCGGCGCAGGCGGTCGCCGTCGGCGGCGTCCGCCAGCACCGGGCCGATGCCCGTCACCTGCACGCGCTGTGGGGCCACCCCCAGGCTCACGAGCGTATCGCGTTCGGCCTCGGTCAGCGCGATCACCGCGTCTGCCTGCCGATAGAGCCGGTGGTAATAACGATGCCGCCAGCCCCCCCAGCGCGGGTGATGCACGGGGGTCAGCACAAACGGGACGCCGCGCGCACGGGCGAGCTGATACGAAGCGTAGCTCAACCCTTCACGCCCGATACGGCAGTTGTGGATCAGGTCAGCCGCCGCGGCGTGGGGCGCCATGACGGCCTGCAACTCGGCGGCGATGCGGCGCAGCGCCGGCCCTTGCAGGGCGAAATAACTCCAGACCCACGGCCGCAGCCGGCGGCGCGCCTCTGGCGTCAGCGTCAGGCGCTGCACCGGCACACCGTCCACGACATACGCCTGCGCCTGGCGGGGCGCGTCGAGCGTCGTCCCGCGCAGCCAATCGGTGCGCTGCTCGTCCCACTGCGTCACCACCTGCACCGCGTGCCGCCGGGCAAGGCTCTGCGCCAGTTGGTGCATGTGGATTTGCGCCCCGCCCACCGAAGGGGGGTAGGCCGTTAAGATAAGCAGCAGGTTCATGCGGGGTGGTCGCCAGCGGCGGCGCGCCGGAAGCACGAGTGAGGCATAGCGTCTGCGACGTGACGGACTCTGTATATAATGAGGCGAAGCTTTGCTTCCGCCAATTCCCATGCCGGCCTGGAGCGCGACTGCAACTGACTGTTGGTCCCTACTGAGCGCCAGTTACGGTGTATCCAGCTACCCTGAATTCCCTCGCCAGGCGTGAAACGCCGGACCACCCGGACCGGACCGCGCCACTTCCACCAGCCGCCGCCTTCGCCGCCCGTTACCCGGCCCCGAAGCATTTACCCCGGCTACTCCGTTCCGACCCAGATTTGCCCCTGATCAGCATTATTACCCCCTCGTTCAATCAGGGGCGGTTTATCCGCCAAACCATCGAGAGTATTCTCGGTCAACAGTATCCTAATTTGGAGCTGTGGGTGATTGACGGCGGAAGCACCGACGAAACCCTCAGCCATCTTCGCCAGTTCGAGACCGATCAGCGCTTTAACTGGTTAAGCGAACCCGATCACGGCCAAAGTGATGCCATCAATAAGGGGTTGGCGCGGTGCCAGGGTGAGTTGTGCGCCTGGATCAACTCGGATGACCTGCTGCTGCCCGAAGCTTTGCTGAGCCTGGCAACCGCCTGGCAAGCCGGCCCTCGGCCAATGATACTATACGGCCTGGCCCGGCATATTGATGAAAACGGGCTTGACCTGGGTTACTGCGCTGCTCAATCAGCGCAAATGTCTTTGGAGAAGTTGTTGTGGGCGGGTAAGCATGTTTTGATCCAGCCGGCCACCTTCGTCCCCACCGAAGCTTTCCGCAGCGTCGGGGGCGTAGACCCGGCCTATCACTACGCTTTCGACCTAGACCTCTGGCTCAAACTGGCCGAGCAGTTGCCGCTGCAATTCGTACCGCACGATCTCGCCCTCTACCGGCTTCATGCCACGTCTAAAACCGTTGCGTCGGCGCCCCGCTTCATCGGGGAGTTTCGCGCGATTCTGGAGGCCGCGGCAGCCCGGGGGGCCTTGCCTGCCCGCCAGGCCCGTGGCCGGGCAGAACTGTACGGGATGCGCACCTACCTCATGCCCGATACGCTGAACTGGGCAGCGGCGCTCCGGCACCTGTGGGCGGCGCTGCGCCATGACGCTCGTTGCCTGCCGGAGGCCGTGTTGATCTTCCTTAAGGCCGTGGTTCGCTTGGTAATTGGCGAGCGCCGCTGGGAACAGGCGCGGCTGGCTAAGGCGCGATTGGGCTGAATAGAGACACTGCCGATTGGGTCGGTGAACCCGGTTCCAAGACCAGCTACTCCAGCAGCCAGGTGGCCTGCTGAAAATCGTAACGACAGTAGCGGGGCCGGTAAGCCCGAGGCAGATACCGCTGCAACTTCCCCGGCAAGCGCCGCGCCAGTTGTACGCGAAAGAAGGACTCCACCCGCGAATAGGGCCGGCCGCCGTAAGCGCGCAAGGCGTGCTCAGCCTCGCTCGTATAGACTTCCATATAGTTAGCCGTCTTTTGAGCGGCATGTCTACGAAAACCGCCCAGAATGGTGGTCACGCTGTAAAGCTCGGCGTGCTGCATGAAGGCCGTCCACAGGGCAAAATCACCCGCCAGCTTATACCGACCATCAATGCGGCCCCCCGCGCGCTCCCACAGCGACCGGCGCCAAAAGGTCGACTCTTGCTGTATCCACTGATTCGCATACCAGGCGCGGCCGGGCAGATTCTCGCCGCGCATGAAACCGCTGCGCGTACAGCCAAAAGCCCGCCAGCACCCCACGGCCCGGCCGCGTTCGTCCCAGACCAATGGAAACAGCGAGGTCATCCACTCAATTTGCGGAAACCGCGTGAATAGCTCGGCCACGAGCGGGAGCGCGCCGGCGACAAACTTGTCGTCCGAATTGATCCAGGCCATGATCTCGCCCTGGCTGTGTGTGAAGCCCTCATTAATTGCTTCGTACTGTCCGCCGTCGGGGCCGCTTGTCCAATAGGCCAGCCGATCCGCATAGCGCCGAATGATTTCCACGCTGCCATCGGTGGAACCGCCATCCATGATGACATAGTCGAGCCGAGGATAGTTCTGGTCGAGCACGGATTGAATCGTCTCTTCCAGGAAGGCGGCCTGATTGAACGACGGCGTGACAATGGTGATGGATGGCAATTCAGGCATGACTGGGAGCACCCCCGGCGGCCGTGCGTGCCAGAGCTTCTTGATACCAGGTCAGGTAAGCGTCGGCTTGCTGCGCCCCATCGTACAACCGGTGGGCCTTCGCCGCCGCCGCCCGCCCAAAACCGGCTCGCTGATCAGCGTCGCCCAGGAGCCGCAGCACGCCGGCCGCCAGCTCGGCTGCGTTAGCCGGGGCGATCAGATATCCATCAACGCCTTCCGAGACTTGTTCAGGGATGCCGCCGACCCGCGTTGCCACCACGGGGGTGCCACACGCCAGGGCTTCGAGGACCGAATTGGGGAAAGTGTCGGCATGGGCTGAATGCACATAGACATCCGCCGCCTGGTAGTAGGCCGCCACCACCGCGGGGTCGGCCTGAAAAGGCACGAACGTCAAGGTGGCTCGGCCCAGCTTTTCCGCCGGGCCGGCGTCACCCAGTGCCAATAAGTGCACGGGGCGGTCTAGCTCGGCCGCCGCGACTTGCTCCAGGGCCTGGCGCAGGGTGGCATAGTCTTTCCAGCGATTAAGCTGAATGTGATTGGCAGTGAACAGCAGGATCAGCGCGTCGGCCGGCAATCCCAAGCGGCTCCGGGCCGCGGCGCGGTCGCCTGGGCGAAATCTACACAGGTCGAGGCCGTTAGGGATCACGCGGGCCTCGACGATACCTGGCGCGAGCATGGATTGTTCCACCCGGTGCATCAGCCACGAGCAGGGCGTGGCCACATAGAGGCGGCTGTGCGCATACCAGTCGCGTTTGGCGCGCCAGTTGTTGGCCGTGTGGTCACGGGGTATGGCCGGGGGAATGCTGAGGTCCGGGCATTGGCCGCAGCCTGACTGCCAGCGCTGGCAGCCGAAGGAATGCGCACAGTGCCCGCTCAGCAGCCAGGCATCATGCAGGGTGAGGAACAGGGGCGCCTGCCGGCTAAGGGCCGGCAGAGCGGCGAGATCAAAATAGCCGCCGTGCAAGTTGTGGGCATGGAGAATGGCCGGGTGCTCGGGGGCGCTGGTGAGCAGGTGCCAACTACCACGGAACGCAAGGACTTCCTGTCCCCGTCGCCTGGCCGTCTGACGCCCTGGATCGGCTAACGACTGGGCCAGGCTGACGACCCGCCCCCGCCCGCGAAAGTGGGCGCTCCGCGCCCAATCGGCCACGGTCCACCAGAAGCGCGGCCAGCCCCATGGCCCAACGCCGTTTCTGATCTGAAATACGCCTGGGTCCACCCCACGCTGCGTACCGACCGCCAGCCGCGCCGTGTGGCCGCGCGCCCGATACCCACGGTGCAACTGCATCGCAACGGCCTCGGCCCCGCCGGCGACATCATAGGTCGCGACCTGCAAGATGTTCATCGCCTGATAGACTTCTGGGGCTGTTGGTTGCCGTCGCAGCTATGCGCCGGCGCCAGCAAACCAGGCTGCCAGCGTCCGCGCGAATTGTTCCCCAGACCAGTCGCGCACTACCATGCGTGGGAGTTGTAGCCGCGGCGTGCCGGCCCACACCAGATCTTGGCGAGTGGTACAGGCCGCCGCGACGCCGGCCTCTTCTAACAGGCGGCATGTGTCGGTGGTGTAATCCGCCGTTGAACCAAATGGATAGGCAAACGTAGTGATCGGTCTGCCCAGAATGGTCTTCAGGCGCTCACGACTGGTTTCAATTTCCATGCTTTGCGCCGATGCCGGCAAGTTGGCGAGCACCGGATGGCGGTGCGTGTGCGCCCCCACGCCAATTCCGTCCTTGGCCGCCAGTTCGCGAAGTTCGTTGGTCGTTAGAACACGCTGCGTCGGTGAGCGCGCAGGCAATTGTCCGCGCCATTGGTACAAAGCGGTAATCACCTGCTGCTGCTCCTCATGAGCCAGGGGTCGCAGCAGGGCCAATAGATCGCGGAAAAGCGCCTGGCGCGACGATGGCCAAGGCGCCGTGAGCACATTCCAGGCCGGCCAGTCGGCCGTCTGTTCAGCTGATATCCGCCAAGTGCGCTCCTGTCCATTGATTGTCAGACACAATGCGCTAGGCATTTCCCCCGGCGTCAGACAGCTCCCCGCCAACTCGTCCCACCAGAAACCATACTGCTCGAGCAATGGCCCCGTTGTCACAAACACTGTGGCCGGCCACTGGTGCAGCTGCAAGATCGGCTGGGCATGATACAGATTGTCCGCATAACCATCGTCGAAAGTAATCACAACGGACCGGCGAGGCAGATGGTCCTGCTGGAGCGCCTGACAGGCGTCTAGCAATGACAGCGGCCGATAATGGCGCGCCAATACTGTCAGGTGCTCGGCGAAATGCGCGGGTGTCACGGCCAGCAGAAGCGGATCGTGACCTAGATCAGCCACGCGATGGTACATCAAGATCAGCGCATTGGGTCGCGCGCGGGCTTTGATCCGGCGCATCCACCTACGGGCTGTGCTTCGCAGGCCGGTCATGCGGGCCCGGCCTTCTTGGCCCGCGCGGTAATCACCAACTGATAGTCGGGGTCATCAGCATCCAGCTCGGCTGGGCGCATTTCGGTCAAGGCCAAGCCGTATAAGAAAGCAGCTGCCACCAAGACATTGCCATGCGCGGTTACGCTCGTCAATTGCGGCTCGAATTGCTCACCGATCAGGCGCGTCATTGACTTAGTGGTAAAGCGCCAATAGTCGCCCCAGCGATCCATGTCGTAGCGGCTAACCTGGCTGATGCCTGGCGCTGTCGCCAGCAACACTCCGCCTGGTCTCAAGATGCGGTGCAGCTGAGCGACAACCAGATGAATATCGTAGATGCACTGCAGCGTCTGAGTGCAAATGATGCAGTCATAGACATCCGTCGCCAGATTGTCCGCCTGGGCCAGGTCGGCAACCACGGTGGCCCGTTCATTCCCCGGCACGGCGTGCAACACATCGGAGCGCAACACCCGACTGCCGCCAAACTGGCGCGTGTAGGTATCGTCGCCAATCTCCAGCACTCGCCCCACGATGGCCGGGGCGTTTTGAGCTAAGAAGCGCTCAATGTAATAGCGGTCTATGCTCGGCCCCCGGTCAAGCCCAAACACGCGGCTCACGGGTAGGCGCCGGCGCAGGCCTCCCCAGCGAGCCAGGCCGAGCGGAGGACGCAGACGCCAGCCTCGCAGCCATTGGCGCCCTTGCCACAGCCAGCGACGCAGATGACTCGGCGAGGCTGTCATGGATTAATCCGCCGCGCATAAATGAGCAGAAAATAGCCTGTATCCGGCCGCAATCGAAACGGGGGTTCGACGGCGGCGTTGGTTTCGGCATCCAGGTCGTTGATCAGATATTCGAAGCCGTGTTCGTGGAGCAGCGCCAAAATCAGATGCAGCGTACGCGGCAAGCCCGGCAAGTGATGGTACTCCACGACCAACTCGGACACCTGCCGCAACTGTGGGCCGGCGTCTGCCAGCACTTCGTACTCCGCCCCTTCGATATTCAGTTTCAGGAAGTCTACGGGGTCAGTTAGGTAACTGCCCAGCCGGACGCAGGGCACCTGGTAGCGGGTCCAATCCAACGGCGCTGGTTCGCCGCCCACGGCCTCCAGAAAACCGCTGTACTTGCCATCCGAAGCAAATGTCAGCGTACCACTGCGCGGGCTGACCGCGGCTTGCAGCGTCTGCACCCCCGCCAGTTGGTTGCGGCTCAGGTTGTGCTGCAGATACGGCCAGATCAATGGATCAGGCTCAAACCCGACTACCTGGGACTGGGGATAGATATGTTTGTAGTACAGGATGGACAACCCGATGTTGCTGCCACAATCGAGTATGCGCGGGTCCGGTCGGTTAGCATCGAAGTGATATATCTTTTGATCAAAGATGGTCTTGTAGAGCGTGTAGTAATTGGGGCCGTCATTGATTTGCACCTGAAAGCCGGCACAACTGACGATGTCGCCGGGTCGGGCACGAACAGCCCGAGCACGCACACGCGCCAACTGCCACGCGGCCTGCCGTTTACTCAACGAGTCGGCCAATCGGCGCAAAGCCGCGCGCAAGTGGATGGGCAGGAGGCGGCCGGTTAGACGCCGCAACGGGCTACGGTCAGAGACGCTGGACAATTCCGACAAGCTCCTGCATGCGTTGCAGATAGGTATGTGTCTGGAGGGTGCGCGTCTGACCGCGCCGCGCGACCAACGCACGTTCTTGTTCGTGCTCCAGATAATAGACGATTTGATCCCGGCATTCGGTCGTTGAACTAAAGCTGATCACTTCTTGGCCGGGTTCGAACATTTCGCGCAGATTCTCGCGCTGGTCGGTAATGAGCAGGCTGCCAACTCCGGTGGCCTCATAGAGCCGCATGTTATTGGCATAGTGGGGCACATTACCGTGGTGATTCAAGGTGATACGCGACTGCCGCAGAATTTGGTACATGCGCAGCCCCCAGGCCGGCCCCACGTAATGCCGCCGAATGGGAGAATGCGCTGCCAGTCCCTCGAGCGAGGGCGCCCAGATACGGATCTGCGGCAGTTGCTCGCAAAGGCGTTCCATCCAGGCGGTCCGGCTGGCGTGAATTGCCTGGAAGCTGCCGACAAATGAGACCTCGTATTGCGGGGGGCCAGAGCTGAGATGCTCCAACACCCGCGGCTCAAAACCAAGCTGAAATGGCCGCGCCGACAGGCCGCGGCGCGCCAATTCGCTGATTGTCGCCGGGAAAGACGACAACATCAACTCATAGCAGCTAAGATCCAGATCGGCGGGCAGCGACGTCGCCGCATGTTGCCCAATGATATGACCAACCTCAGACCGCACCCGCCCAAGGAAGGTTCCCCCTATCTCGAGGATGGCATGGTTGAGCAGCACGTCCGGCCGATAATGCCTAACTTGGGCCGCCAGCAAGTCTTCGTCAATCCTGAAGGCGGCCGGATCACCCAATCGCCGGTTGATGAAGCGGCCAATCCGCTTCGGCAAACGCCGGCCCAGCGCCGCCGCCGTGCGAGCGGCCGCCAGCCAGGCCGGCGCCAATCGGCGTGGCCGGCGGGCCAACGGCAGATTGTGTTCTTGCGCCCAGGCTGCTTGCAGCCGGTTGTTGTTAGGATGTAGTTCCCAAACCTCGTGCCCAAGCTGCCGCAGGTTGTATGAGTAAAAATCGGCGACGCCAAATAGGCTCGCCATACGGACCTGCATCTGGTCTGCATAGCTGCGCTGCGCCAGCCCTGGGTGCTGCCAATACAAATGCTCCAGAAAGGCCGGATAGTCCGTGTTGATGATTACAAAACGCATAGCTGCGGACATCTGCTGCCTGGGCGTTGGTCTCCGACCCAGTAGGGCTTTCGACGCTTGATGCATTTTCCGCCGGAAGGCGGCTGGACAGATGTCATCACGTGCCGATCATTCTATAAGTTCATTTGCAGACCCGATCGCGTTTCCATGGACATCCTGCTGCTAGCCCAATTGATCCCACGTTAGCACAGGCGCCAACAGCCCCGGTCGTTTCGCCATCCAGTGCGGCGAGTCACTTAACCCGCCTCGGATTGTAAATTCCACTGAAGGCGCGTTCTTGGCGGGTTCAAAAAGCCATTCACGGTGATACAGCCCACCGATAAGCTCGACTCTGTACGAGCCTTCATTCAGAAGTCGGGTTGGGATCTGGCTCCGCAAGCAGGTGCGCCCCTGAGTAAGACGCGGCCAATGTGCCGGAGAATTATCGGTCTGGTACGACCAATAGAGAACATTCCCATCGTCAGTATAAATGGCATAGCCGATCGTGAGAGTTGGGTCTAGTTCCTGGATGTCGCCCTCAATTTCCACAAAAGCCGGCGTCAAATTGCTTATTTCGGTTTGATGGGGCATGCTATCCACGTTCGTCACCGCCAACCGCCTGGGCTTGAACCACGGGTTATCAAACTCGCCTCGTCTGTTGATCCACTCACTCGCCGTAGTAGTTACGGCGCCTGCGGTCATATAGGTCCGAATGACCCCCCGGAGTTCCCGGCTGTCGCCCTGAACCTCCCCATTATCAAGCCAGATTACCCGGCCACACAGCTGCTCGACAGCGTTCATATTGTGGCTCACAAACAACACCGTTCGCCCCGCGTGCGCCACCTCCCCCATCTTGCCCAGGCACTTCTTCTGGAACTCAGCGTCCCCCACCGCCAGCACCTCGTCCACCAGCAGGATTTCGGTCTCCAGGTGCGCGGCCACCGCGAACGCCAGCCGCATATACATGCCGCTGGAATAGTGCTTCACCGGCGTATCAATGAACTGCTCCACCCCGGCGAATTCCACGATCTCGTCAAAACGCCGCTGAATCTCCCGCCGCCGCATCCCCAATATCGCGCCGTTCAGGTACACGTTCTCGCGGCCGCTCAGCTCGGCGTGAAAGCCGGTGCCCACCTCCAGCAGCGAGCCGACCCGGCCGTACAGATCCACCTCGCCCCGCGTCGGCTCGGTGATGCGCGCCAGAATCTTCAGCAGCGTGCTTTTGCCCGCCCCATTCCGCCCGATCACCCCCAGCACTTCCCCAGCTTCGACCGTAAAGCTCACGTCGTCCAGCGCCCAGAACGCTGGCGCGCCGGTGCGGTTGCTCGTCGCGCGCCCCGCCCCGCGCCAGCGCTGCCACGTCTGCGTCAGCACGTCTCGCAGCGTGTCCGCGCGCTCGTGCTGCGCGTTCAGCCGGTACTGCTTGCCCAGCCCGCGAACCTCAATCGCCTTCGCCATGCCTACACCACGTCGGCGAAGGTGCGTTCCATCCGCCGGAACACAAACAGCCCGCTGATTAACAAGGCCGCGGTCACCGCCGCCGAGAGCAGCAGCATCCCGGCCGGCGGCGCGGCCGTGCCCAGCACCGCCCAGCGGAAACCCTGCGCCACGCTCGCCAGCGGGTTCAGGCCCAGCCACACGCGCCAGGGCTCCGGCACCAGGCTCAGCGCATAGACCACCGGCGTCACGTAGAACCACACCTGCGTGAAGAACGGCGCCAGGTGCCCCACGTCGCGGAACTGCACGTTCAGCGCCGAGAGCCACAGCGCCACCCCCAGCGCCGCGCCCAGCGCCAACAGCAGGAACAACGGCAAAGCCAGCAGAGCCGCCGACGGCGCGATCCTAAACGCCAGCGCGGCCCCCAACAGCACCACCAGCCCAATCGCCAGGTCCACCAGCCCGGCCAGCACCGTCGCCAGCGGGATCACCAGCCGCGGGAAATACACCTTCGAGATCAAGTTCGCACTGCCCACCAAGCTGGCGCTGCCCTTGCCGAACGCCGCGGCGAAGAAGTTCCACGGCACCAGCGCCGCCAGCGAGAAGACCACGTAGGGCACGTTGTCTGAAGGCAGACGCGCCAGCCCGCCGAAGATGACGGCGAAGATCAACGACGTGAGCAGCGGCTGCAAGACCACCCACGCCACCCCCAGCGCCGTCTGCTTGTAGCGCACCTGGATGTCGCGCCACATCAGCAGCAGGGTCAGCTCGCGATACTGCCACAATTCTCCCAGGTTCAGCGCCGCCCAGCCGCGTGACGGCCGGATGCGCAGCACCGGCGCCGGCGCGTTCGCCGAGGGGGCCGCCACTAGTACGCCCCCTGCCCGCGCACCACCACCCAGACTGTCTTCCACAGGATCTTCACGTCCAGCCACAGCGAATAGTTGCGGATGTAATACAGATCAAACTGCGTGTTCAGATGCATGGGCAGGTTGCTCCGGCCGTTCACCTGCCACCACCCCGTCAACCCGGGCGGCACCGCCAGCCGCTGCCGCTGCCAGGCGTCATAGCGATCCACCAAGAACCGCATCTCCGGCCGCGGCCCCACCAGGCTCATCTCGCCGCGCAGGATGTTGAAAAACTGCGGCATTTCGTCCAGGCTGGTGCGCCGCAGCCAACGCCCTACCCGGGTCACGCGGCTGTCGTTGGGCCACTTGTAGATGGCGTGCCCTTGCGCGTCGAACCCCAGCTTCGGCCCGCGCTGCTCGGCGTCGGCGTACATGGTGCGGAACTTGTGCATGCGAAACAGGCGGCCGTTCTCGCCTACCCGTTCCTGGGTAAAAATCGCCGGCCCGGGCGAGTCTAGCTTGATGGCCGCGGCAATCAGCAGCATCAGCGGCCACGACACCAGCACCAGCCCCAACGTCGCCGCGATGTCAAATGCGCGCTTGATCGCCCAGGCCAGGCCCGTGATGCGCGGCTCGCGCAGCCCGATCAGCGGAATGCCGCCCAGCGACTCGAGCGACGACTGCACCACTACCAGCCGCAGATAGTCCGGCACCAGCCGCACGCGCACCGGCAGCGTCAGCAGCCCATACACCAACTGTTCCACGGCCAGGTATTGCGACGCGGGCAGCGCCATGATCACATCGTCCACGGCCAGGCGCCGCACCAACTCGGGCACCTCGGCCAGCCGCCCCAGCACCGTCAGCCCCCCCAACTCCGCGGCCGGGTCATCGTCCACGCAGCCGAGCACCACCACCGATTCGCCCAGCCGCCCGCGGATCTCCTCCGCCACGCGCTGGGCCACCTCGCCCGTGCCCACCAGCAGCACCCGGCTCAGCGGCCGCCCGCCCCGGCTGCGCAACCGCAGCACCGCGCCGATCAGCAGCCGCGCCCCGGCCAGCAGCGCTAACTGCGCCAGCGCAAAATACACCACCAGCAGCCGCGGCACGTCGCGGTAGCTGAAGTAGAGCACCCCCGCGAACACGAAGGCCCCTACGAGCACCGCCCGCGCCAGGCTCAGCGGCTCGCCCACCGGCCGGGTGTCGCGCCGCAGATCATAGACCGCGAGCGCCAGGAACGTCACCGGGTATACCGCCAGCACGATCAGGCGCAATTCCGGCCGCAAGAAGCTGGCCGGGTCATCCAGCGGCGCGCCTAGCGGAATGAATCGGCGGGCGTAGTCGGCCAGCAGCAGCGCCGCCTGGGTGCCCAGGACGTCAATGACCCACAAGTAGACGATTAGGCGCTGCAGCCGCGTGAACACTGCCGGTCACATCAGCGTCAAGTCGCCCGCCCCCAATGCCACGGTCAGCGTGCAGCGGTGCGGGCTTACGGCAAACAACGGCGTGGCCCACTCACCCGGGGCCAGCTCCGCAAATCGGCGCGCGTCTGGGCGCAGCGCCGCCAACCGCCCCCGCCGCACCTTCACGCGCACGGCCATGGTCTCCGGCACGCGCACCGTCAGGTTGCCCAGGCTGAGCCGCACGTCAATCTCGGGCTGGCCCGCCTCCGGTAACGTCAGGTCTACATGCCCCAGCGTCGAGCCAAGCGCCGCCTGGCTCACCTCCAGCCCGCGCAAATCCAGCGTCAGGTCGCCCAGGCTCGATTGCCAGCGCAGTTCCCACGGCAGGCCCGGCCCCAACGCCACGGCCCAGGGCTGATTGGCCAGCAGCGCCATTGCCAGGCTGGTGCTCAGGCGCACACGGGCGCGCCCGTCCTGGGCGCTGACCCATGGCCCGCAGAGCACCGCCACGTTCCCGCTCGCCAGGGGCGCTGCCGCCCCGTCGCTGGGCGCCCAGGCCCGCACCGTCACGTCGGTCGTCCCGGCGCGCGCCTCGAGCGCCCCCCGCGCCGCCTCCCCACGCGCCAGCGTGAAGGTCGGCGCAGCCACGCCGGCCGGCGCCCGGCCCCACAGCAGCACCCAGGCCCCGGCCAAGATCACCACCACCGGCCAACCCACCGCCACCACGCGCTGGGCCGCCGGCGCGAGCAGGTTCAGGTTGGCGGCCAGCAGCAGCGCGCCCAATGCCACAAACAGCAGCGCGCCCAGCCGGTAACGGCGCAGGGCGCGGGCGGGCGCCGCCGCGGCAGTCGGTGGGCTTGGATTAGACGCCGTCATGACCGCTGATTATAGCAACGCTCGCCAAATACGAAAACGGCCGCTCGTGTGGGCGGCCGTTCGTTTGATTCTCGTTTGCCGCTTGCGGCGGCCCGCTGCGGCGCCTACTCGCGCAGGTAGTCGCGCAGTTTACGGCGGTGGATGGGGTGGCGCAGGCGACTCAGCGCCTGGGCCTCGATCTGGCGCACGCGCTCGCGCGTCACGCCCATCTTCTTGCCTACCTCTTCGAGCGTGTAGCTCTCACCGTCCAGCAGCCCATAGCGCAGTTGCAAAATGCGCACCTCGCGCGGCGGCAGGCCGTTCAGCACCTCGGCGATCTGCTCCTTGAGCAGATTGTGCGTGGCGATCTCGACCGGCTCAGGCGAGTCTTCGTCTTGGATAAAGTCGCCCAGCACCGAGTCTTCTTCCTCGTCGGTCGGCGTCTCCAGCGACAGCGGCCGGCGCGCGATCTGGATGATCGACTCGACCTTCTTGGCCGTCACGTTGAGCGCGTCGCCCAATTCTTCTGTGGTCGGGTCGCGGCCCAGGTCTTGCGTGAGTTGGTGCGACACGCGCAGCATCTTGTTGATCTGGTCGCCCATGTGCACCGGCACGCGGATGGTGCGGCCCTGGTCGGCGATGGCGCGCGTCACGGCCTGGCGGATCCACCACGTGGCGTAGGTGCTGAACTTGTGCCCGCGGTGGTAGTCAAACTTCTTCGCGGCTCTTATCAGGCCGATGTTGCCTTCCTGGATCAGGTCCAGAAATGGCACGCCGCGGCCGATGTACTTCTTCGCCACGCTGATGACCAGCCGGCTGTTGGCCGTGATCAGGTGTTCGCGCGCCGCCATGCCGTCTTCCACCACGGCCTGCAGCTCGGCGCGCTTCTTGGGCATCAGCCCGCCCTTGGCCAGCCGCTCGCGGGCGAACTTGGCCTTCTCCATGCGCTTGGCCAGCGACACTTCCTCGGCCGCCGTCAGCAGCGGCACGCGGCCGATCTCTTTTAGATATAGGCCGATGGTGTCGTCGGCGTCAATCGCCGAGAGATAGGTGTCTTCCTGCCCCAGATCGCTCAGGTTGTCGTTGTCAAGCTCGGCCTCCGACTCCTCCATGTCATCGTCGGAGGGGTCGTCGGCGTCCACCGTGTCTACGACTTCAATGCCCGCCGCCTGGAGCGCGGCATGGGCCTCGTCCAGCTGATCTATATCGCGTTCCGCCTCGGGAAAAAAGCGTAGGATGTCGTCGTAGTTGACGAAATTCTTCTGGCGGCCCGCTTCCAACAACTGTTGAATGGCCGGGTGTTCCTCGTCGGGCAGCAGTTCCTCGCCCGCCGGCAATGTTGCGACCTTCACCTCATCTTCCAGCGGAGCGGGGTCGGGGCGCTGCGCGCGGGCGCGGCTGGTGGTCAGGCGCGCCTTGCGCGGAGCAGGGACCGGAGGCGCCGCCAACACGCGCCGCCCCTTGGTTGCGGCCTTTTTTGCGGTTTTTTGAGTAGGTGACTTGAGTGCCATGATACTCCTGAGAATATCGTAATTGAACTAAAGAATCAACACGCGCCCCAATTACTTTACAGAAAACGTATCTGGTTGTCGTTAGCAAACCAGCCTGATATCGGCCGTTTCTGCCTGCAATTTCCGCGCCGCCACGGTGACTAAGGCGCCGCCGTTGCCCCTGGCGTTACGGTTCCGGTCAGCACGACCGTATCCGTAACGGCTGCCGTGGCCGTTGGTGGAACAACCGGGGGGTTCACGGCCAACCCAAGCACTGGGTCCAGCAGAGAAGCGCCCACAGTGCGAACATTTGTGTCGCCTGGCCGCAGGACATAGTAGGCTGTCCCGGTGGGCGTCTTGTCGCCGATGGCGGCCGCCAACTGCGAGCCGTCGGTCAGCGTCAGCGCGAGTTGGTAGGTTGGGCTTAGCACCCCAAACAACGTCAAATCAGTAGTGCTGGTGACGGTGTTGGCGATGGTCAGGCCGGTGAGGGCCGTGGCGGCGTTGGCGGCCAGCGCCTGATCCGCCGGCTGCGGCCCCGGCTCGGCCAGGGTCCATACCCCGCTGGCGGCGTCACGCATCAGCGCCGCGCTCATACCGTTCACCCGGTCTTCCACGCGGATACCGCTTACCTGCTCGGCGCTCACCGCGAACAGGTATTCCGTCACCCGCGCCGTAGGGGTCACATCGGCCGCCAGGTCCTTGGGGCGCTGCACCAGCAGCACGTACACCAGCAGCGCGCCAAAGACCACCACCAACCCGATCGTCAACTTGCGATTCATACGTGTTCCACCGCTCGTAGCCGCGCCGCGCCCGGTTAGACGTGGCGGCGGCGCTGGAACCAGACCACGCCGCCCAACACCAGCACGGCCAGCGGCAGGATCACCACGACCACGAAGAAAATTACGTTCACCGTTAGCGCGTTGGAGAGCGCCAGCGTGCGCGTCGTGGGCGTCTTGGGCGTCAGGTTAATCAGCGTCTCTTCTACCGTGGCCCAATTGACGCTATTGGCCAGCAGGTTGGCGTTGGCACCCTGGTCGGCAAAGGCGTTGCTGGCGAAATCGGAGTCGCCAAACACCACCAGCCGGGCCTTGGTGGCTGTGTTCTCCACCGCCACACCCAGGTTCAACGGCGGCGGGTTGTCCGCCGCGTCGAAGGCCGGGTTGGTGTTCAGGCTGTCGAAGTTGGTCTCGCCCCAGGCATCGGGCGCGGCCTGCACCAGCGAGGTGAAGGTCAGGTTGGGCAGCGCCGTCCCTTCGGCCGGGATGATCAGCCCGCGCGCCACCGGGAAAACCGTCTTAATGCCCTGGAGCCGGCTGGTGATTACGCTGTCGCCGTAGGCAAAATCGGTCGGGAACAGCGGCTGGTTCGTGATGCCGTTGGAGAAGTCAATGATGACGTCATTCGGCGCCTGCACGCTCCAGGCGGCCGCCAGGTAGTCGGCCAGCGGCTCGGGCGCCGTCAGGTCGCCCTGGAACTGGATGCGCGAGTCGAGCAGCACGATCAGCGCCCCGCCCCGGTCGGTGTAGCCCTGAATGACGTCCACTTCGGCCGGCGTGACGGGTACGCTTGGCCCGGCGATGACGATGGCGCGCGCGTCGGCCGGCACCGTGGAGGTGATGGCCAGGTTGAGCGGCAGCAGCGTATAGTTCTGGCGCTTCAACAGGTCGGCCACGCGCGACAGCCCGGCGTCTTCGGTCGAATCAATCGCGTGCTCGCCGTGCCCCGTCAGGAAGTAGATCGTGCGGGAGGTCGGGTGCGCCAGCCGGATCAGCGCCCCGGTCACCTGGTCTTCGGTCGCGAATTGCACCTCTTCGTGCTGGTCGCCCATCACGATCACGACTGTGCCGTCGCGCGTCACGTCGTATTGCCGCGCCACGGTCGGCTCGCCCACCGGGTCGTGAAACGCATACGTAAACTGGCCCGCCGACGCCACGCGGTACTGCTCCAGCAGCGTTTCGGCTGTCTGGCGGGCATTGGCGAAAGAGGTGGAATAGAACGCCACGGCCTGCACCGGCTGCGGCAGTTGCTTCAGCGCCTCGAGCGTCTCCGGCGCCAGCGTGTTCTGCTGGCCCTCGCTCCAATCCCAGCGCAGCGGGTTGCGCACGCTCAGGTAGTTGATCAGAATCAGGATGCCCAGCAGCGCCACTGCCATGACCGCCACGTTGCCGCCGTAACGCGCCTGCCGGCCTTGCAGCCACACCTGCACTGCCGCGGGGTTGAGCAGCATCGCCAGCGCCAGGCCGAGCAGCCCGACGACCAGGCTGGCCTGCACGTAGACGGTAAATTGGCGCTGGATCAGCGCGGCTCCGGCCGCGAACACCAACCCGGCCAGGCCCAGCGCCAGCGCCACCGGCGCAAACCGCTTGTAAGTCGCGTTCATGTTTAGCGCCACCTCCGCGATTCAACGACGCGGGCGGCAATAAAGAGGAAGAACACGATGACCGACCCGAAGTAAATGATGTCGGTCAGGTCCACCACCCCGGTCAGGAAGTTCGTATAGAAGTGATTGGTGAAGTCGAGATGCTTGAGCACCGCGGCCACCGGGCCGGTGTCGTTCTGCACCGGGTAGCTGATCACCCAAAAGAGCAGTTGGGCGGCCATGATGCCGAAGAAGGCCGCGATCTGGTTGCTGAACAGGCTCGAGACAAACACCCCGACGGCCAGCAGCGCCCCGCTGAGCAGGAACACGCCGAGGTAGGCCGCGGCCAGCGTGCCCAGGTCAAGCCCCGGCACGGTGAAGCGGCTGAGGATGAAGGCGTACACCCCCGTCAGCGCGATCAGCAGCGTGACAAACCCCAGCGCCGCCAGCCACTTGCCGGTCACCAGCTCCCACTCGCGCACCGGAGCGGTCAGCAGCAGCTCAATGGTGCCGGTGCGCTGCTCTTCGGCCAGCAGCCGCATGGTGATGGCGGGCAGCAGGAACAGCATCAGCGTCGTGAACAGGCTCAGGCTGCGGTTGGGGTCCGGCGGCGAACCGAAGGCGGCCGCGTTCACAAAGTCGGCGTAGAAGAACAGGCCCATCACCAGCAGCAGCGCGAACGCCACCGCGTAGGCCACGGGTGAGGCAAAGTACATATTGAATTCGCGCTTGGCAATACTCAGCACATTCCGCATGGTGACCTCAAGCGCCCCGGCCTAGGCCGCGTCCTGGCCGGCGGCCTCGGCGGGCACGACCTCGGCGGCGGCCTCTTCGTCGCGGGTGAGTTGGATGAAAATTTCCTCCAGGCTCAGGCGCTCGCGGCGCAGTTCCAGCAGCTTCCAGCCGCCGCCGACGACGGTGCTGGCGATCAGCGGGCGGGGGTCGGGGCCGGGCGCCGTCTCGATATCGAACAGTCCGTCGCGCGCGGCTTCCACCCGGCTCAGCCCCGGCAGCTGGCGCAGCTCTTCCAGCAGGCCCGCGCCGTCACCGTCCACCTGCAGATGCACGCGGCCGCCGCCCGCGATCTGCGCGCTCAGCCGGTCGGGGGCGTCTTCCGCCACAATCTGGCCGCCGTTAATAATGATGACGCGATCGCACAGTTCTTGCGCGTGCGCCAGGATGTGGGTCGAGAGCATCACCGTCTGCGCTTGCCCCACCTCGCGGATGAGCCGCTTCACCTCGATCTGCTGCTGCGGGTCGAGGCCTTCCATCGGCTCGTCCAGGATGAGCACTTCCGGCTTGTGCAGCAGCGCCTGGGCCAGCCCGACGCGCTGGCGCAGGCCCTTCGACAAATTGCCGATGAAGGACTCGGCGCGTTGGCTGATGTGCACCACCTCCATCACCTCATCCACCCGGTCGTTGCGCTTGGGGATCTGGCGCAGCTCGGCCATGAAGTCGAGATAGCCCACGACCGTCATTTCGGGGTAGAGCGGCACGTTTTCCGGCAGGTAGCCGACGCGCTTGCGGACTTCGAGGGACTGGGTGAGCAGGTCAAACCCGGCCACCGACGCCTTGCCTTCCGAGGGCGGCATATAGCCCGTCAGGATGCGCATAGTCGTCGTCTTGCCGGCGCCGTTCGGCCCCAAGAAGCCGACGATCTCCCCCTTTTCGGCGTGAAACGTCAGCCCGCTGATGGCAGTGCGCTCACCGTACCGTTTGGTAAGGCCTTCAACTCGGATCATCGAACACCCTTTTGATGCGGATGCCGGCTGGGCCGCGCGCCCCGAGGCGGCCCGAGTAGGCGAACAAAAAGCACTCAGCGTCAAGAGTCAGACACTGCGTGCTCCGAGTCCTTCACGCAAATCCGTCTGTTTCTTCGGCACTTGCGGCAGGCCCGCTGTTTGGGCGCGCCCCCCGTCATGTGCCGAAAAACACTATACAATGACAAGAAAAGGCAAGTCAAGGGGTACTCATAAGGTATTAATCCCTCGTGCGGTGGCTGCTTTGCCTGAGCATTATGACAAGCTAGGCGTCTTGGACCACGGGGTTTTCGCGGTTTTCCGCTTGACCGGCGATCAGCTTCCCGCCGCCTCGCGCGCCGGGCCTCCCAGTTGCCTTCGCCGGCTTTCAGATTTCTTCTCAGGCCGACATCTTGCCCCTCACCCCGCCTGCCGCCGGTGACGTAGGCCGGCGGCACACGGTGCAGCGGCGGCCTGCCTTCTCCGAGCGGCCTCAGGTATAATCCGCCTCGACTGACCCGCGCCTACCGCTCAGCGCCTCACTCGCGCAGCCGCCCGAAAGGTCCACCCCTTGCCGACTCATGTCCTCGTCACCGGCGGCGCCGGCTACCTCGGCTCCATCCTGACCGAACACCTGCTCGACGCCGGCTACCGCGTCACGGTGCTCGACAACCTGCTCTATCGCGAAGGCTCACTGTTCCACCTCTGCGCGCATCCAGAGTTCAATTTCATCCGCGGCGACGCCCGCGACGAGGCTACCCTGCGCGAGGCGCTGGCCCCGGCCGATGCCGTCATCCCGCTGGCCGCCATCGTGGGCGCGCCCGCCTGCGACCGCGACCCCGGGCTGGCCGAGTCCACCAACCTGGGCGCGATCCAATTGCTCAACCGCCTGCGCAGCCCCCGGCAGCTCGTGGTCTACCCCACGACCAACAGCGGCTACGGCACGCAGACGGGCGAGGTCTACTGCACCGAGGAGACGCCGCTGCAACCCATCTCGCTCTATGGCCGCACCAAGGCCGACGCCGAGAGCGAACTGCTCAACAGCCCCAACACCATCACGCTGCGCCTGGCGACCGTCTTCGGCCTCTCGCCCCGCCTGCGGCTCGACCTGCTGGTCAACCACTTCGTCTACGCCGCGCTGATGGATCGCTACCTGGTGATCTTCGAGAAAGACTTCAAGCGCAACTACATCCACATCCGCGACGTGGCCGAGGTTTTTCTGCACTGCCTGAGCCATGCCGCGGCCATGCTCGGCCGGCCTTACAACGCGGGCCTCGACGCCGCCAACCTGTCTAAGGCGGAACTGGCGCTCAAGATCAAGGCGCACGTGCCGAACTTCTACATCCACTTTGCCGAGTTCGGCGCGGACCCCGACAAGCGCAACTATGTTGTCTCCAACCAGCGGCTGCGCGAGGCCGGATTCGAGGCCCGCCGCTCGCTCGACGACGGCATCCGCGAGCTGCTGAAGGGCTACGCCATGCTCGGGCGTCAGCCGTTCAAGAATGTCTGAGACGGCCTCGGCGCTCGGCGGTGTCCCGGCCGTCATCCTGGCCGGCGGGCAGGGCACCCGGCTGCAAGCGGTGCTGCCCGGCGCGCAAAAGGTTGTGGCGGCCGTGGGCGAGCGCCCCTTCCTGGCCTACGTGCTCGAAGCTCTGGCCGCCGCCGGCCTGCGCGAGGCCATCCTGTGCACCGGCTACCACGCCGAGCAGGTCATGGCCCAGTTCGGCGCGGCCTATGGCCCGCTGCGCCTGACCTACTCGCACGAGCCTGAGCCGCTGGGCACGGCCGGGGCTGTGCGGCAGGCGCTGGACCACACCACCGCCGAGACCGTGCTCGTGCTCAACGGCGACTCTTTCTGTGAGGCGGATTTGGGGGCCTTCTGGGCCTGGCACCGCGCCCGCCGCGCGCCGGGCAGCCTGGCGCTCACCCACGTGCCCGACACCACGCGCTACGGCCGGGTGCGCGCCACGCCGGAGGGCGTGGTGCTCGGCTTCGAGGAGAAGGGCGGCGCGGGCGGCCCGGGTTGGATCAACGCCGGCCTGTACTTGCTGACGCGCCAACTGGTGGCTCAGACCCCCAGGGGCCGCGCCGTGTCTATCGAGCGCGAGATGTTCCCCGCCTGGGTGGGCCAGGGCCTGTGCGCCTGGCCGGGGGGCGGGCGCTTCATTGACATCGGCACGCCCGCCAGCTACCGCGCCGCGGCCGCGTTCTTCGCGCCTGCGGCCGCGCCCAAACGCTAAGGCCGGGTCAGCTATAATGGCGGCCATGCTCCCGATCCGCCGCAACCCATGATTATTTCGCGCGCCCCGCTGCGCATCAGCTTCTTCGGCGGCGGCACCGACTACCCCGAATACTTCCGCTCCGAGCCGGGGGCCGTGCTGGCGGCCGCGATTGACAAGTACGCCTACATTGTGGCCAGCGCGTTTCCGAGCCAGCTTTTCGACTACACGGTGCGGGTGCAGTACCGTAAAGTCGAGTCCACCACCAGCGTGGCCGCCATCGAGCACAATGTCTACCGTGAGTGCCTCAAGCTCTGCGGCCTGGAGCGCGACATCGAACTGCACCACATGGCCGACATGCCGTCCTTCACCGGCCTAGGCTCGTCGTCGAGCTTTACGGTGGCGCTGCTGCACGCCCTGCACAGCCACAAGGGCGAGTTTGTGCGTCCGCTCGACCTGGCCTACGAGGCGATCTACGTCGAGCGGCAATGCCTGCACGAGAACGTGGGCTGCCAGGACCAGACGCTGGCCGCCGTGGGCGGGCTGCGGCTGATTGAGTTTCGCGCCGAGGACGACATTCAGACCCAGATCGTGCCGGTGTCACCTGCGCGCCTGGCGGAGCTGGAGGCCCACCTGTTCCTGGTCTTCACGCGCATCACGCGCAAAGCCTCGGAGGTGGCCGGCCAGCAGCTCAACCGGCTGGAAGCCAACCGCCCCACCCTGCGCCGGATGCGGGCCATGGTGGATCGCGGCTGGGACCTGCTGACCAGCGCTCAGCCCATCGAGGCCTTCGGCGCGCTGCTGCATGAAGCCTGGCAGGCCAAGCACAGCCTCGACGGCGGGGTCTCAACGCCGGAGATTGATGCGCTCTACCGGCGCGGCCGGGCGGCGGGCGCGTTGGGCGGCAAGCTGCTGGGCGCGGGCGGCGGCGGGTTTCTGCTGTTTTTCGCGCCGCCCGCCACGCACGCGGCCCTGCAGCGAGAGTTCGCCGAGCACCAACTCGCGCAGGTGGGGCTGGGCGCGCCCGGCGCGCACGTCGTTTTGGCCGAACCAGACACCGCCTGGTCGCTGCCCCGCGTCGGGTAGCCTAGCCGCGAGGTTGGTCACCGGAGATGCACATTCAAGTCTCACGCGTCATTGCCGATCTGAAGCTCATTACCCCTGACATTCACTACGACTATCGGGGCGAATACGTCGAGACCTTCAGCCGCCGGGGCTACGACTTCCACGATGCGGCGGGCCAGCCGATTGAGTTTGTCGAGGACGACATCTCCGTCTCGCGCCGGCACGTGCTGCGCGGGCTGCACGGCGACAGCCGCACCTGGAAGCTGATCCAATGCCTGCAGGGCGAGTTCTACTATGTCGTGGCCGACCTGCGCCGCGGCTCGCCCAGCTACCGCCGCTGGGAGAGCTTCATCTTGAATGACCGCAATCGGCGCCAGGTGTTGGTGCCCGCCGGCTGCGCGAACGGCCATCTGGTGCTTTCGGACACGTGCATCTTCTCTTATAAGCAGTCGCAGTATTACAGCGGCGCGCACGATCAGTTCACCGTGCGCTGGAACGACCCGTTCCTGAACATCCACTGGCCGATCCAGAACCCCCTCCTCTCCGAGCGCGACAGCACCGCGCCGCTGCTGGTCGAATAGGGGCGGCCGCGCATGACCAGCCCGCCGCCGCGCTCTTCGCTGGCGCGCATCTTGCTGCGCGGCACGGTGTGGACCACGCTAGGCTCCTATGCCGGGCAGTTGCTGGGGTTCGCGGCCGTGCTGGTGCTCACGCGCCTGCTCGACCAGACGACGTTCGGCTGGCTCGCGCTGGCGACCTTCTGGGTCTCCCTGCTCAACCTGCGCACGAAGGCCGGTCTGAATTACTCGGCCATTCGCCAGCCGGTAACCACCGGGGAATTGCTGGGAAGCTATTATGCGCTTGACCTGGCGCTGGGCGCGCTGTCCTTCACGCTGAGCTGCGTGGCCGCAGTTCTGCTGCCCCGGTTGGGCTATCCACGCCCTGTGGCGCTGGCCGTCGTGGCCCTAATGGGGGCCGAAAGCCTGGTAACGCTTGTCAGCCCGCTGGCCATCGCGCTGGAGAAGGAACTCCAGGTGAGCCGCCTCACGCTGGTGACTCTGGTCGGCTACGTGGCCGCCTACGCGGTCGCCATTCCGCTAGCGCTGGCCGGCGGCGGTCTGTGGAGCCTGCTCGCGATCAACCTGGTGGCGGCAGTGGTGTCGCTCGGTGGGGTTTACGTCACCTGCCGGCAACGCTGGCCGGAGGCTTTTCGGCTGCGCTGGCGCTTCGACCGCGATCTGGCGCGCCGACTGATCCGCGAGGGGCTGCCCACCGGCCTGTCCTACACGGCGCTCGCCTCCATCGTCAATCAGTTCGACAATTTCCTCATCGGCACCTTTGTGAGCGCGGCGACCCTCGGCTTGTACGACCGCGCCTACCGCATCGCCAGTTGGCCCAACCTGCTGGCTACCACCATCATCACGCGCATTGGCTTCCTGGCTTTCGCCAAGGTGCGCGAAGACCCCGAACGGCTGGCCCAGGCCGTGCAGTTGGCGCTGTGGGGGCTGGCCGTGATCAGCTTGCCGTTGGCCCTGGGGTTGCTCTTCGGCGCCAACGACATCATCCAGGTGCTCTATGGAGATCGCTGGGCGGAGAGCGCGCCGTTCCTGCGCTTTCTGTCGTTGTACTCACTGATCTGGCCGGTCACCAGCCTGGGCTATTGGCTGGCCGCGGCCGTCGGCCACCACCGCACCGCCCTGGGCCTGACGGCCGCCCAAGCCGCTACGATCATCGGCCTGGGTGTGCCCCTGACCCTGTGGCTGGGGGTCACCGGCACGCTGCTGGCTGTAGCCGCCACCATGCTGGTCGCCTGTGGCCTCACCAACTTCTATGTCTTTCGGCAAATTTCGCTATCGCCGTTTGCCGTCTACGGCCGGCCCGGCCTGGCCGCGGCGGCCGCGCTGCTGGCGCTGTGGCTGGCGCAAAGGGCGTTGGCGTGGTCGGCGTGGCCGGCGGCTGTACGGCTGGGCGTTATGGGTATAATCATTGTCGCCGTCTTCGGGGGCCTCTTGTTCGTGCTGGAGGGCGCCGCGCTGCGCGAGCGTCTTCGCTATCTGGTTCGGCTCTGGTAAGCGCTGGTGCCCCCGGCCGCGCCGTCGCCCGCATGCTCACCGATCTGCTGATCAGAAATTGGCGTTATTTGCCGGCCCGCCTGTGGCGCAAGATCGTCCTGGGTCTTGACCCCGAGCGTCTGGCGGTGTTCACGCTCGACGATGGCTCGCGGTTCGAATGCTCCCTAAAGGACAGCACGGGGCGGCTGTTAACGCTGAATGCTCTGGAAACCACTGAGCGCGGCTTTGTGCGCCAACGCCTACAGCCAGGCGACACGTTTGTTGACGTGGGCGCCAATCGCGGCCTGTACAGCGTGGTCGCCGCCCGCCGCGTGGGGCCGGCCGGTCGGGTGTTGGCCTTTGAACCAAGCCCGCGTGAGATCAATTACCTCAAGCGCAATCTCGGTCACAACCAACTAGCGAATGTCACGGTCGTGGCGGCCGCAGTTGGCGCTCAGGCGGGCCGGGCCGATTTACTGGTTGCCGCCGATGGCGGGCTGAATTCGCTCGCCCGCACCGAGCACCCCGAGCAGGTCGCTCAGTCCACGCAACCGGTTGATGTCAGTGCCCTGGATGATTACCTGGCCGAGCACTCGGTCGGTCGCGTGCATTTCATGAAGATTGATGTGGAAGGGGCCGAGGCCGAGGTGCTGCGCGGGGCCGCCGGGCTGCTCACCGGCCCACACCCACCCATCATCCTGTGCGAGTTCTGCGATGCCACCGCGGCGGGCTTTGGCAGTAGCGGCCATGCCCTCTACCAGGCATTCGAAAGCTACGGTTTTGCCCTACATGCGCTTAGCCCTACGGCTTCTGGCGCGGTCGAGTTGGTGCCGGCTCCGCCACAGCCTCACTACGAGCTAGAGAATCTGGTTGCCATTCATGTCTAGTCAGCAGCCATTTTGGCTCGGCCAGCGCGTGCTGGTGACGGGCGGCGCGGGCTTTATTGGCTCCAACCGATGGGACCGCCTGTTGGCCGTGGAGCAACTCCAGGCGCGGCCGCTCTTAGGCTCGTTCAATCTAGGCCACGATAGGCGCGTGACCATCCGCGAGATTGCCAAGACCGTCATCGCCATCTCCGGCAAAGACATCCCCGGCGAGTGGGATACCGCGCGGCCGACGGCCATTTGGGGCCAGGCGCTCGATTGCTCACTGGCGACCCGGCTGCTCGGCGGCTGGGCGGCGCAGGTTGCGCTGCGCGTGGGCCGGGAACGCACCGACGCCTCGATTGCCGCGCGGCTGCAAGCCGGCGAGGCTGACGCGTGAGCGGCTTCTGGGCCGACAAGCAGGCCGTCGTCACCGGCGCGGGCGGCTTCCTGGGCAGCCAGGTGGTGGACCATTTACAGGCCGCCGGCTGCGCGCACGTCTTCGCCGCGCACAGCCGCGCCTACGACCTGACCGACGCGGCGGCGGTCGGGCGCATGTTCGCGGCCGCGGCCGCCGCCCGGCCGGCGGGGATGCCCTTCGTGGTCTTTCACATCGCGGGCCTGGCGGGCGGCATTGCCGCGCACCTGGCGCGCCCAGCCGAGTTCTTCTACCACAATGTGGTGATGAACACGCTGACGCTTCACCAGGCCTGGCAGGCCGGCGCGCTCCGGCTGGTGGCGGCCGGCGCGGGCAACGGCTACCCGGTGCGGTCGCCCAACCCGCTGCAAGAGCACACCCTGTGGGACGGCTACCCGCAACCCGAGACGGCCCCGTATGGCCTGGCCAAGCGCCTGTTGGCGGCGCAATCGCTGGCCTACTGGCAGCAGCATGGCTTCGCGTCGTCCGTGGCGATCTTGGGCAATCTGTATGGCCCGCGCGATAAATTCGACTCGCCCCAGTCGCCCGTCATCGCGGCCCTGATCTCCAAGTTCGTCGCCGCCGTGGAGGCGGGCCATGCGCCGGTGACCGCCTGGGGCACTGGCCGGGCCACGCGCGACCTGGTTTACGTCGGCGACGTGGCCGAGGCCCTGGTACGCGCGGCGGAGGTGTACAGCGACGCGCAGGTCTTCAACGTGGCTTCCGGGTCTGACACCAGCATCCGGCAAGTAGTGGAGCTGTTGGCCCGGCTCACGGGCTTCCAGGGCGAAGTGCAGTGGGACACCAGCAAGCCAGACGGCCAATCGGCCCGCCGGTTCGATATTGACAAGGCGCGGCGCGAACTGGGCTGGCAGCCGCGCACCGATCTGGAAACCGGGCTGCAACAGACCGTGGCGTGGTACCGCGCCCGGCGCGCTTCGGAAGCGGCCCATGCCTGACCGCCTCGCGCCGCTCACGCTGTCCATCATGTACTGCCTGGACAGCGAACAAGGCCACATCTTCTCGTATAACCGCGCCTTTGGCGAAGCGGCCCGCCTGCTTGGCTGGGAGCATCGCGCCACCGTGCGGGCCGCCGCGCGCGTGGCCGAACTGCCGCCCGGTTGGACGCGCACGCTCGGCGCGCAGCGCTACTTCTTTCGCGGCGGGCTGCCGCTGAAGTTTGAGAAAGAGTGGCGGCTGATCGTGACGCTGGCCCGCTACTTGCGCGCATTGCTGCGCACCGAAACCCGTCCCATCATCCTGGTGCTGGAGTGGTTTCATCTAGTCCACCTCTTCGCCTTTTGCGCCTCGCTCCTGGCGGTGCCCCGGCGGCGCGAGTTGTCGGCGCTGTTTGTTTACCGATTTGCCTTTCCCAACAACCGCGACCGCATACTTTACAAGCTCATCATGGCAGTCGTGCGCGCGCTCATCGGCCGCGAGCACGTGACCATCTTCACCGAGACTGAAGTGGCCGCTGCCGCGCTCAGGCGCGACCTGGGCCAACCGGCGCATTTGTTGCCAATCCCGAATGTGGTATTGCCGGATGAGCCGGTCAGCCCCCCGGCCTGGGCCTCGACGCCCGAGCGTGCCGGCAAGTTGGTCTGTTGGTGGCCGGGCGTGCCCGCCGTTGATAAGGGGCTGGCCCTCATCGAGCGCCTGACGACTCTGGCCTCGCCGGCCGCGCGCGAGCTCGTGGTCGTGGCCGACCAACGCGCCGGGCTGTCGCCGCACCCCGGCGGCTGCGGCGTGCATCTGTTGGCCGACCACCTCAGCCGGGCGGAATACGCCGGTTGGCTCGCCACGATGGATGTCGCCCTGCTGCCCTATGCCCCGTCGGCCTATGCTAATCGCACTTCCGGCGTGTTGGCCGATGCCGTGTGCATGGGGAAGCTGCCCGTCGTGCGCGACGGCACCTGGCTGGCGCGCGAACTGCGGCGCTACGCGCTGGAGGCGCTGATCGTGGATTGGGACGACCCCGACCTGCCGCAAACACTCATAAGCCTGGCGCAGGATGCCGCGGTGCGCGCTCAGCTCGAGCGCATGAGCGCCGATTACCTGGCCTTCCACGGCATACGCGGCTATGCCCGCACCCTCGAGCGGGTGCTGCTTGGCCCGGCTCGGCCCCCAGCCTGACGGCCGCCGATGCACATCGCCCTGGGGTATCACTGGTTCCCGACCGCGCTCGGCTACCATTGGGAGCGCGCCTTGCGCGCCGGCGGCCACCAGGTCTCTTATGTGGGCCTGCCCGCGCCGGAGCGCGCCGGCTACGACCAGCGCGTGCCGCTGCCCGCGCTCTTGGCGCAACTGCGCCCGGCGCCCGATCTGTACGTGTGGATTGACCCGGCCGGGCCGTACTTCCCACGCGGCATCGAAGACCTGGAGCTGCCCACTGCCTGCTATCTGGTGGACGTTCACTTAGGCCGCTGGCGCGAGACCGCGGCCTGCTTTTTCGATCACGTCTTCGTCTCCCAGCCCGGGTATGTCGCTCGCTTCCAGCAGGCGGTGGGCCACGCCGCCGTCACCTGGCTGCCTTTCGCCGCCGCGCTCGACCGGCACCCGCCTGCCGAGCGCGCGCGCGACCTCGACATCGGCTTCGTCGGCAACCTGGCGGTGGCCCACCGGCGCACGGCCCGGGCACGCCGCCTGAAACTGCTGGCGGAGCGCTTCCGCACCAACGACTTCTATCGGCCCTACAGCCCGGCCACGCTGGCCGAGGTTTATAATCGCGCCCGAATCGTTTTCAACACCAGCACGGCGGGCGAGATCACCATGCGGCTGTTTGAAGGCGCGGGCTGCGGCGCGCTGCTGCTAACCGACCCGGCCGACGGCCTGGAGCAGCTCTTCGACGTGGGGCGCGAGGTGGTGGTCTACTCCGACGACGCGGACCTGTTGGCGAAGGCGCGGCACTATCTTGAGCACGAGGCCGAGCGCCAGGCCATTGCCGCGGCCGGCCGGCGCCGGACCCACGCCGAGCACCAATATGTGCACCGCATGGCGCAGTTCATCGCCGCCGTGCGCGAGACGCCGCCCCGCGCGCCTATGCGCGCCGCGGCGGCGGCCGAGCGCCGCGCCGCCCGCCGCGTGGTGTACACCCACCTGCACATGCTCGACGCGCTCCTGGATGAGGCCCGCGCCGCCGACCAGGCGCCGCTGGCCAGGCTGTGGGCGGCGGCCCCCATCCTCCTCCGCCGCCTCGTGCGCTGATGCCCACCGCCTGCCCGCTCTGCGCCGGCGCGGCGCAGACCCCCTGGCTGACCAAGAACGGCTACGCGCTGGTGCGCTGCTCTACCTGTGGGCTGATCTTCGTCAGCCCGCTGCCCAGCGCCGAAGCCTTGCGCGCCCACTACAGCGACCCGGCCTATTTCGCGGGCGAGGTGGAGCAGGGCTATCGCGACTACGCCGCCATGCACGTCGCCCTGCGCCCTCACTTCCTACGCCGGCTGCGCTCGCTCGAAGCAAGCCACCCGGCCCTCGGCCGCTTGTTGGATTTCGGCTGCGCCGACGGCTACTTCCTCCAACTGGCCCAGGCGCGGGGCTGGCAGGTAACCGGCGTGGAGCTTTCGACCGACATGGCCCACGCCGCGGCCCAAACGCTCAACGCCCCGGTCTTGACCGACCCGGCCGCGTTGGGGGCCGCCACGTTTGACGCCGTGACGCTCTGGGAAGTGATCGAGCACCTGCCCGACCCGCTGGCGCAGCTGCGCGCCCTGTATGCGCGCCTGCGGCCGGGCGGCACACTCATGCTCTCCACACCCAACACCGGCCACTGGCAGGCCCAGCGCCGCCCCGAACTCTGGCAGTCCTATCGCCCGCCGTCACACCTGCTCTACCTGACCGCACCGACGCTCACGCATCTGCTCGACGCGGCCGGGTTCACCGAGATCGAGGTCATGCGCACCCATCCGCTGCCCGCGCTACCGGGCTGGTTCGACCGGCTGACCCAGCCTCTGCAAGCGGCGCTCGCCACCGGGCAAGGCCGCGCCTGGGCGCTGCGCCTGTATGCCTGGCGGCTCATCCGCCTGGCGGCCTGGGCCGGGCACCGCCTGCTGCGCCCGCGAGACGAAGTGCACGCCACGCTCGAAGCCCGCGCCACGCGGCCCCGGTGACGCGCCGTGCCCCTGCGCGTGCTCTTCATCGCCCGCTACCGCGACGCCACCATGCGCCGCAAAGTCGAGCTGCTGGCTGCCGAGCCAGACCTGACCGTGTGGCACATTTGCCCGGCGCATTGGCAGGATGAACTGCTCGATGTGCGCACTCAGAGCGGCGTGGTCAACGGCGTGCCGCAGACGGCGCTGCCAATGCTGGGCCGACCGACCGACCCCCACCGGGCGCTGTACCGCACGCTGACCTTCGGCCTGCGCCGCTTCCGGCCAGACCTGATCCACGCCGAGGAGGAGCCGGAGAGCCTGGCCGCGCTGCAACTCGCGCTGGCCCGCCGCCTGTTCGCGCCGCGGGCCAGGCTGGTGCTGAACACCTGGCAAAACCTGGCGCGCCCAACCCGGTGGTATGTGCGCGCTGTTCGGGCGCAGACGCTGCGGGCCGCCGACGCTGTGCTGTGCGCCAACGCCGAGGCCGCCGCGTTGCTGCGGCAGCCGGGCTATCCGCGCCCCGCGCCAGTCTTACCGGCCATTGGGGTTGACACGCGGGTCTTTCAGCCTGCCGCCGCGCCGTCCGAGCGCGCCGCGTTCGTCGTTGGCTACGCCGGCCGCCTGGCCCCCGAGAAGGGCCTCGACCTGCTGCTCGCCGCCGTCGCGCAACTGCCCTCCGCGGGCCCACCGGTCGAGCTGCGCCTGATGGGCGGCGGCCCCCAGCGCGCCGAACTGGAGGCGCAAGCCGCCGCGCTCGGGCTGGCAGGCCGCGTCAGTTTCATCGCCGCTCTGCCGCCCAGCGCGCTCGCCCCCGCCCTCCAGGCGCTGGATGCGCTGGTGCTGCCCTCGCGCACCCGCCCGCACTGGAAGGAGCAGTTCGGCCGGGTGCTCACCGAGGCCATGGCGTGCGGCGTGCCCGTGGTAGGATCAAGCTCCGGCGCGATCCCCGAGGTCATCGGCGACGCCGGGCTGGTCTTTCCCGAAGGCGACGCCCCGGCCCTGGCCGCCGCGCTTGAGCGCCTGCGGGCCGACCCGGCCGCGCGCGCGGCGCTGGCCGCCTCCGGGTTGGCGCGGGTGCGCGCCCACTACACACAAGACGTGATCGCGGCGCGCACGGCCGCCTTCTATCGCGCGCTGCCGGCCGGAGGCTCTGCGTGAACATCACTCTCGACCTCTCGCCCGCGGTCCACCGGCATGCCGGGCTGGGGCGCTATGCCTCCGAACTGCTCACCGCGCTGCTGGCGGTCGCGCCCGAGCACGCCTACAGCGCCGTCTACTACGCGCCCCAGGGCGCCGAGCGCCCCGCCCCGCCGCTCGACCGCCTGCCCGCTCAGACGCTGCACCTCGGCCCCAAACCCTGGCGGATGAGCGTGCTGCTGGCCGACTACCTGGGCGTGAACATGGATCGCTGGGTGCACGCGGGCGAGGTCTTCCACGCCACCGACCACTTGCTGCCGCGCTTCAAGCGCAGCCGCACGGTCTTCACCATTCACGACCTGATCTACCTGTTCTACCCGCAGTATCATCTGCCGCTCAATCGCTGGTATCTGAAGCTGATGCTGCCACGCTTCCTGCGCCGCGCCGACGCTGTGATTGCCGTCTCCGAGCACACCCGCCGCGACGTGATGCGGCATATGCGCATTCCCGAAGAGAAGATCACCGTGATTTACGAAGGGGCCAACCCCGCCTACCGCCCGCTGCGCGACCCAGCGGCGGTGGCGGCGGTGCGCGCGCGCTATCACTTGCCTGAGCGCTATCTGCTCTTCTTCAGCACCATTGAACCGCGCAAGAACCTGGCGGCCCTGCTCGGCGCTTACCACGCGCTGCTGGCGCAGCCCGGCGACTGGCCCCACCTCGTGGTCGCGGGCCGTAAAGGCTGGCTCTACGAGCCGATCTTCGCCCGTGTCAGGGAGTTGGGGCTGGAGGCGCGGGTGACGTTCACGGATTGGGTAGCCGAGGCCGACGCGCCGGCCCTGCTGAACGGCGCGGAGTTGTTTGTCTACCCATCCTTCTATGAAGGTTTCGGGCTGCCGCCGCTAGAAGCCATGGCCTGCGGCGTGCCGGTGGTGGCCTCCACCGCCGCCTCGATCCCTGAGATCGTCGGCGACGCGGGCCTGCTGGTGCCGCCCACCGACGAGGCCGCGCTGATGGAGGCGATGCAGGCCGCCCTGACCGACGCGCAACTGCGCACCCACATGCGCGCGCGCGGCCTGGCGCGAGCCAGGACCTTCACCTGGGAGGCCGCCGCCCGCGCCACGCTCAAGGTCTACGCCCAGGTGATTGAGCAGCGAGGCCGCCATGCGCATCGCGTTTGACGGGCGCGCCATCCACGACCGCTTCCCCGGTATCGGCCGCTACGCCTACAACCTGGCGCTGGCCCTGGCGCGCACCCAGCCCGACCTGGAGCTGGCTGTGCTCCACGATCCCCGCCAGCCCAACACACGCTATTCGCTGGCCGCCCTGCAAGCCTATGCCAACGTGCGCCTGACGCCGGTGGACGCCCCCACCTTCGCCCCGGCCGAGCAGTGGCGTGTGCCCCGCGCGCTGCGGGCCGTTGGGGCGCAGGTCTATCACTCGCCCTACTACGTCATGCCCTACCGGCCGGGTGTTCCCACCGTCGTCACCGTGCACGACCTGATCCCCCTCATCCCGGCGGCAGGGTACGGCCGGCGTGCCCGCTGGCTGTTCGCCGTCAGCGTGCGCCTGGCCGTCCGCGCCGCGCAGCGGGTGATCACGGTCTCGGCCGCCGCCGCTGCCGACCTGACGCATATACTGCGCGTGCCGCCCCACCAGGTCGTGACCATCCCGGAGGCGGCTGACCCGGCCTTCGCCCCTCAGCCCCCGGAACGCGTCGCCGCCCTGCGCGCGCGTTTGGGCCTGCCCGAGCGCTACCTGCTCTACGTCGGCAGCAACAAGCCACATAAGAACCTGGAGCGGCTGGTGCGCGCCTGCCTTCGGCTGGAGTCTGCCCCGCCCCTGATGGTCGCCGGCCCATGGGAGGCGCGCTACTCGGCGGTGCGCGCCATTGTGGAACAGGCGGCGGCCGAGGCCCGCGTGCGCTTCCTGGGGCCGGTGGCCGCGGACGACCTGCCCGCGCTGTACACCGGCGCGGCGCTGTTCGTCTTCCCCTCACTCTATGAAGGTTTTGGCCTGCCGCCGCTGGAGGCCATGGCATGCGGCGCGCCGGTCGCGTGCAGTTCGGCCACGTCGCTGCCGGAGGTGGTGGGTGACGCCGCGCTGCTGTTCGACCCGGCCAGTGAAACCGAGATCGCGGCCGCTCTGCGCCGCGCGCTCGAGGGCGACGCGCTGCCGGCCGATCTGCGCCGCCGCGGCCTGGCGCAAGCCGCCCGCTTTAGTTGGGACCGAGCCGCCACTCAGACGGCCGCCATCTACCGCGCCCTGGCCGCCGAATCGGCATGAAACGCTGGGCGGGGGCGGTCACGCTGCTGCTCGTCGGTTGGGGGCTGCTCTCCTGGCAGTTGGCCGGACGCAGCCTGTGGTTCGACGAGTACCTTTCACTCCAGATGAGCCGCGGCAGCCCCGCGCAGGTGGTCGCCGCCGCCGCGGGCGACATCCACCCCCCGCTTTATTTCCTCGGCCTGGCGGGCTGGACGACCCTGGCCGGCGTCTCTGACTTTGCGCTGCGCTGGTTTTCGGCCGCTGCCGGGCTGCTGAGCGTGGCCCTGGGCGCGGCGCTGGCCCGGCGCTGGCTCGGCCCGCGCGCCGCCCTGCCCGCCGCCTTGCTGATGGCGTTCGCGCCGCCCCTGGTTGAGTTCAGCCGCATGGCGCGCTACTACGCGCTCCTGGTCGCGCTGGCGCTGCTCGCTACGCTGCTGCTCCTCCGCGCCGCGCGCCGCCCCACCCTCGGCCGGTGGCTCCTCTATGCCGCCGCCGGGCTAGCGCTTGTCTCGACCTTCTACCCGGCTGCACTGCTCTTCGCCGCGCACGGCCTGTGGCTGCGCTGGCCGGGGGCGCTGCCGGGCGGCCGGCCGCGGCGCACATGGCGAGGCTGGATGGCGGCGGTTGCCGGCACGGTGCTTGTCGCGGCAGCGCTCTACGGACCGACCGTCCTCGCTCGGGCTTCCACTATCAGCCGAGCGGGGGGCGCGGACCTCGCCCGCAGCGGCCTGGGGTTGGCGCTGGGCGTAGCCTTCACCGGCTATACCTTCGCCGTTGGCGAGACCCTCTTTCCCTGGAATCCATTCGCATGGGTGGGGTTGGCAGCGGTGGCCGCCCTGCTGTTTGTCGGCATCCGCCGAAGGGCGCGCGGGCTGTGGCCGGCCCTGGCGGGGTTGGGCCTGTGCGCCGCCGGCGTGGCGCTCGTCACGACCTTTGTCTCAGTGAACACGCCCTTCATCAACGTGCCGGTGCGCGGCGTGTTTGCCTGGCCGCTGTTCGGCCTGGCGCTGGCCGCCGGGTTGCCGGCCGCGCCTCGCCGCGTGGCCGCCCCCCTGCTGGCCGCGCTAGCCCTGACGTGGGGCGCGGGCCTGGTCAACTACTACGGCGGTCAACAATTCCTCAACCCAATCTACCTCACGCCCGCGCGCGAGGCCGCTGCGTGGCTGGCAGCCGCCGCCTCGCCCGGCGACGCGCTGCTGATCGAGACGGACAGCCTGGTCGGGTATTATCTGGCGCAGCCGCCCGCCACCCGCGCCAGCGTAGACGCGGCCAACCCGGCCGCCGTGGCGGCCGCGCTGGCCGCCGCGCCCGTCCGCGTGTGGCTGGTGGCGCTCGGCCGCGATCAGACCGCCGCCGGTTCGCCCGCGGAGGCCATCCGCGCCGCGCTGGCGGCCGACTACAGGCTCAGCGCTACCGAGCGCTGGCAGCCGCTGGACGCGGCCTATGTGCGCTACAAGGAAATGCTCTTGCGCCGGCCCACGTATACCTACCGGCTGACTATCGAAACCTACACCCGGCGGGGCAGCCCGTGAACCTACTCCATCTCTATAAAGATTACTATCCCGTCATGGGCGGCATTGAAAATCATGTGCGCTTGCTGGCCGAGTCTCAGGCGGCCCGCGGCCATACCGTCACCGTGCTGGTCACCAGCGGCGACGGCCACACCCGCGTCGAACAGCGCCAGGGTGTGCGCGTCATCTACGCCGCGCGCCTCGCCGCGGTGGCCTCCACCCCGCTCAGTCTGGCGCTGCCGCTCCTGCTACGGCGCGAGCGGCCTGACATCACCCACCTGCACTTTCCCTACCCGGTCGGCGACCTAGCCCAGCGCTTCTTCGGCCGCTCGCGCCGCACCGTCATCAGCTATCACAGCGACATCGTGCGCCAGAAACGCCTGCTGCGCCTCTACGCCCCGCTGCTGCGCCAGGCGCTGGCCCGCGCCGACGCCGTCATCGCCGCCAGCCCGCCCTACATCGCGACCTCGCCCTTCCTCGCCCCGCTGGCGGGCAAGGTCACCGTCATCCCCTACGGCATTGACGCGGCGCGCTTCGCGGCCGCCGACGCGGCCGCCGTGGCCGACCTGCGCCGGCGGTACCCCGGCCCGTTGCTGCTCTTCGTGGGGAAGCTGCGCTACTACAAAGGCGTCGAGTTCCTCATCCGCGCCCTGCCGCGCGTCCCGGCCGCCACCGTCCTGCTCGTCGGCGGGGAGAGCAGCGTCCAGCGCTCGGAACTGGAGGCGCTGGCCCAGACGCTGGGCGTGGTCGAGCGCATCAAGTTTCTCGGCCAGCAGAGCGAGGCCGAACTACCCGCCCTGTATCACGCCGCCGACGTTTTCGTCCTGCCGTCCATCGAGCGCAGCGAAGCCTTTGGCATCGTCCAGCTAGAGGCCATGGCCGCGGGCTGCCCGGTGGTCTCGTGCGACGTGGGCACCGGCGTGGCGTGGGTCAACCAAGATGGGCAAACGGGGCTGGTCGTGCCGCCGCGCCAACCCGAGGCGTTGGCCGCCGCGCTGAACGAATTGCTGGCCGACCCCGCCCGCCGCGCTGCGCTGGGGGCCGCCGGCCGCGAGCGCGTGCGCGCCCACTTCACCCAGGCCCGCCTGCTCGACGCGCTGGAAGCCCTCTATGCGCGCACGTTGTGAAACATGCGGGAACAAGGTAACATTGCGCCCATGCCCAACCGATTGAGCCGAGCGTGTGAGGCGGTGATGGAGGCGGCCTGGCTGCTGGGCCTGGTCGTCACCCCGCTCTTCTTCAACATCTTCTCGTCGCGTGTTTTCGAACCAGACAAGATCACCCTGATGCGGTCGCTGGCGCTCACCGCGCTGGCCGCCTGGCTGATCAAGCTGATCAGCGAAAGTGGGCTGCGTTTTGACGCCACGCGCAGCCAGCACGCTTCGCCCGCGGGTTTCCTGCGTGTGCCGCTGGTGCTGCCCGTGGCCGGGCTGGTGCTGGTCTATACCATCGCCACGGTCTTTTCGGTCGCGCCGACCACCAGCCTGTACGGCTCGTATCAACGCTTGCAGGGCACCTTCACCACCTTCTCCTACCTGGTGCTCTTCGGGGTGCTGGCCGCCAACCTGCGGCGGCGGGCGCAGATCGAGCGCGCCGTCACGCTCGTCATCGTATGCAGCCTGCCGGCGGGGCTGTACGGCATCCTCCAGCACTATCGGCTCGACCCACTACCCTGGGGCGGCGACACCACCGCTCGCGTGACCGGCAGCATGGGCAACGCCATCTTCCTGGCGGCTTACCTGATCATGACCGCGCCGGTGGCCCTCGGGCGGGTGGTCACCTCGTTCCACGGCATTCTCACCGACGAAGACCCCAAGCGTCTGCCCTTCAACGTCGCCCGCGCCGCCATTTACATCTTCATCTTCGCCGTCAACCTGGTCGCCATCTGGTTCACCAGCAGCCGCGGCCCGTGGCTGGGCTTGCTGGCCGGGTTTTTCGTCTTCGTGGTGCTGCTCTCGCTGCACTGGAAGGCGCGCAGCCTCACCCTGGCGACCATCGGCGTCGCGGCCCTGCTGGCCGTCTTCCTGGTCGTGCTCAACATTCCCAACGGTCCGCTGCAGAGCGTGCGGCAAATGCCCGGCATCGGCCGCCTGGGCGAGGTGTTTGAGACCGAGGGCGGCACCGGCCGCGTGCGCGTGCTCATTTGGGAAGGCATCATCAATCTGATCACGCCGCACGCGCCGCTGCAGTTCCCCGATGGCGCCGCCGATCAGTGGAACGCCATCCGCCCGCTCATTGGCTATGGCCCCGAGGCGCTCTACGTCGCCTACAACCGCTTCTACCCGCCCGACCTGGCGCACTACGAAGCCCGCAACGCTTCACCCGACCGTTCGCACAACGAGACCTTCGACGCGCTGGCCTTCACCGGGCTGCTGGGCCTGGCCGTCTACTTGATGCTGTTCGTGGCGGTCTTCTATTACGCCCTGAAATGGCTCGGCCTCATCACCAGCGCCACGCGCCGCAACGTCTTCCTGGCGCTCGTGCTCGGCGGCGGCGCGCTCATGACCGTGGGTTTTGCCGTCTGGCAGGGGCCGGAGTTCATCGGCGTCGGCCTGCCCTTCGGCATGCTGCTGGGGCTGATCGCCTTCCTGACGCTGTATGCGCTGGTCGGCCTGCCGCGCGAACAAGCTGTTGACAACCAGGCCGTCAGCGCCGCCGAGCCGTGGCGCGCCATCCTGCTCATCGGCCTGTTCTCGGCCATCGTCGCGCACTTCACCGAAATCCACTTCGGCATCGCCATCGTCTCCACCCGCACGCACTTCTGGATCTATGCCGGGCTGATGCTGGTGCTGGGCTTCATCCTGCCCAGGCGCGTGGCGGCGGCCGAGCCGGCCGGCGTGGAGGAAACCCCCGCCCGGCTGCGCCGGCGCGGCCGCACGGCCACGCGCCTGGCCGTTGCGCCCGAAGCGCCCCGTTCCACCGCCGAGCAGTGGGGGCCGGTGCTGGTCGGCGCGCTGCTCATCACCCTGGTGCTGGTGACGCTGGGCTTCGACTTCATGACCAATAACAACCGCTCGACCCAGGCCGGGCGGATCATGATTAACGCGCTGACCACCCTGCCCTCGGCTGAGGGCGGCACGCCTTCCTACGGCATTCTGGGCCTGTTCGCCGTCACCTGGCTGGCGGGCGGCGCGCTGATCTTACTCGAAGAGCCGCAGACTATGCGCGGTCGCAACCTGTGGAGCACGCTGGCCGCCGGGCTGCTGCTCGCGCTCATCCTGGCCCTCATCGGCCTGATCGCCATCACCTCGCATCTGGCGGCTATCGCCGGCATCGCGCCCACCAACCTGGATGAACTGATCGCCTCGGCCAACTCAGTCGCGGGGACGCTCACGGTCTTCTATGGGCTGGCCGGGCTGATGGTGCTCGGCCTGGCGGCGGCGCTGGTGGTCGAGGCGCCGCTGGTCAGCGCCGGGCGCGGCGGCGCGCGCGGCCGGGGGCAGGCCAACCGCTCACCGTTGGCGATTGTGGCCTACGTCGGGCTGCCGTTCCTGGCCGTGCTCAGCACCGTCTTCCTCAACATGCAGGTCGTCCAGGCCGACGTGATCTACAAGACCGGCCTGCAATTCGACGACGGCGGCCAGCCGCAAGCCGCCGTGCCGCTGTTCCAGCGCGCCCTGGCGCTGGCCCCCGGCGAGGACTACTATTACCTGTTCCTGGGCCGCGCTTACCTCAACGCCACCAACGCCATCACCGACACCGTCCAGCGCGACGCCATCTTGACCGACGCCGAGCAGCAGCTCATGGCGGCGCGGCGGCTCAACCCGCTCAACACCGACCACACCGCCAACCTGGCCCGCCTCAACCGGCGCTGGGCCGAGCTGAGCAGCGACAGCCTGCGCGCGCAGCGCACCACCAACGCCGAAGGTTATTACGCCCAAGCGGTGCTGCTCAGCCCGAACAATGCCGGCCTGTGGAACGAGTGGGCCGCGCTGCTCTTCCAGGTGAAGGGCGACGCCGCCGCGGCTCAGCAGAAGATTGACCAGTCGTTCGCGCTGGACCGCGAGTTCGATCAGACCTACCAGCTGCAGGGCGACCTGTACGCCTGGCAAGCCCAACAGACCAGCGCCGATACGCCCGAAGGCCAGGCGCAGCAGCAGGCGTTCTACCAGCAGGCGGCGGAGGCCTACCAGGCGGGCATCACCCTGGTGGAGGGCCGCAACCAGGGCAACGGCGCGCTGCGCCTCAGCCTGGCCTCGGTGCTAGTCGCGGCCGGCAAGCTGCCCGAAGGCATCGCCGCCTACCAGGCCGCCCTGGCGAAAAACGACACCGGCGCGTACCCGCCCTGGCAAGTTTACGTCGCCATCTCGCAGCTTTATACCCAACTGGGCGACCCGACCCAGGCGCGCGCCAACGCCGACCTGGCGCTGCAGGCCGCGCCCGAAGGTGACAAGCCCAGTGTTCAAGCCTGGATTGACCAGTTAGCTACCCAACCCTAAGGAGTCCCAACGTATGAAACAGTATTCCGCGCCGCCCGCCATGGTGATTGATCCCCAGAAGCACTACACCGCCACTTTCAAGACCGAGCAGGGCGATTTCGTGATCGAACTCTTCGCCGACAAAGCTCCCAAGACCGTCAATAACTTCGTCTTCCTGGCGCGCGACGGCTTCTACAACGGCGTCACCTTTCATCGCGTGATCAAAGGCTTCATGGCCCAGGGCGGCGACCCCACCGGCACCGGCACCGGCGGCCCGGGCTACAAGTTCGGCGATGAGTTTCACCCCGGCCTGCGCCACAACGGTCCCGGCATCCTCTCCATGGCCAACGCCGGCCCCGGCACGAACGGCAGCCAGTTCTTCATCACCCACGGCCCCACGCCGCACCTCGACAATCGCCACTCCGTCTTCGGCAAGGTGATCGAGGGCCTGGACGTGGTGCTGGCCATCCCCGAGCGCGACCCCGGCCGCGCCCGCACGCCTGGCACGGCCATCACCTCCATCGAGATCACTGAGAGCTAACCGGCCCAGACCGGGGGCTGGAGGCAGCGCGCCCCAGCCCCCGGCCGGCTGCCCCATGACCGCCCAATCTCCCCAGCCGGCCGGTTCCCCCGCGCCCACGCCCCCCGCCAGGCGGCCGGTCAACTGGCGCTTGCAGCTCACGCGCCTTGCGGTGCTGGTTTTCGTCATTCTGTTGACCGTGTGGATTTACACCCTGGGCGACAAGACCGCCGGGCTGGCCGCCTATGGCTATCCGGGCATCTTCGTCCTGTCTATCCTGGCTAACGCCACCATTGTGCTGCCCGCGCCAGGGCTGCTGCTGGTGGCCGCGTTCGCCGGCAAGCTCTCATGGGTCGGCGTAGGGCTGGCGGCGGGCGCGGGGGCCACGTTGGGCGAGCTATCCGGCTACCTGGCGGGCTTTAGCGGCCAGGCCATCATCGAGAACCAGGCACTGTACGACCGGTTTGAGCGGTATATGAAGACGTACGGCGGATTGACCATCACCGTGCTGGCCTTTCTGCCGCTGCCAGTCTTCGATTTGGCCGGCGTGGCGGCCGGCGCGCTGCGCATGCATGTGCTCAAGTTCATCGGTTGGTGTTTTCTTGGGAAACTGCCTAAAATGCTGCTCATCGCGTATGCGGGGGCATATTCGATTGGTTGGATTACGCAGTTCATCAAATAGCGCCCCCGCCGGCGCGCGGCCCGGGGCAGGCGCCCGGCCCTTACACACCCACCGCCTCCCAGCGCGCCCGCCGCTGCCCGCACTCACTCAACCGTTATGGCCTCCGCCACACCCACCTCGGGCCATGTGCTGCTCATTGACGACGATGAGATCACCTTGCGGCTGCTCAAGGTGAACCTGGAGCGCGCCGGCTACAGCGTGGCGCTCACCCGCACCGGCGCGGACGGGCTAGCCTACGCCCGCCAAAACTCACCCGACCTGGTGCTCACCGACGCGCTGCTGCCCGATATGCGCGGCCTGCAAGTGTGCGCCCTGCTGTTGGAAGACAGCCGCACGCGGCATATCCCGGTCGTGATGATGTCTAGCCAGGACAGCGCACGCGACCGCGTGGCCGCGCTGACGGCCGGCGCGGACGACTATGTCACCAAGCCGCTCGACTACTCGGAAGTCACGGCCCGCGTCGGCGCCCACATCCGGCGCGCCCATCTCAAGCCCACGCTCAACCCGCTCACCGGCCTGCCCGGCAACCTGATGATTGACCACGAGATTCGCCGCCTGGTGGAGCCGGGGCGGCCACTCTTCGCCGTGCTGTATTGTGACTTCAACAACTTCAAGGCCTATAACGACGTCTACGGTTTCCCGGCCGGCGACGAGGCCATTCGGCTGCTGGCGGGCACGGTGACCAAGGCCGTGGCCGAGCTGGGTAACCCGGCCGACTTCATCGGCCACGTGGGCGGCGACGACTTCGTGGTCATCACCACGCCCGACCGCTGTGACGCGCTGGCCCAGCGGCTGATCGCCGACTTTGATCGGCAGGCGCCGAAGCTCTACAACCCCGGCGACCGGCGGCGCGGCTACCTGACCGCCAAGGATCGGCAGGGTATGATCAAAAAGTTCGCCCTGTTGGGGCTGGCCATCGCCATCGTGCACAACCAGCACCACCCCATCGGCAGCCACTGGGAGATCGGCGAGTTGGGCGCGGAGCTGAAGAGCTTTGCCAAGACCCGCGGCGGCAGCGCCTATGTGAAGGACCAACGGCGTGCCTGAGGCCGAGGCCGCCGCGCTCGCCGACCTGCTGGCGCCCGCCGCCGCCCACCGCCGCGAAGCCGCGTTGTTCCTGGCGGCTCACCCCAGCCCCGCAGCTTGCGCGGCGCTGCTGGCGGCGCTGGGTGACCCCGACCCGCAGGCGCACGAGGCTGTTATCCACGCCTTGGCGGCGCAGACCGCGCCCGAACGCATCGAGCGGCTGGTGGACATTTTGCGCGGCGACCAGCCCGGCCGGCGCAACGCCGCCCTGAGCAGCCTGATTGAGATCGGCGCGACTCGCCCCGCCGATTTGACCGATGCGCTGCGCCACCCAGCCGTGGAAGTGCGGCTGCACGTGGCCGAAGTGCTGGGCGACCTGCGCCACCCGGCCGGGGCCGCCGCCCTGACCGAACGGCTGGCCGACCTGCGCGAGCAGGCCAACGTGCGGCACGCCGCCGCCCAGGCGCTCGGCAAGATCGGCCACCAGGCCGCGCTGCCGGTGCTGGTGGAGGCCGCCGAGCAGGCTGAGTTCTGGGTGCGCTACTCGGCCATCGAGGCGTTGGGGCGGCTGGGCGACCCACGCGCCGTGCCGCCGCTGCTGGGACTACTGCGCCAGGATGCCTGGATGCGCCCCGCCACGGCGCAGGCGCTGGGCAGCATTGGCGCGGTGGAGGCCGTGCCCGACCTGGCCGCCGCGCTCGAGGACGCCGCGGAAGCCGTGCGCGCCGCCGCGGTGGAGGCGCTGTTGCGGATCGTGGTCGAGCCTGAGTCAGGCGCGGGGTTGCCGGCTGAAGCCCAGGCCGAAATCCGACGGCAGGTGCCCGTGACTCCGCTGCGCCGCGAGTTGGCCGCCGCGCGCGCCCCAACCAACGCCTACGCCGCCTACCTGCTCGGGTGGCTGGCCGCGCCGGAGGCCCTGCCCGACCTGGTGGAGGCGCTCGGCCAGGCCGACACCACCTTGCGCCACGCCGCGGTGGAGGCCGTCTTGCGCTACGGCGCCGAGGCCATTCCGGTCCTGCTGGCTGCGCTGGAGCGCCCGCAGCCGCTGCTGCGTGAGAACGCCGTGGAACTGCTCGGCATGCAGGCCCAGGCGGCCGTCGTGCCCGCGCTGGTAGCCCGCCTGAACGACGACAGCCTGGCCGTGCGGCAGGCCGGCGTGCGCGCGCTCGGCACGCTGGGCGGCCCGGCCGCCTACGGCGGCTTGCTGCAAGCGCTGACCCGGCGCGACACCCGCGACACAGCGCTGGGCGTCATCGGCCAACTGCGCGACCCGGCCCTGGTGACCTACCTGCAAGACTACCTGCACGCCGATCTCAGCCCGGCCCGCGCCGCCGCGGCCCAGGCGCTGGCGCTGCTGGGCGACGAGAGCGCGGTGAGCATCCTGCTCAACGCCACGCGTGAGACCGACCCCGGCGTGCGCCTGCCCGCCGCCGAGGCGCTGGGCCGCGTGCGCAGCAACCGCGCCGTGGCGGTGCTCATCGAGGCCCTCAGCGACCGCGATTGGCTGGTGCGCCAGAAGGCGGTGGAGGCGTTGGGCAACATCCCAGACGGCCGCGCAGTTACCGCGCTACTGCCGCTGAGCGACGAGCCGGAATGGCGCGTGCGGCGGGCGCTGGTGTATGCGCTGGCGCAGGTGGGCGACAGCCGCGTGTTCGAGCCGCTGCGCGACCTGGCCCGCGACCCCAACCGGTGGGTGCGCCGCACGGTCATGGAGCAGGCCGCCCAGGTAGACGACGGCCGGGCGGCTGAGCTGCTGACCGCCGGCCTGAGCGACCCAGAGGACAGCGTGCGGCAGGCGGCGCTGCAGGCCCTGGGCCGGCGGCGCGAAGCCGGCGCGGCCCGCTCGGTGGCGCAGACGCTAGAGGACTCCCAACCGTATGTGCGCCTGGCGGCGGTGCAGGCGCTGGCCCTGCTCGACCCGGCCCTGGCCTCGACCCAACTGCCGGTGCTGGCGCAGACCGACCCCGAAGCGGTGGTGCGGGAGGCGGCCGCCGATGCGCTGGGCGAGTTGGGGCTGCCCAGTGTGGTCGGCGCGCTCCAGCCGCTGCTGGGCGACCCGGCGGCCAATGTGCGCGAGCGGGCGGCGCAAGCTCTGGCGCTGCTGGGAATGCCCGAAGCGCTGGAGGCGCTCGTCGCCGCGCTGAAGCTGCCGGCCGCCCGGCCGCATTGCCTGACCCAACTCGCGGCGCAGGGCGCCCCGGCCGTTGGCGCATTGCTGGCCGCCACCCGCTCGGCCGACCCCGAACAGCGCGCTGTGGCGGCTGAGGCCCTGGGCGCGTTGGGCCAAACCCTGGCCCGGCCGACGCTGCGGCTGCTGACGCGCGACCCGGATGCTCGGGTGCGCCACGCCGCCGATGCCGCGCTGACGGCCATGGGCGGGCACAGCTAGCGGCTGGTGCGCCGGGCGCCGCGGGCGAATCGAAAGAGCCGGGCTTGCCCGCCCGGCTCTTCTGATTGCGGCGACGGTTAGCCGGGCCGGTAGGTCTGCCGCCGGAGTGTGAGGCGCTGGATAACGTCTTCGCGCACGTGGACGCCCAGGCCGGGGCCGGTGGGCACCGAGAGCGTGCTGTCGGGGTTGAGCACAAAGGCCGGGTCCACCACATCTTCGGGGAAGTAGCGGGCCGAGGCCGAGATGTCGCCCGGGAGGGTGAACCCCGGCAGCGAGGCCACGGCCACGTTCCCGGCGCGGCCGATGCCGGTCTCCAGCATTCCGCCCATCCACACGGGCACGTCGCGCTCCCGGCAATAGTCGTGGATGCGCACGGCTTCGTGCAGGCCGCCAACGCGCCCCGGCTTGATGTTGATGATGCGGCAAGCGCCCAGCTCGAGCGCCCAGCGGGCGTGCTCCACGGAGTGAATACTCTCATCCAGGCACACGGCCGTCTTCAGGCGCGGCTGAAGTTTGGCGTGGTCAATGATGTCGTCTTGCGCCAGCGGCTGCTCGAGCAGCAGCAGGTCAAAGGCATCCAGCTCGGCCAGGTGATCGGCGTCTTTGAGGCGGTAGACTGAGTTGCCGTCTACTTGCAGCAGCAGGCGCGGATGGGCCTGGCGGACGGCGGCGGTGTCGCCTACGTCGCGGCCGGGCTTGATTTTGAGCTTGATGCGCTGATACCCTTGCACCAGGTAGCCGTCTACCACCTCGACCAGCTTCTCAGGGCTGGCCTGGATGCCGACCGACACGCCGACCCGCACGCGATCGCCCTGGCCCCCCAGCAGCGACTGGAGCGAGCGGCCCTGCCGCTGCCCAAACATATCCCAGAGGGCCAGTTCCATGCCGGCCTTGGCCATGTTGTGGCCGCTGATAAAGGCCACGGCCGCGCGGTATTGCGGCACGTCTGGCAAGTCGGCGGCGAGCACGGCGGGCACGATGAAATCTTCAAGGATGTGCCAGTTGGTTTTGGTGGTCTCGTATGAGTAGCCGACGTTCTGCCCGGCCACGCACTCACCCCAGGCGGTTAGCCCGTCCGCTTGCAGGCGCACGAGCACGCATTCGCGGTCAAGCTCGACCCAGCGCGAGGTCTGGAAGGGCGTGACGTAGGGGAGTTTAATGTGGATGAGGTCTACTGTGTCAATTTTCATGGCTAGATTTCGGTGAACTCGAGGCGCGGGCCGCCGCCGGAGAGCGCGTAGAACGACCGGGGCCGCCCGTCCACCTGCTCGTGGAAGAAATCGGTGACGAGGTAGCCCTGGCTGAAGGCGGCCTCGAACAAGTCGCGGGTGTGGGCGCGCCAGGCCTGGGCCAGGCCCAGGTCGCGCGCTTTAAGGGCCTGAAAGTCGCTGGGGATTTCGAGCAGGGCCAGCGTGCCGGCGGGCGCAGCGGGCCGGTCGCTGGGCCGTGGGCTGCCATCTGGCCCGACCGTGGCGGGGTTGAGCACGGCGGCCCCGGCGGCGGTGAACGAGTGGAGCACGAGCGGCAGGCGCTGACCGAACAGGCGCTCTTTCACCCGGGCCGAGGTGATCCACCACTCCACCTGAAAGCGGTCGGAAGGCAGGCCGCGGTTGAGGCGGTCGTGCATCTCACCATAGACCGCGCGCTTATAGGTGTTGCAGACCCCGCCGAGCTGGGCGATGTTCAGGTGCGCGTTGCGCGACTCGAGTGGATCGTAGGTCCAGGTGATGAGGCGCACGCCCTGCACGTTGACGTAGTCGCGCTGGGTGAGCTTGAGCTGGTAGCCGACGTGCTGGCCGCGGTACTGCGGCAGCACGCCGAGCATGTGCGAGCAGTGCTTCAGCCGCGCCAGTGCCGGGCGGCTGGGCTGCTCCTCGTCGGTGCCAAGGAACCCAAGCAGAAAACCCACCATCTGAAGGCCGTGGAAGGCGCCCAGCGCCAGGCCGCCGTTGTGAGCGATGGTCGTCAGCAGGTGCAGCGGCACGATGTCAAGTTCGGAACCGGGCCACACGGCGCGCTGCACGGCCTCCGCTTCACGAAACTCGTCGAGCGTGGTCAGCGGGCGAATGGTGATGATGGGTTGGTCGCTCATGCCTCAAGTTCCAAACACAAAGCGGCGCAGCTCCGGCAGCCAGCGTTTGTTGCGCAGGTAGCCCAGCGTGGCCGGCGAGAAGCGCGCCGGCTTAAGCCCAAAGTGGCGGGTCACGCTGGTCAGTTCGCAGGTGCGGCTGATCGCCAGGTAGTCGAGCCAGCGCGTCGTGACGGGCGAACGCGGGAGCAACTGCTCCAGAAACCACGCCCCGCCGCGCAGGTAGACCGGCCGCACCGGCGCCACCAGGCGCCGGACGCCCAGCACTTCCATCAGCATGTCCACCATGGCGCGCAGCGGCACGAACTCCGGCCCGCCGATAGACACGGTCTGGTCGAGCAGGCTGCCTTCGGCCAGGCTCCACTCAATGCAGGTGGCCAGGTCGTCCACCCACAGGGGCTGTAGGGCGGTCCGGCCGTCGCCGGGCATGAAGAACACGCCGGGGCCGAACTTGATGAGGGCCGCCAGCACGTTGACAAACATATCATCCGGCCCGAAGAGCAGAGCTGAGCGCAGGATGGTGAAGGGCACGCCGCTCTGGCGGATAAACTCTTCGGCGATGCCTTTGGCTTTCAGGACGGGGTAGCCCGAGGCGCGGTCGGCTCCGAGGTGCGAGAGGTAAATGAAACGCTTGACCCCGGCGGCGGCGGCAGCTTCGGCCATGCGGCGCGTGCCGCCGGCGTCGGTGACGAGCAGGTCGGCTTGCGGGCCGCGCCACTCGGCCCCCACCAGGTGGATGACGGCATCCACGCCACTGACGGCCGCGCGCAGGCTGCGTTCATCGTCCAGGTGGGCCAGGGCCACCTGGACGGGCACCCCCCTGGGCAGGCGCGGTGACTGGCGGGCCGGGCGCAGCAGCACACGCACGGGGTGGCCGCCTTCAACCAGCCGCGGCAGCAACGACCGGCCGACAAAGCCGGTCGCGCCGGTGACGAGGATCAAGCTCGGTAAGCTCCTTCGCGCGCGCGCCCCTGTGTGTGCCTCCTGGCGCCTGAACGGGTGACCGCTGGTGATTTTAACATACATCTGAATCCAACCGGGCACGCTGAGCGGCCGGACGCTGCCGGCCGCGCCGGGCACGGCCCAGGTGCGGACGTACTTTCCGGCTATGGCGCGCAGATTGGCCGGGCCAGCGCCGAGATTCGGCCAAAAGGAAGCTCCAGGGCGGCGGCCAATCTCGGCCGGGGCGCATCTAATCAAAGTTGGATGTGTTATACTCCGCGGACATCCATCGTCAGACCGCCGCCAGGGCGGCCTGCTCGCCCAAAAGCCCACCGATCCCTATGAATACACGCATTGTCATCACTGGCATGGGTTGTATCAGTCCTCTCGGAAACGACGTGCCATCTACCTGGGCCGCGGCCCTGGCCGGGCGCTCGGGCGCTGGGCCGATTACGCTCTTCGATGCCAGTGAGCACGAAACGCGCTTCGCCGCTGAGGTCAAGGGCTACGACGCGGGCGAGAAATTCGGCCGCAAGGAAGCCCGCCGCATGGACCGCTACACCCAGTTTGCCATGGGCGCAACAGCCGAGGCCCTGGCCCACGCGGGCCTGACCGTGACGGAGGGCAACCGCGACCGCGTGGGGGTGTTCATTGGGACCGGCATCGGCGGCATCGGCACTTTGCTGGCCGAGACCGAGGTGTACCGCACCCGCGGCCCGCGCCGGGTCAGCCCCTTCCTGGTGCCGATGATGCTGCCCGACGCCGCCGGCGGCCAGATTGCCATCAGCTTCGGCATGCGCGGGCCGAACCTGGGCGTGTCCAGCGCCTGCGCCACGGGGACGAACACGCTCGGCGAAGCGGCCGAGGTCATTCGGCGCGGCGCGGCGGACGTGATGCTGGCAGGCGGGGCCGAGGCGGCCATCCTCTCGGTGGCGCTCGCCGGCTTCAACAGCATGAACGCCGTTTCGACGCGCAACGACGACCCGCAGCGCGCCTCGCGCCCATTCGACAAGGACCGCGACGGCTTTGTGGCGGGCGAGGGCGCGGCGATCATGGTGCTGGAAAGCGAAGCCCACGCCCTGGCGCGCGGCGCGACCATCTACGGCGAGGTGCTCGGCTATGGCGTGACCAACGACGCCTACCACGTCTCGGCCCCGCTGGAGAATGGGGCCGGCGCGGTGACGTGCATGCGGCTGGCCTTGGCCCAGGCCAACCTGCGCCCGCAAGACATTGACTATCTGAACGCCCACGGCACCAGCACCTATCTCAACGACAAGAGCGAAACCGCGGCAGTGAAGACTGTGTTCGGCGAGGCGGCCTACGACCTGGCGATCAGTTCCACCAAGAGCATGACCGGCCACCTGTTGGGCGCGGCGGGCGCCCTGGAGGCCATCTTCGCGCTGAAAGCCTTGAACGACGGCATCCTGCCGCCCACGATCAACTACGAAACCCCCGACCCCGAGTGCGACCTGGACTACGTGCCGAACACGGCGCGTCGCAAGCCGGTGCAGCGGGCCATGTCGAACTCCTTTGGCTTCGGCGGACACAACGCCTGCATCATCTTGGGCAACTACGCGGCCAACGGTCACTAGCCGGAAGCCGTTTGCAGACCGGCCAGAGCGCGCCCTAGCGCGGCCGGCGGCGAAAGGACGTTGTGGTATGGAGCGGTATGCGCACGTAACCGGCTGGGGCATGGCAGTACCCGAACGGGTGCTCACCAACGCCGACCTGGCGCGCACGGTGGACACCACCGACGAGTGGATTGTCAGCCACACCGGGATTAGGGAGCGCCGCATCGCCGGGCGCGAAACTACCGCCTCGCTCTCGATTGAGGCTGCCCGCGCCGCGCTCGAAAGCGCCGACCTCTCGCCCCGCCAGCTCGATCTGATCATCGTCGCCACCTCAACCCCCGAGCATGTGTTCCCCAGCACCGCGTGCCTGGTGCAAGACGCCCTGGGGGCGGCCAACGCCGGGGCGTTCGACCTCTCGGCCGCCTGCTCCGGCTTTGTGTACGCGGTGTCGCTGGCCGCCAACGGCATCCGGGCCGGCATGCACCAGAATGTGCTCGTCATTGGGGCCGAAACGCTCTCGCGCGTCACCAACTGGAAGGATCGCGGCACGTGCATCCTCTTCGGCGACGGCGCGGGCGCGTTTGTGCTCCAGGCCAGCGCCACGCCGGGCGGCGTGCTGGCGAGCCTGCTGCGCGCCGACGGCTCGGGCGGCGACGCGCTCATCATTCCAGCGGGCGGCAGCCACACCCCCACCACCTTCGACACGGTGCGGGCCAACCAGCACTGCATTGCGATGGACGGCCGAGAGGTCTACCGCTTCGCGACGCGGGTGATGGCCTCGGCCACCCGCGAAGTGGTGCAAGACGCCGGGTTGACGCTGGACGATATTGCGCTGATCGTGCCGCACCAGGCCAATCGCCGCATCATCGACTCGGCGGCGCGCGCGCTGAACTTGCCCGAAGACCGCTTTGTGCTCAACATTGACAAGTACGGCAACACCTCGGCGGCCTCCATCCCCATGGCGCTGTGCGAGGCGGTGCAGGCCGGGCGCGTGCGCCCCAACGACCACCTGGTGCTGATCGGCTTCGGCGGGGGGCTGACCTGGGCAGCGACGGTCATCCAGTGGAATGTGACGCGCAAGCCGGAGGTGTCGGCCTGGCGCCGCATCGGCCGGCGCGCGGTCTATGGCCTGTCGAAGGTGCGCTCGGCGGTGCGCCGCGGCCTGCGGCGGGTGGAAGGCGCGCTGCCCAACGAGGAGGCCGTGAACGGCAACGGCCAGCACCCACCCGAGAAATCGGGCTAGGGCGCGGCCGGGTGAGGGCTGTAGGGCATAGGCGCGAATTTAAGCCGCGGCGGTCCGACGGCAGGCGCGGGGCACACGGGCTGACACGTCCGGGGGGTGCTGCAAGACAGACCTCCCATCCCCCTGACCCCCTTCCCACTGAAAAGACGTGGGAAGGGGGAGGAATTTTCTTAAAGGGGCGGCGGGCCAAATGCAGGCCCGCCTTCCCTTTGGCTTTCCCGGGGCCAACACAGGGCGTGGCGCATCTGTCGGGCTGGCTGACTCAAGGTCGCGGACGCGTGAGCGGGTACGGGTAAGTGGCCGGCACCTGGTTGGCTTGCTTACGTTCGCGCCTATGGGACTGTAGAGATAATCGCCCGGCCCGCTCAGCAACGCGCTGCCTGGGGATTGAATGCAAAACGCCCCGCTGAACGATCAGCGGGGCGTCTGGTTTTTGGTACGGCCGGCGGCGGCTTACGCGGCGGCCGGGGCGGCGCCGGCGGGCGCATCAGTGGGCGCATCAGTGGGCGCGGCGGCCGGCGCGTCGGTTGGGGTGGAGATCACCTCGAGGAACTGGTCTACCACGCGCTTGAGATAGCCGAGCGGCGCGGCGCCGACCTGGCGATGGACGATCTTGCCGGCGGCGACGAACAGCAAGGTCGGAATGCCGCTGACCTCGTAGGCCTGCGCCCATTGCGGGTCGTCGTCCGTGTTCACCTTGGCCACAATCAGCTTGCCGTCGTACTCGTCGGCAATCTTTTCCAGGCTCGGCGCCACCTGGCGGCACGGGCCGCACCACGGCGCCCAGAAATCCACGATCACCGGCACCGGCGACTTCAACACCGACGCCTCAAACTCCGCATCCGTTACATGAATGGGTGCAGCCATCAGATACTCGCCTCCTTTGTAGGCCCCGCCGCCCCGCCGCCCTGGGCGGCAGTGGCATCTGCTGCATGGATTTCGTATCGGCAGTTGACTTGCGCCGTGTGGCGCAGCATGGCCGACACCGAGCAATACTTGGCTTCAGATAACTCAATCGCGCGCCGCACAGCGTCGGCGTCCACCTGATGGCCGGTGACCACAAACACGATCTCGATTTCGGTGTACACACGCGGGTGCTCCACGCACCGGTCGCCGTGGACACGCACCTCGAACGCCGTGACGTTCTGGCGTTTCTTGCGGAGGATATCAATGACATCCGCGCCGGCGCAGCCGGCCAGCCCAGCCAGGATCAACTCCATGGGGCTGGCGGCAATTTGGGCTGAGCCGTCGGTCAGCAGCGTGTGGCCGGACCCCGCCCTGACCGTGAAGGCCGTGCCCGCTTGCCAGACCGCGACGGCGTTCTTGGCGTAGCTCGTCATGGCGTTAGGCCGCCTGGCTCAGCACGTCGAGCAATTCGTCCATGAGCGCGGCGTAATCCTCGCTCGTCTGCGAGTCGTTCAGGCAGCGGCAGGCGTAGGAGCGCGCCAGCAGCCGGCTGACTTGATTGGCGGCCGAGCGGATGGCGGTGAGTTGCTGGAGCACCTCGCGGCAGTCGCGGCCGTCTTCGACCATGCGGGCCACGCCGCGCACCTGGCCCTCGATGCGGCGCAGGCGTTTCAAGACTTCCTCGTGACTGGCGGCGGGCGCGTCGGGCATGGTCGGCTCTGATACTCCACCCCAGTATAGTATCGGCGGACGCGGCTGTCAAGCCGGGGTTGCGGACGCGCCCTCGACCGGCCCAACCTGGTGAGACGAACACCGGCCGGCGCGTGGGGCGCCGGCCGGCCGGGGATCATGCCACCGACGGAGGTTTGGGCGGGCGTTTACTTCATGCCCGCCATGATCTTCTCGAGCGACTCAGGCGAGGGGCGCACCTGCGCGGGCGTGTAGGCGACCAGCGGGGTGTCACCCAGGCGCTCTAGCTCGGCCAGGTTGGGGCGGTCGCCGTTGACGTAGATCAGTCCGGTGATGAACTGCTGCTTCTCGCGCGCCTCTTCGAGCAAGCGCAGGGCGGCGTAGCGGTCGGTCGGGTCGTGGCTGCCATCGAGTTTCTTTAAGACGATGGACGAACCGTCGTATAGCTCCACGGTTTCGGTCGCGCCGGGGGCGTAGTCTACGCGGATCTCCTCCTGCGGCGGCACGAAGGTAAAGTCGTTGATGCGCTCGTCGTGGGCCTTGCCCCAGGCGTAGCTCTTGGTCGAGTCGTCGCGGTTGTTGAAGGTGACACACGGGCTGATGATGTCGAGCAGCGCCGTGCCGCGGTAGCTGAGGGCGGCCTTGAGGAGCGGCACCACCTGCTTGGGGTCGCCGGCGAACGAGCGCGCCACGAAGCCGCACTCGGCCACAATCGCTTCCAGGCACAGGTCAATGGGGGGCAGTTCGTTGCGGCCGGCGTACTTGATCTCCTGCCCCAGGTCGGCGGTGGCTGAGAATTGGCCCTTGGTGAGGCCGTAGACGCCGTTGTTCTCGACGATGTAGACCATGCGCACGTTGCGGCGCATCAGGTGCTTGAACTGGCCGATGCCGATGCTGCCGGTGTCGCCGTCGCCGCTGATGCCGATGCCGAACAGGGTATGGTTGGCCATCAGCGCGCCCGTGGCAATGGACGGCATGCGGCCGTGCAGCGCGTTGAAGCCGAACGAGCGGTTCATGAAGTAGGCCGGGCTTTTGCTCGAGCAGCCGATGCCGCTGAACTTCACCAGCCGTTCGGGGCGCACGCCCAGTTCGTAGCAGGCGCTGATGATCTGAGCCGAAATCGAGTCGTGCCCGCACCCGGCGCACAGGGTCGACTCTAGGCCCTTGTAGTCGGTTTTGGTCAGGCCGATCAGGTTGGTCGCCGGGGGGCGGGCGGGCGCAGCGGTTGCGGTCATGTTAGTTCTCCTTCGCCAGCGCGGTCTTCAAGAAGTCAGTGATCCAGGTAGCTGTGAGCGGCAGGCCGTCGCTCTTGTTGGCGGCGCGCAGGCGCGTGGCATACTCGGGGGCGTGCAACTGCACCAGCTTCAACATCTGCGCGTCGGTGTTCATCTCCACCACAAAGGTCACTTTGTGGGCCGCCACGAAGTCGCGCACCTCGGGCCGCAACGGCAGGGCGCGCAGACGCATGTAGTCGGTGGCAATGCCGGCGGCCTGCAGGCGGGCGCGGGTCTCGACCAGGGCCGGGTCGGTAGAGCCAAAGGCCAGCAAGCCCACCTCCGCGCCGGGTTGGCGGTCCACGACGGGCGCGGGCACCAGTGTGCGCGCGGTCTCAAACTTGCGCTTGAGGCGGGCCATGTTGCGCTCCCAGTCTTCGGGCCGCTCGGAATACAGGGCGCGCTCGTTGTGGCCCGTGCCGCGCGTGAAGTAAGCGGCCAGCGGGTGATCGGTGCCCGGCAGGGTGCGCCAGCCGATGCCGTCGCCATCCACGTCCTTGTAGCGGCTGAAGCCTCCCAGCCGATCTAAATCGGCGGCGGTGAGCACCTTGCCATGGTCAATGGGCGCGTCGGGGTACTCAAAGGCGTCCGACATCCAGGGGTTCATGCCTAAGTCTATGTCGCTGAGCACGAACACCGGCGTTTGCAGGCGCTCGGCCAGGTCGAAGGCCCGCCAGCCAAACTCGAAGCACTCCTTAACGCTGCCCGGCAGCAGCACCACGTGTTGGGTGTCACCGTGGCCCAGGTGGTAGGCCAATATTAGGTCGCCCTGCGCCACGCGCGTGGGCAAGCCGGTGCTCGGCCCCATGCGCTGCACGTCCCAAATCACGGCCGGGATCTCGGCAAAGTAGCCCAGCCCGGCGAACTCGGCCATGAGCGAGATGCCGGGGCCGGAGGTGCTGGTCATGGCGCGCGCGCCGGCCCAACTGGCGCCCAGCACCATGCCCAGGGCGGCCAGCTCGTCTTCCGCCTGGAGGACGGCGTAGGTGTCTTGCTTGGTCTCGGGGTCAATGCGCAGCTGCGGCAGGTAGTGGTTGAGGGCTTCGGCCAGGCTGGTGGCGGGCGTGATGGGGTACCAGGCCGCCATGGTCACGCCGCCGTACACCGCGCCCAGCGCCCCGGCCGTGTTGCCGTCAATCATGATCTTGCCCTGGGTTTTGTTCATGGGCGCGACCTGATACGGGTCTTGCTTGGGCAGGTGGGCGGCGGCCCACTGGGCGGCCTGGTGCACCACGCGCATGTTTGAGTCAACCGGCTTGCGCTTGCCCTTGAAGTGGAAGAGCAGCGCGGCTTCAATGTCGGCCAGGTCAATGCCCAACAGGTGCGCCAGCGCGCCGACGTAGGCCATGTTGGCGACGTACGTGCGCAGCTTGGGGTCGCTTTCGTTCTCGGTCGCGAGGCTCTTGGCCGGGATCGGGTAGTAAGTGAGGTCGGTGCGGTTGAGCTGAAGCTTGAGGTCGTCGGCGTACATGAAGACGCCGCCCGGCTGGACGCCGGCGTGGTCTTCGATGGCGGTGGCCGGGTTCATGGCCACGACGATCTCGGCCCGCTGGCGGCGAGCGGTGTAGCCGTCCTTGTTCAGGCGGATGGTGTACCAGGTGGGCAGGCCCTGAATGTTGGACGGAAACAAGTTCTTGCCGCTGACCGGAATGCCCATCTTGAACAAGGCGCGCAGCAGGGTGGTGTTGGCCGTTTGGCTGCCGGAACCGTTCTTGGTAGCGACACTGATGGAAAAATCGTTGACGACCGGCTCGCGGCCGGGAGCGGCTTGCACGCCGGCTTCAATTGCAGTGATACTCATGCCAATTCTCCTTGTGGATAGGCCAGGCCGCGCACAGCGCGGCGTCAGGGCACCCCGGCCGACACGGCCGCGGGCGTAAGCGCTGCCCCGCCGCTGCGCAGTTCGCGATGGCGCAGCAGCGAGGTGTGCGCCAGCAGGAGCCGGTGCGCCTCGCGGGGATCGCCCGCCGCCAGTGCGGTGACCATGCCTTCGTGGTAGGTCCAGACCTCGCGCAGATACTCATAGTCGGAAAACAGGCTGAGGCCCACGGCCTCGTAGGCTTCCCAATAGGCTTCCAGCACGCCTATAACATAAGCGTTGTTGAGGTGCTTGAAGAACGTCAGATGCAGGCTGCGGTGCTCGGCGTGCGGGATCTGCACAGGGTGGTGGTTGAGCTTGTCCCAGGCCGAGTTGATCAGGGCGCGCAGTTCGGCATGGTCTTGGGGCGTGAGGCAGGCCACCGCCTCGAACCAGAAGGCCGCCTCGACGTGATTGCGCAATTCGCCAAAGGCCGCGAACTGATCGGGGTCTTGCGCCAGGGCGTAGAGCAAGCTATAGCGGATGGCGGGCAAGAAGTTGTATTCGGCCACGCGGATGCCGGTGTTGGGCCGCACCTCCACGAAGCCCAGCGCTCGCGCCACCTCCAACTGCTCGCGCAGCTTGCCGATGCTGAGCTTAAGCTCGGCGCTCAGCTTCTCCAGCGAGGGCAGCCGGTCACCCGGCTTGCGCCCGGTCGCGACAATGTAGCGCACCAGCTCGGAGTTCAACCTGTCAAGCAGTGGCGAAGCAAAGAGTGAGTGTGTCATATTAGTCTATTAATGCAATTCATTAGATGAATTAGACTAATTATAGCACTTTAGAGAAGCGCTTGTCAAACATGGTCGGTTCAGCAGCATTTTCGGGTTGGTTGGCGAAGACAGTGGTGGGCTGCCCTCACTCATTTGGGGCGGGGGCGGCCCGCCGGCTGCTTAGAGACTGCCGAAACGCCAGACGAAGATCAGCGCGAGGGCCAGGAGGAAGAACAGCACCAGGCCGACGATGGTGGCCCAGATGCGCTCGCGGGCGAACACCGCCGCGCCGAGCACGACAAAGGGAATGAGGCACAGCAGATGGCTGATGGTGGTGACGACCAGCCCAGGCAGCACGACGCCGGCCTGCTGCAACAGCGGGGCCAGGCCGCGCACGATGATCAACTGGCCGGGCAGCCGCAGCGCGCCCTGCAGCACCGCGCCGGGAAATTGCAGCAATCCCCAGTAGAAAGCGCCCCCAGCCAGCATGCCCAGCAGAGCCATGCCGTAGGGGTAGTTTCGGTTGTCAGGCGTGGGCAGGTCTTCTTGGGATCGCATGCGGCCATTATAAGCCAGGCCCGCGCCGCGGCAAGTGACCCAGCGCAGGGGAATAACCGCCCAGGCAACCGGTCTGGTGCGCTCAGGACAGTTATACTTTGACGATGAAATCTACTGGTATGCTCTCCGGCCGGCTGTTGGCCGCCGCGCTGCTGCTGGCCGCCTGTGGCCGCCGCCCGCCTACGACCAACGCGCCGAGCGACCGGCCCAGCGCCGGGGGCGTCGCCCCCGCCGAGGCTTCGCTGACGCCGCCGCCCACGATCACGCTGACCCTCGCGCCGATGGGCGCACCGTCTGATACGGCCGCGCCTCCGCCCCAGGCCGCCACGGCAACCCGGCCGCCGTCAGAGGCGCCCCGGTCGCCCTCCGCCACCGCGCCAGCCGATACCGCGCAGCCGGCCGCCTCGCCCACGCCCGTGCCGCCCGACAGCACGCAATCGCCGGGGGTGGTCAAGTACGTGGTCTACAGCGAGCAGTTCATCGGTGAGTACGCCGCCCGCATTTGGGTGCAGGCCGACTACCCGTTCCCCAACCAGCTCAGCCTGGGCACAATTGACCGCGGCCAGACGCGGCTAGTGCAGTTGAGCGAGGTGAGCGGTTTCGAGCCGCTGCCCGGCGCCGACCTGACTGGCGAGGGCCAACCCGACGTGGCCTTCGCGCTGCGCTGGGGCGGCTCACACTGCTGCTGGGGGACGGTGCTCTACAACCTGGGCGACACGCCCCAGCAGGTGCTGTGGGTGGGCGGCGAAGTGGGCGTGGGCAAGTTCCGCGACCTGGATAACGACGGCGACTGGGAGTTCATCACTCGCGACGTGGTCGCCGGCCTGCCGTGCTCACAGCCATCGTCGCTGGCGGTGCTGGCCTACGGCCCGGGCCTGGGCTACGCGCCCGCCAGTCCGCTCTACCCGGCCGTGTTCGAGCCGGAGATTGTGGACATTACGGCGCTGGCGGAGCAGCGCGCCCAGCAGAACGGCGCGCTGACCCAGTGCGACGTGGCGGACTTGATGCTCGACTATCTCTACTCTGGGCAGACCGAACGCGGCGCGGCGGAGTTCGCGCGCCTGTACACCGCGCCCGACGCGGCCGCGGTGTGGGCGGCGCTCGAGGCGGCGGCGCGCGGCGGGCGGCTGTACCTCGCACCCGCCAACTGACGCGCCCACGCCGGTTCACCATTCGGCCCCTCGCCGGCCTGGCTGACGAGGGGCCGAGGGTGATTCAGGCTGCCGCTACGGCTGGACGATAACGGTGGCCGACATGTTGGCGTGATAGCCGCACAAGATCGTCACTGTGCCGGCCTCGTTGAAGGTGAACGAGTAGCTCGTGCCGTCGCCCAGGTTGGCGGGCGACTCGAAGGTGTTGGGCTTGGTGAAGTTGTACGGCTGGTGCAGCGCGCCCTGGATGAGGAACGTGACCTCCGTGCCGACCTTGATGGTGGTCTGCGCGGGCACGATCTCAAAGTTGCGGTAGGTAACAAAGACCGGCGCGGGCGTGGGCGCGGTGGTCGGCTCAGGCGTGGCCGTGGCCGGCGCGGGCGTGGCGGTGGGGGCGGCCGTCGCGCCTGGCTCCAGGGTGGCGGTGGCGCTGGGCGCGGCGGTGGGTTCCGGGGTGCTGGTAGGCGGCAGCGGTGTGGCGATGCCCGAGCCAGGCTCCGGCTCGACGCCCAGGGCCGCCAGGTACTGCGCGTAGAAGTAAGCGGTGTACGCCCCGCCCTCGCCCACGGTGGCTTCGATGACGCCGTTACCGTTGGCATCCACGCCGTTGAGCATGGCGCGGCTCAATGCCAGCGCCTGCGCGGCGGCGGCCTGCTTGGCGGCCGGGTCGCTGCTGGTCTGAATCACCAGCGCCAGGTCTACGATGTCGCCCGCCCAGGTGCGCAGGTTGGTCGCCAGCACCTGCACCTCGGCGGCATGAATACGCACGTTGTTGCTGGCGCCCGCCGCGGTAACGGCCGCCGCGGCCTGAGCCGCCACGCCGTCGGTGTAGCGCAAAATGCCGAAACCATCGCCCGGGTCTTGGATGGTCCCGTCGTGGTCGAAGTCGGCATAGTGCTCACCGCCCTGCCCCTCGATGATGGTGAGCATGTGCTCGATATGGCGGTTCTGCCCGGCGGTGTCGCCGAGGATAGCCGCGCCGTTGACGGCCTTGGCGTGGCGGAACAACTCTTCCGACAGGGTGATCAGGCCGAGGGCGTAGGGGGTCTGCGCGGGCGCGTCGCTGGAGGCGACGAGTAGTTGGCGCACCGGGCCGAGCGCTTCGGGGGCCAGGCGGTTGGTGACCAGCACCGTGGCGGAGGGCGTGGTCGGGTTTGACCCGGCCGCCTCCTGCGTGACCGAGAAGCCGTTGTACTTCGCCAGCAAGTTCTCGCCGGTGGGGCTGACATACGTCAGGACGGCATTGCCGGCGGCGTCGGGCGCCACGAGGCCGAGGTGCAGCGGGCTGCCCTCGCCAATGAGCCAGGCGTGGAACTCGCCCTGCGGCGCGGGCAGTCCCGAGATGACCAACTCAAAGGCATCGCTGCGGGCGGCGCTGTCGCGGAACGCGCCAAAGCCGACCGACTGCGCGCCAAGGGCGTCGGCGGGCGGCTCGGCGGCGGTGGGCTGGGCGGTTGGCGCGGGCGGGTTCACGGCGGTGGGCAGCGCGGCCAGGCTGCCGGCCGGCACCACCTTGACGATGCCGGCCATGCCCACACCGCCCGCCGCGCCGTGGTAGAGACAAAAGTAGGGGAACTCGCCTTCGGTCGTGAAGGTAAAGGTGTATTCCGACTTCTCTTCGAGCTGACCTTCTGGGAAGGCGTCTGTTTCCGAAGTGACGGTGTGCGGGTCGGGGTCGTCGTTGCGGAAGATGACGGTCGTGCCGGCCGGGATTTCCAGCACGCCGGGGTTGAAGGCGTAGTTGGCGACCGGCACGATGACGGTGTTGGGCGGCGCCTCGGTCCCCGCCGGCACGTCGGCCACGGCGCGCGGGGCCACGTACCATACATAGTAGGTGGTCAGTCCGAACAGCCCCACCAGCCAGTATAGGCCGAGCGTAATGCGCATCAGGTTCTTCCACCATGCGATGCGCAGGGCCTGCGGCAGTAGTTTGTTCATGCGCAGCAGGATGTATAGGCCGCACAGGATCGCCAGCCCGCCGAGCAGCGAGTGCAGCAAGGAGGTGAAGTAATAGGCCCTGAGCAGTTCAGCCGGAATGCCGCGCACCACCTGGCGGCTGAATGAGACGATCATGATGAACATGACCAGCACAATGTTCAGCAGCACCCAGAAAGTCTGGTTGTATTGATGCGCGGCGATCTTGTTGCCCTTGGCCAGCCCGTAGCCCACGGTCAGGCCCAGCAGCAGTACGACTTCGGCCAGCAGGTTGAGATCGGCGAAGAGGCCGGCGCGGGTGCCGAACAGCCCCGTGCCGTTGGCAAAGCCCTTGGCTGGGCCGATGAGGATCAGCGTGAGCGCGATGCACAGCAGGACCAGCCCGGCCACCACGGCCACGGCGATCTTCACCGGCGCGGCTGGGCCGCTGCCGCTGGGGCTGGGAACCGGCGGGCGTTGGGATTTCGCGGTTTCGGCCATGCAGCCTCCTCGTGCTACCTGGATATAAGCCAGCGGCCCGACCGAGGGCCGAACCGCTGAAAACTCATGCTGCCGTTACCGGGCCGCGCCCGGTTGCCCGCCCACCGTTCGCCGGCGTTCGGCGAACCAGCGCCCTAACGATACGCCGCCGCGGCTGCGCCGATTCTCAGCGTGGGCAGGGCGCGGCTGCTGGGGGCCGGGTAAGCGCCCGGCGTGGCGCTCGGCTGCGCGGCCGGATAGGCGGCCGGGGCCGTATAGGTGGGCAGAACGGCCGGGTATCCGCTGCTATCGGTAGCGGCCGGGACGCTGGTAGCGCCCTGGGGGGTGGGCGTGGGCTGAACGCAGGCGCTCAGCAGCAGGGCCAGCAGCAACGATACCAATAGGGTCAAACGCAACATTCTTCCTCCGATTAGGCAGATATGATACTCAGGCATGGGGGATATGCAAGACGGCCGGCAGTTCGGCCAGCGCCCGCGCCAGGTGGGTGCCGGGCCAGGTGAGCAGCGCGCCATCCATGAGGTACACGCGCCCGGCGGCAACGGCTGGCAGGTCGAGCCGGTCGGCCAGGGCGGCCACATCCGCCTCACTGAAGGGGCCGGGAGAGCCGGGCAGCACAATTACGTCGGGCGCGGCGGCGCTCAGGTCGTCCGTAGCGATCGGCGACGCGCTGAGCGCGGCCGGGACGCTCTCTCCGCCACAGGTCGCCAGTAGGTCGGTCAGGTAGCTGTCGCGCCCGGCTACCAGCCACCCGGCGCCATCTGTGCTGCGGCTCAGGGGGCAGAAGACCAGGCTGGGCGGCGCGTCAAGCGCGGCCTGGCGCGTGATCTCGTAAGAACGCTCCAGGGCGGCCAGCGTGTGCCCGGCCTGGGGGACATCGCACAGGCGCACGAGCGCCCAGAGCAGATTGAGGGCCTCGCGCACAGTTCGCGGGTCGGCCGTAACCCAGACCAGCACGCCGCTCGCCCGAAGCGCGGCGATGGCTTCTTGGGCATTCAAGCCGGCGCCGGCCAGCACCAGGTCGGGCTGGAGGGCGAGGATAGCGGCCGCCTCGGGCCGGGCGGGGTCGCCCACGCTGGGCAGGCGGGCGGTCCCCTCCACCGGATAGCTGCAAGCGTCGGTGCGGCCCACGAGCCGCGCGCCCAGGCCCAGATCGAACAGGCTGGCGGTATGCGCAGGGACGAGGGAGACCAGACGCCCCGGCGCGTGCGGCAGACGCGGCGGACCTGGGTCGGCGGAGATTATGGCGTCTTCTTGGCCTTGCCGCAGTTGCAGCCACCGCCTTCGTGCCGGTCGCACGGGGCGGCGGCCTTTTGCTGCAGCGCTTGCAGTTCGGCGGCGGGCTGGAGGTCGTCCTTCATGAACTCGAAGACGCGCATGGACTCGCCTTCGACCACCGCCACGAAGACTGCTTCTTTCATCGGGTTCACGTCCACCACCTTGCCGGTGCCTTTAGGCGTGATGACCAGCTTACCGCGCTTGGGTAATAACTTGCGCGCCGCGACGTAGTTCTCATACTCGTAGACCAAGCAGCAGCGCAGACGCCCGCACATGCCGGTGATCTCTTCCGGGTTGAGCGAGAGGCCCTGCTCTTTCGCCATTTTGATGCTGACGGGGCTGAAGTCGGTCAGGAAAGTCGAGCAGCAGCGCGCCTCGAGGCCGCACGCGCCCATGCCGCCCAGCAGCTTGGCCACGTCGCGTGGGCCGATCTGGCGCAGGGCTACCTGGGTCTGCGGGTAGGCCTGCTGCATGTCATCGCGCAGCGACTTGGTCTCAAGGCGGCCCGCGCCGTCGTCAGGGCCGCTGATGAGAAAGGTGAGGCGCGAGCCGTCGTAGCTGTACTCGGCGCGCACGATCTTCACGTCCACCAGGCGCAGTTGGTGCGCGCGCTCGCGGGCGTTAATCATGGCTTCGGTTTCCTGGCCCTTCCACATCTGCTCCAGGGCCAGGTCGCGGGCGGTGGCGAGGGCCTCGATGGCCTTGTAGCCGCCGGAGGGCGGGGCCTGCTTGTCGGGGGCGATGAGGTGGACCACCTCGCCCAACTGTCGGCCGCGGGTGGTCTCGACGATGACGCGGTCGCCGGGCTTAAGCAAACCGTGGCCGGTGGCGTCAAAGTGGTAGATTTTGCCGACGCGCATGAAGCGCACGCCGATGATTTGCTTGGTGTTGGCGGGCAGCGCCGCCACCGGCAGGTTGGCCGGGGCCGCGTCAGAAGGGAAGGTTATCTCAGCCATAACAGTACGTTCTTGCACTCCTTGTCGCGGCCCATAATACGCGAGGGGGGAGGTTTGGGCAAGGCGGAGTGGAGGTTAGAGGTTAGAGATCAGAGGGAGAGGAGCGAGGTGGGAGGTGAGAGGTGGGAAGGGGCCGGATCTGAGGGGGCAACGGCTTGCGCCGAACGCGCGGCGTGCCAGGCGAATAGCGCGGGGAGGCGGGCGGCATAGTACGCGGAGGTGGGCGGGAGGGCATCGGCGGCGAAGTAGCCGAGGTCGGCGACTTCGGAGCCATCTGGGCGGAGCGCGCCGCCGATGACGCGGCAGGCAAAGACAGCCTGGACGACCGAGAGTTCGTCGCCGTTGGGGTAGACAACACGCCGCCCGGCTTCGACGCCCAGCAGCGCGGTGGGCGCGACGCGCAAGCCGGTTTCTTCCTCGCACTCGCGCTGGGCGGTGCGCGCCAGGCTCTCGCCCAGGTCGAGCGCGCCGCCGGGCGGGGTCCACAGGCCGTTGTCGGCGCGTTGCTGGAGCAGTAGGCGGCCCTGGTCGTCGAAGACGATGGCGCCGGCCCCCGGCCAGACGAGCGGGGCGGGGCCGAGTATTGGCCGCAGCGCGAGCGGCGAGACCCACGGGCTGTCGGGCGGTTGAGACTCAGGCGGGTCGAAGTACGGCGGCGCGGCGGCGGCCAGGCCGTGCGGCACGATTCCGTGCTTAAGCATGGCGGCGTACCAGGACGAGGTGGGTGGGAGGGCGTTGGGCACGAAGTAGGCTAGCGCCTCCACCTCGCCGAGCTGGGGTAAAAGGCCGCCGCTGACGACGGTGCAGGCGTAGCACAGGGTAATCTGCTGCACCTGATCGCCGTTGGGGTAGGCAAAGTTGTAGCGCGGGCTGGAGTACAGGCCGGTGAGCGGGCCGACGGTCACGGTCAGGCCGGTCTCCTCCAGCACTTCGCGGGCCAGGGCGGCCTCGGGCGTCTCGCCCAGCTCCAGCAGGCCGCCGGGCAGGCCCCACCAGGCATCACCAAAGTCGGCGCGGCGCTGGAAGAGCACGCGGCCCGCCGCATCGCGCACCAGGCCGGTGACGTAGGCTAGCGGCAGGCGCGCGCGCCCCGCCCCAGCGCGCAGCCAGGCGACGTAGCTCGTCATGCCGCCGCGCCAGGCCCGATCAGCACGCGGCCGGGGCGCGCGTTGGTGTGCTCGCCGTCGCGGATCACCGGCACGCCGTTGACGAGCACGTGCTGCACGCCGGTGCTGTATTGGTGCGGCTGCGCGAAGGTGGCGTGGTCCTGAATGGCGGCCGGGTCGAAGACGACCACGTCGGCGTAATGGCCGGGCAGCAGCCGGCCGCGTTCCTTCAGGCGCAGGTTGGCGGCGGGTAGCGCGCTCAGTTGGCGCACAGCCTGGGGGAGCGTCAACGCGCCCTCGTCGCGGGTGTACTTGCCGAGCACGCGGGCGAACGTGCCGTAAGCGCGCGGGTGCGGGTTCGACTTGAGAAACACACCCTCCGGCGCGAGCGAGGCCGAGTCGGAGCCAAAGCTCATCCAGGGCAGACCCACCTGGCGGCGCACGTTGTCTTCCGACATCAGCCGGTAGACCGTGCCCACGCGGCTGTCGTCTTCGATGACCAGCTGTATGGCGGCCTCTTCCGGCGAGAGGCCGCGCGGCGCGGCGACCTGGGCCAGCGTCTGGCCGGTGAGGGGCTTGAGGGCAGCGTTCTTGAAGCTGACCAGGAGCACGTTTTCCGGGCTACCCGCCATGAGGCGCAGGTTTTCCCAATCGGCGGCGGGGGCGCGCATGTCGGCCAGCACGCGGGCGCGCATGGCCGGGTCTTTCAGGCGCGCCACCCAGGCGGCGTGGCCGCCTTCTTGCGCCCAGGGCGGCATGGCGGCGTCTAGCCCGGTGGCGGCGGCGGGATAGGTGTACATGTCAGCGGTCACAGCCAGGCCCTCGGCGCGGGCGGCCTCGATGCGGGCAATGACGGTGTCAAGCTTGCCCCAGTTGGTCTGCCCGGCTGCCTTGAGGTGGTAGACCTCGGCGCGGGTGGGCGCTTCGCGGGCGATGGTGAGAAGTTCCTCTAGCCCTTCGAGCAGGCGGTCGCCCTCGCTGCGCAGGTGCGAGATGTACAGCCCGCCGAGTTCGGCCGAGGCGCGCGCCAGGGCAATCAGCTCGCTGGTGGGGGCGAAGCACGCGGGCACGTAGATGAGCGAGGAGGCCAGGCCCACCGCGCCCGCGCGCATGGCGGCGCGCACCAGGTTGCACATGGCCTCCAGCTCGGCGGGCGTGGCGGGCCGGTCGGCGTAGCCGAGGGTGTGGATGCGCACGGTGGTGGCCCCGACAAAGGAGGCCACGTTGCAGCTCACGCCGCGCGCTGCCAGCCAGTCGAGGTATTGGCGCAGGGTGGTCCACTCAATGGGATGCTGAATGTCACCCTGGCGCGCCAGCTCTTCCTGGCGCATGTGCTCCGTCAGCGGGCCTTCCGACCAGCCTTCGCCCATGACCTCCAGCGTGACGCCCTGGCGCAGGTCGCTCTGCGAGCGGCCGTCGGCGATGAGCGCCTCGCCGGCCCAACTGAGCATGTTGATGAAGCCGGGGGCGAGGGCCAGGCTGTCCGCGTCTAGCTCGACGCGGCCGCGCGCGCTGCCCAGCGGGCCGACGCGAGCCAGCCGATCGCCCTGCACGGCCACGCCGCCGGGGTACGGCTCACCGCCGCCGCCGTCGTAGATTAGGCCGTTGTGGATCACCAGGTCGTAGTCGGGTGAAGCAGTCATCGCGCGTGAACCTGTGAGGGCGGCCGGGCAAGCGGGTGGCGCGGCCTAGCGGAACCACGTGCGCCGCGCGAGGCTGACGACATAGCCGACGTTGATGATTATGAACAGCAGCAGCCCCACGCCGCCGAAGACGAGCGGAAAGAGCCACAGCTCCACGAAACTGTCGAGGCGGGCCGTCTCGGGGTTGGCGCGGTCGTAGCGCACGGTCACGCGGTCACCGACTGCGTAGGCGGGCGGGTTGGTGTACGTGCCGATCAACTGGTAATCTAGGCTGCGCACAGTGTACTCGACCACCGGCGCGTAGCTGTCGCCGTCGTCATCGCTGCTGACGAGTATGTCTACCACGCGGCCGGAGGTAGTCGCGCCAGCCTGCACCAGCCGAAAACTGCCATAGCCCCACCAACCGCCCACGGCGAGGAAGACCAGGCAGAACAGGTTCAGGATGATCAACAGACAGCCGCTGCCCAAGAAGCCGAAGCGATTGTACATGCTGCCAGGTCTCCTGGGCGGGCGCGCCCTAGCCAGCCGGCCGCCGCCAGCCGGTGCGAATGAGCAGCCACTCCACCAGGCGGGGGGCCAGGGTGTTGACGGCGACCAGCACACGCAGCATGGCGGGCAAAACCACCTCGCGGCGGTCGCGGGCGAGGCCGTCCGCGATGGCGGCGGCTACCTGCTCGGGCGTGACGACCGGCACGATGCGGCTGATGCCTGGGCCGCGCTCCAAGACGCCGGGGTTTTTGTCAAAATAGGCGGAGCGGGTATGCCCCAGCGTCACCGAGGTGACGCCGACGCCCGTGCCGTGCAGGTCGCAGCGCAGCGCGTTGGTGAAGCCGCGCAGCGCGTAGCGGGCGGCGGTGTAGCCTGCCGCGCCCGGCCAGCCGGACCAGGCCACCGGTGAGTTGACGTTGACGATGCGCCCGCGCCGCCGCGCCAACATGCCGGGCAGGCAGCGCCGCGTGACGAAGAAGGCCGCGAAGTACGGCGCGTTCATCATCGCCACGGCCTCGGCGGGAGGGGTCTCCTCGGTGGTCAGCCAGCGCCCCGCCCCGGCGCTGTTGACCAGGATGTCGGGCGTGACGCCGCGCGCCGCCAGGTCGTCGAAGATGGCGTCTACCGCGGCGGGGTCGGCCAGGTCGGCGGGGTGCGGCTCCGCCGCGCCGCCCGCCGCCGCGATCTCGGCGACGAGCGCTTCCAGCCGCTCGGCGGACCGGGCCAGGGCGATGACGCGCGCGCCGCGCTGGGCAAGCAGCCGGGCGGCGGCGCGGCCAATGCCGTTCGAAGCGCCGGTGACGACGGCGGTGGCTCCGGGAATTTCCATGGCTAGCCTGGTTGTGGCAGGCGGGCGCGCAGGGCGGCCAGGCCGCGCAGCACCTCGGCGCGGTTGGCGGCGCTGGTCATCCAGCGCGGGAGGCGGTTGGCGAGGGCCTGGTTGCGCCAGCCCTGCGGGCCGGGACGCTTGCCGCGCTGTTTGGCCTTGATGAAGGCTTCCAGGAAGTCGAGGTGCGCGGCGTTGTAGGCCCAGAGCACCTCGCCGCAGCAGGGCGTTTGCAGCCAGAGCGGTTGGTGATAGTACCAATCCACCGCCGCACCCATAGCCACGACGCCGGGCGGGTACGCTTTGGGATCGGCGGCGGTGAGCACGCCCGGCTCCGCTTGCTGCCAGTAGTGGGCCAGGCCGCATGCTGCGCAGGTGAGGGCGATGCGGTGCTCCGCCGGGGCCTGCGCCCCTCGGTCGAGCACCAGCGCGCGCCCGCCGCAGCGCGGGCAGACCACGTGGAACTCGTGGCCGAAATCCAGCAGCGTCTGTTCCCCAATTGGCCCGGTCATCGCGGGTGAGTGTAGGCTTGAGGTGGATAGGCGTCAACTGGGAGGTCAGATGTCAGAGGTTAGAGGTCGGAGGTGAGCAGAGGATTGACTCAGCAGTTCAATCAGCAATCAGCAATCCAAAATCGGCAATGTTAAAGAAAGGCCGGGGCGCCGCCGGCTCTCGCCTGCGACGCCCCGGCGTAGGTGGCTTTACGCCTACAGCACGATGTTGACCAGCCGGCCCGGCACGTAGATGACCGAGCGCGGGGTCTTGCCTTCCATGAACTTCACCGCGCCTTCGCTCGCCAGCGCCTGGGCCTTGGCTGCCTCCGCGCTGATGTCGGCGGCGGCCTGGATGCGGTCGCGCACCTTGCCGTTAACTTGCACGACGATGGTAATGTGGGCTTCGGCGGCGGCGGCGGCATCGTATACCGGCCAGCTTTGCTGATGGATGGAGTAGGCCCCGCCCCGGCGCTCCCACAGCTCCTCGGTGATGTGCGGCGTAATGGGGGCCATCAGCTTCAGCAGCGCCGTGTAGGCCTCCTCCCAGGCGGGCGCGCCGGCCAGCGCCGGGCGGTGCTTGTGCAGAGTGTTGGTCAGCTCCATCAGCGTCGAAACGATGGTGTTGAACTCAAACGCCTCGAAGTCGTCGGACACCTTCTTGATGGCCTGATGCACGGCGCGGCGCGCGGCCACCGCGGCGGCGGCCTGCGCTTCGGCCGAGGCGGCGCCGGCGGGCGGCTGCGCCTCGGGCTGGCCCAGAGCCCAGACCTTGTGCAGCCAGCGCACCACACCCTGAATGTTCTCGGTGCTCCACGGGCCGCCCTCGGACCACTGGTAGCCGAACATCAGGTAGGCGCGCACGGTGTCGGCCCCAAAGGCATTTACCTGCTCGTCGGGGTCAATGACATTGCCGCGGCTCGTGCTCATGCGCTGGCCGTCCGGCCCCAAGATTTGGCCCTGGTTGCGCAGCTGCATCATAGGCTCGTGGCCTTCCACCACGCCCATATCGCGCAGCGCCTTGTGGAAGAAGCGCGTATAGATCAGGTGCATGGTGGCGTGCTCGGCCCCGCCGGTGTAGGTATCCACCGGCATCCAGTAGTCGTACTCGTCCTGGTCGAAGCCGGGCGGGGCGTCGAACTTGGGGCTGAGGTAGCGCAGGTGATACCACGACGAGCACATGAAGGTGTCCATGGTGTCGGTGTCGCGCGTGGCGGGCCGGCCGCAGAGGGGGCAGGTGGTCTTGGCCCAGGTGGGGTGCAGCTTCAGCGGGCTTTCGCCGGTGGGCCGCCACTCCACGTCCATGGGCAGCTCGACCGGCAGTTGGTCATCGGGTACGGGCACCTGGCCGTGCTCCGGGCAGTAGATGATCGGGATGGGCGCGCCCCAATAGCGCTGGCGCGAGATCAACCAGTCGCGCAGGCGGTAGGTGACGGCGCCGGCGCCCGCCCCGATCTTCTTCAGGTAGGCGATGGCGGCCTTGACGCTCTGGCCCTCGCCCTTGCCGGCCGGCACGCCGTTGATCGCCCCTGAATTGACCATGACGCCGTCATGCGGCCAGGCGGCGGTCAGCTCGGCGGCGGGGTCAGCGCCCGGCGGCTGCACCACCAGGCGGATGTCCAGCCCATACTGCTTGGCGAAGTCGAAGTCGCGCTGGTCGTGGGCGGGCACGGCCATGATGGCCCCGGTGCCGTAGGTAATCAGCACGTAGTCGGCGATCCAGATCGGAATGCGGGCCTGGTTGACGGGGTTGACGGCGTACGCGCCGATGAAGACGCCGGTCTTTTCCTTGTCGGTCGCCTCGCGCTGGATGTCGGTCTGGCGCGTGGCGGCGGCGACGTAGGCCTCCACTTCGGCCTTCCGGTCGGGCGTGGTCAGCTTGGCGACCAGCGGGTGCTCGGGGGCCAGCACCATGAAGGTGGCGCCCCACAGCGTGTCGGGCCGGGTGGTGAAGACCTCAATCGGATCGCCCTGCTCCGACGTAAAGCGCACGTTCGCGCCTTCGCTGCGGCCGATCCAGTTGGTCTGGGCCAGGCGCACCGGCTCGGGCCAGTCCATGCCCACGAAGTTCAGCAGCTCGTCGGCGTACTTGGTGATGCGGAAGAACCACTGCTCCAGGTTTTTCTTGACCACGGGTGTCTTGCAGCGCTCGCAGACGCGGTTCTCACCGATGACCTGCTCGCGCGCCAGGGTCGTGTTGTCCTTGGGGCACCAGTCCACGGCCGCCATTTTCTTGTAGGCCAGGCCGTGTTTGAACAGTTGAGTGAAGATCCATTGCGTCCACTTGTAATAGCTGGGGTCAGACGAGACCGCCTCGCGCTCCCAGTCCCAAGTGGCGCCCATGGAGCGCAGTTGCTTGCGCATGTTGGCGATGTTGGCATAGGTCCAGGTGGCCGGGTGGATGTTGCGCTGGATGGCGGCGTTCTCGGCGGGCAGGCCGAAGGCGTCGAAGCCGATGGGGAACATGACGTTGTAGCCGCGCATGCGCAGCCAGCGGGCGCGCGCGTCGGACGGCGTCATGGCGTACCAGTGGCCGATGTGCAGGTCGCCGCTGGGGTATGGCAACATGGTCAGCGCATAGTACTTGGGCCGACTGGGGTCAATGACGGCGCGGTAGAGTTGGTCGGTTTCCCAGCGGGCCTGCCACTTCGGCTCGATCTGCTTGGGGTCGTAGCGTTCGGCATATGCGCGCCCGGCCTTGGCTTCGGGCGCGGCAGGGGTTTCGGTGTTTGCGGCCATGCGGGCCTCCTGAGGGCTAGCGACGACAGCGGCGGACAATAAACAGGGCCGACCTCACGGTCGGCCCCGATGGTCAGCCGCTAGTGATTGGACTTAGCGGCGGCGACGATCAGAATCTCGAACCGGGATGGGGATGGGTTGCAGCGATTTGGGCTTAAGCAGCGGGCCTAATTCGTTGAGCTTCTCAAGCAAGTCGCGCAGCGTATCCATTACCGACCGACGCTTCCCTTTGGGTGCCATCTCGACCCTCCTGCAGACGAGTCCCCAGACCGCATACCTACAGAGTATTGTACTAGAAATAGAAAAACCCTCCATCCGGTCAGGGACGAAGGGTCAGCTCCGTGGTACCACCCTGATTGAGGCCTTGGTTTACGCCAAAGCTTCGCTCGTAGTGCGCTGTAGTGGGCGCGCCCAGTGCGACCTACGAACCGGCGAGTTGGGCCTCAGGGCGGCCTCGACGCCCGGCCGGGCTTGCACTGTCCCCGGCTCGCTGGAGGCTGGCTTACTACTCCGGCTCATCGCACGCGCTATGTGCGGGCGCTGGCGCTGCCCGTTGCAGGTGGACCCAGAGGGATTCGAACCCTCGACCTTCTCAATGCCATTGAGACGCGCTCCCAACTGCGCTATGGGCCCCGGATAATTGTAATAAGTGCTGTGGACCTGGAGGGATTCGAACCCTCGACCTTCTCAGTGCGATTGAGACGCGCTCCCAACTGCGCTACAGGCCCGCGAACGTAGGGAGGATTTTACCCGACATGCGCGGGAGATGTCAAGCTGAACGACGAGACCAGAGGCCTTACCAGCGGCCTGGCCTCGGCGCGGGACGCCGCCAAAGGCAGGATGAAAAGCCATTGCCGAGAACGCCAAAGCCCGTTAGCATGGGCCGGGAAAGGGTTGGCCGGCATGATTCAGAGTCGTTATCGGCAAATTGTGTGGTTCTTCGCGCGCGTGATCGCCGCGATCATCTGGTGGGATTTGCTGCTGCCGCGCGTGGGGCTGCGCGGCTGGGCGGTGCGCACGCGGCCCACGCGCCTGCGCCGCATCGCCGTGGCCTACCGCGCGCTGGCAATTCGGCTGGGCGGCGTGCTCATCAAGCAGGGGCAGTTCCTCTCGGCGCGGCTCGACGTGCTGCCGGAGGTCATCACCGCCGAGCTGGCGGGCCTGCAAGACGAGGTGCCCGCCGAGCGCTACGAGGACATCCGGCGGCTGGCCGAAGCCGAACTGGGCGGGCCGCTGGCCGAGCGCTACCTGAACTTCGACGCCACGCCGCTGGCCGCCGCCTCGCTGGGGCAGGTGCACCGCGCCACCCTGCCCGCGGCCGAGGCGGGCGGGGAGCCGCGGCGCGTGGTGGTCAAGGTGCAGCGCCCCGGCGTGGAGCGCATCATCGCCACCGACCTGGCGGCGATGCGCACCGTGGGCCAATGGCTCAAGCGCTACCCGCCCATCAGCCGGCGCGCCGATGTGCCCGCGCTGCTGGAGGAGTTCGCCCGCATCCTGTATGAGGAGATTGACTACCTGGCCGAGGGCCGCAACGCCGAGACCTTCGCGGCCAACTTCGCCGGCGACGCGGGCGTGCGCGTGCCCGCCATTCACTGGACGCACACGACCAAGCGCGTGCTGACGCTGGAGGACGTGTTCGCCATCAAGATCACCGATTATGCCGCCATCACCGCCGCCGGGCTGGACCGCGGCGAGGTGGCCGAGCGGCTGTTCCAGACCTACCTGCGCCAAATTTTCGAGCACGGGTTTTTCCACGCCGACCCGCACCCCGGCAACCTGTTCGTCGAGGCGGCCGAGGGCGAAGGCGCGTGGCGGCTGATCTTCGTGGACTTTGGCATGGTGGGGCGCGTGCCGCCGAACCTGCGCGCCGGGCTGCGCGAGGCCGTCATCGGCATCGGCACGCAAGACGCGGCGCGGCTGATCCGGGCGGCGCAGAGGATGGACATGCTGCTCCCCGGCGCTGACCTGGCGCTGCTGGAGCGCGCCCAGGCGCAGATGTTCGCGCAGTTCTGGGGCAAGGACATGGCGGCGCTCCGCCAGGTTGACATGCGCGAGATCCGGGCCTTCACGGCTGAGTTCCGCGAGTTGCTGTACGCCGCGCCATTCCAGGTGCCCGAAGACCTGATCTTGCTGGGGCGGACGGTGGCGATCCTCTCCGGTATGTGCACGGGGCTGAACCCGCAGTTCAACGTGTGGAACGGGCTGGCCCCATTCGCGCAGAAACTCATCAGCGACGAAGCGGGCGGGGCCGGGCTGAACTTCTGGCTGGCGGAGGGCGGCAAGCTGCTGCGCACGGCGGTGGCGCTGCCGGGCCAGGTGGAGAAGGTGCTGGCGCGCATCGAGCGCGGCGACCTGGCGGTGGCGGCCCCGCGGCTGGAGCAGCGGGTGACGCGGCTGGAGCGCGCGCTGCGACGGCTGGTGGCGGCGGTGGTGTTCGCGGCGCTGCTGCTGGGCGGGGTGCAGCTCGGCGTGGCGGGGCAGGCCGGGCTGAGTTGGGTATTGCTGAGCGGCGCGGCGCTGGCGCTGCTCTGGCTGATCGTGCTGCCCGGCCGCGGCTGAGCGCCCCACTCCAACGGTCGCAAGCAAAAAGCCGCCGCCGGCAGGGCCTGGAGTGGCGGCTTTTGTGTTGGCAGCGAACGGCGCGGCGTCAGGCCTGGGAGGGCTTGCCCGACTCGGCGTGGGCCTCAACGCGGCGCAGGGCGGCGTCTATCAGGCTGCGGGCGGCGAGGAGCATCTCGCGGCGGGCGGCGCGGCGGTGCTCCAGGAAGCCGGGCGGCAGCAGCGCCTCGACGCTCTGGCGCAGTTCCTGGTGCGCGGCCTTGACGTGCTGGATGGTCTCTTCGGGCAGCTTGTGCTTGAAGGAAGGCTGCGGGCGCTGCGGGGTGTCTTTGGTTTCGGTGGCCATGGTCGCATGTACCTCCTACGTTGTATGAATTATACACCCAGGCGAACACCCCCCGCCGGGCAAACACCTGGGGTGCATTTCCAGATGGTGGTCGGTTTGGGTCGCGGCGCGTCCAGCAGACCTACCCCCCCGCCCCCATCCCGACAAGAGTGTTCGGGACCTTGTCCCGCGCGGAGTACAGCGTTGGCGGGAAGGGGGTGCCTCTTGGAAAACAGTGCTTTATCGCCCCGAAGACCAACCGCGAATGCACCCAGCACCGGTCATCACCGCCCGCTCTCACCTCTCACTTGGCACCTCTCCATGCCCTCACTCGCCGCGCCCGACCGGCTGCGTGGCGTCGAGCAGCACCACCGTGTTCTGGCTGGGGTCTGGCACGGCGTAGCCGAGTGGGTGTTGGCTCACAGTGAGGCCCTGTGCCTGGGCGTGGGCGACCACGCGCTCCAGTTCGGCGGCGGAAGGCAGGCCAAAGGCGATGTAGCGCAGGCCGAGCGCCCCGGCGGGCGGCGGCGGCGCGCCCTCGCCCACCCAGGTGTTGTAGCCCACGTGGTGGTGGTAGCGCCCAGCCGAGACCATGCCCATGCGGAACTCACGGCCAATGCCCATATCGTCGAAGCCCAGGCCGCCGTGGTAGAACTGGCGTGTCTGCTCCAGGTTCGCCACGTAGAGATGAAAGTGGCCGATCTTGGTCTCGGGCGGCATGGGCAGGTCCAGCCGGTCGTCGTCGGTCAGCAGGCCGAACAGCGCCTCTAGGTCTACTGGGTCGCGGCCGGTGGTGGGCCGGCCGTCAACACGCTGCACCATGGACTGGCCGTTCACGAAGCCCATCGTGCCGTCCTCGGGCGACTCGGTGTACAGCTCGATGTTGTTGCCCTCCGGGTCGTCGAGGTAGGTGGTCTTGGTCATCACGTGGTCGGTGGGACTGTTGGGCCATTTGAGCACGAATAGCCGCGCAATGGCCCGCGCCAACTCGCGCCGGTTGGGCAGCAGGATGGCGAAGTGATACATGCCCGTCACGCCCCGGTAGCGGCGCGCGGCCGAGTCTTCAGTCAGGCGCAGCAGATCTGCGCCCCCCGCGCCCAGCCCGGCGCGCGCCGCCTCGCGCCAATGCACCTGCAAGCCGATCACGCGCTGATAGAATTCTAACTGGCGGTCGAGGCGGGCAACCGTCAGGCTGACGTGCGCCGGCCAGGTGGCCGGGTCAATGCGAAACGGGGCAGCGGTAGTGGGGGTATCCACGGATAACTCCTGCGCAGCGGCGCGGTGTGGGCCTATTTTACTATCCCCGGCCTTACCGCTGGCACGGGCATTGCATTAAGCTGGGTTGATGACCTACTATCACATCCTCGCGCTCGATGGCGGCGGCATACGCGGCCTGCTGACTGCCGTTCTGCTGCAACGGCTAGAGGCCGCGCGGCCGGGCCTGCTGGCCCAGGTGGACCTGTTCGCCGGGTCGTCCACCGGCGGCATTCTGGCCCTCGGACTGGCGGCAGGCTTCACGCCCACCGAGGCCCGCGAACTATACGAGGGGCTGGGCAAGGTGGTCTTTGCCGACTCGCCCTTCGACAACTGGCGCGACCTGGGCCACGCCCTGGGCGCGCAGTATACCAACGGCCCGCTGAAGGCAGTGCTGACGGCGCAGTTCGGCGACCTGCGGCTGGGCGACCTGCCGCGCAAGGTGCTCATCTCGGCCTTCGATTTGGACAACGGGCCGGACCAGCCCGCCGCGCTGCGCACCTGGAAGCCCAAGTTCTTCCACAACTACCCCGGCCCCGGCTCAGACGCCGACGAGCGCGTGGTAGACGTGGCGCTGCGCACCAGCGCCGCGCCGTCGTACTTCCCGCTCTATCAGGGCTACATAGACGGCGGCGTGGTGGCCGGCAACCCCAGCATGGCAGCGCTAGCCCAGGCACTGGAGCCGACCACCGGCCGCCAGGCGCAGAGCGATGTGACCCTGCTTTCGGTCGGCACCGGCCGCAACAACCAGTTCCTGACCGCGCAAGACAATGATTGGGGCTGGCTGCAATGGGCCCCGCACATCATTGACATCTTGCTCGACGGCAACAGCGGCGTGGCCGACTACGAGTGCCGCCAGTTGTTGGGCGACCGCTACCACCGCCTCAATCCCCTGCTGCCGGAGCGCATCAACCTGGACGACATCAGCAAGACGCCGCGCCTGGCCGAGATCGGCGAACGCGCGCCGCTGGACGCGACGCTCGCCTGGCTGCACCCCGAGCCGGAACCGCGCGCGGGCCGCGGCCGCTTTGCCGGTTGGGTGTAAGCTCGCAGGCTTGCTTCTCCTCCGCCGCCCCGACCACTGCGCCGCCCTGTCAGCCGGAACGCCTGTCTCGCGCGGCCAAGTTCAAGGCGTCGTAGGTCGCCGGGTGGCCGCCTGGGGGCGGCGCATATCGTTCGGCCAAACGCACATAGCGCCCGTAGTGGGGGTACATCTTGCATTGGCGAATGGAAGCGCTATACTTTATGCCGTAGCATGAGTTGACCCGACCTGTAGTCGCCAACGGAAGGAGAGCGGCTCAATATGTTTAAGTCTCTGCCCATCAGCCTCAAGAGCGAGGTCTGGGATCGAATTGACAGCTACCTGAATGAGTACGCGGCAACCCACCGCGACTTCTTGCCCAACCGCGCGGAGTTCATTGAAGAAGCCGTTGTGGCCTACCTCGACCAGAAGGAAGGCGGCGGCAGCTCCGGCGAAGAGGAATCTAGCGAAAGTGAACTGGACCTCACGGTGGACGCGGACAGCGAGTCCACTGACGACGAGGCGGCGACCGACGACCTGGACTTGGACCTCGACCTGGACCTGGACACGGACACGGACACGGACAGCGAGGAGGCGAGTGAGGCCGAAAGCGCGGATGAGGAGACGACGGACGCCGACTTGGAACTAGACCTCGACCTCGATTTAGACGAGGACACCGAAGCGGAAGCGGAGCCTGAACCCGAGCCTGAACCCGAGCCGGAGCCGAAGAAGAAGGGCAAGAAGGCCGCCGAGCCGGCCCCCGCGCCAAAAAAGAAGAAGCGCAAGTAAGCGTCCGCTGCTGAACAGGCCTGCCCGCGGCGGCGGCCAGTGACGCTCCTGGCCGCCGCCGTTTGCGTCTCTGAGCCATGCCGCTGACTCACGTTCCAACGATTGATTTGATCCCGTTTCGCTCCGGTCCGGCCGAGGCGCAGGCGCGCGTGGCGGCGGACGTGGCCGAGGCGTGCGAGGCCATCGGCTTCCTGACCATCGTGGGGCATGGCGTGCCGCCTGCTGTGCTGGCGCGCGCTTCCGACGCGGCGCGGGCGTTCTTCGACCAGCCCGCAGCGGAAAAACGCGCGCTGGGCCTCACGCCGACCGGCATCGGCTACAGCCCGCTGCACGGCGAGCGCCTGGCCGCGACGCTGGGGCAGGTGACGCCGCCCGACCTGAAAGAGTCGCTCAACCTCAGCGCCGACTTCGCCGCCAACTTGTGGCCGCGCGAGCCGGCCGTCTTGCGCCCGGCACTGGAGGAGTACTTCCGCGCCATGAGCGCGCTCGCCGCGGAGCTGCTCCAGGTGTTCGCCACGGCCCTCACCCTGCCCCGCGACTACTTTGCCGATAAGATCAACCGCGCCGCGTCGTTCCTGCGCGTGATCAACTACCCCGCGCCCGCCGCGCCGCCAGAGCCGGGGCAACTGCGCGCCGGGGCGCACACCGACTACGGCACGCTGACGATCCTGCGGGCCGAGAACGTGGCCGGCGGCTTGCAGGTGCAGACCCGCGCCGGTGAGTGGGTGGACGTAGCCGTGCCGCCGGAAGCGTTCGTGGTGAACCTGGGCGACATGCTCATGCGCTGGACCAACGACCGCTGGCGCTCCACGCTGCACCGCGTGGTGAACCCGCCGCTGAGCGCCGGGGCCGTCAGCCGCCGCCAATCGCTGGCCTTCTTCCACAATCCCAACCCCGAGGCGCTGATCGAGTGCCTCCCCAACTGCTGCGACGCCGCGCACCCCGCCCGCTATGCGCCGATCACCGCCGGAGCCTTCATCGCCGAGAAGGCCGCCCGGGCCTACGGGACCAAACCCTAGGGGCCAATCTCATTTGTAAGCGCCTCGGCTGAGAGTACAATCGGCCTGATTCGGGCTGAATCTCTGTTCAGCGGGGATGGCCGGTAGGGCGGGCGGCGGCGTCCGTGCGGTCTGGCCCCGGGAGCGCGCCAATTGGCGGTTCTTCCCTACCTCGTGACGGCCTGGCTGGCGGGGCTGGGCGCGGCGGCGCAGTTGCGGCAGCCTGCCTGGCTGTGGCTGGTCGTCGCTGGCCTTTCGCTGGCGGCGCTGGCCCTGTGGTGGCCCAAGCAGCGCGGCCGATGGGCGCTGGCCGGGCTGGCGGCGCTGAGCCTGGGCGCGGCCCGCTACGCCGCCGCCGAGCCGCCCTGGGGCGCGCCAGACTTTGTGGCCACTTACAACGAGGCCGGCGTCGTCACGCTGGAGGGTGTGGTGGCCGGCCCGGTGACGCCCACCGACGCCGGGGCGACGCTGACGGTGCAGGCTGAGCGCCTGTGGCTGCCGGAAGCCGGCGCGGCCATCAGCGTGACCGGCTATGTGCGCGTGCCCGCCCCGCGCTTCGCCGCCGACCGGCTGGCCGCCGTCGGCGACGCCGTCTACGCCTATGGCGACCGCTTGCGGCTGACCGGCCCGCTGCAAACCCCGCCGATCTTCGACAGTTTTTCGTACCGCGACTACCTGGCCGGGCGCGGCGTGTATGCGCTACTGCGCCCGACCGCGCTCAAGTTCGTCGCCGCGGGGCAGGGCGACCCGTTCTGGGCCGCGCTCTACGGCTTCCGCGCGCGCGCCCTCGCGCTCACCGGCCGCCTGTTCCCAGAGCCGGAGGCCGCCCTGCTGCAAGGCATCTTGCTCGGCGACGACAGCGGCCTGCCGCCCGCCCTGGTGCAGGCCTACCAGCGCACAGGCACGACGCACATCATCGCCATTTCGGGCTTCAACATCGCCATCCTGGCCGGGCTGGTCGCCGCGCTGCTGCGGCGCGTCACCGGCCCGTGGCGGGCGTTGGCGGTCACGGTATTGGTGCTGGCGCTGTATACGCTGCTGGTGGGGGCCGGCGCCTCGGTGGTGCGCGCCGCGCTCATGGGCAGCTTCGCGCTGGCGGCCCAGCGCGTGGGGCGCTCGGCGGCCGGGCTGGGCGGGCTGGCGCTCGCCGCCTGGCTGATGACGCTCCAGAACCCGCTCACCTTGTGGGACGCGGGCTTTCAGCTCAGCGCCGCCGCGACGCTGGGCCTGGTGCTGTACGCCGACCGGCTGGAGGCGGCCTTCTCGCGCTGGCTGGCCCGCTGGACCCAGCCCAGCCGCGCCCAGCGCGCCGCCGCCATGGCCGCCGAGCTGTGCTTGCTCACGCTCGCCGCCCAGATCACCACCCTACCCCTCATCATCTATCACTTCCGGCAGTTGTCGCTGATCGCGCTGGTGGCGAACATGCTCATCCTGCCCGCGCAGCCCGCCGTCATGGTGGTCAGCGGCGCGGCGCTGGCGCTTGGGCTGGTGTGGCTGCCGCTCGGCCAGGTGGCCGCGTGGCTGGCGTGGCCCGCCGTGGCCTACACCAACCGCGTGGTGGCGGCGCTGGCCGGCGTGCCGGGCGCGGCCATCGCGCTGGGTGACACCGCCCCGGCGCTGCTGGCGATCACCTACCTGCTGCTCTTCGGCGGCAGTTGGCTGCTGGCGCGTCCACCCACGCAGCGCCCCGGCTGGTGGAACGCGCTGGCCCCGCAGCGCAAAGCCGCGGGCGGGCTGGCTGTGCTGGGCGCCATCACCCTCGTCGGCTGGAGCTGGTACTTTAGCCTGCCGCCCGCCGATGGCCGCCTGCGGGTGACGCTGCTCGACCTGACCCCGCCCGCCAACGCGCCCGCGGGCGGCGAAGCGCTGCTGGTGCAAACGCCGTCCGGCCGGACCGTCCTCATCGGCGGCGGGCCGGGCGGGCTTACGCTCGTGCGCGCCCTGGACGGCACGCTGCCGCTCTTTAGCCGCGCCCTCGACGTGCTGGTGGTGGCCGCGCCGAGCAGCGACCACCTGGGCGCGCTGCCCGACGCGCTCGACCGCTACGCCATGCGGCGCGTGGTGCTGACGCGCGCCACCGGAGGCAGCGCCGCCTATCGCACCTTGGTAGATCAGCTCAATCGGGGAGCGGTGGAAGTGCTCGACGCCGGGTTGCGCCCCGTGCTCGACCTGGGCGACGGCGTAACTCTGCGCGTGGTGGCCGACACCGAGCAGGGCAGCCTACTGCGGCTGGAGGCCGGGCGCTTCTCGCTGCTGGCCGCCCCCGGCCTTACCGCGGCTGAGGCCGCAGAGTTTGTAGCGCTGGGCCTGGCGCAGCCCGCCACGGCGCTGCTGCTGGCCCACAGCGGCGCGGCCGCCGCCAACCCGGCCGCCTGGGTGCAGGCCGTGAACCCGAGCGTGGTCCTCATTAGCGCGCAGCCGGGCAGCGCGCCGGAGGCCGACTTGCTGGCGCGGCTGGCCGGGCGGGCCGTGCTGCACACCGACCGTGACGGCGCGGTGACGCTGATGACCGACGGCACACAGTTGTGGGTCGAGACGACCCGTTAAACTAACGACCTGGCCGCCAACCCCAACTATCCCTTTCGCTCGGCGGCTGGCTGGCGCCGCTGTATGCCTTGCGCCATTTGGCGCGGGTGGGTCGGGTAAGCGCGGCCCCGCTAATAGCGCTGGGCGATTTCGAGGTAGTTGCCGCCGGGGTCGCGGGTGTAAAAACGCTTCCACTGGTCGAAGGGCATCTGGTCGGGGATGATGGGTGCGCCGAACGCGCGCAGGGCCGCTTCGGCTTCGTCCAGGTCGGCGACCATCAGGCAGATGTGGCGCGTGGTGCCGGCGTTCACCTGGGCCTCGTCGCCCAGCGCCAGGTGCATCTGAAACCGGCCGAACTGGTACCAGGCCCCGCCGTGCGCCTGCCAGGCCACGGGCTTGGGAATTTGCGGCAGACCCAGCACCCCGCCATAGAACTCCTTGGCCGCTGCTTCTTGCGCGTGGGTGACGTAAAACGTCAGATGCTGAATTTCGGTCACGACCAGGGGCATATTTTGCTCCAGCGCGGCGGGGCGCGGCCGGTCAGCTTAGGCGGCGGGCGGCACGGCCACGGCGGCGATGTCGTTGATGTAGCCGCGGCAGACGGCTGAACCGCACAGGCACTTCTCCCACGGCTCGGCCGGGTCGTAGGCGTAATCAATCGTCAGCTCTTCGCCGGCGGCGATGTCACGCTTGGCCCGCATGAACACGCGGTGGGCCGTGTGGTCCACCTGGCAGTAGCAGTTCGGCTCACACGAGTGGTTGAGGTAGATCGTGTCGTTGCCGCCGAACATACCGTCTATGGCCCACTGCTCGTCCAGCCAGAACGTGAGGATGCTCGGCCGCGACAGATCTTGCTCGCGCCGGAGGGCCTCGGCCGTGGTGATGAGTTCGCCCACGTACTCGCCGACCAGGCCGCCGGCCGGGATCGGCTCGGCCGCGAAGGCGCCGCGGCGGTCAATGACGGATTGGCGCACTTCCAAGCGATAAGGTCCTGCCGATGCGGTCATGCGTTCCTGTGCGAGGCCGATGTTGCGGTGACAATACGCTATCCGCGGAGGGGCCGCAATAGCAGACTGCACAGTTTTTGTCATCTTGGGTTACACTTATGCCCAATCAGCCGTATGAGTTGCTGGGCGTCTGCTCCGACCCCTGGGCCTGGCCGGCCTGGCCGCCACGCCGCAGGGGTCATGCTTGCCTGGCCTTCCATCACCCACCCTTCGTCCGGCGGCGCGGCGCGCCGGGCGGTTACCTGCCAGGGAGAAGCGTCACATGCGCGTACAACCTTCTGTTGAAGACCTGATCCGCTTGACCAGCATGAACCCGTTTGAGCGGTTCGCCGATGGCCGCCCCAAGGTGCCGGATGACCTGCTGGTACGCATGAAGGAGGTCACCACCGAGGAGGCCTGGGGCACGCTGTACCACGCGGGTTACCTGCGCCAGTTCGAGGGCAAGTGGCACGAGACCCACCCCGGCGTCATCACCGTCGGCCGCGCCGTCACGGCGCAGTTTCTGCCGCACCGCCCCGACTACCACGAAGCCGTGCAGCAGACCGGCCTGGCCGAGGGCCGCGGCGCCGCCGGCGGGCAGAACTCGTGGATTATCGAGAGCTTGCAGCACAACGACGTGATGGTCGTGGATATCTTCGGCAAGGTGAAAGACGGCACGGTGGTGGGCGACAACCTGGGCACGGCCGTGCGCACCCGCACCCGCGCCGGGGCCGTCATTGACGGCGGCGTGCGCGACTACCAGGGCCTCACCCAACTCACCGACGTGAACTTTTACATCCGCGGCATGGACCCAACCGGCATCGCCGACGTGACCCTGGCGGGCCTGAACATCCCCATCCGCATCGGCGGCTGCACGGTGCTGCCCGGTGACGTGGTGCTGGGCACGCCCAGCGGCGTGCTGTTCATCCCGCCGCACCTGGCGCAGAAGGTCGTCGAGGAGAGCGAGGACACCCGCGTCCGCGACGAGTTCGGTAAGAGCCGGCTGGCCGAGGGCATCTGGACTTCCGGCCAGATTGACTCGGTCTGGAGTGACGAGATCAAGGCCGACTTCGAGAACTGGAAGGCCAACCGGAAACGGTAGGCTGGGCCGCCCAAATAACTCGCGGCCCGCCCCGAGGCGCTCTCGGGGCGGGCCGCGTTCTGTTCTCGCTGCGGCGCTTTGGGCTAGGGTTTCAGCGCGCCGCCGGGGTTGGCCCGCATCAGGCGCTCTACCTTCACATACGCCTCGTCGCTGTTCACCAGGGCGTGCTCCAGCTTGCCGTTGTTGTTCATGGAGAGCGCCACGAAGCCGTCGCGGCCCAGACGCAGCAGCCAGAAGCCGGGCTTATCCTTGAGCAGGCCTTCGGCCGTCACCCGGTTGATGTCGCCGTGCCAGGCCGGCGAGCGGCGCAGCGCCTGATCATGGCGCGGGTTCAGTGTCGGCTGTTCCTCGCTCTCCTTCTCGCGCTGCTCGCTGCCCTGGGGCTTGCTCACCTTGGGCTTGCTGGGCGGCGCGCTCGGTTCGGGCTTCACGTCGGGCAGCTTGTTCTTGTTCAGCCGCTTCTTCAGGTCTAGGCCTGCCCCGCCGATGTTGCGCACGTAGTCGTGCCCAAACTTCTCGCCCGTCCGCACGCTGTAGACCAGTTCCTTGCCCGACCCCTCGCGGATGAGCCAACTGCCGTCGGGCGAGGCTTTCAGGTAGGCTTCGGCCTGGGCGCGGCTCACGGCGCCGAGGCTGTGCTTGCTCCAAATCTCCACCGCCTCGTCGTTGCGCGCCCCGTCCAGGAACACGTTGCCTTTGGTGGCCTTGCCGCCGACTTTCACGTCCACCGTGCTCAACCAATCCGAGTCGCCCCCGCCGATCTTGCGCACCGCCGCCACCGTCATGGCGCGGGTGGGCGCATAGTGGCCGCTCTGGTCGTCAATCTGCGTGACCTTGCCGCCCGCCACCAGCAGCGTGCCGGCGCTTTTGACCGGTCCACCAGAGAAGAAGGAGGAGTGGTTGAACGCGCCGCGCACGCCGGGATTGGCCCGCGCCTTGGAGCCGACGTAGAGTTTGTTGTCCGAGCCGATCACGAAGATCAGGGCGCCGTTCTTCACGGTGGGGCCGGTGAGCGCGCCCTTGCTGGCGGTGGCCACATAGCCTTTGCGCGCCTCATCGTCCAGGTAGACCATCAGGCCGCCCGCGATGCCGCCCGGCTTGACCACCTGGCCCACTTCGGGGTTGGTCACTTCCAGCGCTTCTTTCACCCCGGCCACGCTGAGGTCGCCCTTCTCCACCGCGTCGAGCCAACTGCTGAAGCTCAGCTTGCCGGCGACCTTGTCATCCCAGACTTTTTTTAGCTGGGGCAGGTAGCGCCCATAGCGATTCTGCTTGCGGTCGAGCACCTCGCCGTGATATTGCGGGTCCATGGCCGTTAAGCCCTGCACTTTGAGCTTGGTCTGCGCGTAGTTGCCGATGCCGAGCTTCTGGGCGGTCTGGGCGGCGCGCAGCAGCCGGTCGCGCAGCGAGGTGCCCTCGCTGTCCTTGCGGCTCATGACCTCTTCCAGGCGCTTCTTGCGCTCGGCCTCATCCTTGAGCTTTTGCAGCTCTTTCTTGGCGGTTTCCGCCTCCAGCGTCAGCTGCTGCAGCATCTCTTGCCGGAAGGCCTCGCTCTTGGCCTTGAAGTTGGTCACCAGCACGGCGTCGGCCTCCACGTCGCCCAGGAACTTCTTTTCCTTCACGCGCATGACTAGCGCGCCGTCCACCAGGCCGACCTTGACGTAGGCGTTCTTCATCTTCGGGTTAGTCTTGGCGGTGTTGATGACTTGATTGGCCGTCGCTGTGGGGAACGGCACCTTCGCGCCGACGTGCAGGCGCACCTCTTTCTGAATGGCCTGCATGTGCGCGCTGCCGAACTGCGCAAGCGTCACCGCATGCTTGTCCCCCCATATCACGCTGGTCTTCGCCATCTTCTTGCCCATGCTCGCCTCCTCGCCGGCCGCCGGCTGGCACATATTCAGACTTTTCCGATAGGCTTAGTTTAGACTCAGTCTCAGCTTGGGTCAATTCACCGGGCTGACGCGCACCCCCTCGCCGCCTGACGTTCGACCCCAATTCGCCGCCCGGCCCCTCAACCGGGGAGGCGTGTGGGCGCACGACCTTAGGCAGCGGCGGCGATCATAAGCCGGCTCCTGACAGGCAGGCGCGCCACGCTGTGTTGGCTTGGGGAGCGTGAAGGAAGGACAGGCGGGTTGCCTTGACTCGCCGCCCGTTAAACAAAACGCCCCCGCCTCGCTTCGTTAGCGCGAGACTGGGGGCCAAGCAGCGAGCGGATCGGAGGAGCCTGGCCCGCCCTGGGCCAGGCCAGTTGCGGCAAGACCCGCCGTTGGGAGGCAGGCCGCTGGGGTGACCGCGGCGGCGGCGCGGCTCAGGCCTCCGGCTTCAGCCCGCCCGTAATCCACTGCCGCAACTGCTGGGTCTCGTCTTCGGTCAGGTTCATCTGGGCCGCCCGGCACAGGTTGAGGGTGTTCGCCAGCAGCACCTCGGCCATCTGGTCTGGACGCTGCTCCAGCTTGTTGTCGAAACGATGCCCGGCATAGCTCAGCCCGATGAGGACGAAGTTAATGTGCGAACGCGCGATCGGCGCGCCGCGCTCCACGCACCGGTCACGCACCGTCTTGGACGTGCGGGTCATCTGGTAGCCGTGCTCGTTGATCTCGCGCGCCAGCTCGTGCAGCAGCAGCGCGTAGTGCTCGGGCAGCAGGTAGGGCGTGTCGGTCAGGCGGTGCACCTTTTGCGCCAGGTCAGCCAGTTCGGGGTAGCGGGCGGCGAACAGGTCGGCGCGCTCGGCCGGCTCGACGCCCAGGCTGCCGGCCGACTCCGGCGGCTCGTGCAGCGCCGGATTGTAAACATAGCCGGGGTTCACGAACGAGGTCGCCAGCCCATCGAGCGCCAGCTCGGCCAGCAGTTCCTTGAACGTGCCCGCGCCCAGCCAGCCGGTGTGCGCCAGTTCGCTGCCAAACTCGCGGCTAACCGCCTGGGCCAGCGACGCCATCGGCACCGCCGTCTTCGAACTGTTAACCACCTGGTGAATATAGCGCGCCAACTCGTCCGGCAGGCGCTGCTCCGGCTCGCTGTGCGCGGCGGGGGCTGCGCCGTTCTCACCCGGAGCATGGCTCTGCTCCGGCTGGCCTGGCTCTGCCGTCGGCTCAGCCGGCGCCGCCTCGGGCGGGGCGGGCGGCGGGGCGACCACCGCCACGCGCCAGGGGTCTTCCTCCACCACGTCCAGGCCGGGCTGCAAGCTCACCAGCGCCTCAGTCAGCCGCCGCAGCGAGAAATAGCCCAGCCAGTGATTGCTTTCGCGAAACTCGTTAAACTCCTTATAGACGGCGGGCAGCTCGCTGGCCTCAATGCCGCCCGGCACATTCGCCACTTCGGCCAGGCGGGCGGCCATGCGCTCCAGCAAGTTGGCCGGGGCCATGGTCGCATCGCGCTGCGGCGGCCGACTAATCGGCTCTTCTTCCTGCGCCGTGAAGCCCAGCGCCTGCCGGATAAAGCTGTCTGGCTGGATCAGGTAATCACAGGCGGCCTTGTAGGCCGGCGAGGCGTAGCCGGGCGCCAGCACCGCGCTCAGCCGGTCGTGCTGGCGCAGCCGCAACAGCACCGGCGTGAAGTCGGCGTCGCCGGAGAGCACGATAAACTCGTCAATGCGCGTGGCGTGGCCCAGCGCATCCAGGATATCCATCACCATGTGGATATCGGTGCTGGTCTTGCCCCGGCTGGTGAGCGGCGGACAGTCCACCACCTCGAACGCCGAGCGGATGAAATAAGGGCGGTAGCTAGAAAAAGAGTTGGGGTTGAGGTAACAGCGGCGGATCAGGATGCGCCGGGCGGTGGTTTCATGATCCAGGTTGACGCTGGGCATCTCGGCTTCCAGCCAGCGCAGCCAGTTGTCGGGACTGCTGGCGAACTCCACCGCATACCGACTGTCAATCTGCTGGAGGTTGATGAAGATATTGTCGAAGTCCACGAACAGCGCCGAGCGCAAATGTTGTGTGTGTGGCATAGCCATCGCCCTGCCTTCCCCGTGGGTACGCCGCGACGCCGACCGAACTGGCCGCATTATAGGTTGAAACGCGCCAACACCCAATATCGCTCGGCCGACCCGCTCGCCGCCCAAGAACACTCGTGCGATTTCGTACAAACTGCTCATGCGGGTTTTCTTGACACCTTAACCCGAACTTGTTACCCTTCTGAAGACCAGGCGATCGGCAACCAGCGGCCGTTGCTGGGCCAGCCACCAGCCGACACCTTCTGGGCCGCGAAGTCCCTCCAGCCGGCGTCTGGGCCGAGGGGCTTCGCGCCATCTTGGCAGCCATGTCATCGCCGCTCGACCCACCCCCCGCCGACGCTGTGCCCGCCGTAGATTGGCCCACCACCCTGGGCATTCTGCGTGACGCCGGCTCCCGCATTAACCAGTTGGGGCCAGAGACCTCCCTGCCCGAGGCCCTGCAACTCATCGCTGAAACCGCCCTGCGCCTGCTGGGGGCCGATCCGACCGATCGCGCCAGCGCCGTCATCTACACCTACGACGCCGCCCGCGACGCCTTCGACCCGGCCAGCCGCGTCTCGGCCGGCGAGGGCGCCGGGCCGCTCACCGGTGATTCACCCCGCCCCGGCGGCATGGGTTTCACCGCCCTGCAGCGCCGCGCGCGCGTGCTCTCCTACGAGGAGCAGGGCCTCAGCTTCCACCCGCTCAAGTACCTGGCCGGTATGCGCACCTCGGCCTGTTACCCCCTGCTGGTCGGGCGGCACCCCGTAGGCGCGCTCTACATCTCGCTCTACTCGGCGCGGCACTTCTCCGCCGAAGAACTGCTGGTGCTCGACGCCTTCGTCCACCTGGCCGCCGTCGCGATCTACAACACGCGGCAGTTCGAGGGCATGCATCGCGCCCTTCAGCGCAAAATTGAGGCGCTGGAGCGCCTCCAGCGCGCCGACCGCCTGATCAGCTCGCGCCGCAACCTGGGCGACACCCTGCGCGAAATCCTGAACATGGCGCTCAACCTGACCGGCGCCGAGCTAGGCTCCTTCCGCCTGCTGGATAAAGCCACCGGCCGCCTGCGCCTGGTGGCCCTGGTGGGGGCCGTGCCCGACCAGCGCCGCGGCAACCTCCCGCCGGAAGAGACCAGCGGCGTAGTGGGCTACGTCGCCAGCCGCCGCCAGGCTGTGCGCATTGACGATTTGCATCAGCCGCCCTGGAACGAAATCTACCATCCGCTCACCGAGCGCCGCGTCATGCGCTCCGAATTGGCCGTGCCGCTGCTCGGCTCCGGCGACGGGCTGGAAGGCGTCGTCAACGTCGAAAGCCCGCACCTGGCCCACTTCGACGCCGAAGCCCAGACCGTGCTCGAAAGCCTCGCCACCCAGGCCACCATCGCCCTGCTGGAGGCGCGCCTGCTCGACACCATCGAAGAAGTGACCGACCGCATGGTCGGCCACCCGCCCGATGTGGTCTTCGGCCTGGTGCTCGACCGCATCTGCGACCTGCTCAACCTGGCCCACGCCGCCGTCTGGGAACTGGAAAGCGCCGACGGCGATATGCTGCGCCTGCGCGCCTGCCACGGCGACTTCCCGCCGGGCTACCGCGTGCCCGTCGTCGGCAGCCTGCTCGGCCGCGCCGTGCTCACCCGCCAGCCCGTCGTCAGCCTAGACCTGGCCGGCGACCCGCGCCTGGGCCGCCGCCACCTGGCCCACCGCATGGGCTGGGATGCCGCGCTGATCGTGCCGCTGCTGATGCGCGATGGCCGGCCGCGGGGCGCGCTGGGCGTCTACGCCCCTAAGCCGCGCACCTTCTCCGATTGGGACACGCGCCTGCTGTCGCTGCTGGCGAACCACGCCGCCCTGGCGCTCCAGCTCGGCGAGGCCCTCGACCAGGCCCGCCTGGCGGAAGAACGCCAGGCCGTCGCCGAGACCTTCGCCGTGCTGGGCGATATCTCGGCCAACCTGCTGCATCGCGTGAACAACCTCATCGGGGCCATCCCGGTCAAGGTGCAGGGGCTGACCAGCAAGCGCCCCGCCCTGCTGGAAGACCGCTACGTGGCCGAACGGCTGGCCGAGATCGAAGCCGGCGCGCGCGGCGCCATGGACGTGGCCCGCGAGACCGTCTCGTACCTGCGGCCGGTCAAGCTCACGCCCACGCCTGTTGCCGAGTGCTTCGCGGGCGTGGCTGCGCGGCTGGCCCTGCCGCCGCATGTCACCCTGGCGGCCGAGGGATTGGAGAGGCTGCCACCGGTGCTGGCGGGGGCCGAGGCGCTGCGCCTGGTCTTCTTCAATTTGCTGGAAAACGCACTGGACGCCCTGGGCGAACGGCCCGGCCACGTCCACGTGACCGGCCGCGTGACCACCGACACCCTGGATGCGGGGCGCGAATGGGTGGAGGTGACTGTGGCGGATAACGGGCCGGGCGTGCCGCCGGAAGTGCGCGAGCAGATCTTCGATCCTAACTTCTCGACCAAGGCTTCGGCCAAGCAACTGGGCTTTGGGCTGTGGTGGGTCAAGACCTGGGTGCAGCGCTGCGGCGGCAGCATCACCCTGGCCGCGCCCAACCAAGCCGACCCCGACCGCCCCGGCTGCGCGTTCGTCATTCGGTTGCCGCTCGCCCCGCCGCCCACAGACGAGGCCCGCGCATGAAAACGGCCCTGGTGGTAGACGAAAGCCCCCGCTGGCGCGGCCAGGTGGCCGAAGCCCTGCGCGAGCAAGGCTGGGTCGTGACCACCGCCGCCGCCCTGCCCGACCCCGCCGGCGGCGGCCATGACCTGGCCGTGCTGGAGTGGGCGCCTGACCCCGCCGGCGAGAACGCGCTGACCGTCTACCTGAACGCGCCCGCCAACCGCGCCACGCGCAGCGTGCTGTTGATCCCGCGCCCAATGGGCGGCGAGGCCGCCCCGCTGCGCGCGCACCCCGCCGTGCTCGGCGTGCTCGACAAGGGGGCCTGGAGCACCGCGGCCCTGCTCGACCTCACCCGCCCGGTCGCCGCCGAACCCGCCGCACCGCCGCCTGCCGGGGCCGATGCCGGCCCCAAAGTGCTGGTGGTGGAAGACGACGCCGCGTGGCGCGCCATCTACGCCGAACTGCTGGCCGAGGCGGGCTATGCGCCCTACTTCGCCGTCAGCTACGGCGAGGCGCGTGGCTGGCTCCAGCACGAGACGTTCGACCTGGCGATTGTGGACCTCAACCTGGCCAGCTCTGCCGCGCCGGCCGGCAACCGCGACGGGTTCTTCTTGCTGCGCGCCGCCAAGCAGCGCAACGTGCCGGCGCTGGTGGTCAGCGCCCTCGGGGACCCCGATGACATAGACCGCGCCTACGACGAGTTTGGCATCTTCACCTTCGTCGAGACGGAGGGCTTCGACCGGCGCAACTTCGCGCGCCTGGTGGCGGCCGCCTGGCGCGCGCGCCAGCCCGTGCCCGCCGCCGACGAGACCCCCACCGCCCTGGAGCGCTTGACCCCCCGCGAGCGCGAGGTGCTGGCGCTGCTCACGCAAGGCTACACCAACCGGCAGATCGCCGAGGCGCTGCTGATCTCCGCCAACACCACCAAGAAGCACGTTGACCACATTCTGCAAAAGCTCGGCGCCGGCACACGCGCTGGGGCAGTGGCGCTGGCCATGGGCGGCAACCTTAAGGAAACCAACTCGTAAGGCGGGCAGCGCCGCAGTTTGGGCCGCCGCCATGGCCCGTTGAGGGTAGTGTGGCGCGCTCGGCGACCCGGTGGACTATCGCTCAGCTTCACACCGGCTTCAGCAGCCAACAAGCTAGCTGACCGAGCGCGGGTTCGAGCCGCGCCGCCCCCGGTTCCATCACGAGCCGGGGGCGTTTTTCGTCATCAGCGGCCGGACCCACGCTCGCCCCAGCGCGAGAGTTTCCGCGGGAGGACGCCTCAGGCAGGTCGCACAGCGCCCCGCCCGACCTGCTCTGGCGTTTCGTCCATCACCCGTTCGGGTCATGAACCGCTTTGGGCGGGAAATGGCCCGCCGGCAGGACGACAGGCGGGGACCAGTGCCCTAGACTAATCGGCACGGTCAGTTCCAATCTCTGGCGTCCGTCTGCGAGGTCTCTGTGCTCTCTAGCGCTTCCCCTTACGCGCCCCGGTTCGAGCGGGGCGGTTGCGGCATCGGTTTCGTGGCCGACCAATATGGTCGCGCCAGCCACGGCTTGCTGCGCCTGGCCCTGGATTCGCTCACCAACATGCAGCACCGCGGCGCGCTGGCCGCCGACGCCCGCACCGGCGACGGCGCGGGCCTGCTCACGCCGCTGCCGCTAGCCTTCTTCGCCCGCGAGGCCGAACGCCTCACCGGCCGCACGATGGACCCGCGCCAGTTGGGCGTGGGCGTCTTCATGCTGCCCCCCGAAGGCGAAGCCGAGCTGTTGAGCATGGCCGAGGCCGCGCTGGTGCGCCACGACGTGCGTCTGCTGGCCTGGCGCATGGTGCCGGTGGATGCTGAAGTGCTGGGCGCGCGGGCACGGGCCACCCTGCCTCGCCTGTGGCACGCTCTGATCGCCCCCGCCGCCGAGACCGCCGCGGGCCTGCCGTTCGAGCACCGGCTGTACCTGGCCCGCAAAGACTTCGAGCGCGGCGCGCGCCCGCTGGGGGCCTACGTGGCCTCCATGTCGTCGCGCACCATCGTCTACAAGGGGCTGCTGCTCGCCCCGCAAATGGCCGCCTTCTATAAAGACCTGTCGGACCCGCTTTACGAAGTGCCGCTGGCCGTCTTCCACCAGCGCTACAGCACCAACACCACGCCCACCTGGCAGCGCGCGCAACCCTTCCGGCTGCTGTGCCACAACGGCGAGATCAACACCCTACAGGGCAACCTGGCCTGGATGAAGTCACGCGAGCCGCGCCTCTCGGCCGCCTTCTGCGCCAACGGCGCGGCGCTGCGCCCGGTGGTGGACACCGACGGCAGCGATTCGGCCATGCTGGACAACGCGGTGGAACTCCTCGTCCACGGCGGGCGCGATATTCGCCACGCGCTGACCATGCTCGTCCCGCCCGCCTGGGAGAAGCAGAGCCGGTATTCGGCTGAAGTCAAGGACTTCTTCGCCTACCACGCGAGCCTATCCGAGCCGTGGGACGGCCCGGCCGGGTTGGTCTTCACCGATGGCTCGACCGTCGGCGCCACGCTCGACCGCAATGGTTTACGCCCGTGCCGCTACCTCATCACCGAAGACGGCCTGGTCGCCGCCGCCTCCGAAGCCGGCGCCGTGCCCATTGAGCCGGAACGCATCCGCGTGCAAGGCCGCCTCGGCCCCGGCCAAATGCTGGCCGTGGACACCCAGCGCGGCCTCATCCAGGAAGATGAGCAGATCAAGCAGCACTTGGCGCGACAGCAGCCTTACGGCGCGTGGCTCAAAGGCACGCGCCGCCTGCCCGCTTCGCCCCTGGCCCCGCTGCCCGACGCCATTGAACCGCTCACCGAAGAAACCCCCTCCCCCGCGCCCACGGCCCTGCAAGCCGCGTTTGGCTACACCAGCGAAGAACTGGTCATGGTTATCCGCCCCATGGTGGAAAACCAGGCCGAGGCCATTGGCGCGATGGGTGACGACACCTCGCCCGCGGTTTTGTCCGACAAGCCGCGCTCGCTGTTCAGCTTCTTCCGCCAGCGCTTCGCCGAGGTGACCAACCCGCCCATTGACCCGCTGCGCGAAAACCTGGTCATGTCGCTGCGGGTACGGCTCGGCGCGCGCGGCAACTTCCTAGCCGAGACGCCTGCCCAGGCGCAGTTGCTGGAACTGGACAGTCCCCTGCTCAGCGACGCCGGGCTGGCCGCCCTGCGCGCCGACGCGCTGCTCAAGCCGGTCACGCTCTCCACGCTCTACCCGGCCGCCGAGGGCGCCGCCGGGCTGGAGCGCGCCCTGGCCCGCCTGCAAGCCGCTGCCGAAGCCGCCGCCCGCGGCGGGGCCGAGACCATCATCCTCAGCGATCGCGGCGTGGATGCCGCCCACACCTTTATCCCGGCGGTGCTGGCCCTGAGCGCGGTGCACCATCACCTCCTGCGCACCGACCAGCGCGTCGGCGTAGACCTGGTGGTCGAGAGCGGTGAGCCGCGCGAAGTCCATCACTTCGCGGTGCTCATCGGCTACAGCGCGGCGGCCGTCAACCCCTACCTGGCCCTGGCCACCGGCATAGACGTGGCCCGCGGCGAGGCCGGCCCGGCCACCGCCGTCAGCCGCTTCCTGCACGCCGCCGAGCACGGCCTGCTCAAGATCATGTCGAAGATGGGCATCAGCACCGTGGACGCTTACTGCGGCGCGCAGATCTTCGAGATCGTGGGCCTGCGCACGGCGGTGGTCGAGCAGTACTTCACCGGCACCACCTGCCACCTGGAGGGTCTCACGCTGGCTCGCATCGCCGAAATCGGCCTGCGCTGGCACGCCGCCGCGTTCGGAACCAGCCAGCCCGCCCTGACCAGCCCGGGCTTCTACAAGTTCAAGCGCGCCGGCGAGGTGCACGGCTATGCCCCGGCCATCGTGCACGCGCTGCACGAAGCCGTGCGCATGCCCGACGCTCTCAACGGCCGCTGGCACGAAGGCTTCGCCGCCTTCACCCGCTACAGCCGCTTGCAGCATGCTTCCCCGCCGGTAGATTTATCCGACTTGCTGGAGATCAACCCGCCCGGCGATGCGATCCCCCTGGCGGCGGTCGAGTCCATGCACGCCATCCTGTGGCGCTTCTCCACCGCCGCGATGTCGCACGGCGCGCTCTCGGCCGAGGCGCACAGCACGCTGGCCGTCGCCATGAACCGCCTCGACGCTCAGAGCAACTCGGGCGAGGGCGGCGAAGACCCGGCACGCTACGACACCGACCAGAACGACCGCATCAAGCAGGTGGCTTCGGCCCGCTTCGGCGTCACCCCGGCCTACCTGGTCTCGGCCGACGAGTTGCAGATCAAGATGGCGCAAGGCTCCAAGCCCGGCGAAGGCGGCCAGTTACCCGGCCACAAAGTCACGGCCGAAATCGCCGCGCTGCGCCATGCCACGCCCGGCGTCACGCTCATCTCGCCGCCGCCCCACCACGACATCTACAGCATCGAAGACCTGGCCCAGCTCATCTACGACCTGCGCCAGATCAACCCGCGCGCCGTCATCTCGGTCAAGCTTGTGGCGCAATCGGGCGTGGGCACTATTGCCGCGGGCGTGGCCAAGGCCGGCGCGGATGTAATCCTCATCAGCGGCAGCAGCGGCGGCACGGGGGCCTCGCCGCTCAGCAGCATCAAATACGCCGGCATCCCGTGGGAGTTGGGGCTGGCCGAGGCGCAGTACGTGCTCAGCGAGAGCGGCCTGCGCGGGCGCGTGCGCCTGCGGGTAGACGGCGGTCTGCGCACGGGCCGCGATGTGGTCATCGCCGCGCTGATGGGCGCCGATGAGTACTCGTTTGGCACCGCGGCCGTCGTGGCCGAAGGCTGTGTGATGGCCCGCGCCTGCCACCTGAACACCTGCCCGACCGGCATCGCCACCCAGCGCCCCGACCTGCGCGCCAAGTTCGACGGCACGCCGGAGATGGTGATGGCCTTCATGCTCTACGTGGCCCAAGAAGTGCGCGAGACGCTGGCCAAGCTCGGCTTGAGTTCGCTGGAAAAAGCTATCGGCCGCGTGGAATTGCTGCAGCAGGTGCGCGGGCTGGACGACGTGGACCTGACTCGCCTGCTCACCCCGCCCCCGCCCGGCTACGCCCGCCGCCACCTGGGCGACCCCAACCGCGTGCCCACCGCCTCGCCCCTCAACGAGAAGCTCTGGCTCAGCGGCGTGCTGCTCGGCCCCGGCGCCGCCTGCCGCCTGGATTACGAAATCGCCAACCGCGACCGCACCTTCGGTGCGCGGCTCTCCGGCGAAGTCGCCCGCCGCCACGGTGACGCCGGCCTGGGGCGCGCCAACCTGGACGTGCGCCTCTCGGGCAGCGCGGGCCAGTCGTTCGGCGCGTTCGGCGTGCCGGGGCTAAACCTCACCCTCAGCGGCGAGGCCAACGACTACGTGGGCAAGGGCCTGGCCGGCGGCCGGATCGTCATCCACCCGCGCCCCAACAGCCGGTTGCGCGGCAAGCTGCACCCCGCCGCGGGGGAGGCCGCCGCGCCGGTGCTGGCCGGTAACACCGTGCTCTACGGCGCCACCGGCGGCACAGTCTTCATCGCCGGGCGCGCCGGTGAGCGCTTTGCGGTGCGCAACAGCGGCGCGATCGCCGTGGTGGAAGGCGTAGGCGACCACGGCTGCGAGTACATGACCGGCGGCCTGGTCATTGTCCTCGGTCCGTTCGGCCAGAATTTCGCCGCCGGCATGAGCAGCGGCATCGCCTACCTGCTCGACAGCGCCGCCGCCAACGTGAACACGCAGTTGGTGCGCGTCGAGCCGCTGGACGCCGACGACGAAGCCTGCCTGCGCGGCTGGCTCACTCAGCACCACGCCCTGACCGGCAGCCCGCGCGCCGCCGCCCTGCTGGCCGACTGGGCCGCCGCCGCCGCGCAGTTCGTCCGCGTCGTGCCCAAGGAGGGCGCCCTGCCCCCTCGCCCCATCCCCGTGGACCTCAGCGAAGCGGCCCTGGCTCTGGCGTAGGCCGCGCCATCAGCGCACCCATCACCCCACAGCGGCGGCCGAGGCGGATATGACTCGGCCGCCGCTGTTTCAGTGGCTGCTGCCGGCCCTTCTAGAGCACGCCGCGAGCGCTCAGCGCCTCGCCCGCAGCCGCCGCAGCCGCGCATACTTTTCCATCGTGGTGTGCCCGTCCCACGAATTGGCCTGGCGCACCGACAGATGCTCAAACAGCGGCCGCTCGCTGTCATGGATGTGCCACGACAACTGCTCCACCCCGGCCGGCGCATCTACCGGGATCTCCAGGAACACAATCCAGCGCCAATCAGCGTCCCAGGGCGCCTCATCAATGGGGTGACGTTCCAGCCACGCTGGGAAGAGCTTGCTCAGCGCCAGCACCAACTGGTTGCGCTCGGAATAACCCTGGTTCTTGGCCGCTTCTAGTTCCGCCCGCTGCGCCTTCAGCGCCGCGATGTGCTCAGCGTGCGTGTACATTTTGGGCTTACTGCGCCGGGTCGCCATGCCCGCCAGTCTACCCGCAACCCGGCTGCCTGTCACGCCCGCCCTGCCGCGGCCGCTTGGCTTGCCTGTATAATCCTGCGCGGAGGCTTGCACATGCCAACGCCCTTTGACAACCGCCTGCTGCTCGTCCATTGGGTCGCCAGCCGCCTGCGCCCCACCCGCGACACGTTCGGCAACATTGACCCGCGGGCCAACGAACTGGGCATCTCCGCCCGCGACTTCTGCCGCTGGGCCTGCAACACCTTCCCCAACCTGAGCGGCCTCATGGTCAAGGTCTTCCACGGCACCAGTTGGCAGGGCTTCAGCGCCAGCGACAACCGCGCCGACGTGCGCGCCCTCACCAGCTTCGACCGCGTGCGCGACTGGCTGCGCGCCTGCAACGAGGCCGGACTGGAGCTGCACACCTGGAATGTGCCGGTCGGCCGCTTTCAGGGCACGCTGCTGGTAGACCGTGAAGTGGCCCTGCTGACTCAACTGATGGCGGTGGAGGCCGACGGTGTCAGCCTCAAATCGCTCTCGCTGGATGTGGAGGCCGGCGGCGGCTTTTGGGGCGGCAGCGAGGCCGACGCCCTCGACTACCTGCGCAAGCTGCGCGGCAGCCTGCCCAACACCCATATTTCGGTCATCCTGGACTACCGCTTCCGCAAGCAGGGCCGGGAAGCCTTTATCACCCCCTGGGCCGTGCGCGCCGACAGCCTCCAGCCCATGGTCTACCCCGGCGAGTTCTTCCCCGCCGCCAGCGAGATGCCCATCGAGCGCGAAATGCGCAAAGCCTTCGCCGAACTGGCCGGTTTTAACAAGCCCATTGTGCCCATGCTCCAGGTGCACGACGCCAGCCGGCCGGTTAAGCGCCTGACCCGCCCGCAGGAAATCAGCGCTCAGGCCGATTGGGCGCTGCGCCTGGGCGCGCCGGGTCTCACCTACTTCCGCACCGGCACCGATCACTTCCAGTCGTCCAAGTGGCCGGGCTTCGCCGCCATCCAACTGCCCGGCGCTGTGCCGCCCGCCCCGCCGCCCATCCCGGCCCACGCCATCGTGCTCTGGCCGGAACAGCTCGGTTACACCGAGTCGCTTTACCCCGAAAACCCGGCCGACGCGCCCGTGCAGACCGCGCGCGATGTCTACGGCCGGCCCATCCACTACAAGCGCACCTTCTCCGGCCAGGGCATCACCGTGGAATACCGCCCGAACCTGCCGCAGCGCGGCGCCTACGAGGTGGCCGTCTTCATCCCCGCCAACCTCGCCAACGCCCTGGTCGAGTACCGCGTCATGGACCGCCCCGGCCAGCCCGACGCCGAGATCATCACCGCGCCCATTGACCAGGGCCGCTTCTCTAACCAGTGGTTCGTGTTGGGCGAGTTCGACTTTGACCCCGCCCAGCCCGATGCCGGCAAGGTCAGCCTCACCGATCTAGGCCCCGACAACCCGCGCCAGACCGTCGTCTTCGGCGCCGTGCGTTGGCTGCGCCTGCCGCGCTAGCCGCGCCGCCTTAACGACAACGGGCCGAGTAGTCGCGGAGACCACTCGGCCCGTTGGTTGCAGGCCGCGGCTGCTACGGCGTCGTCGTCTCCACCGTCGGCGAGATGGGCGCGGTGCTGGTCGGCGCCACGTCCGGCACATCCGGCACGGTCGGCGTCGGCAACGGCAAGATCACCGGCTGGCCCGCGGGCAGGTACATGACCTGCACGTTCGGCGCGAGCTTGTCAATGTAGCGGAAGGTCAGCACATCGGGGTTGTCTTTCAACGCATCGCCGATGAGGGCCAACGACTGCGCCTCGGCCTGCGCTTGCAGCACGGTGGCCTGCGCGCGCCCCTGCGCGGCGATGATGGCCGCATCAGCCTGGCCTTGCGCTGTCACCCGCGCCTGCTCGGCCTCCTGCCGGCGCTGCTCGACCACAAACGCGGCCTGCTGCGCCTGCTGCTCGGCGATCTGCTTCTGCTCCACCGCCGCGGCGTATTCGTCGCTGAAGTGGATGTCGCGCAGGATGAAGTCCACCAGGATCAGGTCGTTATCCAGCAGCTTGACCGCCAATTCCTGAGTGATCTGGTCTTCCAGCAGCGCGCGCTCGCTACTCACGATCTGTTCCACGCCGTACTGCGAAGCCATATCGCGAACAATGCCGCGCGACAAGGGCCGGACCACATCGTCCTCATAGCGGTCTTGCCAGGCGATGTGCAGTTCAACAATGTGCGTCGGATCGGCCGCGTAGATCACCGAGGCGTCAATCAGCACTTCCTGGCCGTCCTTGGTGCGCGCCCGCACCGAGTCGTCGCCTTCCACCGCCCCTTCACTCGTCGCATTCGACATGGTGTAGGTCTGGCGCGAGATCGTGTACGTTTGTACCCTTTCCGCGAACGGCACGATCAGGTGCAGCCCCGGCCCTAGCGAGGCCGCGCGGTAGCCCGTCGGCGAGAGGGCCGAGATCACCACGCCGCGGTCCTCCGGGTCAATGAACACCAGCCCGCTCGACACGCCCGTCAGCGCCAGCGCCGCCACCACCGCGCCGATGATGATGCTCACGCCGCCCTTGAACTGCCGGCCGCGCGCCGAGTTGAACACCACCAGCGCCACAGCCCCCAGCGCCGCCAGCCAGGCTAGCCCAGCCAACCCCAACAGTAGACTCCCTATATCCATCTGCCTCTCCTTATGCCACAGTCAGCCTAGACGGTCTTGGCCTGCGGGCCAGTATACCCGCCCGGCCAGTACGCGCCCCGCCCGCTAACTGACAGTTGGCCGACGCCCCGTGACCACGCCGGCGCGGCTTCATGCCCGTGGCGAGCCGCTCTGACCGCCAACCGCCTCCTCCAATTCCGTGCTACTATCCCTCGCGTGCGCCAGTTTCAACTGACCGTTTCCGAAATCGCCGCGCTGGGCGGCGCGTTGCGCGTCACCTGCGCTGGACCCGACCCCGGCGCGCAACCCGGCCAGGCGCTGCTGGCCCTGGCCAACGGCGCGGCGCGGCCGCACCCGTCCACCCCACCCCTGCTGCGCCTGCCGCTGTTCTATCACACCCTGCCCGGCGGCGGGGCGCAGTGTTATTTGCCGCCCGGCCACCCTTTGAGCAGTCTGGTCCCCGGTGACGTGCTCGACCTGCTCGGCCCGGTGGGGCGCGGGTTTCGCCTGCCGCGGCGCGGCAGCCACCTGCTCGTCGTCGCTGCCGCGCCCGAGCGCCTGCTGCCGCTGATCGAGGCCGCGCTCGAAGCCGGGCTGGCCGTTACCGCCCTCACGCCGCGCAGCGCCGACCTGCTGCCTTCCGACGTGGAACTGCACCGCGGCCCGCTGACCGCCGAGCTGGCGCAGTGGGCCGACCTCGTGGCCCTGGATGTGGCCGACCCCCGCGCTCGCGCCCAGCACATTCGCAGCCTGGCCCCGCCGCGCGGCCCTGAGTATATTCAGGCGCTCGTCGTGCCGCCGCTGCCCTGCGGCACCGGCGCCTGCCAGGCCTGCTGGGTTGAGCTGACCCAGCCGCACCTGCGCAAGCTGGCCTGTGTGGATGGCCCGGTCTTCACTTTTTAGCCGGTCAGCCGCCCCAAATGCCAGTGACCGAGCAAACACTATTTCCGCCTGTCCCTGAGTCCCCCTTGCCTGTTCCCAAAGGCCCGCCCGATGCCCTCCCTGCTTTGCCTTGTCGCTCATCCCGATGATGAAACCATGCTGACCGGCGGCACGCTGGCGCTGCTGGCCGCGCAGCAGGTCGCGGTGCATGTCGTCTGTCTGACACGCGGCGAGGGCGGCGAAATGGGCGAGCCGCCGCTCGTCACACGCTCGGAGCTGGGCGACCGCCGCGAAGCCGAGATGGTCTGCGCCGTTGGCAAGCTCGGCGGCCGCAGCCTGTCTTTCCTGGGCTACGTAGACCCGACCGTCGGCCCCGGCGACGCGCTCTTCGCCCCGGCTCACGACCTGACCATGCTCACCGGCCAGATCGCGGCCAGCCTCAAGCAGGTGCAGGCCCAGGTGCTGCTCTCCCATGGCTCCAACGGTGAGTACGGCCACCCGGCCCACCAACTCGTGCACCAGAGCGCCCGCCTCGCCGCCGCCTCGCTTGGCGAGGCCGCCCCAGTCGTCTACTCCTTTGCCGCCAACTACGCGGCGCACCCTTACCCGCGCCTCGCCAACGCTGACGACCCCGCCGACCTGGTCGTGGACGTTGCCGCGGCGCTGGACAAGAAGATCGCCGCCGCGCTGTGCCACGCCACCCAAAACGCCCTGTTCGTCCGCCGCCGCTCCGAGGCCGCGGGCCGCCGGCTCAGCGTGGCCGAAGTGCTCCTCCGCGAAGAGTCGTTCCACCGCCACTGGCCGGCTGAGCCGCCCGCCCACGACCCGTTTGTAGAGTGGCTTAAGCCGTACACCATACCCGGTTGACGCTCGCTAGCTGCACCTTCTCGTTTTGGCCTGATGTCTCTCGACCTCGCCCCCCACCACAAGCACGGCCTGAGCCTCGCCAACCCGCTGCTCAACGCCGCCGGCACGCTCGGTTTCGCGCAGGAAAGCGGCCGACTGGTCAACCTGCGCGCCCTGGGCGGCTTCGTGACCAACCCGCTCACCTACCGCCCGCGCACCGCCGCCCACACCCCCAACGCCGTGGCGCTGCCGGAGGGCGTGCTCATCCACACCGGCTTGCCCAACCCTGGGGTGGCCGCCGCCCTGCGCCGTTGGGACCGTGACTGGCGGCGCTTTGGCCCGCCCGTCATCGTCCACCTGGCCGCCACCACGCCCGCCGAGACCAGCCGCAGCCTGGAGCTGCTGGAGCGCGCCAACGGCGTGGCGGGCATTGAGCTGGGCGCGCGCGACGACGTGAGCGCCGCCGAACTGGGCCAATTGGTGCGCGCCGCGCTGGGGGCGCAGCCGCTGCTCGTGCGCCTGCCGCAGGCCCGCGCCGCCGCCCTGGCCGCCGCCGCCGCGCAAGCCGGGGCCGACGCGCTGGTCGTGGCCGCGCCGCCGCGCACCGAAATTAGAACCGGCGCGCCCGGCAGCGAACGCCTCGTCTCCGGCCGCCACTACGGCCCCGCTACCTTCGCCGCCGCGCTCGAAGCGCTGGCCGCCGTCGCGGCCCAAACCCTCGGCCTGCCCCTGGTCGGCGCGGGCGGCGTGTTCACCGGCGAACAGGCCCGGGCCATGCTGGCCGCGGGAGCGCTGGCGATTCAGTTAGACGCTGTCTTGTGGACTCAGCCGAACAAGTTGGGGGAACTGCTGAAGGCCGTGAATGGCGGGCCGGCGGCTTAGCGCTCCAGCAGGATCGTCACCGGCCCGTCGTTAAGAATCTCAACCTGCATGTTGGCGCGGAACACGCCGGTCTGCACCGGCACGCCTAACGCCCGCAGCGCCTCGGCGTAGCGCGCCACGAGCGGCTCAGCCTGCTCTGGGGGGGCAGCCCCAATGAACGATGGCCGCCGCCCCTTCTGCGCGTCGGCGTACAGCGTGAACTGCGACACCACCAGCGCGCTGCCCCCTGCCTCCAGCAGCGAACGGTTCAGCTTGCCGGCCGCATCCTCAAAGATGCGCAGGTGGGCCGTCTTTTCCGCCAGCCAATCGGCTTGCGGCGGGCCGTCTGCTGGCCCCACACCGACCAAAATCACCAGCCCCGGCCCAATCTCAGCCACGCGCTCGCGGGCCACTGTCACGCTGGCGCGGCTGACTCGCTGAACCACCAGGCGCATGGCGGGTTACGACTTACGGTCGGCGATGGCCTTGACGAGCTTCACCGCGATGCTGCCGCCGGGGACGAGGATGCCCACGGCGTCGGCGGTCACGTCGAACAGCAGGTCGCGCGTCAGCATGCCCTTGATCTGCTCGCCCAGCTTGCGGCCGCCGGTGCGCGTGTCGCCGGTCAGCGCGTCGTACTCGACGATGACCTTCTTACTCTTGGCGGCCCAATCGTACTCAAAGGCGTACACCGGGTGGAAGTACAGGTCAATCGCCTCCACATCCACGCGCTCCTCGTGGATCATCTGGGCCTGCACCGGCTTGACCACGTCGGTCATCACCTGGCGCACCACGGCCGTGGCGCGCGCCTGGGGGGGCGCCACCAGCACGCCCTCCGGCGCGAACGTCTCCAAATTCGTCACTTCCAGGCTGGGGTAGGTCAGGTATTTGCTGAAGTCGGCGGCGTTGCCGCTCAGGCCGTCGAAGGTGCGCGCCACCTTGCGCTCGTCCAGGCAGTGCTCGGTGCCGGTCAGCGCGATGGCCGGGCCGCCCTTGGCCTTGGCGTCCACCGTCACCTGGTGGTCGAGCACCGTCACCTGCTGCACCTCCGGCCCGCTGACGGCCAGCGTGTAGCTGCGGGTGCGGTCGTAGCGGGTGCGCGCCGAGATGATCACCTGCCAGAACGGCTCCATGCGGCTCTCGGTGGAGAGCAGGACGATGTCTTCCGGCTTGGGCCGCGAGAACAGCGCGCCCAGGTTGCCCGCCACCAGGCTGGTGCGCTTGTCGTCTACCCGCACGCGGGCGGTGTCCAGAGGAATCTGCGGGGTGATCTGAAATGCGCGTTCGTCTGCCAGGGAGATTTCCATTCTATCGCCTCCTGTCCGTTCACGCCCCCGCCTACATTCCGCCCCTTGCCCCTCCGCAATCAGCCGAGATTTCTCACCGGCCCAGAGTAAGCGATAGGACAACCGACCTGAGGCCGGTTGCTCAGAAACTAAACCCGAACAGGACAACCCGAGACGCTGCGCGTCACCGGCCACAAGGTAAGGTGAGGCCCACCGACCTGAGGCCGGGTTGCTCAGAAACTAAACCCGGTACGATCAAAGGGTCAGCCTGATCCTGGGTTGAGATTCCTCACCCCCCACAATGCCGAAGGATGGCCGGCAACCGGA
>JADZEK010000051.1 GCA_020850595.1 Anaerolineales bacterium
CGAAGAGCGCATGGCGGCAGGCCGCCAGCCCCCCAGTGGCGAAACACTCGGCGGACCATGTCATTCCGAAGCCCCCCTCCAGTTGCCGGCCATCCTTCGGCATTGTGGGGGGTGAGGAATCTCAACCCAGGATCAGCCTGACCCTTTGATCGTACCGGGTTTAGTTTCTGAGCAACCCGGCCTCAGGTCGGTGGGCCTCACCTTCCCTTGTGGCCGGTGACGCGCAGCGTCCCGGGTAATGATAGCTGGCGGCCAATTTCCGGGCCACTTTCGGCACTCTCTCAGTGAACCGAATTAAGATGCAATTGCCCCGGCGCTGGGCATGAGTCGCTGTCGTTCCGGCCTGCTTTGCGCTATGCTTGAGTGCGCTTCGGGTTGGCAGCTTGACAACGGAATTGAGTGGCCCATGTCACAACCGCTCGGCCGCCAGCCCCGCCTGGCAGCTTTTCTGCTCAGCGCTGTGGGGCTTGCCTTGGCGTGCAACAGCCTGCCCATTGACCTTGGCCCATAGATTTCTCCGGCAATGGTGGAGACGCTTAACTCCGTTGAAGGCTCAATGGCCGAAACCGCCACGATAGCCTGGCAGCTTACCGATGTGGCGGCCGGCCGCCTCAAGCTCACCCAGCAGGCCGGCCAGGAAGAGTCCGGTTCGGCTGGCGGCGTCACGCCGATCCCGGCGGCGTCCGGCGGGCCCCTGATTACCTTCGACATCTTGGCCGATCAGGCCGTGTTCAACGGTGATGGCAAACCTGGCTACCTGAGCTCGGCGTGTTGGCCGCCGCACCACAACGCTGACGGCGCCGGCTATCTGACGCTGGCCGCGGACGGCACGTTGGCGGGCAGTTGCTCCGGCCGCCAACCGGATGTGGAACTGCGCGGCACACTCACCGGCCGGTGGGACGAGGCCGCCGGCACGATGTCGTTTCACTTGGTGACCAATAGCGGTCGCGTGGGGCCGGAAGGCACCGAGGGCCATGCCAACTTGAACGTGGTCTATCATGGGGCCGGGCCGATTGTCAATGGCGCGGCCACCGGCCCAGCGGCATTTACCTACACCTGTGACGCCGTGCCCGACGTGCATTGCGCCGACTTCAGTTTTGCCTTCACTGTTTCGGGAACCGTGCCGTTTACCATGCAGGTTGTTCCATAGTCACGGTCTACCCTTTCGGCCGCGAGTACGCTATCCTACGCGCATGCGTCTCCCCGTGCTCCGACTTCTGCAATGTCTTCCGGTCGTGGCGCTTGCCCTCTCCGCCTGCGCGCCAGACGAGGTGGTCGTCTGGCCGACGCAGGCGCCCACCTACTACAGCTCGGGCGGGGGCGGCAGCGGCGGCAATTTGGTGACGCCCATGCCCACGGCGGCCGATTCGGTCTCTATCGTCCCGCCCGCACCCACGCCCACGCTAGAGGTTCTGCCGGGGAACGAAGGCCTGACCGCCACCCTGGCCGACATGGCTGGCGCCGTGGGCAACGACCCCACCGGCGCGAAGGCGCAAGCCTTCGCCACCCTCGGGCTGTTCGTGGACCCACATAGCACCTTTGGCAATGCCTGGTGGCTGTCCAACGATGGCCGCGCCGATATTTACGAAGTCTTGGCTGTCGTGCTCTATACTGAAGGCAACACCAGCTTCGATGTGCGCGAGGCGGTCATGGCCCGCTACCTGTGGTACTGCGGCGGCACGGGCACCACCTGCGCCGGCGCGGCGCTGATCAACTTCCTCTCATATTTTCAGCCCTGGCGTGAGCCTTGGGTGGGGCGGCAGTTCACCAACGCCAAGGCCGCCGTCTATCTCGACCAGGCGCGTGACCTGGTCCAGCAGCGCAGCGGCCTGCTCACGACCATCATCCCCGGCGCGGACTCCTACGTGGCGAACACCGACGCCCTCACGCTCGGCGGCTCAATCAACTGGGGCATGGTGAAGTTTCACTTCGCCAACGTGGACCCCAGCTGGGACAGCTACCTGCGCGACCAGCTCAAGCGGCTGCCCAACGGCCCGGCGCGGCTGTGGGTGCTGACCATCAACGAGGCGATGCGCGTGTGCGCCTCGCAGTTTATCTGCCCGGACATGACGCGGGCGCGCCAGTCGTAGCGGGCCGTCCGGGCTAGGCGCGCAATGGTCGCCCTAGCGCTTCGAGCAGGCGGCGAGCCGAGCGCTCAATCATCTGGTAGGCCAGCTCAAAGCCGTCTGGCCCGCTATAGTACGGGTCGGGTACGTCCAGGTCATACTTGTTCACCGCCCCTGGGTCGAACTCGCGCAGCAAGCGCACCTTGGCGCGGTCGGCCGGGGTGGGGGCCAGTTGGCGCAGCGCCGCGGCCACCTTGGTGTCCAGCGCGACCGCCAGGTCCAGGCGCGCGAAGTCGCCGCTGGTAATTTGCTGGGCCGTCCCGCTGAGTAGCAGTCCGTGGGCCCGGGCGGTCCTTTGGGCGCGCGGGTCGGCGCCTTCGCCGACATGCCAGGGGCCGGTGCCGAAGCTCTCCACGTCGAACTCTGTTTCGTGCCCGGCTTCGCGTACCAGGTGGGCGAAAACCGCCTCGGCCAGGGGGCTGCGGCAGATGTTGCCGCTGCAAACGAATGCAATGCAGGTAAGAGTCATGCGCGTAGTATAGCCACCGCCGCCCCTGGCTGCCTCGGCGAAAGCGCCGATTTTCCGCGGCCATTCTTGGGGCGCTCCTGGGCTGCTCCGTGCTACAATCTGCGCGCCCGCGCCGTGCGGCCGCCTAGCTGTGTGATGCCATATGCCTGAGCAAGTACAGACACCCGATTGGGTCAAAGACGCCGTTTTCTACCAGATTTTCCCAGATCGCTTTGCCCGGAGCGCCGCGCTGGAAGCGGTGAAACCTCGCAACTTGGAGCCGTGGGATACCCCACCGACGCCGCGCGGCTATAAAGGCGGCGACTTGCTGGGCGTCGTCGAGCACCTGGACCACCTCATCAGCCTGGGTGTCACCGCGCTGTATTTCTGCCCGATTTTTCAATCGGCCAGCAACCATCGCTATCACACGCACGATTACTACCAGGTTGATCCCCTGCTGGGCGGCAATGCAGCCTTCCGGCGCCTTTTGGACGAGGCCCACCAGCGCGGCTTGAAGATCGTGCTCGACGGCGTGTTCAATCATGCCTCGCGCGGGTTCTTCTACTTCAATGACATTCTCGAGAACGGGGCGGCCTCCCCCTATGTGGACTGGTTCACGGTGCACGGCTACCCGGTAGGCGCCTACGCCGAGGAGCGGCCCGCCAACTATGCCGCCTGGTGGGGTCTGCACGCGCTGCCCCAATTGAACACCTATAACCCGCAGGTGCGCGAATACTTAATGCAGGTGGCTGAGTATTGGCTGACACTGGGCATTGACGGCTGGCGGCTCGATGTGCCGCAGGAGATCACTGCCCCCGGGTTTTGGGAAGAGTTCCGCCGGCGCGTCAAGGCCATCAACCCCAGCGCCTACATCGTCGGCGAGATCTGGCAGGAAGCCACGCCCTACCTGCGTGGCGATCGTTTCGACGGTGTGATGAACTACCTATTTGCCGAGGCCACGCTGGGCTTCTGCGGCGGGCCGCGCGTTGTGGCCCGGCTGGCCGAGGGCAAGGGTTACAACCCGGCCCACGTGCTTGACGCGCGCGGCTATGCCCAGCGCATGGAGTGGCTGACCAACCTGTACCCGTGGGAAATCGAGCTGACGCAGATGAACCTGCTCGACAGCCACGACACAGCGCGGGCCATCAGCCTGTGCGGCGGCGATGCGGCCAGTGTGCGGCTGGCGACGCTGCTGCTGCTCACGTTCCCCGGCGCGCCCTGCCTGTTCCAGGGTGATGAGATCGGGCAGGCCGGCGGCGTGCCCGATCACGATGCGCGGCGGCCGTTCCCCTGGCACGCCCGCGCGACCTGGCACATGGACGTGCTCAACTATCACACCGCGCTCATCGCCCTGCGCAAGGCCCACAAGCCCCTGCGGCGCGGCACGTATCGCGCCATCTACTCCGACGATGCCGTGTACGCCTTTGCGCGGCAATTCAACGGCGTGTCCATAGTCGTGGCGGTGAACGTGGCCGACGAGCCGCGCGCCGTGACCCTGCCGGTGGCCGACCTGTTTGTGCCGCGCGCCGACCTCCAGGTGCTCTATCCCGGCCCCGATCTCTTTCAGTGGGGCATCTTCGAGGAAGGCAACACCGCGGGCGGCCAGGTGCTGCACGGCGTGCTCAAGCTCACGCTGGCGGCCCGCAGCGGCGTGGTCGTGGGCCAAACCTAGCCCGGCCCCGCCCCCGCGGCAATCCATCACCTCTGTAACCTCCGCCGCCCTCTACCGGGCTTTTCGCCAATTCCGTATATCCCTTGACAAGAATATACCCGCTGGGGTATATTCTGGCCTATGAACGCGACCACGCTGAGTGCCCTGGCTGAACCCAACCGGCTGCGCATCGTCGAGCTGCTGCGCGAGAAGCCGCGCCCCGTGGGCGAGATCGCTGCCCGCCTGGCGCTGCGTCAGCCGCAGGTCAGCAAACACCTGGCCGTGCTGCACCGCGCCGGGCTGGTCGGGGTGCGGCCGGTGGCGCAGCGCCGCATCTACCAGTTGCAGCCCAAGCCGTTCAAGGAGTTGGACCAATGGGCCGGCACGTTCCGGCGCGTGTGGGAGCAGCGCCTGGACGCCCTGGGCGGCCTGCTGGCTGAGTTGCAGGACGCTGAAACGCCCCGATAGCCCTGAGCACTGCGCCGCACCTGTATCCGTAGCCAAAGATAAATTGAGAGACGAGGAAACCCCATGCCAACGCTTGCCGCCGACCGCCCCCGCAACTTAACCGTCACCCGCGTGTACACCGCCCCAGTGGAGCTAGTGTGGAAGGCCTGGACCGACCCGGAGCTGGTCAAGCGCTGGTGGGGGCCAGACTACTTTACCGCGCCGGAGTGCCGCATGGATTTCCGCGAAGGCGGCGTGACGGTCGTGGCGATGCAGGCGCCGGAAGGGCCGGCCTCCTACAGTACCTGGACCTACCGCAAGATCGTGCCCCTGCAAGAAATCGAGTATGTGCAGGCGATGAGCGACGCCGCCGGCCAGCCGGTTGACCCCACCACGCTCGGCCTGCCGCCGGACTTCCCGCTGCAAACGCGCACGGTAGTGACCTTCCGCACGCGCGGCGACCAGTGGACCGAGATGACCGTGACCGAGTATGACTTCACGGCCGAAGGGCAGATGTACGAGTTCGCCATCGTCGGCCTCCACCAGGTCGTGGACAAGCTCGGAGCCGTCCTGAAGAACCCCTAGGCACCGGCCCGCACAGGGCAAAAATAAAGCCGGGCGGCCATGATTGGCCGCCCGGCTTGCTGTTCCCTGCAAAACAAGGCTGGCGCTACGCCTGGCGCTCGAGTGCCGCCGCCTGGGCGATGTGACGCAGGTGTTCAGGGCTGGTGCCGCAGCATCCGCCGCAGATGTTTGCGCCGGAGGCCACCCACTGCTGGGCGGCGGCGCCCATCATGTCGGGCGTAACATCGTAATGCGACTCGCTGACGCCCGACATGGTCGGCAGGCCCGCGTTCGGCTTCATCCAGATCGGCAGCGTGGTGGCGGCGCGAGCGGCCTTCAGGTTGGCCAGGTTGTCTTCCAGGCTCTTGCCGCAATTCACGCCCACCACATCCACGCCCAGGCTGGCCAGTTCGCGGGCCACCTGGCCTGGCTCCAGGCCCATCATCGTGCGTTGGCCCATGTCGTAGCTAAACGACACCACCAGCGGCCGGGTGGTCACGCTGCGCGCGCCGCGGATGGCATTCGTGGCCTCCGCCAGATCGAATTGTGTTTCAATGACAAGCAGGTCGGCCCCGGCCTCGGAAAGCGCGCGGGCTTGCGCGGCGAACGCCCCGGCGCAGTCGGCCTCCGAAAGCGGGCCGAGCGGCTCAAGCAATTGGCCAGTGGGACCGAGCGATCCGGCGATGAGCACCTCGCGCCCGGCGATGGCCTCCCGGGCTAACGCCACGGCCGTGCGGTTCACCTCCACCACCTTGTCCGCCATGCCTACGTGCTCCAAGCGCAGGGGCGTGCCGCCGAAGGTACAGGTGAGCAGGATGTTGGCGCCCGCGGCCACGAAGTCACGGTGCAGTTGCCTGATCTGCTCAGGCTGTTCGAAGAGCCACTCCTCGGGCGCTTTGCCGAAGGCCAGGCCGCGCGCCTGCAAATTCGTGCCCGTCGCGCCGTCGGCCACCAGCACGTCACCGGCCTTTAACCGGTCGAGAAACGCTGTCGCCATCCTTCACCTCACACAACTGGGGTTGAGCGCGCCGGCCGAGCCGCCGCGCGCAGGCGCATGATAACCGAGACGGCGGGCTTGGGCAATGGACAATTACAGGGCAAGTGCATCTAAACTGCGCTTGGGACCGATCAACCCTATTTTGCCTGTCATTCCCAAGAGCGCATGCCGCCCTGCGCCAGCCCCCCCACGGCAGGAACGGCCGCACTGACTCGATCTCCTCTATGAATTGTCATTTCGAAGGGCGCATGGCGCGGTGCGCCAGCCCCCCCGCGGCAGAAACGGCCGCACTGACTCGATCTCCTCGATGAATTGTCATTTCGAAGAGCGCATGGCGGCAGGCCGCCAGCCCTCCAGGCCCGAAACACCCGTCGGCCGCGGCCCTGTCTCGGGTAGGGGCGTAGCGTGCTACGCCCCGGGCCGGCTATCAAATGGGTTTAGTTTCTGA
>JADZEK010000052.1 GCA_020850595.1 Anaerolineales bacterium
CACCCAACCGGCGGAGTTCGAGGCTCGCGCGACGCGACTGAAGGACAAGATTGCGCAGCCTGCGTCAGCCGATGCGGCGCGTATTGGATGAAAAGAAGATGCAGGTAGCCGCGGAGCCTGACGGCCATCTGTCCAAGACTGATCCGGACGCACGCTCCATGGCCATGAGTGAGTTCGGCCCCGGGCCGAAAGATGCCGAATGTCAGCACCGAAATGAACCTGTCAGCGCTTGCATACAATTTTAAGAGGGTCTTGATCGTCCTCGGGTACGTGAAGACGATGACAGCAATGCGGATGGTCGCGGCGTAAGCCCTTTGCGACCACGGACGTGGAGTTCACTGCGGCTTCCATGACGAATCGAACGGTCACAACCCGCTCACCAGCGCAACAAACGAGCAAAACGTCGTCATTCCCCCTCGGGTCTTCCACTGCGACATCGGAGTGTCGAGTTTCCACACAGCCTCGACCCTAACAGGCTGGTCGTTCGCCGAGCGTGGCGTCTATTTATCGCCCAATTTCCCAGACCCGTCGTTCAATCGGGGTTATCTCAAGCCAGCGACATCGGGCACAACCCGCCGGACGTGTCGCTACGGCCTGAGCCAGCCGGCCAGTTCACTTGGGGACGGTATGCGTCCAGCCGCTTTTACTTCCCCGTTGACCACCAGGGCCGGAGTGCCAACCACGTGGTACTTCATGATCTCGGCGGGCTCCAGCACATGCTCAATTTGAATCGCCACGCCTTGGGCGGCAGCCGCATCGCGGGTGAGTTGCTCGAGGCGCTGGCACCGGGCACAGCCAGTCCCCAGAATTTTGATATCCATACAGGTGCTCCTTCGATTTGAGGTTTAAGTCATACCGACAGGTTCCTGCAGCCGCCGACGGTTCAGGGTACGCAGGCTTGCCATCAGTATTAGGCCCAAGGCTGCCACCGACAACGCGACTTCCCAGACGGAGCGTCCATCGGTCCAGGCGCCATAGGCCAAGCCTGCCGCCGTCGCAAAAACTGCCACCAGTGCCACATAGGTGGCCGTCTTGCGGCGGCCAATGATGGATGCCGTGATCAGCATGCTTTGCAGAGACAGCTCCGGGTCCGCCATGATGTAGGCCAGCAAGGGACCTGGGTGCATCCCCAGCGACAGCAGCATCTTCGCCACGGGTACCTCGACCAGCGTTGGAAAGTACATGAAGACGCCGAACACGACGCCGGCCATGTTGCCCAACAGTGTGTTCTGCCCCGCCACGGCCTGGACCCAGGCGGGCTGAATGAAGACGCGAATCATGCCCACGATGAACACGCCTGCCACCAGCAAAGGGAATATCTGCTTGACGAAGCGCCACGTTTCCCAAAGCCACTGCTGCACGTCCCAGGCGTCGAAACGGCGGGCCAGGGGTACCAGTGCGGTCGTCAGAACAGCCACCGCCACGGATCGCGCCGTCAGGGCCAAATGCAGACCTTCAGTCGTCGTACGAATGCCAACAGCGGCAAAGACCAGCGTCAGCGCAATGAGGCCCAGGCTGGTCCATGTGAGCCTATTGAAACCCTCGTCCACTTTCCCCAGCCCCTGCATCGAAGCCATGCCGATGAGCACCAGCAGGCCAATCAGCACAGCGCCCTGCAAGCTCAATCCCTCGTCGCCTCGAAGCTCGTCCACCGGCAGCCAGCGGTCCAGCGTGGCTTGCGCCTGCGGTGCCCAAGACCAAGCAAAGTCGGTACTCCAAAGCTGCGTAGTGAGGGGAGTCAGCTTGAGCGTTCCACCGATCAGCAAAGCCACCAGCGCCAGCAGAAAAACAATGGTCAGCCGGCTCATACCGCCGCTGTCCTGGAATGTCGCCGTCTGTGTCGTTCGCTCCAGATCATCACGGTAGAACAGCACGGCCATGATCATGCCGATGCCCACGCCGAAGACCAGCGAAAGCACCAGCCGTGCGAACGCAAATTCTCCGCCAAGTGCCACGCCGGTGTAAGACAGGGCCAGGATATTGGCGGCCGGCGCGAAGAACATGAACGTCATGGCCGGCCCCAATCCCGCGCCCTGCTTGTAAATGCCCGCAAACAAGGGCTGCACCGTGCAGGAGCACACGGCCAGCAGGCTACCCGCGCCAGCGGCTGCCGGATAGGCCACCCATTTCGACGCACCTGGGCCGAGGAAACGCACCACCGATGCCTGCGGCACCAGGGCCGAAAGCGCACCCGCGACAAAGAAGGCGGGCACGAGGCAAAGCAGCACATGGGCCGCCAGGTACGACACCAGGCTGGCTATACCGCTTTGCAGGATCGGCCCAAGAAAATCCACGTCAGAACTCCTGCTGAGAATTTGGGGATGCCAGCACGCGCGATTCCTCAGCAGCCCCCATAGAAGATGCTCAATCCATGGAGGCAGGTTCAACTTGATTCAAGTCACAACTACGCACGCCAGCTCTCGTCACTTCGATAACATTCGGGCAGCGCAGGGGGCGGCAAGCAATCGCCGTCCCTACCGCGACCAGTTGGCCCGCCTGCGCGTCGAGAACGCCACGCTGAAGATGGAGCGAGTGATCCTAAAAACAGGCGACGTCGCTCTTCGTCAAGGAGCCCGCGAGACGGGCTCGCGATGAACACTCGAATTGCCGACCTACACGGGGCGATCTCGGCGTGCGCGCGAAGTGGCCTTGCCCAGCCCGAGCGACGCAACCAGCCGCCCGAGATCGGGCACCAGTTCAGTTTCGAACCAGCGGTTACGTACCAGCCACGCCTGATTGCGCGGTGATGGGTGAGGAATCGGGATGAATCCGGCAGCAATGTAGTACCGCCATGCCCGGACTGTTTCTGTCAGCGTGGGCTTTGCTTGAGCACCGAGGTAAAACCGCTGGGCATAATGACCTGCGAGGATGGTAAGCCGGATATTGACCAATTCCGCCGACAACGCCGCATGCCAGCGCGGCGCGCATTCAGGACGCGGTGGCTTGTCGCCCGATGCTGCCTTGCCCGGATA
>JADZEK010000053.1 GCA_020850595.1 Anaerolineales bacterium
CGTTGCGTATCATCAAGCGTGAGCCGGAGCATGTGGGTTCACCTGGGCTGGTCCCGAAACCGCCAAGTGTACCCATCTGCTCTGGCTTTGCCAATTCTGATAACAACTTTTCGCACTTGACTTAGGATGACCGGACGGCGAAAGATCACGTCCGCCGGCAGTGAGCGCTGCCCGCCGAACATCCGCCCGCGGCTGCCGCGCAGGAGGCTGCCGATACGGCCGCCCGCGGCGGCCCGGATGTTGTCGCGCATCTCGCCCCCGTAGCCCCGGCCCTCGGCCGCCTGGATCACGGCGGCATACAGCTCGCGCAAGGTGGGGCAGAGTCGTGCTTCGGACGCCGGGGCGCGGTCGGTCAGCTTCCACCCCTTGGCGCGGTAGATCTCTTCCAGGGCCTCGGCCACAATAGATGGCAGGATGCCGAACTGCGGCAGCGCCGCGTCGAAGCAGGCCTGAAGCCGGCCCAGATGCGCCTCGACGCGCACACCCGGCAGCAATTCAAAGGGGTTGAAGCGGAAGGGCGAGGTGGTCTCATCGCCCAGCGTGAAGATCAGGAGTTCCTCGAAGCCAGCCAGGCGCGACAGAGCGCGGTACTCTTTCTTGGCCGCCTCGATCACCAAGAAGGGGATGCCGTGCCGGCGCCAGAGCTGGTCCAGCAGATAGAGCACCGTGTTGGTCTTGCCGCTGCCGGTGAAGCCCGTGATCAAGCTGTGGCGGGTCAAGTCTTTCAGGCTGACGACGGCTACGCCGCCGCGCCTGAGCGAACCCACGTGAATCTCGTCTGGCGCCAGTTGCGCGGGGCGTGGGCCAGGCTCAAAGTCAGGCGGCGGCTGGCGGACGGCGATTCCCGGGACCCCTCCTCGAACGTTGACCGGCAGCCGCCAGGCCACCGCCGCGCCGCGCGCATCGGCCAGGAAGCGCAGGCGTTCCATCCCGGGCGAGTTAGCGCTGTGCGTCGGTCCCCAGGGCTGATACCAAAGGTTCTCGAACGCGAAGCGGGCGGCGGCGGCCGAGGCCGGGTCAGCCGGCAAGATGACGTCAGCAGAGGAGGGCAGCGGCTCGCCCGCGGCGGCCTTGTCTTGCGCCTGCTCGTGCGTGAAGGCGCGGGCAAATGCGCGTGCCACGCTCACGGCGGAGGTCGGGTCAGGGCTGGCGACCTGGACCACGACGGCGAACGGCTCGGCCAGGCGCTTGAGCATCGCGGCATAAAGTCGCGCCGCCAGGGCCATCTGCGGGTCGGCAATCCGCATGCTGCGCATTTCCTGCGGCAGGTAATCGGCCGTGGAGGTATGCTCCCGGAGTGTCTCGGCCTTGGCGGCGGCTCGCTCCAGGGCGCCGCGCTCGGCGTCGGCCAGTTCTGTCGGTTCAAGGTACAAGCTGACCGCTGCTGGCGCCGCCTGCCGCAGAAGGGTTTCAAACGGCGCCAGCAGCGAGCCGCCTGGGGCTGCGAAAGGGTGAACCACATAGCCCCGTTGGTTACCCAGGAGTGGAAAGGCCAGGTTGTCTTCGTGTTGGCGCACCTCGGCGATGGCTGGAGTATCAAACGGGTGCAGCACGGCGCGCAGACCAGCCTGGTCCAGGGGCCGCGCCGGCAAGCCAAATGCAGCCAGCAGCCGCGCGAGGTCTTCAGCCAGCGTGATGCCGGCTTCGCCAGGCATACGCCCGAGCAGCGCCACGCCCGTTTCGCCCCTGAGTGGTTCACAGGTATACCGCAACGCAATGGCGGAGCCGCGCCACTTCCAGAGCCAGCCGATGAACTGCACCCAACGCTCCAGGAACTCGCCGATGCGGTCGGAGGGCCGCTCGCCGAGCAGAGTGTGATCGGCCAGGAAGTCGGGCAAGAAAGGCAGGGCATACCCGAACAGCGAAGCGCTGGCGCCTTGCACTCGGGTGGACTCGAAGTAAGGTAGCATGCCGGAAGAAGTGGCCATCAAGCGATCACGTCCATTGGCTTCACCTGCGTACGATCAGCCTGGAGGCGCCCCCATCACCACCAACCCACAGCGCCCCGTCCGGCGCAATGGCTACTGTGTTCATGCGAAGACCGGGTAGCCCGTCACCCAATCGATAATTATCCTGCCATGCCATACCGTCATGCCGACTGACGCCATCGAACTCGGTTGCGACCCACAGCGAGTCATCCTGAGCAAAGGCGATATCATTCACGTAACGGGGACTACCAGCCACTAACATCCAGCGAATGCCATCGAACCGATACAATCCGTTAGTTGTGCCCGCATATACAGTACCATCCGGCCGGGCAGCCAAGGACCAAACTCCTTCACCAGGAGTTAAGCCGTCTGCCTCACCAAACACCCGCCAGACTCCCTCCCTAAACATGGCGACCTGCCCGCCCTGCTGGTAATCATATGTGCCAATCCAAGTCGTTTGATCGGCGGTAATGGTCACTGACCGCACATCATCAACTGCAGCTCCACCGAAGCTACTCTGCATTCTCCACGCGCTTCCGTCAAAGTAGCCCAGCCCATTGCTGGTTCCGGCCCATGCAGTTCCGCCCTGTCCTGCTGCAACAGCCCAGACGTAACCGCCCGACGACAGGCCTTGTGCAGGTCCGAAAGTGGCCCACCGCTCGCCGTCAAAAAGACTCACGAGGCCATTGACCCAGGTGCCAAACCATAGCTTTCCATCTGCGGACACGCTACCATCCCATACATAGTTGTCAGCTAGGCCATCCTGTTCTGTATATGTGTTCCAACCGGTCGAATCCAGACGGCTAACCCCGCCTCCCCGACACACGAACCATATGCTGCCATTAGGGGCGACAACGATCTCTCGCACCTCGCCCGGGCCAAGGCCGGCGTCTGTGCGATAGAGAATTGCGCGGCGCCCATCATATTTC
>JADZEK010000054.1 GCA_020850595.1 Anaerolineales bacterium
CGGGATGTGACTTTCCACGAAGACCAGACCCGCCTAACCAAACCCAACCTCGGCCGCGTGATGGCCTGTCTTAACAACTTGGTCATTGGCCTACTCAACCAGGCCGGCTTTCGCAATCATGCCCAGGCCCGCCGCCGCTTGGATGCTGACCCGGGCCAAGCCTTGACCCTGATTCTCGGACTTTAAGAAAGCCCTGAGCGGCGGCGCAGGCGGGCTTGGCAGCCAACACCATCGGCCGGCCGCGACCGCGCGGGTCAAGCGGAGGTGCGATGACCAACCAACTGGTGGTCGTGTTCACGACCAACGGCGGCGGCCAGGCCGCCATTATTCAGGAATTGCTGGCCTCGGCCGGCATCCCCGCCCAAACCTCGCAGGAAGGGGCGGGCGCGGTGTACGGGCTGACGGTCGGGCCGCTGGGCCAGGTTGATATTCTCGTTCCAGAGCGCTACGCAGCGGCCGCCGAGCAATTGCTGGCCGCCATGCAGCGCGGCGACCTGGAGGAGGGTGCCGGCCCCAGCGCTCGGGCCGATGACTCGGGCGACCGCCCCGCAGGCGATTCGTCCGCGGCTTAGGGGAAAGTCCAGTTCACGAACTGGCGCGGATCCACCTGCACCCCGGCCACGAACATCTCCCAATGCAGGTGTGGACCGGTCACACGCCCGGTGTGGCCGTTCTCGCCGATCACCTGCCCGGCCTCCACGCCGTCGCCGACCGCTACAAACTGCACGCTTTGGTGCCAGTAACCTGTATACACCCCCCAGCCGTGGTCAATAATGGTAGCGTTGCCGCGCACCGTCAGCGCCTGCGCTAACACTACCACCCCCGCCGCGGGCGCCGTGATTGGCTGGCCATCCTGCCCTGAGTAATCCACACCGGTGTGAAAGCCCGTCAGCGCGCCGCCGTTGTAGACGCGCAGCGAGCCATACACCGAGCGTTCTACCCCAATGGATGGAAGCACGAAAGGCCCCAGCCACAAGCGCTCCGGCGTCACCGCCGCCACCGCCGCCGCGATGAGGTCGTTCTCCGGCGCAGTCACCGCCGGGTCAATCGTGGCCGGGTCTACCGTCAGCGGCCCGTCGTTGAGGAAGTCGCCGGCTCGCGTAGGCACGCGCTGCACCAGGCTGATCTCGGCGCCGGAGGCCAGCGTGGCCGTCAGCACCAATGGGTACAGGTCGGGGTCCAGAAAGCGCGGTAGGCCCTGCATGGCGTAGTGCGTGTTGGCGACGCCCGGATCGGCGTTGAAGGTGAGTGGCCAGGCCCCCAGCGTGCCCGCGAGGGTTGCCGCGCTGTCGGTCGTCACCCTGATCGAGAGGGTGCTGCCTTGCATGGCCGGCAGAGGGCCGACGAGCAGTTCGGTGATGGGCGCGGGCAAGCCCAGCAGCGGCCGATCGCCGCCCGGCGCGAACACCACCGTTCCGGGGGTCAGCCGCGCCGGGTTCAGCTGGTTGACCGCCGCCAGCGCGTAGGGGTTTTGGTTGTAAGCCGCCCCCAGCCCCACCAGGCCCAGTTGGCTGGTGGCCGGCAGCGCCCGCCCGGTGGCGATGAGCGCGCCGTCGGCCTGTACCAGATAGATAATGGGCTGATTGAAGTAGAGCTGCTCCGAGTTCAGCACGCCGTTGAGCTGCACCAGCGTGGCGCGCTGCTGCCCGAAGCGATAGCCCAGGCTGGCTAGCGTTTCGCCTTGCTCCAGCGGATGCACGCCGACCGTACCCGCCAGGCCGGGGCTGCCCGGAATGGTCAGCGCCGCGCCCTCTTGCAAGTTGTTCGGGTCGAGCGCGGGGTTGGCCGCGACCAGCGCGTCAATGGTCACGCCGAAACGGTTAGAGATGACGGCCAGCCCATCACCAGCCTGCACGATGTAGGTCGGGCCGGCGCTCTGCGCCTGCGCAGACGGCAGCGGCGCGGCCAGAAGCACCGCCGCCGCCAGCCCTAAGAGCGCGCGCGCGGCCTTACTCCGCCGCCACGAAGTCCACTTCATCCGTTATCGCGATCCGGTCGAGAAAGGCCGGCTCGGTCTCCAGGATATAGCGCGCGGGCGCGCGCGGGCCGTAGAATAGCCGCCAGGGCAGCGCCAGCGCCTTGTCCACCACCTGCCCGGCGGCATTAATCCACACCGCCGCGATGGGGAAGGGCACGAAGAACATGTGAATGGCCGTGGCCGCGCGGCTGTCGCGCCGCTCATCGAGCACAATAGCCTCGCCGGGGTGAAGCGCCCGGCGGAACATCAGGCCGCGGCCGCGGCTCAGAAACGAGGTGCACAGCCGGACGCGCGGCAACAGCAGCGCGCCCGTGCGGCGGTGATGCAGCGCGGCGAAGCGGGCGGGCATGTTTAGACGGCGGAGCCGCCCCAACGATCGCTGGGGCCAAGCGGGCTTAACTTGCGGGGAGGGCTGGAGAGCATCAGGCGCTCTGGCTCTGAGTCAGCCGCGCCAGCACCTTTTCCACGCTTTCGAGGAGTTCCTGCGGCCCGAACGGCTTGGTAATGTAGTCATCCACCTTGGCGATGTGCAGGCCCAGCACTCTATCAATACTTTGGGCCTTGGCGGTGACCACGATGACGGGGATGGCTTTGGTCGCCTCATCCGCCTTCATCTTTTGGTACACCTCCCACCCGTCCATATCGGGCATCATCAGGTCGAGGAGGACCAAATCGGGCTTTTCGCGCTGAATGGCTTCCAGGCCCTCGCGGCCGCCCATCGCGCCGGACACCTGAAACCCCTTGCGGCTCAAGATGAGCTTCACAAGGTCAATCATCTCAGGTTCGTCTTCGATGCACACGACGCGCTTGCCGTTGCCCATGCCTGCCTCCCACCGGCCTGCCCGCGGTTAGTGTACCACAGGAAGCGGCGGCGGCCGTCGAGTATAATCCGGCTCCAGGTACCCGCACAAGCGAAGGATGAGCATGGCCCTGACCCGAGCCGGCGCAGTTGTGCAGTTGGTGGCGCGCGACAACAAATACTTCCTAGTTAAGCTGACCTCCGGCCAGCGGCTGGAGACGCACCGCGGCATTTTTCAGCACGATGCTCTCATCGGCCGCCCGCTGGGCAGCGAGGTCTTCAGCCACCTGGGCCACGCCTTTTACCTGATTGAGCCTTCCACCGACGACCTGATCCGCGAGATCAAGCGCAGTTCGCAGATCATCTACCCCAAGGACAGCGGCTTCATCCTGATGAAGCTCTCGGTGCAGCCGGGGCAGACGGTGCTGGAGGCCGGCACGGGCAGCGGCGGCATGACCACCGTGCTGGCGCAAATGGTCGGCCCGACCGGCCACGTGTACAGCTACGACATCCGCGAAGATATGCAGAAGAACGCCCGTCGCAACCTGGAGCGTATTGGGCTGGCCGAGCGCGTGACCTTCAAGCTGCGCGACATCGCGCAAGGCTTCGACGAGGTGGACGCCGACGCGTTCTTCCTCGATGTGCCCAACCCGTGGGACTACACCGGCGTCGTGCGCCAGGCGCTCAAGGGTGGCGGCTTCTTCGGCAGCATCCTGCCCACCACCAACCAGGTGTCTACGCTCCTGGTCGCCTTGCAGCGCGACGGCTACGAGTTCGTTGAGGTATGCGAGGTGTTACTGCGCTATTACAAGACCGTGCCGGAGCGCCTGCGCCCAACCGACCGCATGGTCGCCCACACCGGCTTTCTGATCTTCGGCCGTCCGGTCACGCGCGCCCAGGTGGCCGGGCCTGAGGCCGCCGCCCAGCCCGCGACCGCCCCAACCAACCTGGCTGAGCCAGACAGCGCCGCGCCCTGGGACGCGGGCGCGCCAGACGCGGCGGAAGACGCTGCGTCCTGACGCCCACCGGCGGTCGGGCGGCGAGTTACTCCATAATCCCGCGCATGCTCACCATCTACACCGACCAGCACCAGCGCCACGCCACCGACGCCGTGCGCACCGAAGGCGATCTCCTCATCACCGAGGAGGTGCCCGCTCGGGCCGAGATCATCGTCGCGGCGGTGCGGGCCGCGGGCCTCGGCCCAGTGCAGCCGCCGGAAGACTTCGGTCGCGCGCCGCTTTTGGCGGTCCACGCCCCAGACTACGTTGACTTCCTCGCCTCGCTTTATGCCAAGAACGCGGCCTACTACCAGGGCGGCGGCCCGGTATTCGGGTCCACCTTCGCTCCGCGCGGCGCGCTGCACCGCCCCGCGGGCTATCTCGGGCAGGTGGGCTACTATGCTTTCGATGTGGGCAGCCCTGTGCTGGAGGGCACCTGGGACGCCGCTTACGCCTCCGCCCAGTGTGCTCTGACGGCCGCGGCCCGGGTGCGCGCGGGCGAACCCGTGGCCTATGCCCTGTGCCGGCCCCCCGGCCACCATGCGGCCCAGGCCATGTTTGGCGGCTACTGCTACCTCAACAACGCCGCCATCGCCGCGCGCTGGCTCCAGGCGCAGGGCAGCCGCGTGGCCGTCCTGGATGTGGACTACCACCACGGCAACGGCACCCAGGCCATCTTTTACGCCGACCCCCACGTTCTCACCTGCTCGCTCCACGCCGACCCAGACGAAGACTACCCGTTCTACTGGGGGGCCGCCGGCGAGCTGGGCGAAGGGGCGGGCCTGGGTTTCAACTGCAACTTCCCACTGCCACTCGGCACCGACGACGCCCGCTATCTCGCGGTCCTGACCGAGGCCCTGGCGATCATCCGGGCCTATGGCCCCGCCTGCCTCGTCGTGTCGGTCGGTTTCGACACCGCTGTGGGCGACCCGGTGGGCGGCTTCACCCTCACGCCCGGCGGCCTGGCCGCAGTGGGTGAGGCCATCGCCGGCCTGGGCCTGCCCACAGTGCTGGTACAGGAAGGCGGTTACCGGCTCGACACGCTGGCCGAGAACAGCACGGCGTTTTTGCGCGCCTGCGCCGACCGTGCTAGTATCGCCCCGTAGCCGCCCGCACCACCGCTAGGCCCAGCGTACTATCGGGGCCGGCGCGGTTTCCTTTCACAATCGTGCCAGGCGCTAAAACGCAGCGATGGATACTCGCGAGACCGTAGCCCCCGCCGCCCAGCCCACACCCTCCCCGGCCGCCTCAGGCCACGCCGGCCCGCCCGACGTGCCCGCCGGGCTGCGCCTGGTAGAGCGCCTACTCCGCCTGGAGATCGCGCGCCTGCGGGCCATGGGCCTGCCCGCTGGGCACGACGAATATCGCGGCCTGTATATCTCCGACGAGGAAGTAGACCAACTGCTCGGCCTCGGCCCGCGCTTGCAGGGGACGGAGGCCGTGGAGAGTTATGCGGCGGCGCTGTCACGCGAGCGCGCGGCCCTGGCGCGCCTGACCCAGGACGCCGGCGGCCCGCTGGGCGAACTGATCCGGCTCGCCGGCCTAAACTCATTTGACGTCGGCTGCGTGCTGCTTGGCCTCGCGCTGGAGGCCGACAGCCGCATGGAGCGCCTCTTCGCCTACGTCCAGGATGACGTGACCAAGCGCCGGCCGCGTGTCGAGATCGCCATTCGGCTGCTGGCCGAGCGCGCCGGCCACGAGGCGGCGCGTCAGAACTTCGCCGCCGACGCGCCGCTGCGGCGGTTGTTGCTCCTCAACCTCTATAACGAACCCGGCCAGCCCTTCACGCCACTGCCGGCGCAGACGCTCGGCCTTCACCCCCGCATTGCGGGCTTCCTGCTCGGCCTCGCCAGCCTCGACGAGGCGCTGCGCGGCTTCGCCGTCTTACACCCCGGCACGGCGGCGCCCCAGCCCCTGCCTTTCAATCCGCGGCTGGTCGCCCAGCTCGATGAATTGGCCGCGCTGCCCCCTACCCGGCTCGCGCCGCCGGTGCTGGCCGTGCAGGGCCGCCACGCGGCCGACTTCCGGCACGCCGCGCTGCGCCTCATCACGGGTACGGGCCTCCAGCTCCTTACGGTTGACCTGCCCGGGCTGAGCGTAGGCCAGGGCCTCGAGACCGCGCTCACCCTGGCTGAGCGCGAGGCCGCGCTGCAGCCTGCTGCCCTGCTGCTGCAAGACCTGCACAAACTCAAGCCCGACGAGGCTGCCTGGCTCCGCGCCCGGCTCCAGCATAGCCACCTCGCGCCGCTCACGCTGCTCGGCGCCGAGGGCGGCTTCAATTGGCCGGGGCTTACCATCCAGCTGCCCGCGCCCGATTTCGATGCGCGCAAGGCATTGTGGGGTCACCGCCTGGGCGAGTTGGCTGTGGGCCTGCCGCCGGAGGTGATTGAGGGCCTGGCCGAGAAGTTCAGCCTGAGCACCGCCCAGATTGCCGACGCAGTGGCCGCGGCCCGCGCGGCGGCCATGTGGCGCAGCCCGGAATCGCCGCGCGTCACCGCCGACGATTTGTACGCCGCAGCGCGCACCCAGTCCACGCCCATTCTCAACAGCCTGGCGCGCAAGATCGTCCCGCACTACGACTGGGACGACATCGTGCTCCCCGCCGACACGGTGCAGCAGCTCCGCGAGATCGCGCTGCACATGGAGCACCGCCACCTGGTCTTTCAGACCTGGGGTTTTGCGCGGCGGCTGGCACTGGGCAAGGGCCTCATGTCGCTCTTCGCGGGCGCGTCGGGCACCGGCAAGACTATGGCCGCCGATATCATCGCCAACGCGCTGGGCCTCGACCTGTACAAGATTGATCTCTCCGGCGTGGTGAGCAAGTACATCGGCGAGACCGAGAAGAACCTCGACCACATCTTCGCCGAGGCCGAAACCGCCAACGCGATTTTGTTCTTCGACGAGGCCGACGCGCTATTCGGCAAGCGTTCTGAAGTCAAAGACGCTCACGACCGCTACGCCAACATCGAGACCGCCTACCTGCTGCAGAAGATGGAAGAGTACAGCGGCGCGGTGATCCTGGCGACCAACCTCAAGATGAACCTGGATGACGCGTTCGTGCGCCGCATGCAGTTCGTGGTGGATTTCCCTTTGCCGGAGGAAGACGACCGCCGCCGCATCTGGCGCGTCTCCCTGCCGCCCGAACTGCCCCTCGGCCCGGATGTGGACCTGGACTACCTGGCGCACCGGTTCAAGATCGCGGGCGGCCACATCCGCAACATCGTCGTCGCTTCCGCCTTCTTAGCGGCCGCCGATGGCCGCCTGGTTACCATGGCTCACTTGCTGCAAGCCACCAGGCGCGAGTTCCAGAAGATCGGCCGGATGGTCATCGCCGGCGATTTCGAGCCACAGCCTGCTAACGGCCGCGGCTCGTCCGCCTGAAGCCCAGAGGCAGTTACCGTGTCTGCCCCTGATCGCCGCCACCACGCTGAAGCCGCCGAGGCCGCCGACCACCCGCGGCGCGCCGAGGAAGACGACGGCCCCAACGCCCCCAGCGGCCTCAGCCCCGATCAGGCGGCGCTGTTCGGCCTCAACCAGGCCATCGGTAACCAATCGGTCGGCCGCTTGCTGCGGCGCTCGGGCGGCAGCCCGTTGCCCGAGGAGGCGCGGCGGGCGGGCGAGGCCCGCCTCGGCCGCCCGGTCAGCGACGAAGTGCGCGTGCACACCAGCCCCGACGCCGCGGCCAGCGCCCAGGCGCTCGGCGCCTCGGCCTACACCGTCGGCAACGACATTGTCTTTGGCCCGCAGGCGTACGCCCCTGGCACCGCCGCCGGCGATGAACTACTCGCTCACGAACTGGCCCATGTCGCGCAACAAGAGCACACCGGCACGACCGCCGACCCCACGCGCCTGAACCCGCCCGGCCACCCCAGCGAGCAGCAGGCCCAGGCGGCCGGCCGCGGCCGGCCCACCCCCCTTAACGCGGCCCCCGCCGGCATTGCCCGCGCGGCCGGAGATGAGCCGGCCACGCCGGCCGCCGCCCCGAACGCCGCTTCAGCCACAGCGCCCACAGCCGAGCCGGAAATCACCGCTGAAGACTTGGCGCGCGACAAGGCCATTGACGACAGCATCGAGATTGCCGACACACGCGGCCGCACGCTGCTAAACACCGATTACAACGACGTGCAGGACGCCGCCCGCGACTTTGAGGCCTCCACCAGTGACGGCATTGACGCGCTAGATGCCGAGCCGAGCGGCTACCTGGGCATCGCTTCCACCGTGGTCGGGCTGGTCGCCTCGTCGGTGAGCGCCCGCTACAGCAACCTCACGCAGGTCGGCGTGGGCAGCGCTGTTTTCTCGGCCATGTTTTCCATGGGCCAGACCGCCCTGACCAGCTACGTCACCAAGGCCGCCGATACCGACCCCAAAGCGGCGGCTAAGGCCGTGATGCGCGGCGCCGCCAAAGCCGTTGGGTACGCCCAGGCCGCCTTTTTCACCAGCCTCCGCGGCAGCCTGCACGCGGCTTTGGTCAAGCAGGCCCGGCGCTATCCTGACGCCGCCGACTTGCTGGAACGCGGCTCATCCGACGACATTGACACCGTGTTACGCGACTACATCGGCGTGCCCAACCCCGACAGCGACCCACTGTATGGTCCGGTGCGCGAGGCAATGGAAATTGCCTTCGAGGACTGGAAGACCAAACAAGTGCGTCAGGAGAAGTACAGCTGGCTTGACGAGAGCATGGGCCTGAGCGACCTGGCCGCCGAACCGGGCCGTTCGGCGGCGCGGGCGCGCGTGGCCGGGGCCGTCGAAGCGCGCAGCGGCCGGCCGCCGGTGCCGCTCATGTCCCAGGCGGCGAACAGCATAAACGCCGGCCTCACCAACGCACTGTCGCTCGCCTTCGCCGGCGCACTGCCGCCCGATCCGGCGCAGCCAGTCGCGGATGTGGAAGCGACACTGGACCCGGTAGATGACGCCACTGAGGCAGCCGAGCAGGACCACGAGCGCGCCATTCAGAAGGGCGTGGCACTGGCCGAGACGCGGGCCCGCGAATACCTGAACACCCACTACAACGATGTGCAGGATGCCGTCCGCGATTTCCTGGCCGTCGGCGAAGAGAAAGTGGATGCTTTCAGCGGGGCCTTGAGCGGTCATTGGGGCCTGGTCTCGGCCATCTTCAGCGGCGTCATGGGTGTCATCAGTTCGCGGTTCCCCAGCGCGGCCGTCGGCAAGATCATCGGCGCGGCCGCCGCCACGGCGGCCCAGGCGGGGCTGCAAACCACCATCACCACCGACATCAACGCTGAGCGCGAGGACACGCAGGATGAGGCCCAGGCCGCGCTCCACGCTTTTGGCGCCGCTACCGCCAACACGCAGGCCGGCGCCTTCCGGCTCGGCCGCGAGGCCCTGAAAGACCAACTGCTGCTGTTAGCCACGACCGATGAAGTAGCACGGATGCTGTTTGAGACCGGCGACCGCGACGCCATCCATGCGATCATCACCGATCAGCTTTATATCCCTGACCCGGACGAATACCCGATGTATAGCGATGTGCGCCTGGAGATGGAGATTCCATTTTCAGAGTGGATGACCCGCCAGCGCCAGCACGCCGAAGGCTGGGACTATCTAAGCCAGTTTGACACAAACACCGACCCAGCCCGGCGCGAGGTGGCGGCCGAAGCCGCCCTACGCGACGCGGGCCGCGCGGCCGACAAGCCGGTTTGGCCGGATGCCTATGCCGAAATGGACGAGGAGCGGGTTGGGCCTGAGCCACCGGTCGAGGCCCCCGCCGGCGAGCGCAGCCTGGCCGAGGAGACCGCGACCGAAGACCGGGACGTGCTCAAGCGGATCACCGAAGTGGACACACGCGCCCGCGGCTACTTGAATGCGCTGGCCGACGACGTGCAAGATGCGGTCAAAGACTTCGTCCCGCGCGCGCTGGGCCAGACCACCGCTCTGAACACCGACGTGGGCGATTGGGCCGGCTATGGCAACACGCTACTAGGCGTCGCGTTCAGCGTCCTCACCATTGCTTTCCCGCCCGCGGGTGTCGGGCTGGCCGTCGCTGGCGCGGTGACGGGCCTGGTGGCCCAGGGCGTCAGCGGGTACCAGACGGATTACAACGCCTCCGTCCAGCAAAACGCGCGAATTATGATCAATGGGACGGCTAGGTCCATTCAAGCCGGTTATGTCTCCGCCTTCCGCACGGCGCGGCGGGCCTTAGGCCCCGCGCTCATCAGCCTGGGGCTGCTAGATGACGATGCCCGCGAGGCGCTGCTGATCGGCGGACAAGACAACTATGATTATGTCATTCAGGACAAACTCGGTATCCCCAAACCGGAGAGCGCCGATCTGTACCTCCAGACCCGCAGAAAACTGGAAGAGGAATTCACTACCTGGCTGACGGCGCAGTTGGGCCGCGACCAGAAGGCCCATGAGACGGCCATCAAGGAGGGCCAGGCGGCCGCAGCCGCCGATGACGCCACGCGCCGTGGTGACCAGCCCGCCGGCAGCGGCCCGGTAAGCACCGCACAGGATAAGGCGTAAGCCGCCCTCACCCAGCCATGCCCGAAGCCCTGGAGCCAGTTCCACAGAAAGAACCGCCGCAGCCCGCGCCGCAAGCTCCGGCGCCGACGGCCGCCGAGCCGGAACAGACCGCTGCTGAAAACATGGCCGGCCTCGTCCCCGGCCGCCGGCACCGCTTTGACGCGGCCTCGGCCAACGCTGACGAGCCGGTGGAGGCGGTCGCGCGCGTTGACCGGTCAATCCAGGCGGCCATCCTCACTCGGCGCCAACGCTCGCACGGCAACCGTCATGTGCAGCGCCTCGTCCGCCAACTGGCCGCCGGGCAGCCGGTGCAGCGCGTCATCGGCGGGCCGGGTCTGCCCAACCACAACGGCGTAACGCCCGACAGCCTGCTCGCGCTCAAGGCCGAAGACGGGGCTTACAACAAACTCAAGGAGCAGTTCGTCAAGCTCGGAACGCCCGGCGTCACCATCTTCATCCACAACACCCGGATTGAACTGGGCAGCGCCAACCCGGCCGACAAAGAGCCGATCATGGCGCAGCTGGAAACCCAGCGCGGCATCCTTACCACCCAGGTGAAAGGCATCGTCGGCTCGTTCGAGTCGAGCGCCCGCTCCACCATAGATGAAATGCTTGGCGCCAGCGACAAAGCTATCGAAGAGCAGGCGCAACGCTTCGGCCTGACCGAGGAGTTCAAGGACGACCTCGAAATTCGGGCCGAGGTCCCCACCGGCAACTACACCATGAACCAGAGCGAGGACTCGGCCAAGATGGCCGAGACCGCGCAGATGCTGGTGGCCGAACACGGCAAGCTGATGGACGTGCAGCGCAAGGTTGTTGCCGAGAACGCCCCGGCCCTCGTAGACACCCCAGGCGGCGGCAGCCGCCCCGAGGGGGAGGTGGACTACTCCACGCTCCCAGAGATGGTGGAGGCCAAGCAGAAGTATGAGCAGGTGTTTGCCGGCGCGGCGGCGCAGTTCCCCGCGCTGGCGGCCTTCAAGCACGACCCAGCCAAGATGGCCGACTTCGCCAAAGCCGGCACGTCGCCCGCCGCGGCTACGCTGCTCGGCAAGGAACTGGCCGAGAAGCGCAAGAACATTCAGGATACCCGCGACAACCTGGGAGCGGGCAAGCTCAAAATCTGGTCACTCAACAACATCGTCCAGGGCACCAAGACCAAGCTCAACTATGGGCCGGAGACGCTGGAAGGCAAGGCCGTAGACGAGTACAAGGCCGACAAGGACAGCGACGAGCGCATCCAGCAGGTCGCCGTGGCCGCCCTGGGCATCACCCTCGGCCTCCTCAGCGCCGTCGCCACCAGCGGCGGCAGTTTGGTAGTGGCGGGCGCCGCGGCCGGCGGCAGCGCCGTCTTGAGCAGCTCGCAACTCCTCGAGAACATTCAGAACTATCAAGTCGAATCGGCGGCTTCGAACACCAACCTCGACAAAGCCACCTCTGTCTCGCAAAGCGACCCGTCGTTGTTCTGGGTGGCGCTCGACCTCATCGCCGCCGGTCTCGATGTCTTCGCGGCCGCCAAAGCCTTCAAGGCCATGGCCGGCCCGATCCGCGCTGCCCTGGCCGCCCGCCGCGCCGTCGAGGCCGCGAAGGCCGGCGGAGCCGCTGCCAAGGCCGCCGAGGTGGGCGCCGAAGGCGGCGAAATGGCGATTGAGGAAATCAATAAGCTCGCCAAGTCCATCGAGGAGATGGACGCCGCAGCCAAGAGCGCCGGCGTGCCCGAAAGCGCCGCCGGCAAGATCAAGGCCAATGTCGAGGGTCCCACGCGCGGCTACATTCTTGACCCCAACAAGCCGCTCTCCAGCGCAGGCTTCAAGGGCAGCCTGGCCGAGCAGGGCGCGGGCTTCGGTGTCTACGACGGCTTCATCCCCGGCGTGCCAGAAAAAGTCGCCATCAAGGTCTACCCCGACACCGACGAGTTCAAGGAGGTCTTCGCCCGCGAGCTGCGCGGCGCGCAGGCCGCCGGGCAGACCGGCATCGGCCCCAAGTGCTTCGGCGAGGTGCAGGTCGGCCCGGGCAAGCGCGCCTTTGCTATGGAGAAGGTTTCCGGCTCCATGCCCGACGTCACCGGCATTGATGAGTTGGAAGAGGCCGTCGCCAAGGCCAGCACGCCCGACGAAGCGGCCAAAGCGCAGTCTGCGCTCGACAAGGCCACTAAGGAGGCCGCTCAGGTCGCCAGCACCATCAACCAGATCACCATTCAGGATGTGCGCGCCTACGGCGAGCGCGTCCTCCAGCAGAACACCTACATTCACGGCGACTTGCAGGGCCTGGTAGACGGCGGCGGGCGCTGGCGGCCAATTGACTTCCAGGGCCATTTGCCCCTACCCGACAAGGCCGTTGACCCCGCCGCCTATGCCAAGGCGCTCAAGGACCACGAGCATCAACTGCAATTGCAGATCAACATGCTGATGGACAAAGGGCCAAAGCCGCTGCCCGCCGCGCCGCTCGGCACGCTGCCGCCCTATCGGCTGCCGCCCGGCGCTCCCGGCGGCGCGCCCGTCCAACCCGCCCGGCGCGGGCAGCGCGCCCCGGCGGCGGCGACAGCCGAAGACCAACCCGACCTGGGCGACCGCCTGGCCGAGCAGGCCGGCCGCGGTCGGCCCTTGCCCAGCGACCTGGCTCAAGACCTTGGCCGGCGGCTGGCAGGCGACCTCAGCGGCGTCCGTGTCCACACCGACGCCGAAGCCGACGCGCTGGCGCAGGAGATGGACGCCCTGGCCTTCACCACCGGGCAAGACATTTATTTCAGCGCCGGCAGCTTCGCCCCCGAGTCTGAGGCGGGTCGCCGCCTGCTCACCCACGAGGCCGCCCACACCCTGCAGCAGGCGCAGGGGCCGGTAGCCGGCACCCTGCGCGAGGACGGCGTCAGCATCAGCAGTCCCACCGACAGCTTCGAGCAGGCGGCGGAGGCCGCGGCCACGGCCGCGCTGGGCGGGCCGGCCGCCCCAACCACCAGCGCGCTGTCCAGCGGCTCGAGGGCGTTTGGGCCGCCCTCCGTCCAGCGCGTCTCCGAAGGTGAGGTCCCGTCGGAGTCCCCAGCCATCCCGTTGGACGATGGGGAAACGGAAGAACACACCATCACGATAGACGAACAGGGCGTCACCAGCGCATCTTACGGCGCGCCCGGCTTCAGCACCAAGGATGAGGTCACAACCCAAACGCCCGGCACCAAGCCGGAGGAAAACCTGGTGGACGTAACCGGCACGGTCGTCGCTACGTTCAAGGTGACCACCAGCGTCAACCTGCCCACGGTGCCGTCCGGCCTCACCGCCTGCCAGAAGAAGCGCGTCGAAGACGCCATCAACAACCAGCTCAAGCCGCACGAGGACGCCCACGTGGCCGCCATGAAGGGCTACGACGGCACGGTGGAGGAGGCCATCTCGGTCAAGCGCGTGCCCAAGGCCTCGGCCATCGCCGAACTAAGCAAGGTCGCCAAGGCCAAGGCCGACGAACTGGCAGCGGCCCGCAAGAAGGCCGCCCAAGACGCCAGCGACGCCCTGGACAACCCGCCGTTTGTTATCAACGTGGACCTCAACTGCAAGGCCGAGGAGAAGAAGCCCGATAAGAAGACCGCCGCGGCAGATGACGCCGAGGAGCCAGCGTCATCCGCGGGCTAGGCCCCGCCTCCAACGGGGCCTACGAGGCCAGGCCTACGCCGGAGCCGCCAGGCCCGCCCAGCGGCCCAGTCAAGCCGCCGCTCAAACCGGACATTACCGGGATAATTTACGAACTTGCGTCGCGGCTAAAACGAAGTATCGTATGGCGGCGGCAAAAGCGCCGGACGATCACTTGGCTGACGACTGACCATGTTCCAAGACGTTGACGAGACTTTGCGCGCGGTCCTGACCGCCGACGTGCCCATCAGGAAGAACGAGGTGGATATCGCCTTCGAGCGGCCCACCCGCGACTGGTCGAGCCGGCTGTCGCGGCCCACGCTCAACCTGTTCCTGGCCGACATCCGCGAGCGCGTGGACCTCAAGGACGAGGTTGACATCATCACCCGCGACGAGACGGGCAAGGCCGTGCGCCAGCGGCCGCCCAAGCGCGTAGACCTGGCCTACCTGGTCAGCGCCTGGACGACCGAGCCGGATGACGAGCACCGCATCCTGGCGCGCGTCCTGGCCAGCATGTACCGCCAGAGCATCATCAGCCCCGACCTGCTGCGGGGTGAGTTGACGAACTTTCGCCAGCCGATCATGGCCCGCGTCCCCGAGCCAGATCAGGCGCTCAAAGGGCAAGACCTGTGGGGCGCGCTTGGCAACGATTTGCACGCCTCGCTCACCTGGACCTGGACCGTGCCGCTCGACGTGTTCAAGCCCTCCGTCGGGCCGCTGGTGCGCACAGCCGAGATCCGCGTCGGCCCAACCGGCCAACCCACCGACGTGGCGCTGGTGTACGTGGGCGGCCGGGTGCACGCCAAGGGCGACCGCACTGCCCCCGTGGCTGGGGCGCGGGTGCGCGTGCTGGGCACAGCTTTCGAGGCGGTCTCGGACGCCGCCGGCCAGTTCAGCTTCCGTAACCTTCCAGCCGGCAGCTATCAATGGCGGGTCGAGCCGTCCGGCGGCAAGGCCCGCGACCACAAGGTCGTGGTGCCGGCCGCGGACTACGATATTGAGGTGTAGACCCGAAAGGAGGCCCCCACGGGCGGGGGCGCGCCCACACCGCGCCGCCGCAGCCGCAGGCACGCTTACCAAGAGGCAGACGGGCCGAGCAGTCGTGTGACCGGCCGGCGCAGGACCTAACACCCGCACTCGCAAAGGAGTTGTGTATGTCACCTCAATATCTGTCACCGGGCGTCTATGTCGAGGAAGTTGATAAAGGCTCCAAGCCCATCGAAGGCGTGGGCACGGCCGTCGCCGGGTTCATTGGCTTCGCCACCAAGGGGCCGGTCAACAAGCCTACTTTCATCGCCAACTGGACGCAATACACCAACGTGTTTGGCGGCTTTGTGCCGGGGGCCTACCTGGCGCATGCGGTCTACGGCTACTTCAACAACGGCGGCGGCTCGTGCTATGTGCTGCGGCTGCCGGCCGGCCCCGACGACGGCGCGGCGGGCAATTCGGCGGCGCTGCCGGCCCGCGCGGCGGGCGGCCCGAGCACGCTGCGCGCCATCGCCAAGGACGCAGGCGCGGGCGGCGAAGGCATTACCGTGGAGGTCAGCGACGGCGGCGAGGGCACCTTCAACCTCACGGTGAAAAAGGGCGCCGCGGAAGAGAAATATGACGGCCTGAGCTTCTCGACCGCCAAGGGCGCGCAGAACGCTGTCGAGACCGTCAACAAGGGCTCGAAGTTGGTCATGCTCGAGGAACTGAAGCTGGCCGGTGTGGGCCTGGCCGAGCGCAACCCGGTCGCCGGCAGCTACGCCCTCAAGCCCACCGAGGCGCAGGCACTGACGGTCAAGGCCACCAGCCCGGATGTCTACCAGGGCAACGTGGCCGACCGCAGCGGCCTGGGCGGCTTTGAGGCCATTGACGACATCACCATGGTGGCCTGCCCCGACCTTATGGCCGCCTACCAGGCGGGCGCCATCAACCGCGAGGGCGTCAAAGCCGTGCAGTTGGCCCTCATTGCCCACTGCGAAAACATGAAGGATCGCGTGGCGATCCTCGACGCGCTGCCCGATCTGAACGCCCAAGATGTCAAAGACTGGCGCATGAAGGAAGCGGGCTACGACTCGAAATACGCCGCGCTCTATTACCCCTGGCTCCAGGTTGCCAACCCCAACCCCGGCGTCGGCGGAACCAGCCTGTTCATTCCGCCCTCGGGCCACATGGCCGGCATCTGGGCGCGCAGCGACACCGAGCGCGGCGTTCACAAGGCCCCGGCCAACGAGGTCGTGCGCGGCGCGCTCGGCCTGCAGAACCAGATTACCAAGTCGGAGCAGGACAGCCTCAACCCCGTCGGCATCAACTGCGTGCGCGCCTTCCCCGGGCGGGGCATTCGCGTGTGGGGCGCCCGCACCCTGTCGAGCGACGCGTCGTGGCGTTACGTCAACGTGCGGCGCTTGTTCAACTTCGTCGAGGAGTCTATCCTGCTCGGCACGCAGTGGGTCGTCTTTGAGCCTAACGACCAGGCCCTGTGGCAGCGCGTCAAGCGCACCATCACCGGCTTCCTCACCCGCGTCTGGCGCGACGGCGCGCTCTTCGGCCTGACGCCCGAAGAAGCCTTCTACGTCAAGTGCGACGCCGAGAACAACCCGCCCGAAACGCGCGACGTGGGCCAGTTGATCGTGGAAGTCGGCATTGCGCCCGTCAAGCCGGCCGAGTTTGTCATCTTCCGTGTCAGCCAGTTCAGCGGCGGCGCGGGCGTGGAAGAATAGGAGTTAGGAGAATACGATGCCTACTGGCAGCCGCAGTGACCCCTTAGTTGGTTATCACTTTCATGTCGAGATTGACGGCATCTCGCAGGCTCAGTTCCGCGAGTGCACTGGGCTTGACTCCGAGTCGGAGATCATCGAGTACAAGGAAGCGGGCAAGGACGGCCAGACCATCATCCGCAAGCAGCCCGGCGCGCTGAAGTGGTCGAACATCGTCCTGAAGCGCGGCATCACCGACATCCTGGAGTTGTGGGAATGGCGCAAGAAGGTGGAGCAGGGCAAGGTCAACGAAGCCCGCAAGAGCGGCTCCATCGTCTTGTTTGACCAGGCCAATACCGAGGTCGCCCGCTGGAACTTCGTGGACGCCTGGCCGAGCAAAGTGACCGGCCCGCAGGCCAAGGCCGACGGCAACGAAGTCGCCATCGAGGAGCTTACCCTGGCCCACGAAGGGCTTGAGCGCGTCAAGTAACCAGCGCGGTTGCGCCGGCTGGCGCGAGACGTGATCGGGCTGACCGTACCCGTCTCGCGCCGGCTGGGCCTATCACGGAGGACCGCTCTAGACCACCATGGCGAACGTGCTGAAGACCGAATACGAATTCACGCTGCCGCGCGGTTACGTTGACCCCGACGGCAACCTGCACAAAACCGGCATCATGCGGCTGGCGACCGCGCTCGATGAGATCGCGCCCCTGCGCGACCCGCGCGTCAAGTCGAACCAGGCCTACCTGGTCATCATCCTGCTCGCGCGCGTCATCACCCGCCTCGGCCAGATCACCGAGGTCACGCCGCGCCAGGTCGAGGGGCTGTTCTCCAGCGATCTGGCCTACCTGCAGCGCTTCTACCGGCAGATCAATGAGAGCGGCGACAGCCACGTGCCGGTGCAGTGCCCGCAGTGCTCGACCCAATTCGAGGTGGACTTTGGCAACCTGGGGGGGTTGCGGGCTACCCCATAGAGAAGCTCTACGAGGAGGTAGCCTACATAGCCTATCACTTTCACTGGCCGCCGGAGTTCGTGCTCGAGATGGATCATTTCGAGCGCCACCGCTGGGTAGAGCAGATCGCGGCCATCAACGTGAAATTGAACGATGCTGTGAAGAGGCGCTGACATGCCCGCCACCGGCTCTCGCACCGACCCGTATCGTGGGTCACACTTCTTCATCGAGATTGACGGCGTAGACCACGGCGGCTTCACTGAGTGCGCCGGTTTGCAGGTCGAAACCGAAGTGACCGACTACGCCGAGGGCGGCAACAACGGCTTCGTGCACAAGCTGCCCGGTCGCACCAAGTGGACCAATCTGACTCTGAAGTGGGGTACGACCGACTCGACCACCCTGTGGGAGTGGTATCAAAAAGTGACGCAGGGCCAGGTGGAGCGCAAAGACGTGTCGGTGGTGCTCTACAACAGCGTGCAGGAGGAGGTGCGCCGCTGGAACCTGCGCGAGGCGTATCCAGTCAAGTGGATCGGCCCCGCGTTCAACGCGACGGCCCCGGCCGTCGCCATCGAGGCGCTGGAACTCACGCACCACGGGTTCGAGGTGGAGTAGCCGGTGCCTTTCAAGTTCCGCTGGCCCTTTCACTGGCCGCGCCGCAAGCGCGTTGCCGAGCCGCTGGCCGCGCCGCCCACACCCGCGGCGCCGGTTGAGCCAACCCCGGCCGCGCCTCAGGATGCCGCGTGGCGCGTGCCCTCGCCCGTCGCGCCGCCTGAGCGTCCGTTTGCCTACACTCCCGAGCCAGGCGAAGGCCCCGACCTCGGCGCGGAGTTGCTCGGGCGCCTGCCGCAGCTGAGCACGCCCCCCACCCTGGGGCAGCTCGGCGGCCTGCCCGCCATGGCCCAGGCGCTGCCCGCCGTAGATCGCTTTTTGCAGCAAATGCCGGCCGCGCCCGTCCAGCGCCTATTGGAGGGCGCCTGGAGCGAGATCAGCCAGTTCACTACCGCCCTTCCATCCCTCAGCGCCCTCGGCGAAGCGCCGGTCGAAACCAGCACGCCCGGCTTCCCCGAACAGTTAGAGGCCGGCGGCGGCGCCGGCCTCACCGACGTGCTGCCGCCGCTGGGCAGCCTGCCGGGCCAGGCCAGCGCCATTTCCGGCGAAGCGCCCGTGCTCGCTGCGGGGCCGCAGACGCCCGCGCCGCCGCCCGTGGTTCAGATCATTCACGAGGCCGGGCCGGCCGCCGCCGCGCCCGACATGCCAGTATTGCGGGCCGCGGCCCCGCCCGCCTCCCCTGGCGATCAACCTGCTGCCCAGGCTGGTGCGCCCGCTACGCCCGTTGCGCCCAGCGGGCCCTTGCTCACGCCGGTGCCGCGCGCGCCGGAGCAGGCGGCGGGCCTCGCTGCGATGCTGCAAGTCATTTCAGTCGAGAGCACGCTCACCGGCAACGTGCTGCCGCCCATCGCGGCCGAGTACTTCCCGGTGCTGCGCGAGCTTGTGCCCTACGCGCCCGTGTGGCGAGCGGCCGAAGAGCCGGCGGCCCCCGGCGCCGCCCCCGCCCCAAGCGAAGAGCGCGTCAGCCCCGTCCAGCGCGCGGCCATCGAGAGCCAGCGCGGGCAAGGCCGGCCCCTAGAGCCGGCTGTGCGCCAACGCTTCGAGAGCGCTTACGGCGCGTCGCTTAACGATGTGCGCGTGCACACCGGCCAGGCCGCCCACGCGACGACCCAAAGCCTCAACGCCATCGCCTTCGCCAGCGGCCCCGATTTGTTCTTCGCGCACAACACCTATCAGCCGCAGAGTGGCGCGGGCCTGGGGCTGTTGGGGCATGAGCTGGCGCACGTCGTCCAGCAGCAGTATGGCGTCGCGGGCGACCCCGACACCCTGCGCCCCGCCGACGACCGCTACGAACGCCAGGCTGACCAATTGGCCGCGAGTGCCCTCGCAGCGCCGTCGGTGACGCCTACGCCCCTGTCCGCGGCCCCGGTGCAGCGCGCTCTGGTGGGTCACTTCGTCCCCGCAGAGGCAGAGCCGCCCATGCCCGGGACTCCCGGCGCCCTGCTCGACCGCGCTGGGGCGCGCGGCGAGGGCGACCGGCCGCTGAGCGTGGGCGGGGCGGCGGGCGCTGAGGCGGCCGACGACCGCCCCGTGCAGCGCTTCGGCCTGGGCGACCTCGGCGGCCTGGCGCGCCAATTGCCCTCCGCGCCATCTCTGCCCACCGGCCTCCCGACCGAGATGCCGTCGCTCACCGAGGCTGCTGACCGCGTCAGCGGCCTGACGAGCCAGTTGCCCAGCGCCGGCGGCCTGCTCGGCCAGATGGGCAGCCTGGGCAATCTGGCCGGCGGTTTGCCTTCCGCGGGCGGCCTGGGCCAGATGGCGAGCGGGCTGGCGAGCCAGTTGCCGTCTCTGCCCAGCGGCCTGCCCTCCCTGGCCAACCTGCCCAGCAGCCTGGGCGGCCTCACCGATCAATTGCCCGCCCTCCCGGGCGGCCTCGGCCAACTCACCGGCGGCCTGCCAGGCCTGGGCGGCGGCCTGCCCTCCCTGGGTGACCTGCCTCCATTGCCGGGGCTGGGCGGCCCGGCGGGCGCGGCCGGTCTGCCGTCCCTCGACGGCCTCCAGCTGCCTGACATGCCCCTGGCCGAAGGGCTGGGCGGGGCGGCCTCGGCGGCAGGCGGCACGCTCCAGGCGGGCCAGCAGGCGCTGGGCAGCCTGACCAGCCTGGCGTCCTCCGCTTCAGAATTACCGGCGGCGCCCCCGCTGCCCAGCCTGGAAAAAATCACCGAGCATATTTGGAAGGAAGTGCAGCGCCGGCTGAAGGTGGAGCGCGAACGGTCGCGCGGGCTGGCGTGAGGCGCATGAGGCATAGCTGATGTTAACGGGCGAACTGGTCAAGGCCACCATTACTAATCTGGATACCGAAGAGTCGGTGGAGGTGATGTTCAACCCCACCGAATACGCCTTCACCAAGTCGAATAACTGGCAGGTGCCCAAGAAGAAGGGCGCCAACGTCCCGCCGCTGGAGTTCAACGGCGGCAATCCCACCGATCTTAAGGTCACGCTGATGTTTGACACCTACGAGAGCGGTGAGGACGTCCGCAAGAAATACACCAACGCCATTTGGGATTTGGCGATGGTCAACCCGGCCAAGAAAGACCCCAAGACCAAAAAAGGCCAGCCGCCCAGGTGTGAGTTCCGCTGGGGCACCATGTGGTCGTTCAAGGCCGTGGTCGCATCGGTCAGCGCCAAGTTCAGCCTGTTCTTGCCCGACGGCACGCCGGTGCGCGCCACGCTGGATGTGACCTTCAAGCAGGTTGAAGACGAGGGGCTTTATCCCAAGCAGAACCCCACCTCCGGCGGCGTGCCCGGCCACCGCTCGCACACGCTCAAAGAGGGCGAAACGCTCGATTGGATCGCCGCGCAGGAATACGGCAACGCGAACTACTGGCGCTACATCGCCGAGGTCAACCACATTGACAACCCGTTCAAGGTGGAACCCGGCACGGTGATCCAACTGCCGCCGCTGCCCTAGCCGCCCATGCCTCCCGAGACCAGCCTGCTGGCGCACTTCTACCTCAAGCTCGGCGGCGCTGACGCCCCCGACGGCTTGATGCAGGACTTGGCGAACGTCGAAGTGGATGACAGCCTGCACATCCCCGACATGTTCACTATCCAAATCCGCGACCCGCGCCTCACCTGGGCCGACTCCGACCTGCTCAAGATTGGGCAGGAGGTTGAGATCCTCGCCAAGGCCTCGGGCGAAGGCTCCGAGCAGCCCAAGCGCCTGCTCATCGGCGAGATCACCTCCGTGGAGCCAGACTATCCTTACGGCAGCGCGCCCATCGTCGTGCTGCGCGGCTACGACCGCGCCCATCGCCTGCACCGCGGCAAGAAGACGCGCTCGTTTGTGCAGATGACCGACAGCGACATCGTCACCAAGATCACCCGCGAGTATGGCCTCAAGCCCGACGTAGACGACACCACCGAGGTCTACGAATACATCTTACAAAACAATCAGTCGGACTTCGAGTTCATCATGGAGCGCGCCCGCCGCCTGGGTTTCAGCTTCCTGGTGGACGACCGCACGCTGGTCTTCAAGAAGCCCGGCAGCACCCCGCCCGAAACCGTCGAGCTGGAATACGGCGTCACACTGCGGCAATTCAAGCCGCGCATGACGACCGCCTCGCAGTTCAAAGAAGTCATCGTCAAGGGCTGGGACCCCGCCAACAAGCGCGACATCATCGGCCGGGCCGGGAGCACCGGCGCGGGCCTGGGCGACCTGGGCGGCGGGGGTGGGCCGCTGGGCGGGCTGGCCGACGCAGCCAGAGGCGCGGCGTCCAGCGCCGCTAGTGAGGCTGCTGGGGCCGCTTCTAGCCAGCTCAATAGCCTCGCTGAGCAGGCCATGGGGTTCGCCGCCGAAAAGGCCGGCGGCGCGGTGGCCGACGCCAAGAGCAAGGCGCTCGGCGCGCTGCCCGAAGTGGCACGCGGCCCGGCGGCCGCCCTGGCCGAGGCGGGCCTTCAGAAGGGCCTAGAGCTGGCTTCTGAGTACCTGGGCGGCGACGCTGCCGGCGCCATCGGCGCGCTCGCCACCGGCAACGCCGCTGCCATCGCGCAGGTCGGCATGGAGCTCGGCTCCAAAGTGGTCGAGAAGGCTTTTGGCGAGGCCGGCGTGCTCACCGTCACGCAGCACCCCGTGCGCAGCCAGGCCGAGGCCGACCAGCTCGCCAAGTCTATCTTTGAGGAGCTGACCAGCGGCAACTTGCAGGCCGAAGGTCTGGCCGGCGGCAACCCGGCCCTGACGGCCGGGTGCAAGGTCAAGCTCAACGCCCTGGGCAGCAAATTCAGCGGCGAGTACTACGTCACCCACACGAAGCACACCTACGACGCAGATGACGGCTACCTGACCGAGTTCACCATCAGCGGCCGCAGTCCCGATACCTTCACCGACCTGCTCTCCGGCGGCGCGGGCACCAACCCCGGCACGAACGGCAACAACGGCCCGGCCGGCGTGGTCATGGGTATCGTCACCAACAACCAGGACCCGCAGGGTCAGGCCCGCGTCAAGGTCAAGTTCCCGTGGCTCTCCGACAGCGAAGAGAGCTATTGGGCGCGCGTGGCCATGCCCATGGCCGGCAAGGAGCGCGGCCTGCTTTTGCTCCCCGAGGTGGATGACGAAGTCCTGGTGATGTTCGAGCAGGGTGATGTTAACCACCCCTATGTCATCGGCAGCGTGTGGAACGGCAGCGACGCCCCGCCGCTCCCAACCGACAAGGCCGTCAACAGCTCAGGCGCGGTGGTGCAGCGCATCTTCAAGACGCGCGCCGGGCATACGCTGCTGTTCGACGACTCGGACGACGCGCCGGGCATCCAGATCATTGACAAGACCGGCAACAACAAAATCATTATCGACTCGAAAGACAACAAGCTTACCGTGGAGATCGAGGGCGACGTCAAGCTGGTCACCAAGGGCAAGCTGGAGGTCACCGCCCAGCAAGATATTAAGCTGGAGTCGCAGGCCGCTCTGTCGCTCAAGGCTCAGTCCGGCATCGAGATCGAAGCCTCCGGCTCGGTCAAGGTCAAGGGCGCCACGGTAGAGTTGAACTAGGAGCACGCCATGGGACAACCCGCCGCCAAGCAGGGCGACCAGATCACCGGGGTGGATACGCACATCATCATGATTCCGTCACCGGGCGGGCCGGTGCCCACGCCCCTGCCGCACCCCTTCGCCGGTATTCTCGACGGCAGCCTCAGCACCAACGTCAAGATCATGGGCATGGCGGCGGCCGTCGTAGGCAGCACCGCCACCAACACGCCGCCGCACATCCCGCAGGGCGGGCCGTTTCAGGCGCCGCCCTCCAACCGCGGGCAGATCATCATGGGCAGCGCCACCGTCCTGGTTGACGGCAAGCAGGCGGCGCGCAACGGCGACACCGCCAACACCTGTAACGACCCGGCCGATATGCCGGTGGGAACCGTCATCGCCGTGGGCACCGTGCTCATCGGCGGGTAGCGAGGACCGCACATGAACAATCCCCTGGTTGGGCGTGGTTGGGCCTTCCCCCCCAAGCCCGACGGCCGTGGCGGCCTCGGGCTGGCCGCCGACACCACCGAGATCGAGCAGGCCATCCACATCATCCTGGGCACCGGCCCCGGCCAGCGCGTCATGCGGCCCGACTTCGGCTGCAAAATTCACGACCTGGCCTTCGCGCCCATTAACGCCCACACCCTGGGGCTGGTGCAGCGGTACGTGGAGGAAGCCATCGGCTGGTGGGAACCGCGCGTTGATCTGGTGGAAGTCCAAGTCGAAACGGACGCTTCCATGCGGGCGGTGGGCAAACTCATCATCCATATCCGTTACCGCCTCAAGGGGACCGACGACGAGCGCTCGCTTGTCTACCCGTTCTACACCATCGGCGAGGAACGCTAGCGTGCCCGCCGCCTTCAGCCAGTGCGCCGGTGAGCACGCCGACCGGTTGCGCGCTTTGCAGATCGCGGCGCTCGACGCACTAAAAAACTTGGTGCGCACCTGGGTCAGCGCTCGCCTGCCGCCGGCTGCCCCCATGGGCCGGCCCACCGCCTAGCGAAAGACCACGAGTCCGACATGCCACTCCCTGAACCCCGCCTCGATGACCGCCGCTTTCAGGACATCGTGAACGAAGCGAAGGCCATGATCCCGCGCTACACGCCCGAATGGACCGACCACAATGTGTCGGACCCGGGTGTGACCATGATCGAGCTTTTCGCCTGGATGACCGATCTGCTGCTCTACCGCCTCAATCGCGTGCCGGAGAAGAACTACATCCGTTTCATGGACCTCATCGGCATGCGGCTTCAGGGCGCCACGCCTGCGCGGGCGCCCATCACTTTTTGGCTGTCGGCCCCGCAGCCCGGTCAGGTCACCATCCCGCGCGGCACCGAGGTCGCCACCGTCCGCACCGGCGACCAGCCAGCCATCACCTTCACCACCGACGAAGACCTGGCCGTCGTGCCGCCTACTCTACGCTACGCCTGGACCTCCTCCGACGATCAGAACTTTCAAGACCAGACACCGCGCCTCGACCTCGCCTCTGAGTTGTTCGATGCCTTCCAGCGCAAGCCGCAGCCCGGCGACGCGCTCTACTTCGGCTTTGCCGAGAACCTCAGCCAGCACCTGCTCGCCCTCAACATTGACTGCCGTGTCGAGGGCATTGGCGTAGACCCCAAAGACCCGCCCCTGATCTGGGAGGTGTGGTGCGGCGAGGTCACAACCTGGGTGCGCGCCGAAGTCGAGCGCGACGAGACCGGCGGCCTCAACCAGGCCGGCACCGTCTTCCTGCACCTGCCGCGCGACCTGGCCGCCCGCACCCTCGGCAAACAGCGCGCTTACTGGCTGCGCGTGCGCCTGACCGCCACGCGCCCCAAGCAGCCCACCTACTCGGCCTCGCCGCGCATCAACACCATTAAGGCCACCAGCCTGGGCGGTACGGCCTGGGCCACGCACTCCAGCCTCATTCGCAATGAGTATTTGGGGCGCAGCTATGGCAACCCCGGCCAGGTCTTCCGCCTGAGCAACACGCCGGTGCTCCCCAGCCAGGAAGGCGAGGCCGTCGAGGTCCAGAACGAAGTCGGCGATTTTATTCCCTGGACTCAGGTCAAGACTTTCGGCAGCTCCGGCCCCAACGACCGCCACTACACGCTCGACCCCGTGAGCGGCGAGGTGCAGTTCGGCCCGACCATTCGCCAGCCCGATGGCGGCGAGCGGGCCTATGGCGCCGTCCCGCCCAAGAACCAGCAGATCCGCGCGGGCCGCTACCGCTTCGGCGGGGGCGTGCGCGGCAACGTTGGCGCGCACACGCTCACCGTCCTCAAGTCGTCCATCCCCTACATCGCGCGCGTCACAAACCGCGTGCAGGCTGCCGGCGGCCTCGATCAAGAGTCGCTGGAGGCCGCCAAACTGCGCGCCCCGCAGGTCTTGCGCACCCGCGGCCGCGCCGTCACTGCCGAGGATTTTGAGTACCTGGCGCGCGAGGCCAGCCAATCGGTGGCGCGGGCGCGCTGCATCCAGGCCCGCACCGACGGCAGCGACGCCCCGCCCCCGGGCACGGTGGAAGTGCTCATCGTGCCCAACGTCACCGGGCGCGTTTCGCCGCAGACTCTTCAGCCCCCGCCCGAACTGATCGAGGAAGTGCGCCGCTACCTCGACGAGCGCCGCCTGCTCGGCACCAACCTGGTCGTGGATAGCCCGGCCTACGTGGGCATCGCAGTCGAGGCCACGGTCGTCATCCAGCGCCACGCCAGTGTTGACCGCGTGCGCGCCCAAGTACAGGCGCGCCTCGCCAAATACGTTGACCCGCTCACCGGCGGCCCCGACGGCCTGGGTTGGCCATTTGGCCGCGACCTGTACCTGAGCGAGGTGCTGACCATCATCCAATCGGTGGCCGGCGTCGAGTATGTGCAGGACGCCACGCTCTACCAGGTTGATCTGCGCAGCGGGCAGGCGCGCGCCGCGGGCCAAAAGGTCTCGCTGGCGCAGGATGCGCTGCTGATGTCTTACGAGCACCGCATCACGGTCAAGAACCGGCCGTAAGCGAGCCGGAGCGAGCGCCCCATGAGCTTTGGCCGGATTGAAATCAAGTACGCCGACGGCAAGACCGTCACGATTGAGCTGACCAAGCGGCAAATGGCCGTCGGTCGCGCCTCGGATGTCGAGGTGCCCGTCAACGACGGCCAGGTGTCGCGCCGCCACGCACTGCTGCTCTGTGGCCCGGAGGGTGTGCGCATCGTGGATGCCGGTTCCGTTAACGGCACCTTCCTCGGCCAGAGCCGCCTGCCTGCCCAGCAGCCGGTCCCGCTCACCGATGGCGCCGTGCTGCGCCTGGGCACCACCCAACTGAAGTTCCTGGCGGGCGCCGGCGAGCCTGACGAGGCGCCTCTTCCCAGTGTGCGGCCCGACCGCGCCGAGCACGAGACGGCCATCAAGCCGCCGGCGCCTGCCGTTTCCCCCAGCGTCGGCGCCACCGATACGCGCCCGCCCGCGCCGGCCAATCCGCCGCCGGCCTTTGGCTCGCCGCCGCCGCCCGCCGCCCCGGCGGCCGAGACCTCCGCGGCCGGGCCGCGCCCCACACCGCCCGGTGTCCCAACTGACCGCAGCACTTACCTGAAATTTCGGCCCGCGCTCTACAGCGCCGACGATTTCCTGGGCCGCTTCTTGCTCATCTTCGAAAGCATCCTCGGCCCCATCGAGCGCACCGTGGACAACCTGCCCTTTTACTTCGACGCGCAAATGACGCCGCCGGAGGTGTTGCCCTGGCTGGCCTCCTGGCTTGGCCTCGTGCTCGACGAGCGCTGGCCCGAAGCCCGCCGCCGCGAGCTTATCCGCGCCGCCGTCGAACTCTACCAGTGGCGCGGCACCCGGCGCGGACTGACCGAGTTCCTGCGCCTGTACACCGGCGTCACGCCCGACATCATCGAGAGCGACCCGCGCCGCCAGACCGTCACCGCCGACGAAGCCTTCCGTTTTGTCGTGCGCCTGCGCGTGCCCAACCCGGCCAGCCTCGACCGCGCCGTCATCGAGGCCATCATTGATTCGGAGAAGCCGGCGCACGCCGGCTACACGCTGGAGATCGGGTCCAGCTAGCCCGCCGCGGGAGACCGCCATGCTCGCGTCAGTGCAAGCCAGGCTTCAGCGCTGGGCCTCCAGCCGGAACGTGCTCCTCTTCTTGGCGCTGTTCCTGCTGTTCGAGATCGTCATCCTGCCCATCGCCGGCGCGCGGCTCATGAGCTACTCCGGCGGCCTCGGCCCGCTCGACCTCACGCTCGGCCTCTCGCCCGCCGACACTTACGCCCGCCTGACCGCCTATACCGCCGCGGGCCGCCTCACTTACCTGATCATCGAACTCACGGCCGACGTTGTCTTTCCCATCGTATATGGCCTCTTCTTCAGCCTGGCCCTGGCGCTGGTCTTCCAGCGCACCTTTCCGCCCGAAAGCGCCCTGCAGCGCCTGGTGCCTGTGCCGCTGCTGGCCTTGCCGGCCGACTATTTGGAGAACGCCGGCATCGTTGTAATGCTGCTGGCTTACCCGCAGGAGCTGGGCGGCCTGGCGCTGCTGGTCCGCCTGCTCACCCTGCTCAAGTGGCTCGTCACCACCGTTGCGGCGGTGCTGCTGCTGATCGGCCTCGGCGCGCTGTTCGTCCGCCGCCGCTCGACCAACCCCACCGGCGGCTGACCAGCCGCCTCCACCCAGCGAGTGTCCATGTCGCTCCACACCCGTTTCTCGCTTGTGCTCATCGCCTTCGTGGCTGCCGTCCTCGCCTGTGGCACCGCCACGCCCGGCCCCAACGACGCCGGTGGGCGCGCCACCGGCCTGGCCCAGACCGCCGCGGCGCTGCTCACTTCCACGGCCGCCGCCAGCGTCACGCCCGTGTCGCCCGCGCCGCAGCCTACCAACACCGTCGCCGCGCCGCCCACGGCCACCGCCACGGCCACGCAACCGCCGCCGCCGCCCGCCGCCACGACTGCCGCGCCTCCGCCGCCCGAAGCCTGCGCCGGCGTTCGCGACTCAGACTTCGTGGCCGACGTGAACGTCCCCGACGGCACGCACTTTGCCGGCGGCGCAGTCTTCAGCAAGACCTGGCGGCTGCGCAATTCGGGCGCGTGCACGTGGACCACCAGCTACCAACTGCGCTACATCAGCGGCGAGGCGATGGGCGGCGCCACCGTCAACCTGGCCGCACCCGTGCCGCCGGGGGCCACCACCGACATCACGGTGACGTTCACGGCCCCCGCCGCCAACGGCAGCTACACCAGCCGCTGGCAGCTCTTTGACGAGACCGGCACGGCCTTCGGCACCAAGCCCTACGTGCAGATCAACGTGCCGTAAGACGCTGGGGGCGGGCATCGCGGCGACATCGGGCGCGGCCGCAGAACGCACAGACAACGCCCGCGCGGCCCCTGGCCTACTCGTCAGCCCAACACCCGGCCTTGGGACGCGCCACGGCCTGGATCGGCCGCAGCGCCCTTCAGGGCGCCAACCGGGTGTTTCCCCACCTGTGTTGCTCGCTGTGTTTGTCCCGCCTGTGCCGCGATGGTAAACTACGGCTTCTAACGGCTAGGCGCCGATTTCGCCTGCAGAAAGTCGAGAGGCCAGGATGAGACTGGGTACCCTCCGTATTAAGCTGCCCGACGGCCAGACCCGCGAATATCCCGTTGAGCAGGCCGCGCTGGGCATCGGCCGTGCCGCCGACAACGAGATCTCGCTAGAAGAGATCTCGCTCTCGCGCCGCCACGCCCGCCTCAGCATCGAGGCTGGCCGCCTGTCGGTCGAGGACCTCGGCTCCGCCAACGGCACCTACATCGGCAGCCAGCGCATCGCCCCGAACACGCCCACCCTGGTGCCCGAAAACGAAGTCGTGCGCGCCGGTGATGTTGAGGTGCGCTTTATGCCGGCCGAAACGCCGCGCCCACCCGCCAACGCCGACATCCAGGGCGACCCGCTTGCCGGCGCCGCGGCGGGCGAGGCCATGCGCTATGGCCTGCTCCAAATCCGCCTGCCCAGCGGCCAGGCCCTCAACTATCCCATGCAGCAGCCCAGCATCACCGTGGGCCGCGCCGCTGACAACCAGCTCAGCATTGATGAAATTTCCGTCTCGCGCCGCCACGCCCGCCTCACGGTCGAGTCGAGCCGGTTAATGATCGAAGACCTCGGCTCGGCCAACGGCACCTTCATTGGCGGGCAGCGCGTCGCGCCCAACAGCCCCGGCCTGGTCCCGGCCGACACGCCCGTGCGCCTGGGCGACGTGGAGATCCGCTTCGTCCCGCCGCGCACCGTAGATGCCGCCAAGGCCTTCGCCCCCACCCAGGCCGAGAGCCTGCCGCCCGTAGGCCCCAGCGCCCCCAGCGGGCCGCCCATTAACGTCGCCCTCGTCGGTCCGGCTGGGCCGGTGGCTCCCGGCAGCGTCATGACCGCCACCGTCACCATTCAGAACCGCGGCGCGGTGGTGGACGAATTCACCCTGCACGTCGCCGGCATCCCCGGTAACTGGGTGCGCCTGAGCAAAGACCGCGTGCCGCTCCTGCCCAACGCGCAGGAGAATGTCACCGTCACCTTCCAGCCGCCGCGCCGCGCCGAGGCCGTCGCCACCGACCACCGCTTCACTATCTCGGTCATCTCGCGGGAGCATCACACCGGCGTTAACGTCCAGGGCACGCTCAAGGTCTTGCCCTATCAGGGCTTCGTGCTCTCGCTCAACCCGGTGCGCAGCACCAAGGATTTCGCGGTCGTCGCTCAGAACCAGGGCAACGCGCCTGTCACCTATCAACTGAGCGGCGTGGATGACGAACGCTCGCTGGATTACCGCTTCAGCCAGCCGATCGTCACCCTCCAGCCCGGCGAAACCGCCAGCATTCCGCTGGAGATCACGCCGCGGGTTAAGCCCAGCATCGGCACGCGGGAGACCCGCGCCTTCAACATCGTCGGCATCGCTACCGATCAGTCCGGCGCGGCAGAGGTGCGCGCCGCGGGCCAACTCATCATCCGCCCGCCGATCCCCATCTGGCTGATCCCGCTGGTCATCCTGCTGCTGCTGTGCTGCTGCGTCGGCAGCGCCTATGCCTACTTCACCTTCTGCCCTACCTACGCGCCGTGGCTGCCCTTCTGCCCGGCGGGGGCCAAGCCCGTCATCAACGTCTTTACCGCCACCCCCGAAGAAGTAGAAAAGGGCGGCGCGGTCGTCATCGCCTGGGATGTGAGCAACGCCGAGGAAGTCTCGCTTGTGGCGCCGGTGCAGAACTCGCTGGCCCCCAGCGGCCTGCAAACGTTCAACATTGACACCACCACCACCTTCACCATCCGCGCCTCCAATTTCGCCGGCTCGGTCGAACAAAGCGTCATCGTCGCTGTGCGGCGCTCCCCGCCCGTCATCCAGAGCTTCACCGTCACCCCGGGCGTCATCACGGCCGGCCAGACCGAAAAGGTTGTCCTCAGTTGGACCGTGATTGGAGCCGACTCGGTCAGCATCGAGGGCGTGCCTGGCCAGAATCTCTCGGCCAGCGGCAGCCTGGAGATTGACGCGCCGACGCAGAACACCACCTACAACCTCGTTGCCACCAACCCCTCCGGCACCGTCCAACAGACCGCCTCAGTCGTCATCGCTTCGGCCGAGTGCACGGTCGCCAACGTGCCCGCCGGGCAGGTGCTATATTTGCGCGAGGGGCCGAGCGAGTTCAACTCGATCGTCATTGAACTAACCAACGGCGCCCGCGTTGATCCTTTTGGCCGCAACGCCACCGGCGACTGGCTCAAGGTCATCGCCCGCGACGCCAGCCGCGAAGGCTGGGTGGCCAGCAACTTCGTCACCTGCACCGACGGCTCCGGGCCAGACAAGTACCCGACCGTGGCCCCGAACCTGATACCATCGCCCATCCCAACCGCCACACCCACGCCGACCGGCACCACGCCGCCGACCGGCACCACCGCGCCGACGCCCACGCCGACCAACACGCCCACACCGACCCCCACGGCCACGCCGGTCTTCATCAGCAGCGGGCTGGTCACCTATCGGGTGCAGGAGGGCGGGCGCACCACAATCTACCTACAAGGCCCCAACGGCGGGCGCATCCCGCTCGTCTTCGACAAAGACGATGCTGAGGTGCTCGACTACACGCCGCAGAACGGCGGCCGCTTCGCCATCTGGGTCTCGGAAGGCGGGCAGCAGAAGGTTTTCATCATCGGCACAGGCGGCAACCTGCTCGGCGGCCCCATCACCGGCGGCTGGACTTCCATCACCGACGGCGACTGGTCGAACGACGGCCAGCGCCTGGTGCTGGAGGTGTTGAACGGCGCGGCCGTGCAATACCTGTACTACGATGCCAACGGCAACGCGACCGGCTCACCGGTCTTCCCCTAAGGCCGCGAAGGAGACGACGATGCGCACTGCACTCAAACGCTTCGGCCCGCTGGGGCTGGCCGGCCTGGCGCTAGCGCTCTTCCTGGCCGGCTGCAACCTCGAAGGCGTGGCCGGGTTCTCGCCCAACAACGACCGGGTGGCGATCGTCACCAAGATCGGCGACAACTACTCGCTCTACACCACCGATGCCAACGGCGGCAGTCCCACACTCATCGAGACCACCATCGCCGCCGGTTTCGATGTAACTTTCGACCCGCTCGGCACCAAGCTGCTCTATGTCTCCGCCGGCACGGTCTGCACCCAGAGCGTCAGCGGCGGCGGCAAGAGCTGCCCGGTGACGCTGCCGGGCAGCATGTCGGGCGGGTTCCTGACCTTTCTGCCCAACGGCGACTACATCCTCGTCTATCAGAGCGGCGGCAAATGGCAGATGGAGGTTTACCAGCCTGGCCAGGCCGCGCCATATAAGACCGAAACCAACGTTGACCAGTTCTTCCTGACCAGCGACGCCTTCAAGGTGAAGCGCGGCAGCAACGGCGTGGAATGGTACGTGGCCCAGTATGACAAGCCCGGCGGCCAGCAAAACCTGCGCTGGGTCATCATCCGCGGATCGGCCGCCAGCATGTACAACGCCGCCGGCTCGCTCGAAGGCCCCACCGCCCTGCCGCGCGAAATCAACAGCGCCGTGCAGACCGCCCTGGCCGACCGCAACTCCAGCGACATCACTAGCGGCGTCATCTCGCCCGACGGCACCAAGATGGCCTTCCGCACCCGCACCGGCACCGACCCCAACTTCAGCTACGGCCTGTACGTGCTCGACCTGAACTCGACCAGCGGCAGCTTCACCAACCTCGTCAGCAACGCCAACTTCCGCGTCCAGTTTGCCTTTTCACCTACCGGGCAGGAGCTGGTCTACGAGTCCAACGACGCGGGCCGGTCGGTCTGGCTCGCTTCGGCCGACGGCAGCAACCCGCGCAAGCTCTCCGACAACGCCTCTCTGCCCGACTGGCAGTAGGCCACCTGGGACCCAACCGGCGGGGCCTCGCCCCCTGGCGACGGCCCGCCGTATTTAACTACCAAGCCCGCTGGTCGCGGCTCCGCATCGCAACGGGGCGGACGTGCGCCCACGCGACGCCCACACTTGCCCGGCGACTAAAAGGCGAGCGCCACTTCGGTCGCTTCAATCACCGGGTGTTCGAACGCCACCGCCACCGTCTGCGCCGCCGGGTCGTGGCTCACTGTGCACGCCCGCGACCCAGTCGCCCCGCTAACCTCCACTGCAGCCGGCGCCGACACCTGCCGGTGCAGCACCACCACCAGCGTTCGCACGGCCGGCTGCGTGGGATAGCCGCCTTCTGCCGCCCTCACGCTTACGCGCACCACGCCGCCTGCTGCGCTCACCTCTATGGCGGTCGTGCTGAACTCCCCACGCGCATAGGCGCGAGTGCAACCGTCGTCGTCATAGAAGACCAAGCTAGCCGGGTAAGGCGGGTAGCAGTGGAGCGCCAGCTCGGTGAAACGGTGGCTGTCGGCGATGTGCTGGAGCAGCGGCCCAAGCGGTAGGATCGAGCTGCCACGCACCAACAGCGGCAGCACGTCTGGCGCGGCGGCATAATCTGCCACGCCGCCCCCCGCATACGTCGCCGTGGACCAATAGTCATGCCACGGCGGCCCGGCCGGCAGCACCACGCGCCGCCGGGCCACGCCCGTGCCGGGGTCGGCCGGCGTCAGCACCGGCGCAAGCAGTAGCCGGTCGCCCAGCAGCGCCTGATCGTCCACCGCCGCCATCCGGTCGTCGCCCGCCGCGTGCAGCAGCATCGGGCGCAGCACGGGCAATCCTGTCCGGTGCGCCTCCCAACCCAACTGCGCGTAGTAGGGCAGCAGGCGGTAACGCAGCTCGACGAATTTGCGGAAGTTGGCTTCGTTCGCCGCCCCGTGTGACCACGGCAGGCGCGTGTCATCCAGCGCGGGCGGCCGCCAAAAATACCGCGCAATGGGCGCCAGCAGCGCATACTGCGCATAGCGGCGGTGCAGCTCGGGCGTGGTGCGTCCATCCAGGCCGAACACATCCGCTGTCCAGTGCGCGAACCCCAGCAGGCCCATGTTCAGCCCGGCCCTGAGCGTTGCGTGCATGTGTGCGAAGGTCGGCTTCTGGTCGCCCAGGAAGAGAGCCGGGTAGCGCTGCGCCCCGACCCCCGACGACCGCGCGTAAATGAACGGGCGGCGGTCATCGAGCGCCGCCATGCCGGTGTAGATCGCCCGGTCATAGTAGAAGCCGTAGAGGTTGTGGTGCTCCGGCCCGCTCAGGCCCAGCGCGCTCGTCGCGTCCGGCGGCAGATACTCGCCATCGTCGTTCTTGAAGAAAGCGATGCCCCGGTCATACAGCGGCCGGAGCAGCCCGTTCCACCACGCCGCGGCAGCCGGGTTGGTGAAGTCCACCATGCCGCCGGCCCCAAACCACCACAGCGTGTTGGGGTGCGCGAAGTACCCACGCGCCAGGGCATGCGCGTACTCTGGCAGAGCGCGCTCGTCGGCGCGCCACGGCCCGGCGGGCAGGTTGGCGGCCAGCCGTTGCAGCAGCCAGCGCTGGCGCAGCCGGTTGCGGTGGTTGACAAACGGCGTGAAGATCAACCCCAGGCGCACCGCCTGCCCGGCCAGATCAGCGATCAGGCGCTCCGGCTCAGGGAAGAGCGCCCGCCGCCAACGAAAGTTGTGGAAGCGCTCTTCCCAATGGTAGTCAAGGATCACCGCGTCGAGCGGGATGGCGCGCCGGCGGTGCTCAGCCACGCGCTCCGTCACCACCGGCTGCGGCTCTTGCGGGTAGCCCGTCACCATCAGCCCCAGCGCCCAGCGCGGCACCAGCGGCGGCCGACCCGTCAGCGCGGTGAATGCCGCGATCAGCTCGGCAAAGCTCGGACCGTAGATCACCACGTAGTCTGCGCCCGGCCCGGCCGCTGTGAAGGTCAGCGTGCCGCGCTCCGGGTCCAGGTTGAAGGCGGCCGGGTGGGCGTTGAGATACCAGACCCCGTAACCCCGGCTGCTGAAGTGGACCGGCATCCCGGAGTAAGTGTGCCCGCCCTGCATCGGCGCGATGGCATCGCGGTTGTGCAGCCGCAGCGCGCCGCGTTCTCGCCGAAAGGCATTGAACCACTCACCAAAGCCATACAGCCCTTCGCCTGGGGCCAGTCGAAACGTCAGCCGCACGCCGGCATCCGAACGCTCCGCCTCGCCGCGTATGGTCACGGCCGGGAGGTCAAGTGCGACGGCACGGCGGCGGTGGCGGCGGCGCAGTTCAGGCGGCGCGACCTCGGCCAGCACCACCTGGCCCGCGGCCTGGGTCACGCGCACCCGGCCGTCCACCACCGCGCCCTCGAGTGTCGGCCTCTCGGTCAGCGGCGGCTGCGGCAGCAGCACATCGGCCAGCCACACCGGGTCCGCCGGAAAAGGCTCGCCCTCGGGCGTATGGGTGATGCGCAGGGTGTGAGCAGTGATAGCCAGAAAGCGTGTCGGCATAAGGCGACCGGGTCGGCGGATCAGGGCTGTGGGTGACGGCGGGCGCCCTCCCCCGCCAGCACAGACTGACAGACTCTGGCCGGCGTTTCAGTCAGCCGGGTGTGGCGCTGTCAGGCGCGGCCGTCTAGCCCAGCCAGCTCCGCGACCAGTCCGGCCAGGTTGACCTGTTTCTGCGCGTTACGCAGCGCGCGCGCCATCGGCGTGAAGTAGTGCTGGCTGGTCAGGAAATCCACCTGGCTCTGATACCACTCGTGATCGGTGTAGCGGACCCCGTAGGCCGCCCACTCGGCGCGCAGATCGTCGCTGCGCGGCCAATAATCCGCGCGGCCCAGCACGTCCAGGTCGGCATCGGTCAGTATCTCGGCCAGGAAACTGCGCGGCGTCTGCGGCAGGCGGGTGGCATTGATCAGATCGCGGATCACCTCGCGCTGGCCGGGCGTGTACCCGAAACCAGGCAGCACCGCCTCAGCCAGGGCGATGCTCACTCGTTCGTGATCATCGCGCTGAACAACAAACCCCAGATCGTGATACAGCGCGGCCGTCTCCAACAACAGCTGCGCCTCGCCCGAAATGCCCGCCGCCGCCGCCAGGCGCAGCGCCGCCGGCAGCACGTCATCGCGGGTGTGCCCAAACGAGTGGTAGGTCAGCCGCGGCGACAGCTCATGCGACAGCCGGTCGAGCGCGTAGGCTCTGGCGCGCGCCAGGTCAGGTACCATGGTCGTATTCTAGCAGAAGCGCTCTTTGGAGCCGCCGGCCTGCCGATTGCGCTACAATAACTGAGCGCCGGTTGCATTGGAGACCCCATGACGCCTGCCCCACCCCCTGCTCCCACCCTGCACACCAGCACGCAAGCGTTCCTGGCCGGCGGGCCAAAGCGTCTGCTCATCGGCGGCGAATGGCAGTCCGCCGCCGGCGGCGAAACTTTTGCCACGCCAAACCCCGCCACCGGCCAAACACTGGTCGAGGCGGCGCTGGCTAGGGCGGCTGATGTAGACCGGGCGGTGGCCGCAGCGCGGCAAGCCCTGGAGCGCGGGCCGTGGCCGGCGCTCAGCGAGGCCGACCGTGGCAACTTGCTGTGGAAGACGGCCGACCTGATCGAGCGGCACGCCGACGAACTGGCTGAGTTGGAGACCCTGGACAACGGCAAGCCCCTCCGGGCCTCCCGGCGAGGTGACCTGCCCATGGCCATGAGGCACTTCCGTTACTATGCCGGGTGGGCCGGCAAGCTCGAAGGCGCCACCATCCCGGTCTCACAGCCAAATCAGTTTGCCTACACTCTGCGTGAGCCGATGGGCATGGTGGGCCTGATCATCCCCTGTAACTTGCCCCTGCTCATGGCAGCCCGGAAGCTAGCCCCGGCGCTGGCCTGCGGCAACACGACCCTCCTCAAACCCGCCGAGGAGACGCCACTAACCGCCCTGCGGCTGGGCCCTTGGGCGGCTATAAGCAGAGCGGCTTCGAGCGCGAGATGGGGGCTGAGGCGCTCAGCCTATACACGCAGACCAAGACCGTTTGGGTTGGGCTGTAGCCGGCGCGGGAGGCTGGCATGGAACCCACCGAAGCTGACCGCTTAACCGCTTTTGAGGCGCGCCTGGCCCGCGGCGAGAAGATCGAGCCGGGTGATTGGATGCCGGAGGCCTATCGCCGGCAACTGATCCGCATGATCTCGCAGCACGCTCACAGCGAGGTGATCGGCATGTTGCCGGAGGGCGCGTGGATCACCCGCGCGCCTAATCTGCGCCAAAAACTGGTACTGCTGGCGAAGGTGCAGGACGAGGCCGGGCACGGGCAATATCTCTACCACGCGGCCGAAACGCTTGGCACGACGCGCGAGGCCATGATCGCGGCCCTGCTGTCGGGCCAGGCCAAGTATGCTTCCGTCTTCAACTATCCTTCGCTGTCGTGGGCCGACATAGGCATGATCGGTTGGCTGGTGGATGGCGCGGCCATCTTGAACCAGACCATGCTGGCGCGGTGCAGCTATGGCCCGTACTCACGGGCGATGGTGCGCATCTGCATGGAAGAAGGTTTCCACAAGAAACAAGGGCAGGAAATGATCATCCGCTACGCCCGCGGCACGCCGCGGCAGCGCACCCTGGCGCAGGACGCGCTCAACCGCTGGTGGTGGCCCGCGCTGATGATGTTCGGCCCGCACGACAGCGCCTCGACCAACAGCGCCGACCTCCTGCGCTGGAAGATCAAGACCCGCACCAATGACGAACTGCGCCAGGAGTTTGTGAACGAACTGGCGCCCGACCTGCAGGCCCTCGGCCTGGCCGTTCCTGACCCCGCCCTGCAGTTCGATGCCACTGCGGGCAACTGGATCAGCGGCGAGCTTGATTGGGACGAGTTCTGGCGCGTGGTGAAGGGCGGAGGACCATGCAACGCCGAGCGCCTGGCGGCGCGCCAGAAGGCCCATGACGACGGCCAGTGGGTGCGCGAGGCGCTGGCGGCCTACACGGCGCGGTCGGCGGCAGAGGCGGCCTGAGGTGGATACTCAGTGGCCGCGCTTCGAGGTCTTCACGCAGGCGCGAGCAGACCAACCTGCGCGCAGCGTCGGCGCGGTGCACGCCCCCGACCTGGAGTTGGCCCTGCTGAACGCCCGCGACGTTTTCGGCCGGCGGCCGGAGTGCGCTAGCGTATGGGTCGCGCCGGAAAGCGCCGTCTACCGCCGCACCAGCGAGAAACCGGCCAGCGCCGAGCCGAACGACCTGCCCGTCGGCCCATTGCAACGCTACCTGATCTTCCGCAAGCGCTCCCAGCGCCAATCGGAGTCGTTCGTGGTGCAAGTGGGCGGCCTGGAGGCCCGGTCGGGCGCAGAGGCCGTGCGGCTGGCGGCAGCGCAGTCGGGCGGCGAGACGGCCTGGGTCTGGTGGGCGGTGCCCGAGGCAGTTATCTTACGCACCACCCCTGAAGAGGCCGAGAGTCTGTTCGCCTCGGCGCTGGGCAAACCCTACCGGCAGCCGAGCTTCTACCACGTGCTGACCCAGATGCGGGCCGTGCGGACCGAGCCAGACGTCACCGACGGCGAGGCCGAGCCATGACGCGCGCCCCGCATCCGGCACTGGCCGCGCAACTGCTGGCCCTAGCCGACGACGAGCTTATTCTGGGCCACCGCGACTCGGAGTGGTGCGGCCACGCGCCGATCCTCGAAGAAGACATCGCCTTCGCCAACCTGGCGCAGGACGAGTTGGGCCACGCCGCGCTGTGGTATGAACTGGCCGAGCCGCTGCTGGGCCGGACGACCGATGCGCTGATCTTTTGGCGCGGGGCGACCGACTACCGCTGTGCGCAACTGGTAACGCTGCCGAAGGGCGATTGGGCGCACGCCATGCTGCGGCAGTTCTTGTTCGATGCGGCCGAGGCCGTGCGGCTGCCGCGCCTGGCCGCCAGCGCCTATGCGCCCCTGGCTGAGCGCGCGGCCAAGGTGCGCACCGAGGAGCTGTACCACCTGCGGCATACGCAAGCCTGGGTCAGGCGCCTCGGGTTGGGCACCGCCGAAAGTCACCGGCGTATGCAGATCGCGCTGAACACGCTGTGGCCGTATGCCCTGCAACTGTTCGTGCCGCTGCCCGATGAAGCCGCGCTGACGGCCGAAGGCATCGTGCCCGACGCGGCCGAAGTGCGCGCGGCCTGGGAAGCGCTGGCCGGCGAGGCGCTGCGGGGGGCGGGGCTGGCGGCACCAGCAGGAACCGCGCCGGCCGGGCTTGACCGGCAGACGCCGGGGCCGCACCTGCCCGCGCTGCTAGACGAGATGCAGTCAGTGGCGCGGCTGGAAGGGCCGGAGGTGGGCTGGTGAGTGTTGACCCGGCGGCCGTTTGGGAAGCGCTGAACGAGGTTATGGACCCGGAACTGCCGGTCGTATCGGTAGTGGAACTGGGCATGGTGCGCGGCGTGACGGTAGACGGCGACCGCGTGACGGTAGCGCTGACGCCGACCTTCGCGGGCTGTCCGGCGCAGGCTGTCATGCAGGCCGCGGTGGCCGAGCGAGTGCGCGCCCTGGGCCCGGCGGCAGTGACGGTGACGCTGCAACTGGACCCACCGTGGACAACCGACTGGATAGCGGACACCGCCCGTGAGAAACTGAGGCGGGTGGGCCTGGCGACGCCCCGACCGCACGGCGGCCTGATCCAACTGGCGCTGGATGAGCCGGCGGTCTGCCCCTACTGTGGCTCGACCCAAACCGATCTGCGCAGCGCCTTTGGGCCGACCTTGTGCCGGGCCATTTATTACTGTCGCGCCTGCCGGCAGGGGTTCGAGCTATTCAAACCGCTCTAACGCACGCGCCACCGGCCGGCAGCTTACGCGGCCGCGATGCCTTGGGGCCGCAACCCTCACGCCGGCCCAGGCAATCGCTTCACCAACGTCAGCAGGTTCTCCCCGCTAGGCAGGCGCTGGTAGCGCAAATCGTCGAGCATTTTGCGGCTGAGGAAGATGCCCAGGCCGCCGACGGGGCGCTGCTCAAGCGGAACATCGAGGTTGGGGTCGGGCCGGGTAGTCGGGTCGAAGGCGGGGGCCTGGTCGCGCAGGCTGATATGTAGCGCCCCCGCTTCGGCCCAACAGCGCACGGCAATCAGGCCCGGCGCGGCCGCGTAGCCGTGCAAGATGATGTTCGCCGACAACTCGTCCACGGCATGCACAACGTCTTCGACGGCCCGGTCGGCCAGCCCTCGCTGGGCGGCGGCAACCTGCACAAAGCGCCGAATGACGACCAGGTAGCCGACATCGGCTGTAATGGTCAGCCGCGCCTCGCCGGCCCGGACGGACGGGTCAGGCATAGACCGCCATTTGCGCAAGCATGCGCCGCAGTTTAGCGCAGAACAGGGCCGCTTGCCAGGGCCGAGCCAGGTCGCCCGACCGCGGCTGGTACGCTTGTCCGGGTGGGCAAAATGTCAGGCAGTACGATTGGGAGGCCATGGGGCGTCGTGCTACAATCCTGCCAATTCCCAGGGAAATAACCCGAGCCGTGCACCCACCCAGTGCGCTGAAGGAGACCAATGAGCCACACGACTGAGTTGCCCACGCCCAATTTAGGCCTGTCGCCGGAGGAAGCCGCAGCCCAGTTCGCGAGGCTGCAAGAAAAGCTGGTGCCGCTGTGGAAGTCAATCCAGGCCATGAATCAGGACGAGCAGACGATTGTGATCGTGCCGTCCATGAACATTGACACCGAGTTCACCAACACCGAGCTGCAGGCCTACGAGGAGCGTTTCCTCTTCCTGCTCCTGTTGCTGCGCCAGCCGCGCGCCCGGATAATATACGTGACCTCGCAGCAGATCAACCCAGCCATCATTGACTACTACCTCGACCTGCTGCCGGGCGTCATCGCCAGCCACGCGCGTAAGCGCCTGTACACCATCGCGCCGCTCGACGCCTCGTCGCGGCCCTTGAGCCTCAAGCTGCTGGAGCGCCCGGCCCTGATCGCGCAGATCAAGGCCTTAATCCCCAACCCCGACCGGGCGCACCTGGTGCCCTACAACACCACGCAGCTCGAGCGCGATCTGGCGCTGGCGCTGGGCATCCCCATGTACGGAGCCGACCCCAAGTACTTCCCGCTGGGGACCAAGAGCGGCTGCCGGCGCATCTTTGCTGAGGTAGGCGTGCCGCACCCCCTGGGCATGGAGAACCTGCAAAGTATTGGCAAAGTGAAAGCGGCCATTGAGCGCATGCGGCGGCAGAAGCCGGCGATCAGGCAGGTGCTCATCAAGCTCAACGAGGGCGTTTCCGGCGAGGGCAACGCGCTGGTGAATCTGGAAGGCTTGCCAGAGGCGGGCAGCACGGCGGAGAGCGCGGCGCTGGCAGAGCGCCTGCGCGCCATGCAGTTCGAGTTGGCCGGGCAGGACTACGAGAACTACGCGCGCAAACTAGTCGAGCGCGGCGGCGTGGTCGAAGAGCGCATCATGGGCACCGACTTCCGCAGCCCGAGCGTGCAGCTGCGCGCGACACCTTTGGGCAAAGTGGAGATCCTCTCGACCCACGACCAGGTGTTGGGCGGCCCGAGCGGCCAGAGCTACATTGGCTGCCGCTTCCCAGCCAACACCGAGTATGCGCCGCTGATCACGCGCGAGGCGGCTAAGGTGGCCCAGCGGCTGGCCCAAGAAGGCGTGCTCGGCCGGTTTGCGCTCGACTTCGTGGTTGTGCGCAACGAAGCCGGCGAGTGGGAGGTTTACGCGATTGAGATCAACCTGCGCAAGGGCGGCACCACACACCCGTTCCTGACGCTGCAATTCCTTACCGACGGGCACTACGACCCTGAGACCGGCATCTTTACCACGCCGCAGGGCGAGCAGAAGTGCTTTGTCGCCAGCGACCACGAAGGGTCGGCGTCGTTCCGCGCCTTCACGCCGGATGATCTGTTCGACATCGTGGCGCGGCACAACCTGCATTTCGACATGGCGCGGCAAAAGGGCGTCGTGCTGCACATGCTGGCGGCTATCGGCACCCATGGCAGCCTCGGCCTGACCGCGGTGGGCAACACCCACGAGGAAGCCAGCGCCTTGTATCAGAAGGCCGTGCAGGTGCTGCACGCCGAGGCCGACGCGGCGCTCAAGCGCTAAGCCAGGCCAACGCGGCCCAGCCGGCGATAGGAGACGGGCATGAAGTGGCTATTTGGCTCTATGTTCGGGATCGTCGGGCTGGTCTTTGTGTTGATCGGCTGCCCGTTCCTGGCAGTGGCGGGCGGGTTCTACTACTACGTACAGGCGCGGACGAGCACCTAGCTCGAAGCGCCCGCAACCGTCACGGGCTTCAGCCAGAGCCAGTCAACGAACTCAGACGGCAGCACTTCCACCACGTACTGCCCCTACGTAGAGTTCACCACAACCGATGGCGAAGCAATCGAAACCAGCGTCAACGACTGCTCCAGCCCGCCGGCCTTTGAGACCGGCGACGCCGTGACGGTGAAGTACAACCCGGCCGACCCGCGCGAGGTGCAGATTAAAGGCGGCGGCCTGGAGAAGTTCTCCACCATCTTCACCGGCACCTTCGGCGCCTTAGGCGGGCTGCTGCTCTGCGGCGGGCTGGTGCTTGGGCTGATCGGCGTGGTAGTGGTGATGCGGCGCGCCACCTGAGCCGCGCGCGGCCGCAGTGCAATCGTCAGCGGGGCCGTCACGTTCGCGTGACGGCCCCGCTTCAGTTTGCTTCGGTTGGCCGGGAACTACTTGACCCAGCCCGCGGGAGTTTGCTCGGCAACACCGGTGAAGTCGTTGATCCAGGCGGAGGTGCCCTGCAGGCGATGATTGACCGGCGGCTGAAGGTTAGTCAACTCGCCCGCATAGTGCTTCATCTCCAGCGAGCGCTCATACGCCTGGGTCCACACACAGCGCATGGTCGGGATCACTTCGCAGTGGCCGTTGGCGCGCACGCCGCCGCACGGGCCGTTGCGCAGGTTCTTGGGGCAGGTCATGGGGCAGGTCATTCCGGTACTGTGCAGAATGCACTGGCCGCACATGCGGCAATCGAAGATCGGCCCCTTGGTAAGCTCTTCACCGCGCACGAACACGGCCTCCAGCGCCCCGCCCGACTTGAGAAAACGACGCAAGGGCCGCAACAGGTTGTGAGTGGCATCATAGGCCGCCTCGAGCAGGCGCGGTTGGTTTTGCAGCCAACGGAACATGCAGGCTCCCAGGTGAGGATTGAGTGGTGCGCGGCGCAAGCCCACGCTTGCGCCTGCAATAGGCCCATTGTATACCACCCCGCCCGCACCCTCCGGGAGTGTTGTCCTTCCAGTTTTGAACGAGGCCGCAGGAGGCGCTTATCTGGCCGGACGCTGTTCCCAGGCAGCGCGCAGGGCAGCCAACTGGGCCACGTGCTCACGGTCGTGCTCGGCCACGGCCAGCACCTGGCGGCCAAGCGTGGTCGGCCCGCTGCGCGCGTGAACGGCGGGCCGGTCCCAGGCGACGGGCGGCAGCGGCGCCAGCAGGTCGAGGAGCGCTTGGCGGCCGGCGGCGAAGCGCACCAGGGCATCAGCCGCGCGGGCCGCGCCGTCGGGCGAAGCGTGTTCGGCGTCGAAATAGGGCACGGTGGGGTTGCGCTCGTTCAACATGCGCTTGAAGCGCTCCACGAAGAGCACGTCGGTGGCGACCAGGTGCGTGACCACCTGCGGAGCCGTCCAATCTTCCGGCGCGGGCGACCAGTTGTGGGCCTCGGCCGGGAACGTGGCGAGCAGCTCGGCCACGCGGTTGGGCGCAGCGCGCAAAGTCTGAAGCAAGCCAAACTGCTGTGGGGTGAGGACGGCGACGCGCGGCATGGTCAGTCGGCGGAAAGGCGCTCGAACAGCGGCAGCGGCCGGCCCAGGCCGCGCTCCACCGCGCGGGCGTAGACCAGCGCGGCGGCGGCCACATCCCACACCGCCAGGCCGTGCGACTCAAAAACGGTGATGTCAGCCGGCGTGACGCGGCCAGGGGCGCGCCCGGCCAAGACTTCGGCCAGGTCCACCACCTGCTCCCAGGCCAAGGCGCCTTCGGCCACCGCGCCCACCAGGTCGCCGGACTCCAGCCGGGCCTGCTCGACCGAGTCGGCCGTGACACAGGCGGCGCGGCGGAAGGTCGCGGCATCCACCTCGCGACGGCGCAACTGGTTGGAGCCGGCCGCGTTGAGGTGCGCGCCAGGGCTGAGCCACGCGCCCTCGAAGACCGGCTGGGCGCTAGTAGTCATGGTCGTGACCACGTCCATGTCTTCCACCGCGGCCCGCGGATCGTCAACGGCAATCAGTTGGGCGCTGACACGCGGCTGCATGGCGGCCACGAAGGCGGCGCGGCGCTCGGCGCTGCGGCTGTAGACGTGGACCCGCTCGATCGGCCGCACGACGCACACCGCCAGCAGCTGCGTTTGCGCTTGCCCGCCGGTGCCAAAGAGGCCCAGCGCGCGAGCGTCGGGCCGAGCCAGGTAGCGAGTCGCCACGCCGCTCGCCGCGCCGGTGCGCATCCGGCCCAGCCAGTCGGCCTCGATGAGCGCCAGCAGGCGGCCCGTGTCGGCCGCGTAGAGCGGGGTCAGGAAATCCACCGGCCCGCTAAAGGTAGCGTAGGCTTTAAGACCCAGGGCGTTCACCTCAGGCACCACCGCGGCCATCAGGTGCAGCCGCCCGCCCGGCACGCTTACGCGGCGGCGCGCCAGGTTGCGGCCCGGCTCGGCCGCGAAGCTGCGGAAGGCCGTCTCAACCGCCTCCAGCGCCAGGTCCATGGTCAAGACGGCGCGCACCTCGGCTTCGGTGATCAGTGTGACCATCTGACGCTCAGGCTTCGGCGGCGGCGGGCTGGGGCGCGGCGCGCGACTCGCGCGGCAGCCGCCAGATGAGGGCGGCGGCCAGGATGGGCAGCAAGCCCAGGCCAATGAGCGCGGGCTGCAGGCCGTAGGTGTCGGCCAGGCGGCCAAGCAGCGGCGCCACCGCGCCACCGGCGCTGACCGACAGGCCGATGGTGACGCCCGAGGCGACGCCGACGTGGTTGGGCAGATAGTTCTGACCCATGACAACCAATGTGCTGCCAGGGGCGGCCACCACCAGGCCAAGCACCACCAACAGCGCCACAGCGGGCAGCAGTTGGCCCATGGCGAGGAACAGCAGCACGAACGGGCAGACCAGCAGGTTAGACCACAACATTAGCGCCCGCATGCCGTAGCGATCAGCCAGGCGGCCGCCGGCCAGCACGCCCACCAGTCCAAGGCCCAGGTAAACGGAGAGCGCCACGCCGCCCTCGGCCGCCGAACGGCCAAGCACGTTGACCCAATACAGCGGCAGAAAGATGTTGAAGCCAAAGAAGAAGATCGAGCGAAACATCAGCGCGGCGGCCAGGATGGCAAACCGGCGCCAGTCGTCAGTCCGCAGCTCACCGCCCGCGGCGGGCGCGGCCGGGGCGTGGCTGTGGGCGTGAGCCTGGGCGAGCGCGCCCTTGGGCCAGCGTCGCTGCTGGGTGAGGATGACGAGGGTGATGAACAGCGCCGGCGCCAGCAGCGCGATGGTGCCGCGCGTGCCAAACGCCTCCATCAGCGCGGTGGCGAGCAGCGGGCCAACAGCGAAGCCAGCGCTGCCGCCCATCGAGAACACGCTCATGCTAGTCGCCTTGAGGCGCCCCGAGGCGGCGTGCATGCCGCGCGCGGCCTCTGGGTGAAAGGCGGCCACCCCCAGGCCGCTGATGATCAGGACCAGCAGCATCATGGGGTAGCTGGGCATGAGGCCCAGCAGGCTCATACCCAGGCCCGCGCCGAACACTCCGGCCGGAATAAGCCAGGCGGCGGGCACGCGGTCGGCCAGGCTGCCAAAAAGCGGCTGCACGACAGACGAGGCGATGGTGGCGGCGAAGGTGAGGCCCGCGGCCTGGGCGTAAGTAAAGTGATAGGAGGCGACAAAGAACGGCAACAGCGCCGGCAGCGCCCCCTGGTTGAGGTCTGTGAAAGCGTGTCCAGCGGCGAAGATGGCGATGGCGCGACGTTGCTGCATGGAACGGATCGTCCGATCTGAGGTGGCGCGGCGCAGACGCGCCGCAGGCTGATTTTACCTCGCTCGCGCCTGGGCAGCCTCAGAACACCAGCACGCCGCGGGCCACGCGCCCGGCCAGCATGTCGGCGTAGGCCTCGTTGATGGCCGTGAGCGGGTAGGTCTGCGTCACCAGGCGGTTTAGGTCAAGGCGGCCCTGCGCATACAGGTCGGCCAGCAGCGGGAAATCGCGGGCAGGATTGGCTGTGCCGTAGTACGAGCCGGTGACGGTCTTCTCTTGACGTGTGAGCAGCGCGCCGGGGAAGTTGGTGCCGCTGCCCATGGGCGCGATGCCGGTCAGCACCACCATGCCGCCGGGCCGCGCCGCGGCGAGACACTGCTCCTGAATAGCCGGCACACCCACCGCCTCAAACACATAGTCGGCGCCGCGCCCGCCAGTCAGGGCGCGGATGGCGGCAGGCACTTCCGGTCCGGCGAGCAGCGTATCCGTCGCGCCAAACTCGCGGGCCAGGGCCAGCTTGCCCGCCACCACGTCCACAACAATCAGGCGGCTCGCGCCGGCCAGCCGCGCGCCCATGAGCGCGCTCAGACCGACGCCGCCTGCGCCGTAGATGGCCACGCTGCTGCCGGGGCGCACGCGGGCGGTGTTGAGCACCGCGCCGACGCCGGTGGTGACGGCGCAGCCGATGAGGGCCATGACGGAGGGCGGTACGCCGGGGGCCATGGGCACGCAGCAAATCTCCGGCACGACGATGTGGTCGGCGAAACAGGCCAGGCCGCTAAAGTGGTAGATGGGCTGCCCCGCTTTGGAGAGGCGCGTGGTGCCGTCGAGCATGGTGCCTGCCCACAACGGGCCGACGTAAGTGGCGCACAGGCTGGGCCGGTCGTTGAGGCAATAGAAGCATTGGCCGCAACTGGGCGCCCAACTCAGCGCCACCTGGTCGCCAGGCTGCACACGGGTCACGCCCGGCCCCACGGCTTCCACCACGCCCGCGCCCTCGTGTCCAGGAACTACCGGTAGCACGTGCTGGGTCGCGCCCGTCATCAGGTGCCAATCGCTGTGGCAGACGCCGGCGGCGGCGACATGCACCTGCACCTCACCGGCTTGCGGCGGGGCCAGCTCCAGCGTCTCGACGACGAAGGGCGTGTGAGGGGCATAGAGCACGGCAGCTTGAATTTCCATGGGACCCTTTCGGTGAGTGGTAAGCAGCGGTTAGGGCAGCAGCGGGCGTTCGGCGCGCGCAACGTCGCCCGCGCCCGCGATGTCGGCGATGGTGATGAGGACCCGCCCCGCGCCGAGCGGCAAGCGGGCCAGCAGGGCGGCGCGCAGGGCTACGGCGGCCTGTGCGCCACGCACGACGGCAAACAGCGCGTGGCCGGCCAGGGCCTGGCCCCAGGCCGCCGCACCGGAGGCCGCCATCACGTCCAATAGATCGTCGCTAACCCGACCACGAGGCAGTGGCGGCAGCAGGGCGGCATTAGCGGCGTGCAGCTCGCGCAGCGCCGCGCCAAACGCGGGCAAGTCGTCGTGCTCCAGCGCCGGCCACAGCCGCATATCCAACAGCTCGCTGTCGGCCGGGGTGCGGGCGGCGGCCGCGGCATGGAGCGTCGCCGCGCGTTCGGGTTCCACGCTGAGCGGCGCGTCGGGCGGCAGCGCGGGCAGGTAGAGCACCCAGGCCCAGGCCGCGGCGCGGTCGGCGTGTTCCAGGGCGTGGCGGCGCAGCGGCGGGCCAAAGGCCCCCGGCGCGGCGGGCGGCGCGACCACCAGCGCCCCACCCTGGGCGAAGGCGCCGACGGCCAGCGCGTGCTCGGGCGCGAGGCGCAAGGCGGCCGCCAACACCGGCGCGGCCGCCGGCTGGCCGGCCGACCAGGTCAGCCCGCGCCCCAGGCTCAACGCCAGCAGCGGCTCCGAGGCGAGGCCCATCAGGGCGGGCGTGGCGAGTTCGACTTCGACCTGAGCGCCCACCGCCCCAAAGCTGCCGGCGGCGGCGTGGGCGATATCGGCCCGCGCGCCGGTGACTGAGAAGGCCGCCGCAGGTTGAACGTACAGTTGCGTAGGCGGGTGCTGCAACGCCACGCCGACCTGCACGAGGCCGCCGCTCGTGGCGGCGTAGCCGAAGAGCAAGGCGCATGGACAGCCGATTTCGAGAACCATGACCAGGCTATTTTAGCCGTGGTCGGCCACATCCGCGCCGAGGCCGCGCAGCGCCCTCAGGGACAGGTGACAGGCGATGTGGTGGCCGTTGCCGGCGTCGAGCCAGGGCGGCACGGTGGTCGCGCATATCCGACCGCCCTCCGGCAGGTGGACGCGGCGCGGGCAACGGGTGTGGAACGGGCAGCCGGTAGGCGGATGCAGCGCGCTCAGCGCCGCTCCGGTGAGGCGCAGCGCGGGCGGCGCGGCCGATGGGCCGGGCACGGGCACAGCCGCCAGCAGCGACTCGGTGTAGGGGTGGTAGGGCGGCGCGTAGATCGCGTCGGTCGGTCCGTATTCCACGAGATGACCGAGGTACATCACCGCCACCTGGTCGGCGCAGTAGCGCACTACGCTCAGGTCGTGCGAGATCAGCACTAGCGCCGTGCCGCGCTCGCGCTGAAGGGCCAGGAGCAGGTTCAACACGGCCGCCTGCACCGACACATCGAGCGCCGAAACTGGCTCATCGCACAGCACGACCTGTGGCCGCCCGGCTATGGCGCGGGCAATGCCCACGCGCTGCTTCTCGCCGCCGCTCAGTTGGCGCGGGTAGCGGTCGGCGTAGCGCTCGTCGAGCTGCACCGCGCGCAGCAGGCGCGCCACCTCGGCCCGCACCTGATTGGCCGGCGCCACCCCGAAGCGCCGCAGCGGACGCTCAATTTGCCGGCCCACGGTGTAGACCGGGTTGAGCGTCGCGTCCGGGTTCTGAAAGACCATCTGCAATTCGCGCAGCACGGCCAGGCTGCGCTCCGAGGCGGGGCCGCGCAGTTCGGCGCCCAAGAACTCCACGCGCCCCCCGGTAATCGGCTCCAGCCCGATGAGGGCTTTGACGAGCGTGCTCTTGCCTGACCCTGACTCACCAACCAGGCCAAGCGTCGCCCCATGCTCCAGCGAAAAACTCACGCCGTCCACCGCTCGGACAAGCCGGCGCGGGACCAGGCCCAGCCGCGCCGCGAGCGGCGGATTCGGCGGCGGGTAATAGGCGCGCAGGTCGCTCACCGTGAGCACGGGCGTGCCTGCGGCGGCGGCTGTGGGCGCGGGCGGCCGGGCGTCTTCCACCGCCGGCGCCCAGGCGCTGGGGTCAATCACCTCGGCCAGATGGCAGCGCACGCAGTGGTCAGACGTCAGCGGGCGCAGTTCCGGCTTGGCTGCGCGACAGACCGACTGAGCGTAGTCGCAGCGCGGCTCGAAGCCGCAGGCGGGCAGTGCCTGGCCCGGCAGCGGCACGCGCCCCCGAATGGGGTAAAGGGCGCTCTTGGCCTTGCTGCGGCCCAGCCGGGGCATGGCCCGCAGCAGGCCCTGGGTGTAGGGGTGGCGTGGTCCGGCGAACAGCACGTCCACTGGGGCAAGCTCCACAATTTCCCCGGCATACATAACTCCTACGCGGGCGCACACGCGCGCCACCACGCCCAGGTTGTGGCTGATGAACAGCAGCGCGGTCCCGAAGTCGCGGCACAGCTCACTGATGAGGTCGAGCACGGCCGCCTCCACGGTCACATCGAGCGCGGTAGTCGGCTCATCCAGGATCAACAGCGCCGGACGGGTGAGCAGCGCCATCGCCAGCCCCACGCGCTGCTGTTGCCCGCCCGAAAGCTGGTGCGGGAAGCGCCGCAGCACTTGCGGCGGGTCGGGCAGGTAGACGCGGGCCAGCAACGCCAGGCAGTGAGCGCGGGCAGCGCCGGCCGAAAGGCCGCGGTGGACGGTGAGGACTTCGGCTAACTGCTCACCGATGCGCAGCGCGGGGTTGAGCGCGGTCTGTGGGTCTTGGTAGACCATAGCGATACGGTCGCCGCGCAGCCGGCGCAGGGCTTCGGGCGAACGGCCAAGCAGCGATTGGCCCTGGAAGCGAATGTCGCCGCCAGTGACGCGGCCGTTGCGGCCCAAGTAGTTGACCAGGCCGAATGCCAGGGTGCTCTTGCCGCAGCCGGACTCACCCACCAGCCCCAGCGTTTCGCCGGGAGCGAGGCTGAACGAGACATCGCGCACGGCCGGCACCCGGCCGGCCTGTGTGGTATAGGTGATGCTCAGGCGCTCCACCTCCAGAACCGGCTCGGCGCTCATCATCGGTACCGGTTGGCCTCTTCTGACCACGCATCCGCCAGGAGGTTCAGGCCGACGACCAGCGCGGCCGTGGCGAGTGACGCCCAGAGCGCATCCCACGGATGGCCCGCCTGAATGAACTTGCGCCCGGCGTTAACCAGGCTGCCCCAATCTGGCGAGGGCGGCGGCAGACCCAGGCCCAGAAAGCCGAGCGTGCCGATGGCAAAGACGGCGTAGCCCAGCCGCAGCAGCGCATCAATCAGCAGCGGGCCGCGCGCGTTCGGCAGGATCTCCACGAACATGATGTAAAGCGCGCCCTCGCCTCGCGTTTGGGCGGCGGCCACGAAGTCGCGGGTCTTCAGATCAAGCGTGAGGCCCCGCGCGAGGCGGGCGATGCCCGGCGCGCCGGCCAGCATGATGGCGGCCACGACATTAGCGGCCGAAGCCCCCAAGGCGGCGATGATGACCAGGTAGAGCACGATGGGCGGGAAGGCAATCAGCGCATCGAGCAGGCGGCTGAGCGCCTCGTCCACCCAGCCGCCGAAGTAGCCTGCCGCGAGGCCGAGCGTGACCCCGATGACCAGCGCCAGCCCCACGCCCAGCGGCGCCAGGGTGAGAATAATGCGCGCGCCATAGGCCAGGCGCGCCCACAGGTCACGGCCGTTGCGGTCGGTGCCCAGCCAATGGCCAGGCCCAGGGCCGCTCAGCGGCGGGCCGGTGGCGGCGGTGTAGGAGTAGACGGCCAGCCAGGGTGTGGGCGTGTAATCTTTCGCCCCAAACCAGCAGGCGGGCCGCACCAGACAATCGTCCGCGAAGACGGCTACAACCACCCAAAAGCCGGCGAGCAGCGCGCCCGCCAGCGCCAGCCGCGAGCGGCTCAGAAAAGCCACGACCTCCCCCACAATGCCCAGGCGTGACGAGGCGGCCGCCGACCACTCAGCCATAGCGGATGCGTGGATTGAGGAACGTGTAGGCCGCGTCGGCGATGAGTTGGGTGGCGACCGCCAGCAGCACCAGCAGCATCGTGGCGGCTTCCAGCCCAAAAACGTCCTTAAAGAGCGCGGCTTGCAGAATGAAGCTGCCCAGGCCGGGGTAGCCGAAGATGGCCTCGACCACCACGATGCCGCCCATCAGCCAGTTGACATGCAGCAAGATGACGGTGATGGGGGCGAGCAGCGCGTTCCGCAGGGCATGCCGCAGCACCACCCGCCGGTAGGGCAGGCCCTTGAGCACGGCGGCGCGGATGTAGTTGGTCCGCATGACCTCGGCCATGCTGGCGCGGGTGAGGCGCAGCACATAGCCAAGCTCCACCAGCGTGAGCGTGAGGATCGGCAGCGCCAACATACTGGGCCGCTCGAAGAGGGCTGTGTCGCTGGAGAGCACCACCGCGCCCGGCAGCCAGCCCAGCCAGGTGGAGAAGATCAAGATCAGGAAGACGCCGGTGACAAACTCAGGTGTGGCGGTGGTGACCAGCCCCAAGATCGAGAGCAACCGGTCGAGCGCACGGCCTTCGCTGACGCCCGCCAGCACGCCCAGCGCCAGCGCCAGCGGCATGATGAAGGCGAAAGCCAGCCCAGCCAGAATGGCGGTGTTGCGCAGGCGGCCGGCCAGCGTCTCAGTAACCGGGCGGCGCGTGTAGAGCGAAATGCCGGGGTCGCCGCGCAACAGGCCACGCTGGAGCGGCAGGTAGCGCACCGGCGCGCCCGGGGTGCTGATCCAGCCCGCGTCGGTCAACGTCAACTCGGCCGCGTTCGCGCCCTTCACCCACAGCGCGGCGTGTCCGGCGCGGTCCACGCCCCAAAAGGTCAGGCGGCCGTCGGCGTCAGCCGTCCAGGCGTCGGGGCCGAGCGTTACTTCGCGGCGCTGCCCGGCGGCGTCGCGCACCACGCGCACCAGGGTCTCGCCGTCGGGCGAATAGTGCTGGTAATGCGCGCCGCCAGGGCCGACCTCCCACCAGTCGGCGCGGCCGGTGGCGGGGTCGCTCAGGCGTGTCACCGGGCGGCCGATTAAGCGCGCCGCTTGCCAGTCGGAGCCAAGCATCCAGCGCAGATAGCGCGCCCAGGCGGGTTGGTCGAGGCCGTTCTGCGCGTTGAATGAGGCTTCCTGCTCAGGCGTGATGGTAACGCCCAGGGTGTTGCGGGCGATGTTGCTGGGGGCCAGTTCGCTCAGGCCGAAAACGACCAGGCTGACGAGAAGCAACGTCAGCCCGGTAAATATCAGGCGGCGGAGCCAAAACGTCAGCACGCGGCCGGCTCCGCCGCTTGGAGCGGATGGCTCATGCCGGGCCTAAGCCGCCTTGTCCGGGTCGTACCAGACTTCGCGCCAGAGGTTATAGGCCGTGGGGTGCGGCTGCACATTCTGGAAAGCGGGGTTCCACACATCCCAGAAGTTCTGCCACCAGGCAATCGCAATCGAACCGCGCTCGCGCTGAATCTGCTCCAACTGCCCCACCAGTGCGCGGCGCGCCTCCAGGTCGAGCGTGCCCTGCGCCTGCAACAGGATGCGCGAAAACTCCTCGTCCACCCAGCGGCTCTCGTTCCAATCACCCGGCGTGCCGTCGGCTTTGGCGGTGTATGCCAGCGCCAGGTTCGTGATCGCCAGCGGGCGGTGGCTCCACGGCGTGATACCCACCGGCACTTCAGTCCACACACTCCAGTAGGAATCGACCGGCATGGAGTCAATCTCCACGGTGATGCCCGCGGCGGCGGCGTCCTGCGCCAGCGTCTCGGCATAGGCCACTACGTCCGTCCAGCCGCTGCCGACTGAGAGCTTGAACGTTAAGTCGGCCTGCCCGGCGGCCTCGAGCAGTGCCTTCGCGCCCTCCGGGTCGTATTCCGGCACCTCCATGGGCGCCCACTCTGGGTTGACTGGCGACACGTGCACGTCATGGCCCAGCAAACCCTGGCCGAAGTAAGCCTGATCCAAAATCTTCTGCCGGTTCTGCGCCATCTTCACGGCCTTGCGCACGTCGTTGTTGTCCCACGGCGCTTGATCTACGCGGAACCGCAGCACGCGGCTCTGCGCCGTGCCGATGGACTCGACGCGCACCTTGGGGTCGTTGCGCAGCGCCAGATAGGTATCCACCGTCGGCGAGTAGATCGTGTCAATTTGCCCGCCTTGCAGGGCCGCAATGGCGGCGGTCTGGTCGTTGCCCAGGTCAATGTGCACGATCTCGTCAATATAGGGCAGCGGCTTGCCGTCCGCGCCGTTCTGCCAGTAGCCTTCGCGCCGCACCGTGCGGGCGCGTTCGCCGACCTTGAACTCGGCCAGCACCATGGGGCCGGTGCCGGCGTTCTGGCCGTTGCTGATGTCGCCGTCAAAGTTGGGATGGATGATCTGCGCCGGGTAGTGAAACAGGCTCTCCGGAACGTCAAGTTTGGGGTTGTCCAGGTGCAGCACCAGGGTGTGCTTGCCCTGCACCTCCACGTTGGCGATGGTCAGGAAGCCTCCCCACAGCGAAGCGATAGACGAGCCGATGGCGGGGTCGAGCCACTGCTGGAAGTTGAACAGCACGTGGTCGGCCACCAACTCCTCCGTTACCGCTCCGTTCTGGTACCACTTGATGCCCTGCCGCAGCTTGAGCGTCCAGGTCTTCAGGTCGTCGCTGGCGGCCCAACTGTCGAGCAGGTAGGGGTGGGTGAGGTTGTCCTTGTCGGTCTCGGTGAGGTATTCGTTCACCGCGCGCGTGATGTTGGCGTCGAAGCCGATCAGCGAGTAGCGGGCCGGGTGGTCTATGGCCTGCACCTGCGTGCCCACGCGAATGGCGCCGCCGCGCTTGATGGCCCCGCCCGCCGGCCCGGCGGTGACGGCCGGTGTAGGCGCGCCGCACGCCGCCAGCACATAGGCCGCGGCCGCGCCGGTGCCCAGCAACGTGGCGAAGCGCAAGAACTCGCGCCGGCTGACGCGGCCTTGCTTGAGTTTGGCCTGCGCCTCGTAGACTCCGGGATGATACAGGAAACGGTGCTCAGTGCGGGCAGCCATGCAGGCACTCCTTACGACGACTAAAACAGTCTAATGTGACCCATTTTAGCCGAAATTATTACAGGAGTCATTAACGATGATTATCTCGCCGAAATAGACTATGGCCTGATACGCACATCCGTAAGCAAAATGGGGGCTGAAGTCCAAAGCGGATATTGCATCGCGCTTGATGTTTTCAGAAATCTATTCCTGGATCGGGGTGGTGTCAAGATTTTCGCGGTGGAGGCGAACAAGGGTGAAGTCCTATGGCAATTTAACCCATTGGCCGGCGCGCCGGGGTGTGCAGGCGCCGGTGACCGAACGCAGCCTGGCCCCCAACGCGGTCGTCACCGGCCGCAGCGCGAGGAGGCCTGTGCTGCCCGCGGCCACAGCAGGTAAAATGGCCCTGTGGCCGACAATGCCGTGCAATCCAAATCATCAGCGCCCGACGCCGCCGAGCTACGGCGGCGCGGCGTGGGGCGCGCGGGCCTGCTCAGCCTGCCGCTACTGCTGTTTCTCGTCATCCCACTGGGGGCGCTGCTCCTGCGCGCTGCCCCGGCCGACGTGGGCGCGACGCTGCTGGAGCCGGAGGTGCGCCAGGCTATCACGCTCAGCGCCCGCACCACGCTGGTGACGACCGCGCTGGCGGTGATCGGCGGCACGCCGGTGGCCTACCTGCTGGCGCGGCGGCGCTTCCCCGGCTGGCGGCTGGTGGATACGCTGGTCGAGTTGCCTACGGTGCTGCCCCCGGCCGTGGCGGGTGTGGCCCTGTTGATGGCCTTCGGGCGGCGCGGCCTGCTGGGGCAGTGGCTGGCGGCGGCGGGGCTGGGCGTATCGTTCACGACGACGGCGGTGGTTATGGCGCAGTTGTTCATCGCCGCGCCGCTGTTCGTGCGGGCCGCCACGCTGGGCTTTGCCGCCATCACCAGCGAGCTGGAACAAGCCGCCGAGATTGACGGGGCCAGCCCGTGGCAGCGCTTTCGCTATGTGACCCTGCCACTGGCCTACCCGGCGCTGCTCTCTGGCGCGGTGGTAGCCTGGGCGCGGGCGCTGGGCGAGTTCGGAGCCACGATCATCTTTGCCGGGAACTTCCCCGGCCGCACTCAGACCATGCCGCTGGCGATTTATATCGGCTTCGAGCTTGACCTGGACGCCGCGCTGGTGCTCTCGGTGCTCATGATCGCAGCGGCCTTCGCCACGCTGGCGCTGGTGAAGTGGGGGCTGCACCGCGACCACGCGCAGTAGCGCCCCTGAACACGCAAGGCTGTTATACTTTGGTGGGCGGCCGCACCGGCCACCCGCCGACCTCACCCACCCTCGCCTCCACCCAAGGACGACAACACCATGACCAGACCCGAAGACTACGTTCGCACCAGTTCACGGCCGAGCGACCTGCGCATTACGGACATTCGTACCGCCACCGTGGGCTGGGACGGCTGGCGCTTCCCGCTCGTGCGCATTGACACCAACCAGGGCCTCAGCGGGTACGGCGAGGTGCGCGACAGCGGCAGCCGCACCTACGCGCTGATGCTGAAGAACCGATTGGTGGGCGAGAACCCCTGTAACCTCGATAAGCTGTTTCGCAAGATCAAGCAGTTCGGCTACCACGGGCGGCAAGGCGGCGGCGTGTGCGGCGTGGAAATGGCGCTGATGGACCTGGCGGGCAAAGCCTACGGCGTGCCCGCCTATGCGCTGTGCGGCGGCAAGTTCCGCGACTACGTGCGCGTCTACTGCGACACGCCCAACGAGCCGACCGGCGAGGCCATGGGCCACAAGCTCAAAGACCGGCTGGCCCGCGGCTTCACGTTCTTGAAGATGGATGTGGGCATTGACGCGCTGTTTGGGCAGCCTGACACCCTGGCTTACCCCAAGGGTCTGCTCAACCACGACCAGGACAACGTCGCGCCGGAGCATCGGGAAAACTTCTGGGCCATCGGCCACCCGTTCACGCACGTGCGGCTGACCAACGCGGGGATTAAGCGCCTGGTGGACTACCTGACCGCGGTGCGCTCCATCGTGGGCTGGGAAGTGCCGATTGCGGCTGACCACTTCGGCCACGTCGGCGTGGATGATTGCCTCCGGCTGGGCGAAGCGCTGGAGCCGTTCAACCTGGCCTGGCTGGAAGACATGGTACCCTGGCAATACACCGAACAGTGGGTGCGCCTGGAACGCGCCCTGAGGACGCCGGTGTGCACGGGCGAAGACATCTACCTGAAAGAGGGCTTCCTCCCCCTGCTCCAGGCGCACGCCGTCAACGTCGTCCACCCCGATATGGCCACCAGCGGCGGCATCATGGAAACCAAACGCATCGGCGACCTGGCGCAAGAGTATGGCGTGAGCATGGCTATGCACATGGCCGGCACGCCCATCAGCACGCTGGCGGCGGTGCACTGTGCGGCGGCCACCGAGAACTTCATCGCGCTGGAGCACCACTTCAGCGATATCCCCTTCTGGGGCGACCTGGTGCAGGGAGTAGCGAAGCCCATCATCCAGGATGGCTACATCCCGGTGCCCGAGGGGCCGGGCCTGGGCTTTGAGCCGAACCTGGAGGCCCTGCGCGAGCACCTGCTGGCCGAGAGCCAGGGCTTCTTTGCCGATAGCAGCCAATGGGACGCCGAACGCAGTTGGGACCGGCTGTGGTCCTGAGCCGCGCCGGCGGGAGCAACCTGCCATGAAGATCACGCGAGTTAGGGCCTTCCTCACCGCGCCTGAGGGCATTGGGCTGGTAATCGTGCGCGTAGAAACCGACGTGCCGGGGCTATACGGCCTGGGCTGCGCCACCTTCACCTGGCGCTGCACGCTCGTGGCGCAGGCGGTGGAAGAATACCTCGATCCGCTGCTGCGCGGACGCGACCCCAGCCACATTGAAGACCTGTGGCAGTTAATGACCGTCAACAGCTACTGGCGCAACGGGCCGACGCTCAACAACGCCATCAGCGGCGTGGACATTGCCCTGTGGGACCTGGCCGGCAAAACAGCCGGCAAGCCGGTGTATGACCTGTGGGGCGGCAAGAACCGCCCGGCGGCCATGTTCTATCGCCACGCCGACGGCCGCGACCCGCAGGAAGTGCTCGACAACGTGCTGCGCTATCAGAGTGAGGGCGCATTAGTGGTGCGCTGCCAGCAAAGCGGCTACGGCGGCCAGGTGCAGCCCAAGTGGGACGGCGACTTCCCCGGCCTGTATTACGACCCAGACCGCTACGCCCGCTCGATCCCCAAACTGTTTGACTATATCCGCAGCCAGATCGGCTTCGACCTGCACCTGCTGCACGACGTGCACGAGCGCCTCGCCCCGATTGACGCCATGCGTCTCGCGAAGGAACTGGAGCCTTACCGCCTGTTCTTCCTCGAAGACCCGCTGGCCCCTGAGCAGGTGGAGTGGTTCCGGCGGCTGCGCCAGGCGAGCGCCACGCCCATCGCCATGGGCGAGCAGCATATCAACCCGGTGGAGTGGCGTCCGCTGATCGTCGAACAGTTGATTGACTTCGTGCGCGCGCACATCACCTCTATCGGCGGGGCCACGCCCGCGCGCAAGATGGCGCTGCTGGCCGAAAACTACGGCGTCCGCACGGCGTTTCAGGGGCCGGGCGATGTCTCGCCAGTGGGCCATGCCGCCAACCTGCATCTAGACCTCTCGGTGCACAACTACGGCGTGCAGGAGGTGGTCGTGTGGTCGGAGCAGGCGCGCGCGATCTTCCCCGGCACGCCCGAGCTGCGCGACGGCCACGTGTGGCCCAATGGGCAGCCGGGTTTCGGCATTGACTTTGTGGAGGCCGAGGCAGCCAAGTACCCGGTAACCTCTGTCAAGCCGATCGAGTGGACACAAACTCGCTGGCCCGACGGGACCATCTGGACGCCCTGACCCCGGCAGCCAAGGATAACGACCCATGCGCATCACGAAAGTCAAGTCTATCCTGACCGCGCCAGACAACATCACGCTGGTGGTGGTCAAGGTTGAAACCAACGTGGCCGGCCTATATGGGCTGGGCTGCGCCACGTTCACGCAGCGGCCGACCCTGGTGGCCAAGGCCGTGGACGACTACCTCGACCCGCTGCTGCAGGGCCGCAACGCCGCCAACAGCGAAGACCTGTGGCAGATGATGCGGATCAACTCGTCCTGGCGCAACGACCCGGTGCTGAACAACGCTATCAGCGGCGTGGACCAGGCGCTGTGGGATCTCAAGGGCAAGGCGGCCGGGATGCCGGTGTATGACCTGCTGGGGGGCAAGTGCCGCGAGGCCGCGATGGTCTATCGCCACGCCGACGGCCGCAGCCCGCAGGAAGTGCTGGAGAACGTGCAGCGCTACCAGGCCGAGGGCGCGCTGGCCGTGCGCTGCCAGATGGGCGGTTATGGCGGGCGCATCAAGGACATTACCGCCGCCAACGCCATGCCCAGCGCCGCCGCGCCGCAGGCCACGCACCGCCTGAGCGCCCTAGACGCGGCCGAAAGCGAGTTCCCCGGCGCCTACTATGACCCTGACGCCTACGCCCGCTCAGTGGTCGGCCTGTTCGATTACGTGCGCGCGCACATCGGCTTCGACCTGTTTCTGCTGCACGACATCCACGAGCGCCTTGTGCCCATGGACGCCATCCGCCTGGCGCGGGCGTTAGAGCCTTACCGGCTGTTCTTCCTCGAAGACCCGCTGCCTCCCGACCAGATCGAGTGGTTCCGGCGGCTGCGCGCCGCCACCACCACGCCCATCGCGATGGGCGAGTTGCACAATCACCCGCTAGAGTGGCGACCGCTGGTCGTCGAGCAGCTGATTGACTTCATTCGCGCCCACATCTCGCAGATCGGCGGGCTGACCCCGGCGCGCAAGCTGGCGGCGTTGTGCGAGGCCTTTGACGTGCGCACGGCCTGGCATGGCCCGGGCGACGTGTCGCCCATCGGCCACGCCGCCAACCTGCACCTGGATCTGGCCTGCCACAACTTCGGCATTCAGGAAGTGATCTACTTTGGCGAGGCACTGAAGGAGGTCTTCCCCGGCACGCCGGAGCTGCGCGGCGGCTACCTGTGGGCCAACGCCCAGCCCGGCTTCGGTATAGACATTGATGAGGCCAAGGCAGCCAAATACCCGCCCAGCGCGCTCACGCCGATTGAGTGGACGCAGGCGCGCTGGCCCGATGGCACCGTGTGGACCCCCTAGCGGCCTGCTGATCTGAGGTCTGCAGCTATCTGACCAACGCCACAGCCCGGTCGGTGTCTCGACCGGGCTGTTGGTTGTTCACCCACCCGCCTATCGCCGGCGGCGCCGCGCCCCGCTGTTCCGTATGGCCTGTACGCCACACCGCGGGGAACCCCGTCCTATGGTGTGACCGGCGCTTGGAACAGCGCCCCGATGGCGTAGCCGGCCAGCGCTGAGACGATACCGATGACGGCCATCTGCACGCCGCTGCGCACAGGACGGCCGACCGTCAGCCGCGCCTTATACACACCCACGCCGAACAGCGCCAGCCCGCACAACACCAGTGCGGCCGGCACCGCACAGCCCAGCGGCAGCAGCAGGAAAGGCGCCAGTGGGATGAGCGAGCCAACGACCGCCGAGAAGCCGACGACCAGCGCAATGCGAAAGGCGCTGGCGTTCTCAATCGGGGCGAGCTTAAGCTCGTTGCGCATCATCACGTCGAGCCAGGCGTCTTCGTCCTGGATCACCTGCGCCACGGCCGCCTCCAGTACCGGACCGGAAAGCCCCCAACCTGCGAAGATGGCGCGCACCTCCGCCGCTTCGGCTTCGGGCATCTCGCGGATTTCGCGCCGCTCGCGCTCCAGCTCCACGCGGTAATGGTCGTGCTCGGCCAGCGTGGCGGTATACGCCACCGCGCCCATGGAGATCGATTCGGCAAACGTGGCGGCCAGCCCGGCGGCGATGACGATACGCGGGTCGCTGGAGGCGGCCGCTACGCCCAGGATGACGCCCAGCGTGTTCACCAGCCCATCTTGGCCGCCCAGGATGATGTCGGCCAGGGCCGCCGACGGCTTGCGGGCCTCGCGATGGGACGCAGGCGCCTGTTTGGCGTTATTTATGGGGTTTCGGGTCACAAAGGGGACCACCATCCCAATCCTTTCAAACCAGAAGGGCGCCGCTGCACATTGCCAGCTACCCACATGCTTATAATCATAAAACCAAGAATACTACGGCTTAAGTGTCAAGTTGCCTTACAAGGGGTGATATTTGTCACATCACCTACCTCGGTGAAAAGATGACAAAGTCAGGTAATTAGAGGAAATTTGTCACTAGAGGCTCCCGGGCGGTAGGTCTACGATTCGGCCACGACCGGTGCAGAACTGGACACGCGGAGGCGTTATGCAACTCACTCGGCAAGCTGATTATGCCATTCGGGCGGTGTTGTACCTGGCGGAGCACAAGTCAGACCAGCGCATCACGACGGCCGAAGTCGGCCGTGAGCAGCGCATTCCGCTGACCTTCCTCACCAAGATCATGGCGCAGCTCTCGGCCGCGGGCCTGGTGCATGCCACCCGCGGCTCGCGCGGCGGTATCACGCTGGCCCGCCCGGCTGAAGACGTGTCGCTCCTGGACATCGTCGAAGCCATTGAGGGGCCGGTCCAGCTGAATGCCTGCGCCTCCGACCCCTCGAGCTGCCCGATGGGCGACACCTGCAGGGTGCAGGTTGTGTGGTGCGACGCCCAGGCCGATCTGGTCAATCGGCTCAAGAACACCAGCTTCGCCAGCCTGACCCAGCCGCCGGTTTCGGTCCCCGTCTCGGTCAGCGCCTCGCCGGCCTAACGGCTCGGCCGCTCGACCTGGCCTCGCCCGCCTGCGCATTGGGCCGGCGGCTCTGGGCATGGTCAAGCGGTTGCAACGAGCATCGGCGCGGCGCACATGCGCCGCGCAGCCAGACAGCAGCGAAGGTCGGTCACGGGGTGAGCCGGCGTTCTAGGTCAACGGGCGGAGCCAGGACATTGTCGCCGGCCACCTGCCCGGCCATGGGCGCCAGGCCCTGCAAGGGCCCGGCGCGCGCGCCATTGGCGTCCTGCCAGACAAACAAAGCCACTCGGCGGCCATCCCGAATCGGATGGCCGCTTTGTTTCCCGGCGCTTGCCAAATATCACCAGATAATTCTGCGCATTGTCACTGGGGCCGGCATGCGCTTGCCCTACAATGCGAACACAACAGGAAAGAACTGGACGCCCGGCCGTGTGCGCCCCGGGGTGAGCGGAGGTGACGATGCAACGACAGCGCATCCTGCTGGTGGACGACCATGAGGTCGTGCGCCTGGGCCTGAAGGCCATCATCAACCGCCACCGGCTGATGGAGGTCGTCGGCGAAGCGGCCGGCGCCCCAGAGGCGGTGCAGAAGAGTCTGCAACTAGAGCCGGATATCGTCATCCTCGATATTCGGCTGGGCGGCACCAGCGGCATTGACGCCTGTCGCGAGATCACCGCGCAACTGCCCGGCACGAAAGTCATCATGCTCACCAGCTATGCCGAGGATGAGATGCTGTTTGCCGCTATCCGCGCCGGCGCGGCGGGCTATGTGCTCAAGCAGGGCGGCGGGCAAGACGTGGTGCGGGCGATTGAGATGGCGGGCGAGGGCAAGGCCCTGCTCGACCCATCGGTCACCGCCCATGTGCTGGCCGCCGTGCGCCGCGCCGCCGACGCGCAAGACGCCACGGCTTTTGCCGATCTCAGCGGCCAGGAGCGCCGCGTGCTGTCGCTCATCACCTGCGGCGAGACCAATCGCGAGATCGCCCAGCAGCTGCACCTGGGCGAGGGCACGGTGCGCAATTACGTCAGCAGCATTTTCGTGAAGCTGGGCGTAGCCAACCGGGCCGAGGCGGCAGTGTTCGCCACCAAACATCACCTCAACGACCTGCTGGAGCAACCGCTGGCTGTGGGCGGCTGACGCCCGGGCCGCGGCCCCGTTTGGGCCGAACGCAGCGGCGGCGCCTCAGCGCCGCCGCTTGTATTTGCCTACCACCGGGCCCGGTTCAGCTCAGGTTGGCCCCGTGCGACCGCGCGACCAGCATCGAAAGCGGCAGTTGATCGAGCACCTTGTGCGTCACGCTACCGTAGACCCAGCGGCGCAGACCGGTGCGGCCGTGCGTCGTCATCGCCACCAGGTCCACGCTTTGCGTCTCGGCGTATTCCAAGATCACCTCGGCCGCCGGGCCGGAGCGCACCGCGGTGTCCAGGCGCAGATCACGCGTCGTGTGGTTCTCGGCCACCAATGCCAGGTAGCCGGCCGCCTCGTCATAGCTCTGATCAACAAAGCGGCGGCCGAGGCCGCGCTCGTAGGTGTCCAGCGCCTGAATGTCGGGGCCGCTGATCTCGGAGATCACGCGCAACAACGTCAGCTTAGCCCCGAAGCAGCGCGCCACGGTTAGGGCGGGCAGCAGCACTTCCTCGGCCAACTGCGAGCCGTCGAGCGTCACCAGCAGGTGCTGAGGCGGCTCGGGCGTGCGCACCACCCACACCGGGCACGGCGCAGCGTACAGCACCTTCTCGGCGATGCTGCCGAGCAGCCAGCGCTTGAAGCCCGAATAGCCGTGGGACGACATCACAATCAACCCCGCCGCCGCTTGGCGCGCGGCGTCCACGATCTCGCCTGCCACATCGCCTTCGCGCAGGTCGGTAAGTTGGCGGGGCGCGCCGGCCGGCGTCGCCGCCAGCAAATTGGCCAGGTAGTTAGCCGCCTCGCCGCGCGCCTGCACCAGCGACTGGTCGGGGTAGAGCACGCCAAAGCCGACCTCGTCCGGCACTAGCATCTGCCGCGCCACAGCCACCGAGACCAGCCGCAGCGGCGTCTGGATATGCTGCGCCAGCGCGCGGGCGGGCGGGAGGGCGCGCTCCGCCAGGGGCGAACCATCCAGCGGAACCACAATTTCGTTGAACATCGTTATCTCCTTATCGCAACAGGCGCCGCCTCGCCGACGCACACACCGGCCGGGCACCGGTGGTCGTCAATGTGCGCCTGCACTTCCGGCCGGAAGTGGCGCAGCACGTCGCGCAGCGGTGTCGCGGCCGTTTGGCCGAGGCCGCAGAAAGACAGATGGGCCATGCTGGCAGCCACTTCATCTAGCTCGAGTATATCCGCCGGCCGGCCTGCGCCGGAGGCAATGCGCCGCAGACACTGATACGCGCGCTCGGTGCCCACCCGGCAGGGCGTGCACTTGCCGCAGCTCTCGCGGCGGAAGAAGTTGAGCAGGACGGCGGCCAGGTCCACCACACAGGTGTGCTGGTCGCAGATCAGCAGTGCGCCCGAACCGAGCGCCACGCCGGCCTGCGCCAGGCTGTCGTAGTCCATGGGCACATCTTGCAGGCCGGCTGGGATCACCGAGCCGCTCGAGCCGCCGGTTTGGGCCAGCTTGAAGTTCGAGCCGGGCTGCATCCCCTGGGCATAAATGGCCACTACCTCGCGCAGGGTAATGCCCATCGGCACTTCGATCAAGCCGGTGACGTTGACGTTGCCCAGCACGGTGTAGAGCTTGGTGCCGGGGCTGCGAGACGTGCCAAAGCCGCGGTACCACTGGGCGCCGTTGCGCACGATCGGCACAACGTTGGCCAGCGTCTCCACGTTGATGACGGCAGTTGGCCGGCCCCACAGACCGTGGGTCACCGGGTACGGCGGGCGCAGCCGTGGCTCGCCCCGTTTGCCTTCCAGCGACTCGAGCAGGGCGGTCTCTTCACCGCAAATGTACGCCCCCGCTCCGGCATGCACGTGCACGTCGAAGTCAAAGCCCGTGCCGAACAGGCCGCGGCCCAGCAGCCCCAGATGGCGCGCCTGCTCAATGGCGCGCCGCAGGCGCCTCTGGGCCAATCGGTACTCGCCGCGCACGTAAATATAGCCCTCGCGCGCGCCCACCGCAAAGGCGCACAGCGCCATGGCCTCCAACAGCGCGTGTGGGTCGGCCTCCATCAGCAGACGGTCTTTGAACGTGCCTGGCTCACTCTCGTCCGCGTTGCACACGACATATTTCACCAGGCCGCGCGCCTGGGCAACATGTTGCAGCTTGCGCGCCGTCGGGAACCCCGCCCCGCCGCGCCCGCGCAGCCCGGCTTGCTCCAGCTCGGCTAAAACGGCCGCCGGAGTCCCTTCGGTCAGCGCGCGACCCAGCGTGGTGTAGCCGTCGGCCATCAGGTAGTCGTCAATCTCGTCCGGGTCAATGCGGCCGGCGCGCTCCAACAGCAGGCGCTGCTCGGCCGGCAGCGCCCCCTGGCGCGCGGCAAACCAAGCAATGCGGCCGGAAAGCTCCTTCAGCGGCGCTAGCAGCTCGGGCGCCACCCGGCCTTTGTAGAGGTGCTCCTCCACCAGCCGCGGCACGGCGGCGGCCGTCACCGGGCCATAGACCACGGCCTCCGGGTAGACCAGCACCACTGGCAGCACGTCGTGGCGGCCGACATCGCCGATGAGCGCCACCGCCACTTCATCCGCCAGCCCCCGCCGCTGCACTTCAACCCGGAGGGCCGCATACACCGCCCGGGCGCCGGCGGCCAGGCTCTGCTCGTCGCCCGAAACCAGCACGAGAGCGCGCTTGGTCTTCATGCGTATCGCTCCAGTAGTGCGGGCAGCTCGGCCGGGGTCAGGTGGCCGTGCACGTCGTCGTCAATCACCACCACCGGCCCCACGCCGCACACCCCGATGCAGCTGGTCGTCAGCAACGTGAAGCGTCCGTCGGGGCTGGTTTCGCCAGGGGCCAATTTCAGCGCCGCCTGCAGCGCCTGCCACACCTCTCGGCCGCCGACCACGTGGCACGGCGCGCTTTCACAGAACAGCACCACGTGCCGGCCACGGGGCTGCACCGACAACAGACTGTAGAACGTCGCCACGGCATGCACCTGCCCGCGTGTAGCGCGCAGCGCCCCTGCCACCGCGCTCACCGCCTCCGGCGGCAGATAGCCAAGAGCGCGGTTCACCTCGCCCAAGATGGGAATGAGCGCCTCGCCGTGCGCCCCGTGCGCGGCCAGAGCCGTCGCCACCGCCGCTTGCACCTCCGGTCCGGCCACGGGCTGAGTCTGATCGCTGACTGGCATAGGCTTCCTCCGCGAGCGGCCGCGCGCCGCGCCGGCCTAGTGGACGTGCACGGCGTTGAAGTTGCAGACCTGCGCGCAGATGCCGCAGCGAATGCAAACCGCCGGGTCAATCACGTGCAGCCCGCGCCGCTGCCCGCTGATGGCGTTCACCGGGCAATTGCGGGCACAGACGGTGCAGCCGGTGCAGGCGCCGTCGGTGCCGATCGCGTAGCGGATCAGCGCGCGGCAGACCTTAGCCGGGCAGCGCCTCTCAAAGATGTGCGCCTCATATTCGGCCCGAAAATGGCGCAAGGTGCTGAGCACCGGGTTAGGCGCGCCCTGCCCCAGCCCGCACAAGCTCAGCTGGCTCACCTGGTGACAGAGTTGCTCCAGCTTCTCCAGGTCATCGGGCCGGCCGGCCCCGCTACAGATGCCCTCCAGGATTTCGAGAATGCGGCGCGTGCCCACGCGGCACGGCGTGCACTTGCCGCAGCTCTCGTCCTGCGTGAACTCCATGAAATACCGGGCGATGTCCACCATGCAGGTGTCTTCGTCCATCACGATCAGACCGCCCGACCCCATCATCGAGCCGGCCCGTACCAGGGCCTCATAGTCCACTTGCAGGTCGAGATACTCGGCGGGCAGACAGCCGCCCATGGGGCCGCCAGTCTGAATGGCCTTGAAAGCCTTGCCGGCCTTGATGCCGCCCGCCACCTCAAACACCACCTCGCGCAGGGTGATGCCCAGCGGCACTTCGATCAGGCCGGTGCGGATCACGTCTCCGGCGATGGCAAAGGTCTTGGTCCCCTTGCTGCCCGCCGTGCCCATGCCCGCGAACCACTCCGGCCCGCGCAAGATAATCTGCGGCACGTTGGCATACGTCTCGACATTGTTGATGTTAGAAGGTTGGCCCCACAGACCAGACGCGGCCGGGTACGGCGGGCGCGGGCGTGGCTCGCCGCGCCGACCCTCAATGGAGGCCATCAGCGCGGTCTCTTCGCCGCACACAAACGCGCCCGCGCCCATGCGCACTTCCAGATCGAAGGAGAAGTCGGCGCCCAAGATGTTCTGGCCTAACAGCCCGTGCTCACGCGACTGGCGGATAGCGAGGTTCAGGCGCTCGACCGCCAGCGGGTACTCGGCGCGGCAGTACACGTAGCCCTGCCGGCTGCCAATGGCGTAGGCCGCGATCGTCATGCCCTCTAACACCGCGTGGGGGTCGCTTTCCAGCACGCGGCGGTTCATGAACGCGCCGGGGTCGCCCTCGTCGGCGTTGCAAATCACGTAGCGTTCGCGGCCGGGGTTGGCCCGGCACAACGCCCACTTCTTGGCGGCTGGAAAGCCCGCGCCGCCGCGCCCGCGCAAGCCGGAGGCCGACACGATGCCTATCACCTGCTCCGGCGTCAGCTCGGTCAAGACGCGGCCCAGCGCCTGGTAGCCGTCAACGGCGAAGTAGTCGTCTATGTTTTCCGGGTCAATCTGGCCGCAGTTGCGCAGCACCACGCGCACTTCCTTGGGTTGCGGCGGCGCCAACTCTTCGTCGGCCGTGGCGCCCTCCGAAACCAGCAGCCGTTCGACCGGGCGACCCTTGAGGAAGTGCTCGGTGACCAACTCGGGGATGTCATCCACCGCCAGGCGAACGTAGTGCGCGCCTTCGGGGTAGACCACCAGGTCCGGCCCCAGGCGGGCGCCGTCGCCCAGGCGCGAGGTTTCAAGCACCTGCACCTCGTCTATCAGGCCCTGCGCCACCAACTCGTCTTGGAGCGCATCCAGCACCTGGTGCGCGCCGCGCGCCAGGCAGGCTGGATCAACCGAGACGAGGACGTGCGACCGATAGAACTTCATCGCGGGATCACGTATTCCGCCGCTACCTGGCCGCCCTGGATGTGCCGGCGCATGATCTCTCGCGCCACGGCGGCGGTGACTTTTCCATATGCGACCAATGCGGCTGCGCCTACCTGCACCTGCACGATCGGCTCCCACGAGTCCAGCCCGATGTTGCCCGTCTGCCGCACCACAATGCCGGTCAGGCCGGCCTGTTCGATGTAATCGAGGATGGCCTTGACGGTCTCGCGCGCACCCGCGGCGATGCCGGGCGTGCCCATGCCCACAATGATCTGGATCTGCCCTTCAGCGGTCTTAGCAGCGCGCTTTTGCCGCGCTTCGTCACGAACCCGCCGAAGTTCCTCAAGCGATTTGACGATTGGCATCAATCTCCTCCCACCGGCAGCGCCGCCGCCCCTGCTGCCTGGGCCACCCCCTCGGCCAGCAGCGCGCGCAGATAGTGCAGAACCGCCGGTTCGGTCAACGGCAGGCCGGCCAGCGTTTGTTTCACGGGCGCGTCATCGAACTCAAATGTTTCCGGCCCAACCTGATAGGCGAAGCGCCAATGCACCTGCGGGTGGCCCACCAGCAGCGTCAGCCACGTGCCGGCCAGGTCGCCCAGCGGCATCCTGTCGAGGTGACTGCGCTGGAAGTCAGCCTGCACCTGCGTGCCGCGGCCCGGCGCGCTCTGCACGCTCAGCCCGCCCGCACAGGCCTCGGCCGCGGCCTTCAGCAGCGGTACGCCCAAGCCCACCCGGCGCTCGGTGCGGCTGGTCACAAACGGGTCGCTCACCCGCGCCACCAGGTCGGCGTCCATGCCGCGGCCGTCGTCGCGGATCGTGAGGCTCAGGCGGTCGGCCGCCGGGTCTTCAACGACCACAATGGTCACGGCGCGCGCCCCAGCCGCAACGCTGTTCTCCGCCAGATCGAGCAAGTGCAGCGCCAATTCGCGCATCCTATCCGCCTACTCCTCTTTGGCCGGAGCCGCGTGGCCGCCCGGCTGGTAGCGCCGCAGCAACTGCTGGAGCTTGTTGGGCCGCAGCCGGCCGAAGACTTCATCATCCACCGTCGCCACCGGGGCCTGGCTGCACGCGCCGACACAGCGGCATAGCTCAAGCGTCAGCGCGCCGTCGGCCGTCGTGTCGCCGGGGCTGATGCCCAGGAGCTGCTTGGCCTTGTCAATCAGCTGGGGCGTGCCGCCCACGTAGCAGGCCGTGCCCATGCACAGCTTCACGGTATGTTTGCCTCGTGGCCGTATGGTGAAGTACGAATAGAACGTTACCACACCGTGAATAGCACTCACCGGCACGCGCAGGCGCTGCGCCACATAGGCCTGCATGGCCGGCGACACGTGGCCAAGCCGGCTCTGCAGCTCATTGAGCACCACCATTGCCGCACCGGGCCGCCCGGCGTGGGCCTCCAAGATCGCGTCCATTTCGGCGCGCCTGGCAGGATCGGCCACGGGGTCACTAGCCGGCACGTGCCTAAACGCTTCCTCCAGCACGACAGTCATGCGCACAGCCCTTCTGATCAGGATCGGTTTCGCTTCGCCTTCCTATTGTGAATAGTATCACTAATAATTTGCCCGAATAGCGCCGAATATCACGTCTTGCATGGCCGGTTGTCAGCAGTGCTGGCGCGCGCGCGGAAGGCGCGGCCCCCCTCCCCGCGCAGCGCCAGCGCAATCTCGCCCACGGTGGGCGCGGCCAGGCGCAGCACGGTGGCACCCAGCAGTTCGCCAAGCTCATGCGCATCGCCGTTCTGCATCAGCGCATACCCAGCCAACTGTGGGAAACGCTCCCGCGCCATCTCCGGATTACACCAGCGCGAAAGCTCCAGGCCGGGCACGGGCAGGTCCGGCGGCACGAAACCCAATTGGGCCAGCAGGCCATAGGCGCGCCGGTCTACGTGGGCGGGCAGCGGCAAACCACCCAGCCGCAGTACGCTCGCCACCGCCGCCGCTAGCGTCATCCGCGCCGCCGTGAGCAACAAGCGCGGCTCGCGGCGCAGCAGGTCGCCCGTCGCGTCAACCACGAACTGCTCGCCCCAAAACTCGGCCCGGTTGGGCAGATCGGGCAGGCAGGCGTTAACTTCAGCTTGCCACGCGGCCAGCTGTCCGGGCGTGTCAAACAGGCACAGCAGGTGCACATCCTCACGGGTTTGCAGCTCCATGCCGGGCAGCACGCTCAGCGCGGTGCCCTCCGCCGCCTGCTGCACTGCCGCCACGTTGGCGCTGGCGTTGTGGTCGGTAATCGCCAGCAGCGTGATGCCGCGCGCCAGCGCCGCGCGCACTATCAACGGTGGAATCATCTCCACGGAGGCGCACGGCGAGAGGACCGTGTGGGTGTGCAGGTCGGCGACGTACTCGGTGAACATGGCGCACCTCGGCCGGGGCAGCCCGCGCCCAGCGTTACGTGGGCGTGCGCAGGCCGAGCGCCCACAGCCGGCCCACGACCTCAAACGTCGGCCGCGGCGTCGCCAGCAGCGTCACGCCCTCCACCCGGGCCTTCTCAATCAGGCCCGGCTCAGGCTGCGCGCCCTCGGCCAGGATGACGGCGCTCAGATCGAGTAAGGCCGCCACCGCCACCACGTTGCCGTGGGCTTGCAGCGTCACCCATAGGCTGTGGTGCGCGGCCTGCGCCATCACGCAGCTCAACAGGTCAGAGGCATAGCCGCCGGACGGCGTCACGCCGGTCAACGACCCTGGCGCAGTCAACACGGTCAAGTGCAGGTCATCAACAATCGTCTGGAGGTCCATGGCTCACTCCTCGGCCGGCGCGCGCGGCGCCTCGCGCAGGCTGTCGCTCGCCGGCAGGTAAAAGACCATCTCCAGCTTGGTGCTGCCGCCCGCCGCCGACTTGATGCTCAGCTTGTCAACACAGCGCTTGATGTTGGGGAGGCCCATGCCCGCGCCGAACCCCAGCTCGCGCACGGCGGCTGTGGCGGTGGAAAACCCCGGCTGCATCGCCTGCTCCACATCCAGGATGCCGGGGCCGTCATCTACCACCTTGACGAGAATGCGGTGAGGCTCGACCTCGGCGCGGATAAAGCCGCCCGCCAGGGTGTGGATCACCAGGTTCATCTCGGCTTCGTAGACGGCGATGGCGCAGCGGCGGGCCATGAGCGGACTGGCCCCCAACCGCAGCAGGGCGCGCTTCAGGCAGCTGGAGGCATGCCCGCCCGCCGCGAAATCGTGGGCCTGCACGTTGTAGCGCAGGATCAGGCTGGTGCGGCTAGACTCAATGTCCTCGAACAGGTGGCTGGCCCGATAGCGGCGCACCTCTTCCGCCTGAAACTCCTTTTGGAGCACGCGCAGCAGGCCGCGGGTGATGTCGCCCTTCGTCAGGATACCCACCAGGCCGCCGTCGGGTCCGACGACTGGCAGCCGGCCCACGCGGCTTTTGGTGAAGGTTTTGAGCGCCTCGACCACCGGGTCGGCGGCGCAAACGACGACCGTGTCGCGCGTCATGTACGCGTCCACCCGCGCCATCAGGTCGCCCACGCTCATCGCCCGCACCAGGTCTTCCAGGCTCACCACGCCCGCCAACTGCCCAGCCTCGACCACCGGCATGCCTGAGATGCGCGCGCCGCGCATAGTCTCCAGCAGGTCAGCCATGCGCGTCTGCGGCGTGACCACCCTGGGTTCGGGCGTCATCACTTCCGCGATGGTCAGTTCGTAGGCCAGCTCCTCGGCGCGCGTAATCTGGCCGGCGGCGTCGTCTGTGAGGGGCGTTGCAGCGGGGCGCGCGGAGCTGTCCATGGCGATCTCTAGTCGGCCCCGTCAATCTGGCGTTCCAGGCTGGGAACACCGAGTTGGTAGAGGCGGCCGCTCAACTCAAACAGCCCCAGCGGGCTGGAGATGAGAGGGATACCCTCGGCTTCGGCCAGGGCCAGGGTGGCCGCATCGGGCTGCTTGCCGCGCACGAACACTACCGCCGCCACGTCGGCCAGCATGGCCGTGCGCACGACCTGCAAATTGCACAGGCCGGTGAGCAGCACCGCGCCGGGCTTGAGGCAGGCCAGCACATCGCTCATCAGGTCGGCCGCGCCCACGCCCGCTACGGCCAGGCGGGCCGGCGCGCCCGCGGTGAGCACCCGGCCCTGGATGACCGCGAGAAACGCCTCAAGCTCCATGGCCGCCACCCAGCCCTGTGGCCGCGCCCCCGCGCTGGCGCAGATAGACGAACCAATACACCGCCCCGACGAGGACGGCCCCGCCGATGATGTTGCCGATGGTCACCGGCAGCAGATTGCGCAGCAGGAAGTTGGCCCAGGTCAGGGTCGGAAAGTCGGCCGGCGTCTTGCCGATCGCCTCCCAAAATGCCGCCGGCGCGCCGGCCTTGATGAACAGGCCAATGGGGATGAAGTACATGTTGGCGATGCTGTGCTCAAAGCCGGCCGCCACAAATGCAGCTACAGGCGGCACGATGGCCACGATGCGGTCGGTAGTCGTGCGGGCGCTGTAGCTGAGCCACACTGCCAGGCACACCAGCGCGTTGCACAGGACGCCCAGCACCAGGGCGGGCCAAAAGGCCAACCCAGCCTTGGCGCTGGCCGTGGCCAGGGCCGCCGCCCCTACACTGCCCTGCCCAAACACGTATTGGCCGCCCAGATACACCAGCACCGCCGTCGCCAGCGCGCCGACGAAGTTGCCCAGGTAGACCAGCCCCCAATTCTGCAGCAGCCGTCGCGTGCTCACCTTGCCGCTGGCCCAGGCCAGCACGATCAGGTTGTTGCCGGTAAACAACTCCGCGCCGCCAACCACCACCAGGATCAAGCCGAGCGAGAAGACCAGGCCCGCCAGCAGGCGCGTCACGCCGTACGGCAGCGCCGCACCGCCGGCGGCCACCGTCGTCGCGAATACCGCGCCGAGCGCGATGAACGCGCCGGCCAACACCGCCAGCACGAACATGCTCAGAGCGGGCAGGTGGGCCTTCTTGACGCCGATCTGTTCGGCCTTAGCGGCCATTTCGGCGGGCAGCAGCGCATCAAAGGCAACAACGGGTTGGTTATCAGGAACCGGCAGCGACATTGGGCGGTGCTCCTTAGCCTACTCCCATCCTAACGGCCACGGCCTACTCTCAACAGTGACGAAGCGCCGAGCGCCGTGGGCGATTTGTCATCGAGGGTTAACTAACGCGAGCCGGGCACAGGCCCCGGCTCGCGTTAGAGAGGAGGAGGACACCCCCGGCCGCGACAGGCCGGAGGCGCGCGACAACCCAGGCGGGAACTAGCGCCCCGCCTCCGGCTCGGGCTGGGCTTCCCAGGCGCGAACCACGAGGCGGAAGATATCGGACTCGGTGATGATGCCGACCAGCTTGCCCTGGCGCATGACCGGCAGGCCGGAGATCTTGTGCTGGAGCATCAGACGGGCGGCGTCCTGCACGGTGGTGTCGGCTTCCACCGTCAGCGGGTCGCGTGTCATGATCTGGTCGAGGGTGATGCGGCCGACGAGATAGTGCAGCTCAAAAACGCTCAGGCTGGTGGCGCGTGACGGCTGCGCCCCGCGCAGATCGCCGCGCGTGACTATTCCGACCAGCTTGCCATTGTCCACCACCGGCAGGCGGCGGATGTTGTGGCGCGCCATCACTTGCAGCGCCTCGGGCAGGCTCATGGTGGGCGGCGCCGTGATGGGATCTGCCGTCATCCAGTCGCGGATCTGTGATGTCTGCATGCCGTCAGCCCTCCGTCCAGCCGCTCCGACCAGCCGTTACTGTCGCCCACAGTCTAGGGGCAGAGCGCGCCGGTCAACAGTGCGGTTTGTAACGCGCTGGGGTGACATGCGTCAACTTCCGCGCGGTCCCGTGACGCGCCGGGCGGCCGCGCCGGGCCTGAGGGTAACGGAAGACATGCGGGGAATAGGCCGTCCATCACTACAGCCGGAGCGGGCCTGTCTCTACAATGCCAATATGACCATTGCAGACACGTTTGCCGAGCGCGTATGCACGCCGGACGAGGCCGCCGGGCTGATCCAATCGCACATGCACGTCTTCCTCAGTGGCAACTGCGCCGTGCCCCGCCAGGTGCTCAGCGCCCTGGTGGCGCGTGCCCCTCAGCTGGAGGGCGTAGAGATCGTGCAGGTGCTGACCATTGGCAACGCCGACTACGTGGCGCCGGAGATGGCCGGGCACCTGCGGGTCAACACGCTCTTCATCAGCGACGACGTGCGCGGGGCCGTCAACGCCGGGCGCGCCGACTTCACGCCGTGCTTCTTGTCGGAAATCCCCGATCTGTTCACCTCCGGCCGCCTGCCGATAGACGTGGCGCTGGTGCAGGTGTCACCGCCCGACGACCACGGCTTCTGCTCGTTCGGCGTCGAGGTGGGCGTGACCAAGCCCGCCGCTGAGGCCGCCCGCCTGGTGATCGCCGAGATCAACCCGCACATGCCGCGCACGCTGGGTGACAGCTTCATTCACGTCAGCCATCTGGATGTGATGGTCCCGGTCAACTACCCCCTGCCCGAACTGCACATGGGCGCGAGCGACCCCGTTACCGATCAGATCGCCGAGCACGTGGCCGGGCTGATCGGGGATGGCGCCACGCTGCAAACCGGCATCGGGGCCATCCCCGATGCGGTGCTGCGCCGCCTGACCGACCGCCGACATCTGGGCATCCACACCGAGCTGTTCTCCGACGGCGTGGTTGATCTGGTGCAGCGCGGCGTGATCACTGGCGCGCGCAAGAGTCTCCACCGCGGCAAGATCATCGCCGGATTTGTCATGGGCACCCAGGCGCTCTACGACTTCGTGCACGACAACGCCATCGTCGAGCTGCACCCCACCAACTACGTCAACGACCCGTTCGTCATTGCCCAGAACGATCACATGGTCGCCATCAACTCAGCCATCGAAGTAGACCTGACAGGCCAGGTGTGCGCCGACAGTATCGGCCCGCGGCTCTACAGCGGCGTCGGCGGCCAGGCCGACTTCATTTACGGCGCGGCGCGCTCGGCGGGCGGGCTGCCTATCATCGCCCTGCCCAGCACGACGCGCCCCAAGAACGGCCAGGCCCCCATCAGCCGCATCACCGCCATGCTTAAGTGCGGGGCCGGCGTCACCACGACCCGCAATCATGTCCGCTTCATCGTCACCGAGCACGGCGTCGCGGAGCTTTATGGCAAGACCATCGCCCAACGCGCCCAGGCGCTGATCAACATCGCCGCGCCGGAACAGCGCGCAGAGCTGGTCAGCCAGGCCCGGCAACTCAACTATCTGTAGCCCGTTGAAGGAGTCCCCGATCATGCCCACTCTCACTGCCAAGCAGCCCGCCGCGCGCCGCGCCCCGACCAATGTTAAGCCCGCCCGCAACGGCCACGGCCACCGGCCCGCCAAAGCCGCGCATAAGTGGGTCTACCTGTTCTCTGAAGGCGACGGCGCCATGCGCGACCTGTTGGGTGGCAAAGGCGCCAACCTGGCTGAAATGACGCGCCTGGGCCTGCCGGTCCCACCCGGCTTCGTTGTGACCACCCAGGCCTGCAACGCCTACCTGGCCGCCGGCGAGCACTTCCCGCCCAGCCTGTGGCAGCAGGTGCTCGCCGCCCTGCGCCACCTGGAAGCACAGACCGGCAAGGGGTTTGGCGATCTGGATAACCCCCTGCTCGTCTCGTGCCGTTCCGGCGCGAAGTTCTCGATGCCGGGCATGATGGATACGGTGCTCAACATTGGCCTGAACGATGCCGTGACTGCCGCCATGGCGCGCCTGACCGGCGACGAGCGCTTCGCCTTTGACGCCTACCGCCGCCTGATCCAGATGTTTGGCACGGTCGTGTTCAACCTGCCGGACGAACCGTTTGAAGACGTGCTGGAGGCTTACCGCCGGCAGCGCGGCGTGACCAACGACGCCGACCTGAGCGCGCAGGATTTGCAGGAAATCACCGCTAGCTTTAAGGAGATCTTCGGTCACGGCGCCGGGCGGCCGTTCCCCGCCGACCCGCTGGAGCAGCTCCGGCTGGCGACCGAGGCGGTCTTCAAGTCGTGGAACGGCAAGCGCGCCCACGACTATCGCAACGCCGCCGGCATCGCCCACGACCTGGGCACAGCCGTGAACATCATGACTATGGTGTTCGGCAACCTCGGGCAAGGTTCGGGCACCGGCGTGGTGACCACGCGCAACGTCTCGACCGGCGAGAAAGCGATTGAAGGCGACTACTTGACCAACGCCCAGGGCGAAGACGTAGTGGCCGGCACCCGCCTGACCAAGCCCATCGCGGCCCTGAAGACCGAAATGCCCAAGGTCTACGGGCAGTTCGCCAAAATTTGCCGCAAGCTGGAGAAGCACTACCGCGAAGTGCAGGACGTGGAGTTCACCATTGAGCGCGGCACGCTGTGGATGCTTCAGACCCGCGACGCCAAGCGCACCGCGCAGGCCGCCGTGCGTATCGCCGTGGATCTGGCGAGGGAACGCCTCATCACTCGGCCGGAAGCCGTGCGGCGCGTCAAGCCTGAGCATGTAGACTACTTCCTGCACCCGCAATTCACGCTGAGCGCCAAGCAGCAGGCTCAGGCGCATGGTGAGTGGCTGGCGAGCGGCCTGAACGTCTCGCCCGGCGCGGCGGTCGGCCAGATTGCGTTCGACGCCGACACCGCCGAGAACTGGGCCAAGACCGAAAAGAAAGATGTGATCCTCGTCCGCCCCGAAACCAAGCCCGATGACGTGCACGGCATGCTGGCCGCCCGGGGCATCCTCACCAGCCGCGGCGGTCGTACCAGCCACGCCGCCCTGGTAGCCCGCCAGTTTGGCAAACCGGCCGTAGTGGGTGTGGCCGCCATGGAAGTGGACCTGGAGCAGCGCCAGTTGACGGTGAACGACCGCGTGCTGCGCGAGGGCGAGATTGTCTCGATTGACGGCACCACCGGCGATGTATTCGCGGGCCGGCTCGCCAGCGTGGTGCCCGACTTCAACGACCCCTATCTGCTCAAGCTGCTCACCTGGGCCGATAAATACCGCACGCTCGAGGTGTGGGCCAACGCCGACTACCCGCGCGACGCCCAGCGCGCCCGTGCCTATGGGGCGCAGGGCATCGGCCTGTGCCGGACCGAGCACATGTTCTTCGAGGCCGAGCGGCTGCCGTTCGTCCAGCAGATGATCCTGGCCAAGACCGACGCCGAACGCGAGGCCGCGCTGGACCAGCTGCTGCCTTTCCAGCGCTCGGACTTCGAAGGCCTGTTCAAAGCCATGGACGGCCTGCCCGTCACCATCCGGCTCATTGACCCGCCCTTGCACGAGTTCCTGCCCAGCCACGATGAACTGCTGCGCAACGTCGCCGAAACCGAAACACACATCGCGGATCTGAAAGACCGCATGGGCGCGCTGCGTGACCGCATCGCCGCCTCCCGGCGCATGCTCGGCGCCATCGCCGCCATCACCGCCGAGGAAGCCCAGGGCCTCCCCGGCCTGGCCGACAAACTGCCCAGCCGGGCCGCGCAAGAAACAGCGCTGGCCGCGCATGAAGACCGCTTGCACAGTTATGAGACCGAAGTCGCCAAGCTGAGCGTCGAGGTGATCCAGGAGCAGAAGATGCTGGCTGCGGTGGAAGCCATGCGCGAGCAGAACCCCATGCTGGGCTTGCGCGGTGTGCGCCTGGGCATCCACTTGCCCGGGCTGACCAACATGCAGGTGCGCGCCATTTTCGAGGCGGCCTGTCAGTGCGCCAAAGCCGGCATCAAAGTGCACCCCAAGATCATGATCCCGCTCACGGCCCACAACAACGAGCTTAAGGTTGAGCAGACCGCTTTAGAAGAAGTGGCTCAGCAAGTCATGGCCGAGCAGAAGCGCCAGGTTGACTTCCAGTTCGGCACCATGGTCGAGATTCCACGGGCGGCCCTCACCGCTGACCAGATCGCCGAATACGCGCAGTTCTTCTCGTTTGGCACCAACGACCTCACCCAGACCACCTTCGGCATCTCGCGCGATGACGCCGAAACCGGCTTCCTGATGGAATACCTAGACAAGGGCATCCTGGCCGACAACCCGTTCGCCACCATTGACCAGCGCGGCGTTGGCAAGCTAATGGAGATGGCCGTCGCGCTGGGCCGCCAGACCCGCCCCGGGCTGGAGGTGGGCATCTGCGGTGAACACGGCGGCGACCCCAAGTCTATCGAGTTCTGCCACCAGATCGGCGTGGACTACGTGAGCTGCTCGCCCTTCCGCGTGCCCATCGCGCGCCTGGCCGCCGCCCACGCGGCCCTGAAGAATTAGCCTGACCGAGCGCCGCGGCCGCCCAACATCGGTCTGGCGGCCGCCTGAGGCGGCCCGGCTTGCGCCAACCGGTGGGGCGGCCACACCAGCAGACCCGGCATGCCCTGACAACCGCTGCGGCCCGCCGGTGGTGCACGTCAGCCGGGGCGATCGGCTGGCAGCCGAACTTATGCCAACTGCCCTGGCGCCGGCCGGCCTCGGCGCCATACTGGACACAAGTCATCCGCTATCCAGCAGACCATCACTACTCAGCGCGCAGGTCCAGCCCTAATCTGGGCGAAACCTGAAGCTGGAGGGATTCCGTGACGAAACGAGCGATTGTAACGATTGACGGCAACGAAGCCGCGGCGTATGTGGCCCACAAGCTGAATGAGGTCATCGCCATTTATCCCATTACGCCGTCTTCGGGCATGGGTGAGCTGTCGGATCAGTGGTCGGCCGAAGGCAAGACCAACATTTGGGGCACCGTGCCACTGGTCGTCGAGATGCAAAGCGAGGGCGGCGCGGCCGGGGCGGTGCATGGCGCGCTGCAGACCGGCGCGCTGACCACCACCTTTACCGCCTCGCAGGGCCTGCTGCTCATGCTGCCCAACATGTACAAGATCGCCGGTGAGCTTATCCCGACTGTCTTTCATGTCGCGGCGCGCACCGTGGCCGCCCATGCCCTCTCCATCTTTGGCGACCACTCCGATGTCATGGGCGTGCGCGCGGCGGGCTGGGCCATGCTGTCTTCCGGCGCTGTGCAGGAAGTCATGGACCTGGCCCTGATCGCCCAGGCCGCCACGCTGCGGGCGCGCGTGCCGTTTATGCATTTCTTCGACGGCTTCCGCACTTCGCACGAGGTCATGAAGATCGAAGCGCTGGGTGACGATGACCTGCGCGCCATGATTGCCGATGACGTCGTTCACGCGCACCGCCGGCGCGGGCTGACCCCCGAGCGCCCGGTGCTGCGCGGCAGCGCCCAAAACCCCGATGTGTTCTTCCAGGCGCGCGAGGCCGGCAACCCGTTCTACGCCGCCTGCCCCGGTATCGTGCAGGCCGAGATGGACAAGTTCGCCGCGCTCACGGGGCGGCACTACCACCTCTTCGACTACTCCGGCGCGCCCGATGCCGAGCGCGTGCTTGTGCTCATGGGTTCCGGCGCCGAGACCGCCCGCGAAACCGCCGCTTACTTGAACGAGCAGGGTGAGAAGGTGGGCGTGGTGGCCGTGCGACTCTACCGCCCCTTCGATGCCGCCGCCCTGGTCCAGGCTCTGCCCGCTTCGGTCAAGGCCATTGGCGTGCTCGACCGCACCAAGGAACCGGGCGCCACCGGCGATCCGCTCTACCAAGATGTCGTCACCGCCGTGAGTGAGGCTTACGCCACCGGCCAGGCCCCCTTCAGCGGGATGCCGCGCCTGATCAGCGGGCGTTACGGCCTGTCTTCTAAGGAATTCACGCCGGCCATGGTCAAAGCCGTTTACGACGAACTGGCCAAGCCGCAGCCCAAGAACCACTTCACCATCGGCATCCTGGACGATGTCAGCCACACCAGCCTGGACTACGACCCAGCCTTCACCACGGAGGCCGCCGACACCACCCGCGCCATCTTCTACGGGCTTGGCTCCGACGGCACCGTGGGCGCGAATAAGAACTCCATCAAGATCATCGGCGAGGCGACCAGCAACGCCGCGCAAGGCTATTTCGTCTACGACTCTAAGAAGTCCGGCTCCATGACGATCTCGCACCTGCGCTTTGGGCCGCGCCCGATCCACGCCGCCTACCTGATCAGCCGCGCCACCTTCGTGGCCTGCCACCAGTTCAACTTCCTGGAGCGCTTCGATGTGCTGGCGCCGGCTGAGCCGGGCGCCGTCTTCCTGCTCAACAGCGCCTATGGTCCGGCCGAGGTCTGGGCGCATCTGCCGCGCCCAACCCAAAAGCAGCTCGTGAGCAAACGCCTGCGCCTGTTTGTCATAGACGCCGACCGCGTGGCACGCGAAACCGGCATGGGCGGTCGCATCAACACCATCATGCAGACCTGCTTCTTCGCCGTCAGCGGCGTCATGCCGCGCGATGCCGCGCTGGCGGCCATCAAGCACGCCATCCAGAAAACCTACGGCAAGCGCGGCGACCTGGTGGTGCAGCGCAACTACGAGGCCGTGGCCCAAACGCTCGATAACTTGCACGAAGTGGCCGTGCCCGCGGCGGTCACCAGCCCGGTGGAGTTGCGCGCCCCGGTGCCCGCCCAGGCGCCCGCCTTCGTGCAGCAGGTCACCGCCGCCATGATCGCCGGGCGCGGCGACGAACTGCCCGTCAGCGCCCTGCCGGCTGATGGCACCTTCCCGACCAACACCGCGCAGTGGGAAAAGCGCGCCATCGCCGACGAAATCCCCGCCTGGGACCCCAGCATCTGCATTCAGTGCGGCAAGTGCGTATTGATCTGCCCTCACGCCGTGATCCGCGAGAAGGTCTACCCGGCCGCCGCGCTCGCGGGCGCCCCGGCCGCCTTCCTCTCGGCCCCCGCCCGCTGGAAGGAGTTTGCCGACCAGCGCTATACCCTGCAAGTCTCGCCGGACGACTGCACCGGCTGCGCCTTGTGCTTCGAGGTCTGCCCGGTCAAGAACAAGAGTGAATCGCGGCTCAGAGCCGTCAACATGACCCCGCTGCCGCCCCGCCGGGCCGCCGACAATGAGAACTGGCAGTTCTTCCTCGACCTGCCCGAGGTTGACCGGCGCGACCTGAACGTTATGACCGTCAAGGACGTGGCGCTGCTCCAACCGCTGTTCGAGTTCTCACTCGCCTGCGCGGGCTGCGGCGAAACGCCCTATCTGAAGCTGATCTCCCAGCTATTCGGCGACCGCGCCCTGATCGCCAACGCCACCGGCTGCTCGTCCATCTATGGCGGCAACCTGCCCACCACGCCCTGGTCGCAGAACAAGGCCGGGCGCGGGCCGGCCTGGGCCAACTCGCTCTTTGAAGACAATGCCGAGTTCGGCCTCGGCTTCCGCCTCACGCTCGACAAGCAATTGGAATACGCCGATGAATTGCTGGGCCGGCTGGCGGTCTGGGTCGAGCCGACGCTGGTAGATGCCCTGCGCGCCGCCGATCAAACCAACGACCGTGGGATTGTCGAACAGCGTGAGCGCGTGGCGCTGCTCAAGGAACGGCTCACCGCCCTCCAGGCCGACGCCCAGGCGCCCGCCGCCGCCCGCGCTGAAGCCGAGAACCTGCTCAGCGTGGCCGACGTGCTGGTGAAGCGCAGTCTGTGGATCGTGGGCGGCGACGGCTGGGCCTACGACATCGGCTACGGCGGCCTCGACCACGTGCTGGCCTCCGGCCGCAACGTCAACGTGCTCGTCCTCGACACGGAGGTGTACTCCAACACCGGCGGGCAGGCGTCCAAGTCCACGCCGCGCGCGGCGGTCGCCAAATTCGCCGCCGGCGGCAAGACCCGCGCCAAGAAAGACCTGGGCCTGCTCGCCATGGCTTACCGCAACGTTTACGTGGCGCACGTAGCCATGGGCGCGAATGATGCCCAGACCATCCGGGCCTTTCAGGAAGCCGAGGCCTACGACGGCCCGGCGCTCATCCTGGCCTACAGCCACTGCATTGCCCACGGCTACGACATGCGCCATGGACTCGACCAGCAGAAGAAGGCGGTGCTGGCGGGCTACTGGCCGCTCTACCGCTACCACCCCGACCAGGCCAAGGACGGCCGCAGCGGGCTGACGCTCGACTCGAAGGCCCCCAGCCTGCCGCTGCAGCAGTACATGTACGAGGAGGGCCGCTTCCGCGTGCTCACCCAGATCAACCCAGCCGAAGCCGAACGCCTGCTGCGCCTCGCCCAGCAAGATGTCGCCGAGCGCTGGCAAACTTACGAGCAACTGGCCGCCGCCGCGAAAGGGTAACCGCCGCCATGCCTGACTTCTCGACCACCTATCTCGGCCTCCAGCTCAGCAGCCCGCTGGTCCCCTCGGCCTCGCCGCTGGCGCGCAGCCTGGACAACCTCCGGCGCATGGAAGACGCCGGCGCGGGGGCGGTCGTCCTGCACTCGCTCTTCGAGGAGCAGATCAACGCCGAAAGCAATTCGCTCGATTACTTCCTGACCCACGGGTCCGAGAGCTACGGCGAGGCGCTCTCCTACTTCCCCGAAGCCTCTGCCTACCGGCTCACGCCTGAACTCTACCTGGAACATATCCGTCGGGCCAAGGCGGCGCTCAAAATCCCCATCATCGCCAGCCTTAACGGGATCTCCGCCGGGTCGGGCTACGTGGTCAACCGCCGCCAGGGCGACTGGATCAAGTATGCGGCGCTCATGGAGCAAGCCGGCGCCGACGCGCTGGAGCTGAACCTGTACTACGTACCCACCGACCCCGACCTATCGGGCGAGGCAGTGGAAAACATGTACGCCGATTTGCTCATTGACGTGAGCAGCAGCGTGCACCTCCCCGTCGCCATGAAGCTTAGCCCGTTCTTCAGCTGCCTGCCCAACATGGCGCGGCGGCTGGTGGAATGTGGCGCCAGCGGACTGGTGCTGTTCAACCGCTTCTACCAGCCCGATATTGACCTCGACACGCTCGACGTGGTGCCGCACCTAAACCTGACCACGCCGCAGGAGCTTCAGGCGCTGCGCGTGCCCTTGCGCTGGATCGCCCTGCTCTACGGCCGCCTCGAAGCCGACCTGGCGCTCTCGTCCGGCGTCCACACCGCCGAAGACGCGCTCAAGGCGATGCTGGCCGGGGCCAAGGTCGCCATGATGACCTCCGCCCTGCTCATGCACGGCATCGGCCGGCTGGCCGATATCCGCGCCCAGATGCTTCAATGGATGGAAGCGCACGAGTATGAATCCATTGCACAGATGTGCGGCAGCGTCAGCCAGAAGTCGGTGCCGTACCCGGCCGCCTTTGAGCGGGCCAGCTACATTCGCACCATCGGCGTCGGCCACTAGCCGGCGGGCCGCGCCGCGCACCACGGGCCTGGCAGTCAGCCCGGCCCGTTTTAATTGCGGCCTCGGTTGGTCGAAAAGCGGTTAGCCGGGGATAAGCGAACGCAGCGGCGCGGCGGGCCGTGCGGCGGCGCGGGTCAGGCGGATTGGCTGTCGCAGCAGCGCCGCCAGCCGCGCCCGCGCCCGGTGCAGGCGGCTCTTCACCGCTGAAATGGTCAGGCCGGTGGCCGCGGCGATGTCGCCGTAGGAGAGGCCGCCCCAGTAGTGCAGCACCAGCACCTGCTGGTCGAGCGGGGCCAGACGCTTCAAGTGGCCCTGCAGCTCACTCCAGCGCTCGGCCTGGAGGAGCAGCGCTTCGGGGCCGAGGCCCGGCTGGCGCAGCGCCGGGTGCCGGGCCGCCTGTGGAGCTTCGAGCGAGACCCACACCAGGTGGCGGCGGCGCAGCCGGTCAATGCAGTAATGCGCGGCGATGGACATCAGCCAGGTCTTAGCCGGGCGGTGGGGATCATACCGGTCGCGATGCGTGTACGCCCGCAGGAACGTCTCCTGGGCGGCGTCTTCGGCTTCGGCAGCGGCCCCGAGCAGGCGGAAACACAGGTTGAACACCGGGGCCTGGTAAGCCTCCACCCACTGGGTGAAATCAGCAGCCGAGCAGCGCGAGGAGTAGTTAGAACGCGGCATTTCGCAGATCGAGTGTGGCCTGATCGTACCCTGCCAGCCTAACTCAGACAGCCCCGGTTGCCGAGTATCAATTGTCATCAGCCCGCAGTGAGTAATTGGTCGTCTCCGGCGTTGTGACAAATTAAACCTGAGTAAAGGAAGTTTGTCACTATCAGACGGCGGGCGCTCGCCCTATCCTTATTCAGGGAGTTTTGGGCGTCCGGCCCGCCAACGTCCCGCGCCGGCCCAGAGTGGGAGGTCTTATGACGATCACACGACAGGCAGATTACGCAGTGCGGGCGGTGCTCTACCTGTGCCAGCATGGGCCAACGGCCCGCATCGTCACGTCCGAAATCGGGCGCGAGCAGCACATCCCGGTCACCTTCCTGGCCAAGATCATTGCCCAGCTATCCGCCGCCGGCGTCGTGCGCTCCACGCGCGGCGCGCACGGCGGCGTCACCCTGGGACGGGCGCCCGAGAGCATCTCGCTGCTCGACATCGTCGAGATCATTGACGGCCCGCTGCTCCTCAACGACTGCGTCGGCAACGCCGACACCTGCCCCAGCAGCGTCAATTGCCCGGTTCACGATATCTGGTGCGAGGCGCAGGCCGAACTGGTCAAGCGCCTGGCGGCCACGACCTTCGCCCAGTTGGTGCAGGAGCGGCAACTGATACCCGCCGGCGCCGCGCCCAACGTCGTGACGGTCGCGTAAGATGCTGCCCCGGCGCGCTCACTCCGCCAAGGTCAGCGTCTGGTAGCGCCCCGGCGCTAACAACACCGGCACGGTCGTCGCGCGCACGACGGCTTCGGCTACGCTGCCATACAGCAGCCGGCCGACGCCGCTGCGGCTGTGGGTTGACATCACAATCAGGCTGACCGACAGGCGCACGGCCGTCGCGATGATGGTCGTCGGAGCTGTGCCCATCTCCACCACCAGGTGGGTGTTCCGCGGGAGGCCGCAGCGGGTCCGGACGGTCTCTAGGTAGGCGCGCGCCGCCTGCCGTTCCTGCTGTTCCCAAACCCGGCTCAACGCATACAGCCCGCCCGAAAACTCCAACTCGGCGGGGGCTACCACGCGCAGCAGCACCACCTGGCTGTCGAAGCCGCGCGCCAGGGCCAGCGCCGGTTCGAGGGCCGCTTCCGCCAGCGACGATCCATCCAGGGGGACAAGCATGCGGTGGAACATGGCGAGCGGGCCGCCTGCTTCTTTCAGTGAGGTGCGCTTGTTGGACAGTAGTTTACCGCCGGCCGGCGCGCGCATTCCAGTGTGGAACATCCTCTCCCGCCGCGCCGATGCTCGGCAGTACCCAGCCGCGTCGTCGCAGGGCGCCCCGGCTGCTGCGCACTCCGCCCCCGTGCCATCCTTTCGGTCGGTCTGGCTGCGCTCCACCATGACGCGGGACTTTGCAGCGCCGCCGCCATTTGTGCTTTGTTTCACCATAGGCACTGGCCAGCCTGGGCCTGGTGCGCCTCGTGGCGCGCAAATGGTGCCAATCAGCATCCCAAAGCATGACATGCGCCACTAGGGCCGCTGGAGGCAAGCTGTATTGTGGGAGGATGGGCCATTGACCGGCCCGCCCTGCCTGCGCGTGGAGTCATTGCGAATGTTTCGGACCATCCTTGTCCCCCTCGACGGTTCCAGCCTGGCCGAGCAAGCGCTCGAGCCGGCCTGCCGCATCGCCGAGAAGTTCGACAGCGCGCTGCTGCTGCTGCGCATCGTGCCGCAGGAGCGCATCGCCCCCGCACTGCCGCTGCTGGCCACCCGCCCCGGCGTCGAGGCGCCGGCGCCCGCCCCGCGACCGGTCATGGACGAGGCCGCAGCCTACCTCTCCAGCCTGACACTGCCTAGCGCCATTCGTTCGGTGAGCAGCCAGGTGCTGGCTGGCGCCCCGCCTGAACTCATCGTGGCGACGGCCGAGGCGGGCGAGGTAGATTTGATCGTGATGTCTACGCACGGCCGTACCGGCCTGGTGCGCCTGCTATATGGCAGCGTGGCCGAGGCGGTGCTGCGCGGCGCGTCGGTGCCCGTGCTGCTGGTCCCCAGCCGTGCCGTGACCGAGAAGGTCTCAAGCCCCGCTACCCCCACCTTGCGGCCGGCCGGCGGCAGCGCGGCCTAAGGCCCCGCCGATGGCCGGCGGCGTCTGGTACAACCCGCTAGTCTCCTGGCTGCTGCGCTCGCCGCTGCGCTGGGCCATGGACAGCAGCACGTTGCTCCTCACCTGCATCGGCCGCAAGTCGGGCCGCGCCTACACCTTTCCTGTCAGCTATGCGCAAACCGGCGACCGCATTCGCCTCATCACCGCGCAACATAAGACCTGGTGGAAGAACTTGGAGGTCAACACCACCGTGACGCTGTGGCTGCGCGGTCAGGCGCGCACCGGCCGCGCAGTCGTCACGCCGCTCGACCGCGCCGGCCGTGTGGCTGCCATGCTGGAGGTCTACCCAGGCCTACTGCGCCGGCTGGCCGAACAGCAAGCCGCCACCGCCGTGGTCATAGCTATTCACCTTGACCCGCCGACCCGCCCCGGCTGAGCCGCCACTTGCCTGCCCCAACCATAGACAGACCGTCTGAGGTTCAGGCGGCCCACCTTCGTTCGAGCGCAGCGTTGGCCGCTCAGCGCAGCCAGGCCAGCAGCAACTGCGCCAGCACAATTTTGCCGATCGTGGCGATAGGGTAAACCGTGGCATAGCCCACGTTGGGCAGGTCGTTGCCCGTGCTTTCCAGCGCGAAACCCAGCACAGCGGGCTGCGTGGTCAACCCGGCCAGCATCCCCGCCAGTTGGCCCAGCGGGATTTTCAGCAGGCGGTAGCCCACCCACAGCAGCATCCAGGCCGAGCCGGCGGTCACCAGCAGGCCCGCAGCGAGGATCGTCAGCCCGGCCCCCTGCGCCAACGTGGTCAAGAAAGCGTAGCCGGCCCGCGTGCCCACCCCGGCCAGGAACAGCACCAGGCCCAGTTGCCGCAGCGTCAGGTTGGCGCTGAACGGCAGCGTCCACACCAGCGGGCCGGAGCGCTGCAAGGCGCCCAGCGCCAGGGCCGCCACCAGCGGCCCGCCGGCCAGCCCCAACTTGAACCCCAGCCCGCCCGGCAGCGGAATCGGCGCCACGCCCAAGAGCAGACCAAGGGCCAGCCCCAGGCTGAACGACAGCACGTCAATCTCGCTCAGCGCGCGGTATGAGTCGCCCAGGAACTTGCTCACCGCGTCCATGGCCTGCCGCTGGGTCAGCACGCGCACGCGGTCGCCCAGTTCCAGCACCGTATCGCCGTTGGGCACAAATTCCACGTCACCGCGCCGCACGCGTGTCACCAGGGCGCCAAACTGCTGCGGCAGGTTCAGATCGCTCAGCCGGTGACCGGCGATCTTGGGGTTCGACACAAACACGCGCCGGTAGTCGAGCCGGCTGCGGTCGAGGTCCAGGCGCTCTTCGCTCACCTCGCCCAGGCAGGCCGTCACCCGCTCTAGCGCCTCAGCCACGCCCACCACCGTAACCACGTCGCCGAGTTCGAGGCGCCACTGTCCGTCGGCCACGCGCAACTCGCCGCCGCGCCGGACGCGGCCGAACACCACTTCCCAGCCCTGTGCCCGGCTCAGTTCGTGGATAGACATCGCGCTCACCTCCGGCCGGGTCACGCGCACCGTGCGGTTGCGGAGCTGCTTGTGAACGGCCGCAGGCGGCGCATCGTGGAAGTGGCGGGCCTCGGCCGCATAATCCACGCGCCACCAGCGGCGCGCCAGCGCCAAAGCGATTAGCGTGCCGACCACTCCCAGCGGGTAGGCGACAGAATACGCCACCACCGGCTCGGTCAGCGCCGCTTCCAGGTCAGGCAGGGCCTGTGCCTTCAGGTATTCCAGCACGGCGGCCAGCGCGGGGGTGTTGGTCAGGCTGCCCGCGAACAGGCCTGCCGCCACGGCGCCTTTCAGCCGCAGCGCCGCCGCCAGCAGCCCGGTGAGCGCGGCGGCCACGGCCAGCACGACCACGATCAGGGCGTTGTCGCGCAAGCCCTTGCGGCGCAGCGCGGCAAAGAAGCTCGGCCCGCTGCTCAAACCCACCGTGTAGACGAATAACACCAGGCCCAGTTGGTAGAGCAGCTCGGGCAGCCGGAGGTCGGGGTCGAGTGCGCCAAACGCCAGGCCCACAAACAGCACGGCCGCCACGCCCAGGCTGCTGCCGGCGATCTTCACTCGACCCAGCAGGTAGCCCAGCGCGGCGACCGCGAACAGCAGCAGCAATGGATTGTCAACCAGCAGCTTGATCATTCACGTCCGGCCGCCGGCGCTCCGGCGCGCTCAGTCCTCCGGCCCGGCTTCGGCCCGGCGCAGCCGCTCCAGGCCGTCGAGCGCGGCCGTCTTATACGCCTCAGAGAGCGTGGGGTAGTTGTAGACCGCGGCGCAGAAAGTCTCGACCGGCCCGCCGGCCGCCAGCACCTGCGCCGCCAGGTGGATCAGGTCCGCCGCGCCTTCACACATCACTTGCGCGCCCAGCAGCCGGTGCGTGGCCGGATCGAACACCAACTTGAGCATACCGCTGGTGTCACCGCTCATCTGCGCGCGGTGGTTGCGCTCAAAGTAGGCATAGCCCGCGACGCACGGCTGGCCCTGCTCTGCGCAGGCTTCTTCTGACAACCCGACCATGCCGATCTCGGGGATGGTGTACACCGCCACCGGGTACACGGCGGCCGGCGGGGCGGCGTTCTCAAAGGCGTGGGCCACCACAGCCCGCGCCTGCACCATGGAGGCGGAGGCCAACGCGGGCCAGCCGACCACGTCGCCCGCTGCGTAAATGTGCGGCTGGGCCGTCTGGAAGAAATCGTTGACCGGCAGGTGGCCCCGCTCGTTGGCCGCCAGCCCGGCCGCCGCCAGGTTCAGGCCGGCCACGTTGCCATGACGGCCCACGGCCACCAGCACCACCTCGGCTTCCATCGCGCTGCTGGTAAGTGTCAGGCGCACCGACCCGGCCGTCTCCGCGGGCGGCGTCTCGAGCGCGATGACGTTGTCGTTCAGGAAGAACTGCGCGCCTTGCCGTTCCAGATGGTGCTGCCAGCGCTGAGCCAACTCGCCATCCACCGGGGCGATCAGGCGCGCGCGGGCCTCAATGACCGTCACGCGTGTGCCCAGGGCGTTGAAGATCGAGGCGTATTCACAGCCGATGGTGCCGCCGCCGACAATCGCCAGCGACTGAGGCAGGCGGTCGAGCGTGAGCACGCTCTCTGAGTCGCGCACTTGCGGATGCTCAAACGGAAACAGTTGGGGGCGGATGGAGGTGGAACCCGTGGCCACCAGGATCACGTCGCCGGTGAGCGTTTCCTGCGCCGGGCCGTCTTCCGTCGGCCGCGTTACCCGCACGGTGTGCGGGTCCTGAAAGGCCGCCGTGCCGTGCACCACCCGAATGCGCAGCCGTTCTACGTTGCGCTGGATGACGCCCCACGCGGCCTCAACGACGATGTCCTTGTTGTACATCAGGTCGGCCAGGCGGGTCGCGGGCTGCAGCGCGAAGGTCAGGCTGTCCAGCGCGCGGCGGCGCAGCGTGTCCAGCGTCGCCGCCGCTTCGCGCAGCATCTTGGATGGCATCGTGCCGGTGGTCAGGCCCGCGCCGCCGATGTACGGCTCGCGCTCCACCAACGCCACCCGGCGGCCCAGCGCCGCGGCCTGCGCGGCGGCCTGCGCCCCGGCCGGTCCAGCGCCGATCACAATGAGGTCAAAGTGGGCGGCCATATCACACTCCGCAAAGTTGGGGGCCGGTCAAGGTGCACCGGCCCCCATTGTAGCGCAGGCTTGGGCTGGGCGAGATGCGGCGGCCGCCTGGTGTGCGCTCGTGGCGGTCTGAAATCAGGCAGGCCCAAAACGGAAGGCTGGGGCGGCAGAGTGCGCGGCCGGCCCCAGGGCAGCCACCCGGCAGATAAACCGCCCAGGCAGCGGGCGGGCTGCCTGGGCGGCTTGAGCAACAACGAACAGCCGTCGGCCGGCTTAGGCCGGGTTTTCGGCCAAGATGCGGTCCACCACCAACTGGCGGAACGCGGGCGACAGGCTGGCAAAGTACGCGCTGAAGCCGGTCACGCGCACCACCAGGTCAGGATACAGGCTGGGGTCGCGATGGGCGGCCAGCACCTTGTTGTGGTCCATCACATTCAGGTTGATCTGCGTGCCGCCCAGATCGAAGTGCGTGCGGATCAGGCTCGCCACCAGGTCTACCCCGCCCTCCTCGCGCGAGATCATCGGGTCCAGCTCCATCTGCATCGGGGCCGGATTGCCGAAACCCGGCTGCACGCTCGCCACCGCCACCGCCATGGCAGTCGGGGCGCCGTCGCGGCGGAAACCCGGCTGGGGGTTCGACCCGTGCGAGATCGGCTCACCAGCGCGGCGGCCGTTGGGGGTGGCGCCCACGTCCTTGCCCATGGGAATGGTGTTGGCCCACGAGAACAGCCCGGGGATCATCGTGTTGCCCGCCGGCGTGGGCTTCGCGGTCACCATGTCTGAGAACAACTTGGCAATGCGCACAGCGTAGCCGTCGGCCGGCGAGCCGCCGGAGCCGTAGCGCGGCGTCGAGTGCATCATCAGGCGGGCGCGTTCGCCATCCGGCCCGGCCCAGTTGTTGGCCAGATGCTGCTGCAAAGCCGCCCAGCTCAGGCGGCCTTCCTGCTCCAGGCGCTGCTCGATCGCCGCGAACGAGTCAGCCACCACCGCCAGCGCCGCGCCGTCTATGCCCAGGTTGGTGAACTCCACGCCGTGGTGCGAGGCATCCACGCCGCGCTCCACCGGGCCGTAGCACAACAGGTCGAGCACCAGTTCGGGCAGCACTTCGTGCATGTGCTCCACGTTGAAATCCATGCAGCGCGCGGTCACGTCCACGGCGCGCTGCAAGTGGCGCTCAAACCGGCGGAACAGTTCGGCGGTGCTCGGCTGCGCTTGTGGGTCGGCCAGCATGTCGGCCAGCGCCACCTCGAACACGCGCGCGAAGTTAATCTTCACGCAGTCGTTCATGGTGTACTCGCGGCCCGGCAGCGCCAGCCAGTGGCAGCCGCTATAGGCGCGCGCGCGCCCCAGCTCGGCCGGGTAGCCCCGCCGCTCAAACCCCTCCACCGTGCGGTCCACACCCAAGAACTTGGGATAGCCACATTTGTCCTCGAACTGAATTTCGACGCTGCGCTTGAGCAGGTCGGGATCAACCGCCTCGCCCACACACACGCCCACGTTGGCCGGGATGCGCAGGCGGTGCCCGGCTTCCAACACCAGGAACGACACGCGATTGGTCACGTCGCGCCCCTCGGCGTCCGGCCCGCCCAACTGAATGTAGGCGGTGTCGCGTACCAGCAAGCACGCCAGATAAAAGATGGCTTCTTCGTCATCCAGCAGGCCGGCCTCCACCTCGCGCTTGTAGTACGGCGCCAGCAGCACATCCAGCCGGCCCAGCGACCCGCTGCCGTTGTACATCCGGGCGATCGTCTGGTACCACAGAATCCACTGGCAGGCTTCGCGGAACGAGCGCGGCGCGTTGTCCACCAGCCACTCGTTCATCTCGGCAATGTCTTCCAGGTTGGCGCGCACCAGTTGGCGCGGCTCGGCGGCGGCCAGCGCGCGGGCGCGGGCGGCCGTGCGCTGCATCCAATCTTGCTGGCCGGTGATAATGGCTTCCAGCCCCGCGTAGAAGTCAGCCTTCTCCGCGCCGTGGCGCCTGGCGTGCCAGCGCACATCTTCCAGCAGCCCGCCCCAGCCCAGCTCCAGGCCGATTTGCAAGTCCTGGCAGAAGTGCTGCGGCGCGCCGATGCCGGGCACCAGCTTATACAGGTCAATATCCGCCTTAAACTCGTCTATCGGAAAGTCGGGGTTCCAGCCGATGCGGCGGTACGAGTTGAAGTTGACCATGTAGGCGCCGGCCAGCGCGCTGTTCGGGTCAACATAGGTGGGGTGGACGCGCAGCAGCCGCCCAAAGTTCTCGCCGCAGCCGCGCGGCCCAAAGAAGCCGCCGCTGGGATGGTTGGAGACCGGCTCGAAATCAGCCAGCAGGCAGTCCTTAATCGGCATGCCCGACCCGCTAATCGCGTCTACCAGCCGGCGCTGCTCCGGCGGCGGCAAGATCAGCGCGTGGTCGTCGTGATCCATAGACCCGATCACGCGCTGCTTTTCATTGGTCTGCTCGGTCTTCGCGGCGCGCAGCGCGTCAATGCGTTCCGCATAAGTCCAGCTTGTCAGAGTGGCGTCCATGGATTTCGTGCTTCTCCTTTATCGGCTCTTGGCCGCCACACCGGCGGCCCCGGCGGCGACGGCGAGGGAAGACATCCGGGCCTTATCGGGCGGGCGCAGGTGCGCCGCCTCGTATGACAGGCCCAGACTGGTGTACTTGTCGGAGGCGAGTTGGTGAAACGGCAGCAACTCCAGCGACAGCCCGGCGCCGCCGTCGGCGCGCGTTTCGCCCAGTTCGCGCACGAACGCGCCGATTGCGCCAATTAAGTCACTGGTGTCATTCACCGTGGGAATCACGGGCACGCGGAAGATGATGGTTGCGCCCGTCGCGGCCAGCCGGCGGATGTTGGCGAGGATCAGGCGGTTCGAGACCCCGGTGGCGGCCCGGTGCTGCTCCGGGTCGAGGTGCTTGATGTCCACCATGAACAGGTCCACCAGCGGCAGCGCGGCTTCCAGGTGCTTCCACAGCGTCTGCGTGGTCGTCTCCACCGCCGTGTGCAGGCCCGCCGCCCGGAAAGCCGCCAGCAGGTCGAGCGCGAATACCGGTTGGAGAAACGGCTCGCCGCCCGAGAGCGTCACGCCGCCGCCTGAGGTCTTCCCAAACGCCTTGTCGGCCAGCACCTCGGCCAGTACTTCGTCAGTCGTCATCTCGCGCCCGGCGATTTGGAGCGCGCCCGAGAAGCACTCCGGCACGCACGCGCCGCAGCGCTGACACAGGTCGCGCTGGTAGACGTGCCGGCCCGCGCCGTCCATGCTCTGCGCGCCGGTCGTGCACACGGCCACACAGGCCCCGCAATCAATGCAGCGCGATGGGTTAAACTGGATGTCAATCGCCGGCCGCAGCCCCTCGGGGTTGTGGCACCAAAAGCAGCGCAGCGGGCAGCCTTTGAGGAAAACCGTGGTGCGGATGCCGGGGCCGTCGTGGATCGAGAAGCGCTGGATATTGAAGACGACGCCCTTTGTCACCGCTGCAATCCTGTCTCGCTGGGGGTGCTGAACCTGTGCCTGGCCCGATTAGCTGCACCCATGGCGCGGCCTCGGTCCAGGCCCGATCGCTATGATAATCCTAACATCCTCGAAATAGTCGAGTCAGTGACGAATGTCATACGAGCGATATGAAGATAATGACGCTCCGATTGGTCGGTATCACTCGCTGCTATCGGCCCTTGACATGCTCGCCCAAACTTCATATACTGCCGCCTACAATGCTGACGAACCAAGTCTGGATTCAGGCGTGCATGTGTATGTGTCCTACGCGAGGCGGTCTGCCCTCCGCGTGGCACGTTCACGGCCCGCGGACTTGGCCTACGGCGGCATAGCTCGAGCCAGCCGTTTGGCCGGCCAGCCCCCTCGCCCCAACGCATGGCGTGAACGAGGGATTTCAACCACCGTTTTGTGAGCGGCCCGGGACGAACTCCCGGGCCTTTTGTTTGCCTTAAGGAGGCAACGACATGAGTAACGATACCCAATACGCCAACCCCGAGGTGCTGGTCAGCACCGAGTGGGCGGCCCAGCACCTCACGGACCCCAGCGTCCGCCTGGTCGAGGTGGACGTGGACTCTAAAGCCTACGAAACCGGCCACATCGCCGGGGCCATAGGCTGGAACTGGCGCGTAGACACCCAGGACAACCTGCGCCGCAACATCCCTAGCCAGGCCCAACTCGAGGCCCTGCTTGGCAAGGCCGGCATCACCAACGCCACCACCGTCCTGTTCTACGGCGACAACAATAACTGGTTCGCCGCTTTCGCCCTGTGGCTGCTCAAGTATTACGGCCACGCCAACGCCAAGCTCATTAACGGCGGCCGCGCCAAGTGGATCGCCGAAGGCCGCGACCTGACCGCCGACGTGCCCAGCTACCCGGCCACGACCTACAGCGCCCAGGCCCCGGCCCAAGAAATCCGCGCCCTGCGCGATCTGGTCCTCAGCAAGGTGCAGCAGCCCGAGGCCGTGCTGGTAGACGTGCGCTCGCCCAAGGAATACTCCGGCGAGCTGCTGGCCCCTGAAAACCTGCCACAGGAAGGCGCACAGCGCGGCGGCCACATCGCCGGCGCCAAGAACATCCCCTGGGCGCAGGCCGTGCGCGAAGACAGCACCTTCAAGAGCGCCGACGAACTCAAGGCGCTCTACGCCGGCAAGGGTGTCACCCCCGATAAGGAAATCATCGCTTACTGCCGCATCGGCGAGCGCTCGGCGCACACCTGGTTTGTGCTCAAGTACCTGCTCGGCTACCCCAACGTCCGCAATTATGACGGCTCCTGGACGGAGTACGGCAGCCTGATTGACGTGCCGATCGAAAGGTAAGCCCTCACGCAATGAACGGGCGGCCGGCGCTGTCGGACGCCGGCCGCCCGTTGGTTGTTGCCGCAATGCCTCCACCGGCGAAAGTGGGTACGGTACAATACCAGCGTGGTTGAGCCGGCCGCTTCCCTGCACGCCTCCGCCGTTATCACCAACCTGCGCGCCATCGCCCAGGCCCTGTCGGCCGCCTGGGACGTGGACACCACGCTCGACCTCATCGCCCGCCAGACCGCCCAGGTCATGCGCGTGGACTCGTGCTCCATCTACCTGTTGGAGCCGGAGGGCGACATGCTCTGGCTGCGCGCCTCCACCGGCCTGGCCCGCCAGGCCCTGGGCCGCACCGGCCTGCGGCGTGGCGAGGGTCTCACCGGCTGGGCGGCCCAGCACGGCGAACCCGCCGCCGCCCGCGATGCCCAGGCCGACCCGCGCTTCAAGCTCTTGCCGGAAGTGCGCGAGGGCAGCTTTCTTTCGCTGTTGGCCATGCCGCTCAAGAACCGCGGGCGTGTCATCGGCGCCATGAACATTCAGACGCGCGCCTTCCACGAGTTCACGGCCGATGAGGTCGAGTTGGCGGCCCTCATCAGCGACCTGGCCGCGGGCGCCATAGACCGCGCTCTGCTCTACGACCACATGAACCGCCAAATTGGTGAACTAACCACGCTGGCCAAGGTCTCCGAGACCGTCAACTCGCCCATTTACCTGGACGAGATGCTCGACCTGGTGGTGGAAATGGCCGCCAAGGTCATGGGCGCGCCCGTCTGCGCGCTGCGCCTGATTGACGGAACCGGCGAGTTGTTGGTGCAGCGCTCGGTGAAGGCCACCGGCGTGAACTTCCACGAGCGCCCGCCGCTGCGCATCGGCCAGGGTGTCACCGGCCGCGCCGTGTCTGAGAAGCGCCCGGTCACAGTGCTCGACATCCGCGCCGACCCCACTTACCCTTCCCGCGCCCACGCGCGGGCCGAGGGCCTGGTATCCATGCTGTCCGTGCCGCTCATGGTGCGCGAGCGCGTCATCGGCGCGCTCAACTGCTACACGCTGGAGCCGCACCAGTTCAGCGAAGCGGAGGTGGCGCTCTTCTCCACCCTCGCCAACCAGACCGCGCTGGCGATTGAGAACGCCCAACTGGTGACCAACGCCGCCGTCGTGCGCGAGATGCACCATCGCATCAAGAACAACCTGCAAACCGTGGCCATGCTGCTGCGCATGCAGGCCGCCGACGGCTCGGGCCTCACCGCCCAAGACGTGCTAACGATCAGCGTCAACCGCGTGCTCAGCATCGCCGCCGTGCATGAGGTGCTGGCGCAGGAGGGCTTCCGGCTCGTCAACGTCAAGGACGTCACCGAGCGCATCGCCGCCCTCGTGGCGCAGAACATGCTGCGGCCCGACCTGGCGGCCGAGATTGCCGTGGACGGCGAGCCCGTCATCCTGCCGTCGCGCGCGGCCACCTCGCTGGCGCTAGTCATCAACGAGCTGCTGCAGAACGCGCTGGAGCACGCCTTCGTCGGCCGCAGCGCCGGGCGGGTTAGCATTACGCTCGGCCAGGCGCGACAAGAAGTCGTCGTCACCGTCACCGACGACGGCGTCGGCCTGCCCGCCGAGCAGCCCGCCAGCCTGGGCTTGGAGATTGTCGCCACGCTGGTGCGCGATGACCTGCACGGGCGGCTCACCTTCACCAATACGGGCGCGGGCACGCAAGTGGTGGTGCGCCTGCCGCACACCACAGAGGCGGAGTAACCCATGCGCCGGCTCAAAATCCTGGTGGCCGACGACGAAGCCATCATCCGCCTGGGGCTGCGCACCATGCTCGGCGCGCTGGGGCACGAGGCCGTGCTGGCCGCCAACGGCCGCGATGCGCTGCAACTCGCCCGCGCCACCCGCCCCGACCTGGCGCTGCTCGACATCCAGATGCCGCTGACCGACGGACTGGAAGCGGCCAAGGTACTGGCCCGCAAGCAGCCTATGCCTATCCTCATCCTGACCGCCTTCAGCCAGGCCGACCTGCTGGAGACCGCCGCCCAACTGCCCATCCAGGGTTACCTGGTCAAACCAGTCAACGAGCGCGACCTAGCCGCCGCAATTGAAGTGGCCGTAGCGCGCTTCGACGAGGCCCAGGCCGCGGCCCACCAGATTGCCGATCTGCGCGAGAGCCTGGAGACCCGCAAGCTGGTGGAGCGCGCCAAGGGCCGTCTGATGGAAGGCGGTCTGAGCGAGAACGACGCCTACTTGCGCCTCCAGCAGCGGGCGCGCGAGAACCGCCTGAGCCTGCGGCAGGCCGCCGAAGCCATCCTCAGCGGCTTTGAGCCCACGGCTGGCGCCTGATCTAGCCCGGCCGCCAACCCCGGGCCTGGCGCTGCAAAATTGGCACTTGATTCACCAGACCTGTTTGTGTTATAGTTCACCAGTCGCCGCAGTTTGCGACACCTAACCAAATACTTCTACCGGCCACGACGCCGAACAGCGCTGACAAGCGATGCGCTGCTCGGCGTTTCTTGTTTTCCGACACCAACACCATCATGCTCGCTACCGCCTTTGCCGGCATTTTCATGGCAATTTCGCTCAGCGCCCCGCCCGGGCCGGTCACCATGGAAACGGTGCGGCGCGGCCTGCGCGGCGGCTTCCGCCCGGCGCTCTACGTCCAGCTTGGCTCCGTCATCGGCGACCTGACCTGGTGCGGCCTGGCGCTGGCCGGGCTGGCCCCACTGGTGCAGGTGGCCTGGGTGCGCGCGCTGCTGTCGGTAGCCGGTGTGGCCGTGCTGCTCTACCTCGGCGCCGCCGGCCTCCGCGACGCCTTCAAGGCCAAGGCGCACAGCCTCGACCTGGGCAGCAGCGTCCACGAACACGCCGGCGCGTTTCGCAGCGGCGTAGCCATCTCCATGGCGAACCCCATGGCCGTCGCCTATTGGGTCTCGTTCGGCGGCGCGCTCGTGGCGGCGGGCGTGGCCGGCGCCACCGTGCAGCAGACGGCCGCCTTCCTGCTCGGCTACGTTGGCGGCACGCTGGCCTGGTGCTTTGTCATGGCCCTGGCGGTGCGTTTTGGCCGCCTGGTATTCAAGCCCGCGGTTTTCCACTGGGTCACGCTGGCGAGCAGCGCCGCGCTGCTGGTGTTCGGCGGATTACTCGCCTGGCGTCTGTTCGAGCCGCTGCCGGCCTGAGCGCCGGCAGCGGTCAATCCAACCAAATCAGTCATCGGCCGCGAAGCCTTTCTCCCGCCTCACCGCCGGAGACTAGGCTTCGTTGCATGAGGCGCACCACTCACGGAGGAGCACTATGAGCAGCACAGCAGTCAAGACGTTGACTTCGGCGAAGGAGGTGATTGAGTTCGCCCAGCAGTCCGGCGTGAAGATCGTTGACTTCAAGTTCGTAGACCTGCCGGGCACCTGGCAGCACTTCAGCGCCACCATCGAGGAACTGTCCGAAGAGGTGTTCAGCGAGGGCATCGGCTTCGACGGCTCGAGCATCCGCGGCTTTCAGGCCATTCACGAGAGCGACATGCTCCTGATGCCCGACCCGGCCACCGCCATTGTGGACCCGGTGTGCAGCGTGCCGACGCTCAGCCTGGTCTGCAACGTGGCCGACCCGCTCACCCACGCGCCCTACAGCCGCGACCCGCGTTTCGTGGCCCAGAAGGCCGAAGCCTACCTCAAGACCACCGGCATCGCCGACACCTCCTACTGGGGGCCGGAAGCCGAGTTTTTCATCTTCGACCACGTAGCCTTCGAGCAGACCCAGTACAGCGCCTTCTACTCGATTGATTCGGATGAAGGCGTTTGGAACAGCGGCGCGCGGAGCGACAAGCCCAACCTGGGCCACCGCCCGCGCTGGAAGGAAGGTTACTTCCCGGTGGCCCCGGCCGATCAGCTCCAGGACTTCCGCTCGGAGGTCGTGCTCAAGCTGCGCGACGCCGGCGTGCCGGTGGAAGTGCACCACCACGAAGTGGCGACCGCAGGCCAGTGCGAGATTGATATGCGCTTCGGCACGCTGGTCCACATGGCCGACAACCTGATGGTGTACAAGTACATCATCAAGAACTTCGCCCGCGCCTACGGCAAGACGGCCACCTTCATGCCCAAGCCGTTGTGGGGCGACAACGGCTCGGGCATGCACGTCCACCAGTCGCTGTGGAAGGACGGCCAGACCCTCATGGCCGACAAGGAGGGCTACGCCGGGCTGAGCCAGCTTTCTAAGTACTACATCGGCGGCCTGCTCAAGCACGCCCCCGCCCTGCTGGCGCTCGTGGCCCCCACGGTCAACTCCTATCACCGCCTGGTGCCCGGCTTCGAAGCCCCGGTCAACCTGGTGTACTCGCGCCGCAACCGCTCGGCCGCCTGCCGCATCCCGATGTACAGCGACAACCCCAAGGCCAAACGCATCGAGTTCCGCTGCCCCGACCCGTCCTGCAACCCGTACCTGGCCTTCGCCGCCATGCTGTTGGCCGGCCTCGACGGTATCCAGAACAAGATTGATCCCGGTTATCCGTCGGACTACGATCTGTTCGAGCACAGTCACAACGGCCACGGCAAGCCCAAGCAGGTGCCCGGCAGCCTGCCCGAAGCCCTGGCGGCCCTCGAAGCCGACAACGCCTTCCTGCTGGCCGGCGGCGTCTTCACCGAAGACCTGCTGACCACCTGGGTGGACTACAAGCGCTCGAAGGAAATTGACCCGATGCGCCTGCGCCCGCACCCATACGAGTTCTACCTGTACTACGACGCCTAAAGCGCGCCGGCCGACCAAGCGCTGCTCCCGGCCCGGGCCGAGGTCATGACCTCGGCCCGGTTTGCGTTCCGGGCGTCCCGGCTTTTGGCATTTTCGCCAACCGCCGGCCGCGATTCTTTGGCCCTTTGTGGGCCGAAGCGCGCGCTCGCTTTGGTATACTGACGCGCATGTTCCCCTCGCCGCACCCACCCGCCTCGGCCCAACCCGCCGGCCCGCGCGCCGACTGGGCGCCGTTCGACCTGGTGATCTTCGATTGCGACAGCACGCTGACCGACGTGGAGGGCATTGACGAGCTGGCCCGCTGGCAGGGCCGCGACGCCGAAGTAGCGGCGCTGACCAACCAGGCCATGAACGGCGAGGTGCCGCTGGAGGCCGTCTACAGCCGCCGGCTCGACCTGCTCCAACCCACGCGCGAAGAGATGCGCCAGTTGGGCCGGCTGTACCGTGACCACCTGCTGCCGGGCGCGGCGGAGGTAGTGGCAGCCCTGCTCGCCGCCGAGCGACAGGTGTTCATCGTCAGCGGCGGGCTGGCCGAAGCCGTGCGCGACCTGGGCCAACACCTGGGCCTGCCGTCGGAGAACGTCTACGCCGTCGGCACCGACTATGACGAACTGAGCGGCCGCTGGTGGGAGACCTGGTCATACCGTTACCGGCGCGGCAACCCCCAGGCGCGCTACGCCGGGCACGACGGCGGCCCGCTGACCATTGGCAGCGGCAAGCTGGAAATCGTCAAGCGTTTGCGCGCCCAGCATCGGGGCCGCGCCATGCTCATTGGCGATGGCACCTCCGACCTGGAAGCGCGCGCGGGCGTGGAGTTGTTCGTGGGCTTTGGCGGCGTCGTCAGCCGCGAGAAGGTCATGGCCGGAGCCGAGGTCTACATCCGCACGGCCAGCCTCGCGCCCATCCTGCCGCTCGTGCTGGCGCGGCCCGCGCTGCCGCCGCCCGCCGCCGAGCGCCCCACCCTGGCCGCCGCCTACGCCGAGGGCGTGTCGCGCCTGCGCAGCGGCGAAGTCGTCTTCGCCAGCGCCGCCGCCCGCGCCGCTTTACTGCGCCGCATCACTCCTGCGGGCGAGTAGCCTCACCCAGTTGGCCGCATGTATCGCATCCTGATTGCTGACGAAATCCTGCCAGAAGGCTCTGACCTGCTGCGCGCCGCGCCCGACGCCGAGGTGGACGACCTGCGCCTTACCCGCGCCGAACTGCTAGACCGCATCAGCGCCTACGACGCCGTCATCACGCGTTCCGGCACGCCAATGGACGCCGAGCTGATCGCCCGCGGCCCGCGCCTCAAGGTGCTCGGCCGCGCCGGGCTCTCGCTCGACAACGTGGACCTCGCCGCTGCCACCGACCACGGGCTCATGGTCACGCACACGCCGGAGGCCTACAGCCTGTCGGCCGCCGAGCACACCCTGGCCCTCCTGCTGGCCTTGTGCCGCCAAATCCCGGCCGCCGACGCCTCGCTGCGGCGCGGGGAGTGGACGCGTGAGCAATTCACCGGCGCGCAGCTGCACGGCAAGACTCTGGGCCTGGTGGGCCTGGGCCGCGTGGGCCGCCTCGTCGCCGCGCGCGCGCAGGCCTTTGGCATGGCCGTGCTCGCCTACGACCCGTACACCACCGACGAGACGGCCGTCCGCCGCCGGGGCGTCACCCTGGCCCCGCTCGACGAGTTGCTGGCCCAGGCCGATTTCGTGAGCCTGCACGCCGAGCTGACACCCGAAACGCGCCACCTCCTCGGCGCGGCCGAGTTGGCCCGCCTCAAGCCTGGGGCGCGCCTCATCAACTGCGCCCGCGGCGAGCTGGTGGACGAGGCCGCGCTGGCCGAAGCCCTGCGCGCCGGGCGCCTGGCCGGGGCCGCGCTCGATGTGTTCGCCCACGAGCCGCCCGCCGGCGATTGGCTGCGCGGCCTGCCCAACGTCGTCGTCACGCCCCACCTAGGGGCCAGCACGCGCGAGACCCAGCGCGAGGCCTCGGCCCAGATCGCGCGGCAGGTGCTCGGCGCGCTGCGCGGCACCGATTACACCAACGTCGTCAACCTGCCCTTCCCCGTCACCGCCGATTTCGCCCGCGCGCGGCCCTACCTGGAACTGGCCGAGCGCATCGGCTTGCTGCAAGCCCAGTTGGCTGACGACTTAATCGCGTCGGTGGAGGTCGAAGTGAAGGGGGCCGACACGCTGGGGTTGGTCAAGGCTGTGGCCGTGGCGCTGCTCAAGGGCCTGCTTAGTCAGCGCTTGCCGGGCACCGTTAATTACGTCAACGCGCCGCTGCTGGCCCACCAGCACGGCGTCGCCATCACCCAGGCGCGCGGCCTGGAAACCGCGGACTACGCCAACCTCATCTCCTGCCGCGTGCATTGGGCCGGCGGGCAGCGCCTCATCGCCGGCACGCTCTTCGGCGGGGCCGAGAGCCGCATCGTCCAGCTCGACGCCTTCCGCATGGACGCCCGCCCGCAGGGCCAGGCGCTCATCATGCACAGCCGCGACGTCCCCGGCGTCATCGGCATTGTCGGCACCCTGCTCTACCAATACGGCGTCAACATTGCCGAATGGCGCCTGGGCCGCGACACCCCCGGCGGCACGGCCGTCTCGTTCATCAACCTCGACAGCGTGGTTCCGCCCGAGTCGCTCGTGGCCCTGCGCGCCCTGCCGCAAGTGGTAGACGTGCGCACGGTCTGGCTGGCCTGACACCCCCGCCGCCTTAACGCACACGGCCCGCCGGAGACGATTTCTCCGGCGGGCCGCGTTGGTTTCCGGGCCAGTTGCGCGTTAGTGCCGCGCCAGCGGCCGGCTCTTCAGCAGCGGCTTGGGGCACGAGAGGTAGGTGCCCGCCGGGTCGTCAGTGATCAGGTAGCACAGCGGCCCGTAATCCTCCGAGAACTCGGGCGTCGGCCCCGGCGCCGGCTCGGTCACCATGTCAGGCGGCGAGGGCGTCCAGTTGATGGCGTTGAAGGCGATGTCGCTGCCCAGCTTGGTCCAGACCGCGCCGCCCTGCTGGCAGCCGTTGAAGGTCGAGTAGCACACCCAAAGCTCCATCCGGTACTGCCCTTCCTGAGTCACCTTCCACGGCGAATTCTCACCCGGGTTGTTGCCCACGTGATCCTCCGAGCGGCCGGCGTCGGCGTTCGGCGCGCAGACACCGCCGCCCGGACCGTGGCAACCCGCCCAAATCTGGAGCCGGCCGCCCGGCGCGCCGCCACCGTCCCAACTCGTCTTGAACGGCATCCAACTGCCGTCGGGCCGCTGGACGTTCACGCCCAGGATACCGTAGTAGATCGTGCCCGCTGTGGGGTTGAAGATGTTCTCGTAGAAGAAAACGTTTTCGATAAACGTGGCGTAGCTCGGCTTGTTCGGCTCGGTTCGCGCCAGTTGCCCGGTCAGCCCGGTGGTGATTGGCGGCTGCGTGGGCGTCTGAGTGTTGATGGGCGTGGCGGTCATCGTCGGCGACGGCGTCGGCGTCTTGTCGCGCAAGATCACCGGCAGATAGTTCGGCCCGCGTGTCTTGGTGGCCGTGGCGGTTGCCGTGCTCGTGGCGGTTGCCGTCTCGCTGGCAGTAGCCGTAGCCGTAGCGGTCTCGGTATCCACGCCCAGGCCCTCGGCATAGGTCGGCGTCGCCCCGGCCGAACGCAGCGCTAGCAGCCCTCCCCAACAGATCACGCCCGCCAGGCCTACCAGGATCAGTTTACGCATACCGCACACTCCTATGTGGCAATCACGCCACCGCCACCCATGCCGCCCCGCCGAGCTACTTGCGCCGTCAGTCCGACCGCGCGTTGAACTGCCACGCCCACACGGCCGGGACCAGCGCGGCCAGCCCCATGCCAAAGCCGGCCACCAGCAGCAAGCCGCCCAGCGCCATCAGCGGCGGCAGCACGGCCCCCGCCAGCGTGAGCAGCGCGCCCAGAACGAACAGCGCCAGCGCCGCCGCCGCGATTACGCCCGTCCATTGCCAGCCCAACCGCTGCGAAGCGCGCCGCACTCCGGCGATGCGCCCGTTGGCGCCGTTGATCAACACCGCGTGCCAGACCCCGCTCTCGTCCTGGTAGTGTGTCGCGTAGACCGGCAGCAGCAGTTGCGTCCAGTGCCGCCCCAGGTAGGCCAGCGTGAGGTTGGGCTGCTCCAGCTTTTGCGCCCCAGCCGCGGCCTGCACGTCGGCGGCCACGCGTTCATCCAACCGCGCCCGCGCAAAGGGCCACGCCGCCTCGGGCGTCAGCGTGGGCACGCGCACCGCTGCGGCCTGGGCCGCCTCCGGCGCGAAGGCGGCTGCTTTGTCAAGCGGGAACGCACCCAGGCGCTTGAGCAAAGCCGCCTGATCCTCTAGCGCGGGAGCGGCTACGTTGGCATAGGCGCGGCGCACCTGTCCGGCGCGCGGCTCCCAGCGCAGCCGTGTCTCGTTCACACGCTGCGTCACCCACTGCCCGCCCTGATAATTCTCGTTCGTGCTCGCCACCTCGTAAGCGTAACCCGCCTGGGCCGTCCACGCGCCCGCCGCCTCCGCGTCCACCAGCCACATCGGCAGGTAGGTCGGCGCGAGCCGCGCTTGCAGGACTGGCCCGCTCAGCTCGGCAGGCCGCAGCCACACGCCCGCAGCCCACGCTTCTAGCGCGGCCGCCGCTTGCGCAGAGGTGACGGCAAACGGCAGCGCCAACTCCGGCGGCTCCGGCCGAACGGGCGCGGGCTGCGCCGCCAGCGTGCCGCGCGCGCAGGCCGGACAGCGCCGTCCCGCTTCCACCCACCCCGGCGGCGTCAGGTGGACCACCCCGCATACCGCGCACCCAGCCGGTGCCAACTGCCCCGGCCAATCAACGGCGCCGTCCGAGCCGGCTGATGCGCTTGCCATGTCGTCCGCGGCCGCGTTCATTAGGGCGCCTCGGCGCGCATCGCCTGTGTGACGATGTAGCCCGACAGCATCAGCCCGCCCAAGAACAACCCGCCGCCCAGCGTCAACAGCACCAAGCCGATACTCGCCACCGCCAGCAACAGCCCCGCCAGGCCCAACAGCAGCCCGGGCGCCAGGACCGCCGCCACTACCAGCCACACGCGCAGCCATTCCACCGGCTTCTGCCCCACCACCGCGCCGGTCTGCCCATTGATCAGCAGTTGATACACCTGATCGTTGAACCGATAGGGGGCGAGATAGGCGGGCGCGAGGATATAGCGCCAGCTCTCGTCCTCAAAGTCCGCCGCAACCGACAGGTTGCGCACATGCGGCGAGGCGATGTCATCCTGGCACGCCTGCCGCGCCGCCTCGCGCATAAAGGTCCGCGCGTCGTCCCAGGCGGCCGCCAGCGGCCGGTCGTAGGCCTGCGCCTGCCAACCCGCCAGGAAGGCCGGGTCATAAGCCGCCAGGCCATTCAGGTCATACGTCGCCACGCGGCCCAGCAGCGTCGCGCTGATCTTGGTCGTGCCCGCTTCCAGGTGATCGCTCACCGCCACCGTCACCCGCCCCGCCTGCCACCGCCACTCGATCTCGGTCCTTGTCTTCCACTTCATGTCGTGCCCGTCAAAGTAGCGGCGCTGCACTTCGTGGCCCACCTCGGCCCGCCAGTCGGCCGCCACTCGCGCCCCAAAGGTCCAAAACGGCAGATACAGCCCCGTAAACTGCGCCGAACCGGCCGCGACCGACAGCCCCGCCGGGTGCATCCAACCGCGCCCAAGCCACTCACGCGCCAGCCGGGGGCAGGCGTCGGCCTGCACCTTGAACGGGATGAGGAAGCGCGGCCGCAGCCCATCGTTCGTCGCGGCCCGAGCCGCCACCCGCGTCGAGCCGCAGAACGCGCACGTCGTGCTTAAGTCGTTCGGCGCCAGCGACAGGTCGGCTCCGCAGGCCTCGCAATGCAACTCGCGCCGCTCGCGCCCCCAGCCCCGCGCCTCCCGGTCGAGCACCTCCACGCGGAACTCATTCGCCGCCGCCGCGCGGCCCACCAACTGCGCCTGAAAATACTGCGGCGTGCCGCAGCTTCCGCACGTCACGCTGGCCGCGCCGGGATCATAGGCCGTGGCTGCCCCGCAGCGCGGGCAGGTGAAGATCAGCGCTTCCGGCCCCTTCTCCGCTTCGGGCGCGGGCGCGTAAACCGTAACCCCGGCTAACCGCGACTCCACCGGGACAAAGCCGGTGGGCGGCTGCCAGGCCGCAGTTGATGAGGTGACACTGTCAGGCGGCATCAATGTGTTCTACGGGGCGCGGGCGGCCGGGTTGCCCGCGGCGGCCGGCGGTTCGTTCCACGCGGCCGGCCAGCGCACCGCCCCGCCCGCCCGCACGTGCGCGCGGATGTCAGCCACCACCGCCGGCGAGCGCCACCACGCCGCGCCGCCCTGCGCCCGCCAGTGCTCCAACCAGTGCCCCAGGCGCGCTTCCGCCAGCACATAGCCCGCCGGGTAGATCGAAAGCGCCGCCGTGAACGGCTCCAGCCGAGCGAACCCGGCGGGCAGCGCCACGCCCGTAAACGCCAGCATGTTGGCCGCGAAGGCGGCTTCAACCACCGGCCACGGCTGGGCCTCCAGCCAGGCATCCAACACCGTCAGGGCCGCCGCGCCCAGCCACGCCCCGGTGAGCAGGCGCTTGAATGCCGCGAACTCCAGCAGTTGATCTACCTCTGCCGCGTTCAGGCCAAACTGCTCCTCCAGAAAAAGCGGCTCCGCCAGCAGCCACTCGAACAGCGTGGAGAAGACCTCGTGCGTGCCGCTGGCGATCCAGTAGCGGTCGAGGAACGATCGCCCCGCGTCAATACCCGAGAAGTGCACGGCATGGCCTAACTCGTGATACAGCATGTCAACCAAATGGTGCGCCGTGGCCGTGCGCACCGACACGCGCACGTCACCGGGTACCCGCACCGGCCAGCAGAACGCGCCCGGATACTTGCGCGGACGATCCTCCACATCCACCGTCACCGCCTCCAGCGCAAAGCCCAGCCGCCGAAACGCAGCCAACGCCTCGGGCACCGCCGCCTCGGCCGTAAACATCGGCGCGCCAGGGGCATACATCAGGTTGAGGTACAGCCCGCGCAGTTCGGCCGGCCCGGCCGAGCGGCCAAATACCTGCCCGCTCAACCGGTCGGCTGCCGCCTTAAACGCCGCTTGGCCGGCCTGCCCCACACGCACTAGCAGCGCGCGCAGCTCCGGCACGCCCAGCCCCTCACGCGCCGCGAAGGTGTGCACGGGCGTCAGGCCATACGCCCCGTAGTCGGCCCGCGCCTGCTCAATGCGGGCCTCCAGCGCGGGGGTGGCGTGAACCGAGTGCGCCACTACTTCGTCAAACCCGGCTTGCAGCGCCGTCGCCGACCCAGCGCAGGCGCGTTCATAGGACTTCCAGTTGCGCCAGGTCAACGGCTGGCCGTCCACGGTCAGCTTCACCGCCGGCCGGTAGGTGTCCAGCGCCGCATAGACCGCCTGATCGTGCCCCAACCGTCTAACTTCCGCCTGCCCTTCAATGGCAAATAGCCGGTACGCCTCTGGACCGCCGGCCAGGAGCTGCGCATAAAGCCCGCTCAGCGCCGCGGCCGGCGCCGCATAGGCTTCCGGCGCCACCGGCAGCCCCGCTTCTTCATCACACAAACACGCATTGAGGGCAGCCGTCGCCGCCTCCAGCGCCGCCTCCACGTTGTCCCAGGGCATGGCACGATTATAGCCTGTCCCGCCCCAGCAATCTCGCACCGGCGCATGCTACAATGCCCTATACATGGAGCCGATCTACCTTGACTACGCGGCCACCACGCCGCTCGATCCGCGTGTGCTCACAGCCATGCTGCCGTATTTCAGCGGCGAGTTCGGCAACCCCCACTCGATCCATCGCTGGGGGCAGCGCGCCGAACACGCCGTCGAAGCCGCTCGCGCCGCCGCGGCCCTGGTGCTGCACTGCCGGCCGGACGAAATCATCTTTACCAGCGGCGGCTCGGAGGCCGATAACCTCGCCGTCCGCGGCGCGGCCCTGGCCGAGCGCGAGCGGCGTGGCGCCAACCACCTCATCACCACGCCCGTGGAGCACGCCGCCGTCCTCGCCACGATGCGCCAGCTGCGCGACCATTTCGGCTTTGATCTCACCCTTCTGCCCGTTGATGCCACTGGGCGCGTTTCACCTGCGGAGGTCGCGGCGGCCTTGCGGCCTGACACCGCCGTCGTCGCCGTCTGCTACGCCTGCAACGAGATCGGCACCGTTCAGCCCCTGCCCGAGATTGCCGCCGCCTGCCGCGCCGCCGGCGCGCGCCTGCACACCGATGCGGTGCAGGCCGCCAGCCAACTCGACCTGAACGTCCAGGCGCTCGGCGTAGACTCGCTGGCCCTCGGCGCGCACAAGCTCTATGGTCCTAAGGGCGTGGGGCTGCTCTACGCCCGCGCGGGCCGGCCGCTGCTGCCTATGCAAACCGGCGGCGACCACGAGGCGGCGCGGCGGGCAGGCACGCACAACGTTCCCGGCGTCGTCGGGCTGGCCGAGGCCCTGCGCCTCACCGATGCCGAGCGCGCCGCGCACAACGCGCGCTTCACCGCCTTGCGTGACCGCCTCATTGACGGCGTGCTCGCCGCCATCCCGCACAGTGCCCTCACCGGCCATCGCACCGAGCGCCTGCCCAATCACGCTTCTTTTGTTTTGGAGGGCGTTGACGGCAACGAGCTGCTCATGCACCTCGACCTGGCCGACATCGGCGCGTCTTCAGGCTCCGCCTGCAAGACCGGCGACCCGGAACCGAGCGAGGTCTTGTTGGCCCTCGGGCTGCCGCGCGCCTGGGCGCTTGGCTCGCTGCGCCTGACCCTGGGCCGCGCCACGACAGACGACCACATTGACCGGGTCTTGGCGGTATTGCCGGGCCTGGTCACCAAACTCCGCGCCGCTCTGCCGGCGTAAGTCGAACGGCGCGAGCATGCGAGCCTGGCTCAGTTGGTGGTTTCGGTTCCTAACACGCATGGCGGCCTGGCCGCGAAACCTGCCGGTGCGGCCTGGCGCGCTGCGGCAGCACCAGCGCTGGGTGCCGACCGGCCGCGCCGGCTCATGCAACCCCAGCCCAACAAGTCATGCGAGTCTGCCTTGGAGCGCACGGTAATGGTTAGCAACGGTATTCGCGTCGTGGTCGCCATGTCTGGCGGCGTGGATAGCTCCGTGGCCGCGGCCTTGCTCAAGACCCAGGGGTATGACGTCATCGGCCTCATGCTGCGCCTATGGGGTGAGCCTGAGGCCGCCGGCAGCGTCTACAACCGCTGCTGCTCGCCCGACGCGGTCGCGCAGGCGCGGCGCGTGGCCGAACAACTCGACCTCCCGTTCTACGTCCTCGACGCCCAGGCCGCCTTCAAGCAGCGTGTGGTGGACTTCTTCGTGGACAGCTACGTGGCCGGCGTGACCCCCAACCCGTGCCTGGAGTGCAACCGCCACATCCGCTGGGAGTTTCTGCTGAACAAAGCCCTCGCCCTCGACGCCGCCTACCTAGCCACCGGCCACTACGCCCAGGTGCGCGCCGTGCGAGAGGGCGCCGGCACACGTTACGAGCTGCTGGCGGGCGTAGACGCCCAGAAGGATCAATCCTACGTCCTGAGCGTCATGGGCCAAGCCCAGCTCCAGCACGCCCTATTCCCGGTCGGCGGTTATACCAAGCCCGAGATTCGCCAGATCGCCCGTGACCACCGACTGCCGGTGGCTGAGCGCGCCGAAAGCCAAGACTTGTGCTTCTTGGCCGACAACGACTACCGCCGTTTCCTGCGCGACCACGCCGCCGCGGCGCTGCGGCCCGGCCCCATCGTGCGGGCCGACGGCGCCATCGTCGGCGAGCACACTGGGTTGGCCAACTACACCATCGGCCAGCGCAAGGGCATCGGCGTCACCGGTCCGGAGGCGCTCTACGTCATCGGCACCCTTCCCGAGACCAACGTCCTGGTCGTCGGCCCGGCCGAAGCGCTGGGCCACGATCACCTGACGGCCGCGCGCGTGAACTGGGTGGCGGGCGCGCCGCCCGCCGGGCCGTTCCGCGCCCAGGTCAAAATCCGCTACAAGGCCGCGCCTGCCTGGGCCATCGTCACCCCTCTGCCTGACGGGCGGGTGGCAGTCCAGTTCGAGGCGCGGCTGCGCGATATCACCCCCGGCCAGGCCGCCGTCTTCTACGACGGGGCCATTTGTCTGGGCGGGGGCATCATCCAACGGGAGGCGCCGTGACGCTGCAAGCATTGCTGCTGGGGTTTGCCCTGTCTACGATCTACGGCGCGGCGTTTCACCTGTGGCTGGGCGGTTCGTCGCGCCGACTGGCGCTCTACCTCATGGCGGGCTGGTTGGGCTTCGCGCTCGGCCATTTTGTCGGGTCGGCGCTGAATATCGCCGTTCTGCGCGTCGGCCAACTTAACGTCTTCAGCGCCACCGTCGGCAGCCTGGTGGCGCTCGGCGCGGCGCGTGTGCTGGTGCTCACCGAAGGAATGAGCAGCCAAAAGTAGGGGTTCGATAGGGTGGTATTTTCCGCTATAATTTGGACTATAGGAACCCAGCGCATGTCTACTTCCAGCAGCTATTCGCCGCCCCCGCGGACGGCGGCCCCGCCTGCCCCGGCGGCCAAGTCAGACGCAGACCAACCCATGACCGAGGGCCAGAAGCGAGCGGTTATCATCGTCGGCGTCCTTATCGCGGTCGCGGTCATCGCCGGCGCGATTGCCGGCGCCTTATGGCTGGTGGCTAACCCCACCACCGCCGCCTCGCTGCGCGACGTATTCATCATCTTCATGGCGCTGGTGTTCCTGCTCATCGGCGCGGCGCTGGTAGTGCTGATCTTCCAACTGGCAGTCTTGACCAACATGCTTCAGCACGAGATCAAGCCGATCCTAGACTCGACGAACGAGACCGTGAACACCCTGCGCGGCACCACCGTCTTTATCAGCGACAACCTGGTTGAGCCGATCGTCAAGCTCAATAGCTACGTGGCCGCGATCGCGCAGATGGCAGACTCATTGGGCGCGCTGGGACGCTTCGGGCGCAAGCGCTAGTGACCGCCGGCCCCAGCGGCCCCGGCACGCTTTGGACTAAGGAGAAACCCCATGGCAGACAGTGACAACGAAATCGGCGCCTTCCTGACAGGCTTCATCATTGGCGGGCTGGTCGGCGCGGCCGTGGCCCTGGTGACCGCGCCGCAGTCGGGCGAAGAGACGCGGATGCAGATTCGCGAGCGCAGCATCGAGCTGCGTGACCGCGCGATGGAGACAGCCGAAGAGACCCGCCGCCAGGCCGAAGAAGCCGCAGCCAAGGCCCGCGCCCGCGCCGAAGAGTTGGCCGCCGAGGCCCGCGCCAAGGCCGAAGAATTGCAGCAGAAGGGCAAGGCCGTCATCGCCGAGCAGCGCGGCAAGCTCGAGCAGGCCATTGACGCCGGCAAGAAGGCCGCCCAAAAGAAGAAGGGCGACAGCGACGGCGGAGCTGAAGCCGGAGCCGAAGCCGCGGCCTAATCCGCTGCGCCTCTCGCTCCAATAACAAACAACAGCGGGCCAGTCGCATTGCCGACTGGCCCGCTGTTGTCTGACAGTGCCGGGGCGGCTAGGCTGCTAGGTCGGCCTGCGCCTCGATCAACCCGGCCAGCACGTCGCCCGCCAGCACCGCCGCCGTGCTGCCCAGGCGCTGGGCGGCCAGCGTGCCCGCCAGCCCGTGCAAAAAGGCCCCGGTCACCGCCGCCTCATACGGGGCCAGGCCCTGCGCCAGCAAGCCCGCGATGGCTCCGGCCAGCACGTCCCCCGTGCCCGCCCGCGCCAGCGCCGCCGTCGCGAATGGCTGGAGCGTCGCCCGGCCGTCCGGCGCGGCCACGACCGTGTAGGCGCCCTTCAGCACGACGACGTGCCCCCACTCAGCGGCAAATCGCTGCGCCGCGCCGACGCGGTCGGCCTCCAGGGCGTTCCTGTCCAGCCCGGTCAGCACCGCCATCTCGCCGGGGTGCGGGGTCAGCACCGTGGCGCGCGGCAGCTTGGCCGCCCAGCCTTCAATTTGCGCCAGCAGCTTTAGGCCGTCGGCATCCACTACCAGCGGCGGCAGCGCGGCCGGCGGATCAGCCTCCGCCGCCGCGGGCGCCAGGAAACCAAAGCTGCCGTGCCGGGCGCCGGCTACCTCCACGCCCAGCAGCCGCCGGATGAATGCCGCCGTTTCTTTCTCCAGCCCCAAACCCGGCCCCACCAGCAGCGCCTGCGCCTTGGGCAGCGCCTCGCGCAGCACATCGGCCGCGCTAGCGGCAATCACGCCCAGCTCGTGCGGCAGGATCAGCCACGTCGCTTCCGGCAGCTGCCCGGCCAGAATGGCATGCAGCGGCATCGGCACGGCCAGCGTCACCAGGCCCGCCCCCACCCGGTAAGCCGCCGCGCCCGACAAGTAGGCGGCGCCGGTGTAGTTCACCGATCCGGCCGCCACCACCACGCGCCCGAACGTGCCCTTGTGCGCGTAGCGCGGGCGCGCCGGCAGCAGCGCCCGCACAGCGTCTTCTGTGGCCAGGTCCAGCGCCACGCTTTCCAACTCGGGCAGCGCCCGGTCTTCCAGGCCAATATCGGCCACGGCCAGGTCGCCCACAGCTTCCGCGCCTGGGAAGACCAACTGCCCGCGCTTGACGGCCGCGAATGTTACCGTGGCGTCGGCGGCGAGCGTCAGCGGGTCGAGTTCGCCCGTGTCACAATTCAAGCCCGAGGGACAGTCCACCGCCACGATCAGCGGACGCGGGCTATCGCGCTCGGCCAGGTGCTTGCCCACCTGCTTGAGCAGATCGGCAGCCTTGCCGCTCAGCGGCAGGCGCACGCCGGTGCCGAACACCGCGTCTACCAGCACCGTGACGCCGCCCATCAGGTTCTTGAGCACCCGCCAGCGGGTGTCGTTCTCGGCATCCGCCACGAAGATGCTCTTCTGGCGCAGGCGCTGCACCTTCGGGTCGCTCTCGTCGAGCGGCTTGGCGGCATACACCGAGACGCTCGCGCCGGCCTCGGCCAGGCGATGGGCGGCCACCAACCCGTCGCCGCCGTTGTTGCCCGAGCCGGTGAGGACGACGATCTTGTCATCATCCAACGCTTCCAGCCGCGCCAGCACGTGTTCGGCCACGGCGTTCCCCGCGGCGTCCATCATCATGGCATAGGTGACACCCGCCTGGTCGGCGGCGGCCTCTATCACCTTCATTTGGTCAACCGTAACGATTTTGGTCATCGTCTCTACCTGCTCCTGCGCCAGGGATGCGGTCATTTTACCCGATCGGGCGCGCCCCGCGCCGGCGGTAGAGTCCGGCCGACCAATACCATTCCAGCGTTTGGCGCGCGCCGGCCTCAAACGGCGTGGCCCGAAACCCCAGGTCAGACTCCGCAAGCGCGCTGGAGACCCGCCAATCGTGGAAGACATAATTCGCCAGGTTGAGCGGGTAGTACGGCTCGCGGCCGGTGCGCTCGGCCCGATGGGTAGACCAGCGGGCTAGCGCCAGCATGGCAGCGGCGGGCACGTTGAGGCGAAAGGCCGGGAGGCCCGCCAGGCAGCTGATAGTGCGGTTGACCTCGGCGTGGGTCAGCGACGCGCCGCTGACGTTGTAGACCGCCCCCGGCCGTCCGGCGCGCAGCGCGGCCACGCAGACCCGCGCCACATCGGGCACGAAGGCCGGGAATGTCATCCGCCGGCCGTTATGCACCTGAATGAGCAGGCCCTTCAGCGGGTCTTCAAAGAACAGGCGGTTAAAAGCATAGCGCCCCCACGGTCCGTAGAACGCGCCGGGACGCAGGATGACGGCCGGCAACCCAGTGGCCCGCTGGTATTCGCGCACCAGGTCTTCCCCGGCCAGCTTGCTGCGCTGATAGGCATCGGCGGGGCGGCACGGGGTGGCTTCGGTGAGCGTTTGGCCGGCAGGCGGATAGCCGATAACGGCCAGCGTCGAGATGTGCACGAGACGCTTCACCTGGAGGCGGCCGGCCGCCTCCAGGACATTGGCCGTGCCATGCACGTTGGTGCGCTCAAAGTCGCCGGCCGCGCCCCACAAGCGGAACAAGCCCGCCGCGTGGATGACAGCGTCGCAGCCGGCCAGGGCGGCCTCCAGCGAGGCGGCGTCAGTCACATCACCTGGGGCCAGCTCGGCCCCCAGGGCTTGCAGCTGGCGCACATCACTCGTCGGCCGCACCAACGCGCGGACGACTGCACCGCTGGCGGCTAATTCAGCGGCAAGGCTATGGCCGAGAAAACCCGTAGCGCCGGTAACGAGGATGCGCTCAACGGCCATGCGCGCGGCGCGAACGGCGTCGGGCGCTGAACGCAAAGGCCGCCGCCGTGATCAGCCCGGCTGCTCCGGCGCTGAGGAGCACCCGGCCCAGCCCGGCCCGCCGGACGGCCGCGGCCAGCGGCGCACTGCGCTGGCGCGGCGTAACCCCAAAGACCAGGCGCAAGATGGCGCCGGCCAGGCCATAATGGCCGGGGTAGCGTAGCTGCGCCGCCACGTCCAGGGCCTGCGGCGCGGAGCCAACTGCCAGGCCAAACGCCTGGGTAAACTGGCGCAGACCATCACGGCCGTGGGTGCGGCCGAAGCCCGAGTCCTTTTGGCCGCCAAAGGGCAGTTGCGGCACCCCAAAGTGGGCGATGGTGTCGTTGATGATCACCGAGCCGGTATTCAGGCGGCGCGCCACAGCCTGCGCGCGTTCCAGGTCGCGGCTCCAGATCGAGGCGCTCAGGCCGAAGGTGCTGTCATTCGCCAGCTGCACCGCCTCGGCCTCGTCGTGAAACGGCATGATGGGCATGATCGGCCCAAAGGTCTCTTCGCGCATTAGGCGCATGGCGTGGGTCACGTCTACCAGCACGGTCGGCTCGTAGAACTGGCCGCGCCGCCGCCCGCCGGTCAACACGCGCGCGCCCTGGGCCAGGGCCTCGGCCATGTGCGCTTCAATGATAGCCATTTGCGCGGGTGAGGTGATCGGGCCAACCTGGTAAGGCGCGCGCGGGTCAAGGTCGTAGCCCACTTGCAGCGCCTCGGTGGCCCGCACGGCGACATCCACAAAGCGGCCGTAAACCTGCTCCGCCACGTAGACCCGTTCCACCGCCACACACGACTGCCCGGCGTTGAAATGCGCGCCCCACGCCCCCCACTCCGCCGCGGCGGCGAGGTCGGCATCCTCCAGCACGAGCATGGCATCTTTGCCGCCGCCTTCCACCACCAGCGGGGTCAGTTGGTCCGCGGCGGCGCGCATCACGCGCTTGCCAGTGCCGGAGGATCCGGTCAGGAAGATAAAGTCCGGCGGCGCGGTGACAAGGGCCTGGCCGACCGGCGGCCCGCCATGCAGCACGCGCACATAGGGCGCCAGCGCCGGCACGCGCGCCAGCAGCCGCTCGACCAACACGCCCGTCGCCGCGCAGACTTCGGAAGGCTTGACGGCGACGGTATTCCCGGCCAACAGCGCCGCGATGACCCCCGGCAGCACCAACGCCAGGGGGTAGTTCCAGGGGCCAAGCACCAGCACCACACCATAAGGGCGGCGCTCAACATAGAAGCGCTTGAACAGGTATAGCCCGCTCGCCACATGCTCGCGGCGTAGCCAGGCCGGGGCATGCCGGCAGGCATCGGCGAGCATATCTACTGTGACAAGCACTTCCAGCAGGGCGTCTTGGCGCGGCTTGCCCGTGTCTTGGCTGATGACAGCCGTGATCTCGTCAGTGGCGTCTATCAGCACGCGCTGCAACTCGCGCAGCACTGCCACGCGCCGGCTGACAGGCTGGGCGCTCCAGGCGGGAAAGGCGGCGCGCAATTCCGCGACGGCGGCTTTCGCTTCGGCGGGAGTGCTGACCGCCACCTGGCCGAAACGCTCGCCGGTGGCGGGGTTGATGAAAGGCAGAACCGGGCGGGCTTCCATGGGCCGAGGGCGGCTAAGCCAGCGCGGAGGCCACGGCCGCGCGCAGCCGCGACGGCAGGCACGGCTTGGTAACGTAATCGTGCACCTGCGCGACCTGGAGGCCGAACGAGCGGTCGTGGCGGGTGCCGACGCTGCTCAGGATGATCACCGGAATGCCGGCGCTGGCCGGGGCATCACGCATGGCCATGAAGACATCCCAGCCGCTCATGTCAGGCAGCATCAGGTCGAGGATGACCAGGTCGGGCCGCTCGTCGCGGATGGCGGCCAGGCCGGTCTGGCCGTTGACGGCATAGCGCACGTCGAGGTGCGTCTCGGCCAACATCAGCGCGACGAGGGTGCGGAAGTCGGCGTCGTCCTCGATGACCAGCACACGCTTGACTGGGCCGCTGCCGTTTTCGGAAGCCATGGCGCTCTGTGATACCACGAATTGGAGCGCGCGGCAAACCGTGGGCCGGTCCGTGCCCAGCGTTTGCGCCAATCGCCAAGGAAATCGGGCCAGGCTAGCGAACGAGGCCGAGCACGAAGTACCAGCCGGGGTTCCAGGCCTGCGCCACCAGGTATAGCTGACCGTTGTGCTGGTGCCAGATCACATTGTGAATGTGGTCGGCCAGCTCGATGCCCAGGTCTTCCTTGGGGCGGATGGTGGAAATAACCTGATAGTTGTCGGCGTCCAGCACGTAGATTGGCGCAGCCCGGCCCGGCTGCGGGTCGTCCAGGCTGCCCACCACGGCGTACCAGCGGCCGTTGTAGTGGGTGTAATCAATTCCACACGGGCGCGAGTTCTTCGGCATCGGGTGCGAGGCGGTGTGGTGGCCGTGCAGGTCGGTCAACTCGACGCGGTAATTCGAGCGGTCGGCCACTGCCAGGTGCGCGCTCGTCGGCACGCGGGTAATGCCATGGGCCGTACCAAACTTACCGTGTACGTGAATGTCATCCGTCTTGCCGCCGAAGATGCCGGTGAACTGATGCGTATGGCCGTCGGCCAGCATGATGTACTGGATGGCATACCCGTCAGCGACATACAGGGTGTTGCCGTCGGCGGTGGTACTGGTCGGCCGATAGGCCTTCTCTTTGTCGGCGTATTCCTCATACTCCGGGCGGCGCAGCACGAAGTCTACCTCGCCCGCGAGTGTGGCGATGATCACCGACTCGGTGTCGTTGGAGGCCAGCACCAACCGCGGCTGCCCGTCAATCTGCTCGATGCGCGTGCTGTGATAGTTTAGCGGCGTCAAGTCCGGCGGCAGGGTAATCAGGTCCTGCCGCTGCAAGTCGGCGCTGACTCGCAAAATGCCCAGGCCCGGCATGCCGTAATAAAGCTCCCCCTGGCCGGGGCGCTTGTCGGCGCCGGTGCTGCCGTGCAACCCCTGCTCGAACGGCAAAGCCGCGGCAGGGAGTCGGCGGAAATCCTCAATGTGCTCAAACACGAACGATCCCTGCCCGCTGCGCTTGGTGGCTGACATCAATCCCTCCTGTGGGACGAGGTGGCGCTGGTGGGGGCGCAGCAAATGCGCCCAATCGGGTCAGATTATAAGCGGCGCGCACCGTGGCGCAACCCGGCGACGCCGGCCGCCTTGTCGGGCCGGGGTCCAACCGTTAGAATGCGCGCATGAAATCTGGCACGCGCTGGCGCCGGTTGTTGGTGTGGGAAGTTGCGGGGGTGGTCGTGGTCGCCGCGGTCCTGTATTGGATCGTGACTCGCGCGCCGGGGCGTCAGGGCCTGGTGGTGGTCACCCCGCTGGTGGGGGCCACGGTGACGGCGCCTGCAACCTGGACGCCCCGCCCCCCAACCCCGACCCGGCCCCCGGCGACCGCCACGCCCACCCTGGCCCCGACGGCCACACCGACGATTACGGTGCAAGTGGCGGCCACCGGCGGCGGACTGCGGCTGCGCGCCACCCCCGGCACGGCCGGCGAGGTGATCCGCGAACTGGGCGCGCTGACGCTGCTGACGGTAGTCGGCCGCACCGAGGACAACGCCTGGCTGGAAGTGGTGACGCCCGCGGGTGAGCGCGGCTGGGTGAATACCGTCTACGTGGACCTGACGGCGAGCGTGGACGGCGTGGCAGTGACCGGCCAGGCCGAAGACGCGGCAGTCAGCGCCGTCAGTTACCTTTCCGGCGTGACCAGCCATGCGCGCGAAATCTTCCTCAACGGGCTGGCGTTGGGCAACAAAGACTACGTCTTTAGCATGGTCGGCGACAGCAACACCGACAACCCGGCCTTCCTGTTACCCTTCGACACAGGCGACTACGCGCTGGGCGAGCACGATTATTTACAACTGACGATTGATTACTTCAAGGGATCATTCTCGCGCGACAGTGCGGCAGCGGTAGGCTCGTACAACACCGCCAAGATACTCAACCCCGGCGACAACCACGACGGCCGCTGCCAGAGCAGCGAGTCGCTGTTGGCCTGCGAGTACCGGCTCAACCAGCCCAGCGTCGCCCTCATCCTGCTCGGGTCCGGCGACCAGCACTCGTGGCAGGGCTTCGAGGGCCGCTACCGCCAGATCATCGAGTACAGCATCGCGCGCGGCGTGATTCCAGTGCTCATCACCAAGGCCGACGACCTGGAGCACACCGACAACACCGCGCCGTCGGGCTTCATCAACGCCGCCATCCGGCAGTTGGCCGTGGAGTACGACGTGCCGTTACTCGACTTACGGCTGGCGCTCGCCGCGCTGCCGAACCTGGGGCTGGGGCCGGACAACCTGCACTACAACGTGCCGCCCGACGGGCACAGCGCCTACTTCGATGCAGCGCACTTGCAGTATGGCTACACCATGCGCAACCTCACGGCGCTGCAAGCGCTGGATGCGCTGCGCCAGTATGTGCTCTACGCGCCGCAGCCCTAAGCGCCCGCCGCCCGCCTAAAAACAAAGCGCCCGGCCGAGCGAACATCCCTCGGCCGGGCGCTGCTGATTCGAAGTAATCGCCGCCTAGGGCGCGTGCGTGATGGCGTACAGCGTCTGTAGGAAGCTCAGCACGTGCTCACCGAGCGCCTGAGCCGAAACGTGAAAGTCGTTGCCCGGCTCGTCGGTCAGGCCGTGATTGGGCATGGTGCTGGTCGCCAGGTCAAAGTCCAGCACCGGCACATCGTACTCCTGCCCCAGGCGGCGGATGACGTCGTTGATGTAATTCGGCGGCGCGCCCCGCTCTTCCGTTTCCAGCCGGTCGGCCTTGGTGCGCAGGATAGGCAGCACGCCGATGCTCAGCGCATACTCGATGATGCGCCGGTAGTTGCTCTCCACCCGGTCGTAGAAGTAGTGGTCGCCCGTGCCCAACTCGACAATCAGGATGCTGGCGCGGGTAACGCGCAACTCGCAGGCCAGCGGCGACTCGCCCCAGGTGCACTGCGTGGGCGTCGCCAGGCCGGGGTCGAGCACCGACGTGGAGTTGAAGCCGCCGCTCACAGCGACGCTGTTGCGGTTCCAGGCATTGGCAAACTGCCGCACCGTCTCTGCCAGGTAGGGGTGGTTGACGTAATCCCAGCTGCCGACGGCTACCACGCCCTGAAACAGCCACTCCTCCGAGTTGCAGTCGCCGACCAGGGCAAACATGTTGGGGTCGCGGCCGTTCGCCGCCGCCGCATGGTAGATGCCCGCCATGTGCGCGTTGATGGTCGGCACCCAGGCCGGAAACGGCGCGTTGGGCGTGGCGCCGGCCGCGACCACCGGCACCGTCACCGCGCTGTTGGCCGGCGAGCTGACAACGGTCGCGACGCCCGGGCCGTCAAGGGGCAGGCTCAACACCTCGCCCCCCAGCGTGCCCACGCCCAGCGGCAGCCAACCCAGGCCCGTGCCGCCGCCGTATTCCACCCGCACCCAGTTGCCGAAAGCGTCGCGGCTGATCGCCGTCATCGCCTCGCCCCTGAAGAGCGAGGCCAGGCGCGTGCTGCTGTAGTTCGGCGCAGCGCGCACATATGAGCTTTTGGCCGTCAGGGTGAACTTGAGGCGCACCCCGGCTGTGCCACCTGTGCCGCTGGCCGCCGGCGCGGTCGCCGCGGGCGTGGCCGCGCCGGCAGCCGAACCACCGCCCGCGCCGGCGCCCGCCACACCGGTCACTGGTACCGCGCTCAGGTCGCCCGACACCGTGCCATAGCTAGCCCGAATCCATGTGCCGCCGGAGGCTCCGGCCGCGTCCAACGCCACCCACGTGCGGTCGGACGTGCGGCCGGTGATGCGATACGTTTGGTTCTGAAAAACCGAGAAGGTGGGTGGCGCGCCCGCGACTGGGCTGTCGCGCAGGTAAGCGCTGGCGACCACCACTGTAAAGGTCGGCGCCCCTGTGGCGTAGACGGCCGGCGTGGCGTGCGCCCCCAGGCTCACCAACAGCGCCAGCAGCGCCGCTCCCCATAGCCACCGTTGCATACCAATCCGCATCATACCCACTCCTTTGGCGCTCTCGCCGCGCCCGTCCACCAGCACCACCGCAGCCCAGCCTCAGCGTTCGGGCAGCGCATAGGCTACCAGCATCAGGCGCTCACAATCATACTGCCGTTCCAGCGCGCCGCCGGGATGCGCCCTGGCCCAGGCGATTAGTTCCTCGGCCCGGTCGGCGATCGCCACGATCACGACGTTGGGCGCGCTGGTCAACGAATCCGCCGCTTCCGGCACGTTGGTCACCGGCAGCCGGTCGCTCAGGAAGTCAACCGAGCTGTGCGTGCCGTAGCGAAACACGTCATTGCTGAGCAAGTACACATCGCTCTCGCGGTCGAGCGCGCTCAGGTAAGTGCCCAGGTAAGAGGCAAAGCGCGTCTGCGGGTCACCGCCATAGCGGCACTGGGCCACAAAGTCATAGAAGTAGGCGCGCACGTTCAGCAGGCCGATAGCGCCCAACAACGCCGCTGAAACCGCCACGCGCGCCGCCCGCTTGGGTGCGTCGGCCAGGGTAACCAAGGCCAGCACCTGCTCCAGCCCCACCGCGGCCAGCAGCAGCGCGGCGGGCAGCGTAATCAACATGCGGTACGAGTCGGCCGAGGGCGGCACGGCGAACACGCCCACCGACAGCGTCGCCGCCCAGAAGTAGCCGTTGAGCAGCAGGTAACCCGGCTCGCGCCAGCGCCAGAGCGCATAGACCAGGCCGAGGAGGAAGAGCGCGGCCGTCAGCGCATCAAGCAGCGGGATGGTCGCGCCGTAGAAGTCGTTGGCCGGGTAGCCATTCAGTGCCAGGAAGGCATGCGCCATCCGTTCCGCCAGAATCAGCGCCGGGCTGCGGCCGGTCGTCGCCACCTGCTCGGCCAGCCAGCCCGACTGGAAGGTGCCGTCAATGTTCAGGCGCGCCAAAAACTGCTCGGGATAGCGCCAGGCATACACCGCCTCCGGCAGGACCGCGACAACCAGTCCGCCCCAAAACACCGCGGCCAGCCGCCACGCGCCGCGCAGCAGCGGCCGGCAGACGAAAGCGGCCACCAGCAGATACACGGCGAAGTAAGCCGCCATGATCTGCGCGCCCAGGTACACACTGAAGTGCAAGCCCAACGCCAGGCCGCCCAAGGCCAGCCGCGCCGCGCTGCGCTTTTGCAGGCCGCTGATGAAGCAGTACAGCTCCAGGGGAATGAGCCACGTGCCTTGAATATAGCCGACCGCGACCGTGCGGCTGAAGTGCAGGGCCGGGTGCGACACGGCCATGAGCGCCGCGGCCGTCGTCGCCACGCGCGCGCCGAACAGCCAGCGGGCCAGCAGGTAGAGCGTGCCCACCGCCAGCGTGCCGCCGATGGCCGGGGCCAGCCGCAGCCCCAGGGCGTTTTGCCCCAAGAGTTGCATACACAGGTTGATGGCCTGCAAATACAGGCTGCCAAAGTTCTCGAACAGCGCGAACGGGTTTGCCAGCGGGTGCGAGGCGGTGTTCAGGGCCGCCTCACCCAGTACGCCCTCATCGCCGTTGATCACGCGCGGCAGCCAGCCGAGTTGGTAGAGGCGCAGCCCCAGCCCCAGCAGGATCAGCGCGCCCACAACTAACGCTTCGCGTCCGTAGGCGGCCCACCAGGCCCGCCAGTTGGGGCGCGGCGCCGCGGGCAGCCAGGCGGCCAGGTACGCCGCCGCCGCCCCCGCCCACACCAGAAGCACCGGCAGATAGTTGGTCAGGTCGTATTGCTGAAAGGCCAGCGAGAGGCCGGTCGCGAGCGCGCTGAGCACGAAGGCGGCCGGCAGCCACAGCGTTTGCGGCGCGAGCGCGGCGGGCAGCGCAGCCGCCAGCCAGCGCGGCGCGGGGCGCAGCCGGCCCAACAGGAAGAGCAGCAGGCCCGCTGCCGAAACAGCCCAGCCCAGGCCGGCGAGAGATGAGTTCAACACCAGGATAAACTGTCCAGCAACCACCAGGGTCAACGCCAGGCCGCCCACCAGGGCGCGGGCGGTCGCCTCGGCCGCCGGGCGAGTCTCAAGTGCCACGCTCTACAGAACTCCTTTCGCCCCCGGCCAAGTCCCGGCCGCGCGCAGCCGCATGGCCGCCGCCTGCCGCAGCGCCTGAGCCACCACAGTCTGTTCGCCGGGGGTCGTACGGGCCGTCACGCGCATCTGCACGCCCGCCTCGCCGACGTTGTTCCACGCGATGACCTCCGGCGGCGCGATGAAGTAGGCGGCCAGCGTCGGGTCGGCCCGCACCTGATCCGCGGCGGCTTTCAGGGCGGCTTCGGCCGCGGCCATATCTGTGCCCAGCGGCACGGTAAAGTCCACCACTGCCCGCGACCAATCGCGGGTGACATTGCTGATGACGCGGATATCGCCGTTGGGCACCGAGTGCAGCTTGCCCAGCGTATCGCGCAGGTACGTCACCCGCAGCGTCATCAGCGTCACCTCGCCCGACACGCCCGCTACCTCGATCTGGTCGCCCACCCGGAACTGGTCCTCGGCCAGGATCAGCACGCCGCTCAGATAGTCGCGGATGAGGCTTTGCGCCCCGAGCGAGATCGCCAGGCCCACGACGCCCGCGCTGGCCAGCAAAGGCAGGATGTTCAGGCCCAACAATTGCAGCATCATCGCGGCCATGATGAGCGCCAACAGGCCGATGGCGGCGCTGTAGCCCGCGCGCAGCAGCGTAGTCAGCCGGTTGCGGCGGTCTTCGTCGGGCGTCGTCGCCAGCACGCGGCGCTCAATCTGCCGCTCAGCGGTGCGCAAGGTGAGGCGCGCCGCGAGGAACAGCAGCGCCACGAACAGCAGCTTCAGCGCCGTGCCCAGCACGGGAAAGTTGAGCAAGTCACTCAGCCACGGAGGCAGCATCGTCGTCTAACCTCGCGTGGGCGCAAGCCACGCCGCCTGGTACGCGGCCAGCCCCACCCCGAGGCCGCTATTGTCCCCAAAAGTCACGTGACCGTCAATCAGGTCACGGGCGGCGGTTTCCGGCCACTCCAATGCCACCGAGTCGAGCCGCGCCACCTGAGGCGCGGCGCTCACATTGTGCAGGCACACGATCGGCGCCGAACCATCGGGCGCGGCGCGACGCAGCGCGAACACGCCCGGTCCGGCGGCCACCACCTGCTGCCGGCCCAGCGGATGAAACGCGCTGTGCGCGGCGCGCAGCCGCAACAGGTGCGCCAGGCGCTCAAACACGGCGCGGCGGCGGCCGGGAGCGGCCAGTTCAGCGGCGAACGGTTCCAGGTCGAGTTTCTGCCGATTGATCGTGCGGCTGCGGCCGGTGAGGGCCAGGCCCTCCGGCCAGCCGCGCGAGCCGAACAGGCTGTGAAAGTAAATTCCCGGCACGCCGGCCAGCGCGAACATGATCGCGTGAGCGCACACGAAACGATCCATCGCCGTCCCCAGCGGCTCACCGGCGGCCGAGTCCGACAGCGCGTCGAAGTAGTTTATATTTAGCTCATACGGGCTGGCGGTGCCATCGGCGTTGGTCTTATATGAGACGTGACCGCCCTGGGCCTGCGCGTGGGCCACCAGGGCGTCAATCTCGGCCTCTGGCAATAGACCGCGCGCCGGGTTCAGGCCGATCCCGTCGTGCGAGGCCAGGAAGTTAAAGAACGTCACCTGGTTCGTTGGGCGCTCCAGCGTAGCCGCCCAGGCGGAAAGCGCTTCGGCGCGGCCGGTGTGAAAGGCGTGCAGCGTCAGCGGCGGCAGCGCGAAGTTGTAGACCAACTGGGCCTCGTTCGCGCCGTCGCCGAAGTAGCTCACGTTGTCCACATGCGGCACGTTGGTCTCGGTGACGAGCAGCGTGGCGGGGGCCGCCTCATCCAGTACGGCGCGTAGCAACTGAATGACCGCGTGCGTCTGTGGCCGGTGCAGGCAAGTCGTGCCGATCTCTTTCCACAGATAGGCGATTGCGTCCAGCCGCAGCAGGCTCGCGCCCTGGTCTACATAGAATAGCAGCGTGTCAATGATCTCCAGCAGCACATCTGGGTTCTGGTAGTTCAGGTCCACCTGGTCGGCGCTGAACGTCGTCCAGACCCGGCGCTCGCCGCCGGGCGTGGCAAAGGTCGTCAGCAGCGGCAGGGCGCGCGGCCGCACCACACGCATGAGGTCTGGGTCGCCCGTCACCGTGATAAAGTCATTCTGAAATGCCGGGTCGCCGCTGAGGAAGGCGCGAAACCAGGCGCTCTGCGCCGAAACGTGATTGATCACTGCATCGAACATCAACCGGAAGCGCGGCCGGAAGCGCGCCACGTCCTCCCAGCCGCCCAGGGCCGGGTCCACGGCGCGGTAGTCCACCACCGAGAAGCCGTCATCGCTCGAGGCCGGATAGAATGGCAGCAGGTGCACGCTGCTGACCAGCCCCGGCAGTGTGGCGGCGCAGAACTCAGCCAGCGTGCGCAGCGGCGGCTCAGCCGCCGAACCATCGCCGGCGCGGCGTGTGAGCTGATCGCCATAGGAGATCAGCAGCGCGTCGCGCTCGGAAAGCGGCAGGCCCGCGCTGCGCGGCGGCTGCGGCGGCTGAGGGTGCAGCGCCAGGCTCAGGCGCAGCCGCGTGGCGACCGTTTCGGCCTCCGCGCCGTATAGCGCCGTCAGCAGGGGCAGATAGGGGTCGCCGGTCATCTCACCTCGTCAGGCCCACAACAGCAGAAGCGCCGCCGCCAGGATGCGCAAGCCGCCGCTGACCAGCAGCGATTCGCGCAGGCCCAGCCAATCGCCCACCACCGGCCCCAAAAACGATCCAGCCAGCACGCCCAGGTAAATCGCCAGGTTGTAGAGCGCCATGTGCGCGGGCCGGTCGTCGGCGGGCACGCGGTCCATCAGGCGGGTGGCCATGGTGCCGCCCGCGAAACCCCACCCCACACCGCCCATAATGGCCGACACCATGTATAGCGGCACGCCGTGAGCCCAGGCGTTGAGCAGCGGTTGTAAGCCGTACAGCGCCGCGCTGACCACCAGCACGCGCCTGTGCCCGAAGCGCCCCGCCACTGTGCCCAAGCCCACCGAAGCGGCCAGGATCGCCAACTGAAAAACGCCGTTGCCGATGCTGATGGTGCTGTCGGATAGATGCAGTTCGTTGACCCAAAAGAGCGGCAGCAGCGGAACCGGCACGAACTGGAATGTGTAGAATAGGAAGTACGCCAGCAGAAACAGCCCGAACGGCCCGCGCAGTCGGCCGAGATTGGCCACCTGGTCCGCCAGCCCGGTGCGCCCCGTCGGCGCGGCCAGAGTACGGGCTGTCGTTTGCACAATGTGTGTGAAGCGCCCGAACGCCGCCCCCGGCAGCGCGAGCAGCGGATGGGCGCGGTGCGGTGTCGCCCCGTGCTGGTCGCGCAGGCGGGCGAGGAAGACGGCGCTGATGACCAGGCCCACCAGCCCCACGCCGAAGACGACCTGGTAGTTCGCCGGAAACGGCAGCGCCGTTAGCACCCACCCGCAGACCAGCGAGGTGCCCAGCGTGCTCAGGCCGCTCAAGGCGTTGCGCCCGCCCACCACCGTGGCCCGGTGCTCCGGCGGGATCAGCCCGGCAAACAGGGCGTTGAAGCTCACATTGATGACCGTGCCCGGCAGCATGGTCAGCGCGGTCAGTGCAATCATGATCCAGATTTCGGCCGACGGCCCAACCAGCCACGGCAGGAACAAGAACGGCAGGTAGCACAGCCGGTTGAAGAGTATCATGTCGAAGGTCACGCGCAGCAGCGAGCGCCCTTCGAGCCAGCGCACAGCGGGCAGCGACAACAGCAAGTTCATCACCGCCGGCCCAGCGGTCAGCAGCGCCACTTGAAAGCCGGAGGCGCCCAGGTGCGCGAAATACACGGGCAAGAATGATAGTGTGGCGCCGGCTTGCAGCCCAAAGCCGAAGATGTCGCCGTAGAGCTGGCGGGCGTTGTGCGCGACCGCCGGTGACATGCGAGAAACAGACACGATGGATCGTCCTGAGAAGTTGACGCGCCAGGCGCTGGCCGGCGCAGTTAAGGTGCTGGCTAGGCGCGACCACGACCTCGCGGGTGTGGTGCGCCGGCATGGGCCGCCGCCGCTGTGGGCACGTCGCCCTGGCTTTAGCACACTCCTTCACATTATCCTCGAACAGCAGGTTTCGCTGGCCTCAGCCCGCGCCGCCTACCGCAAGCTGGCTGCCGCCGCCCAGCCGCTCACGCCCGCGACGTTCCTGGCGCTCGACGACGCGACCCTGAAAGCCGTAGGGTTCAGCCGACAGAAGGCGGCCTATGGCCGCGGCCTGGCCCTGGCCCTGGCGAGCGGCGACCTGAACTTGCGCGCCCTCAACCGCGCCTCCGACGACGCGGTGCGCGCGGCGCTGACAGGGGTGAAGGGCATTGGGCCGTGGTCGGCTGAGATCTATTTGTTGATGGTGCTGCGGCGGCCCGACGCCTGGCCCACGGGCGATCTGGCGCTGGCGCTGGCGGCCCAGCGAGTGAAGCGCCTGCCAGCCATGCCTAGCGCGCCGGAACTGGTCGCGCTGGCCGAACTGTGGCGGCCCTGGCGCGCGGTGGCGGCGCGGCTGTTGTGGCACGATTATTTGAGCAACCCCATCCAGCGCGGCGCGGCTCCGTAAGCGAGTGACCGCGTGCCGGACCGGAATCGCGTCACGCCGTTTGGAACCATCGTCGCCACGCCCGAGCGCGGCGCGTGGTTTGGCTACCGCGGCTGTCTGCACGACGCGGTTGGGCGGCTGCGACGCGACTATGCTACCACGCGCTGAATATTCTGTGTGCTGAAATTCGACGGTCGCCGCCGCCCGCTGATGCCGCCGGGACAGTCCACCGGGCCATTCTTTCTGGATGACACCACGGCGCTGGCGGCGGCACGCCAGTCAGTGTGGATGTTTTGACCCCAGAGTCGGTGGTGCGCGCCCTGGCAGGCGGCTACGTGCCACAAGTTTGCGGGCCGGTCAGCCCAACCTAACCCCGTTCGCCAACGCAGCCAGCCATAGATACGCCCAAGCGCAAACCCGTGTGTGCTTTGTGTCAATTTGCCCCTTGACTCCTTGTACTGTGTGTCATACACTATGCGTCATATAAGATGTGACGCACAGGGAAATGATGAGCGCACCGACTGCCGAACTCTACGAAAACCTTAGGCTGGAACTGCGCCGGGGGGCCTTGACCCTGGCGGTGCTCACACAACTGCGCGCCGAGCAATACGGCTATACGCTGCGCAAGGCGTTGTGCGACGCCGGGCTGGAAATTGACGAGAGCACGCTGTATCCCCTGCTCCGGCGGCTGGAAACACAGGGTCTGCTGGTCAGCGAGTGGCGCGAGGAGAACAAACGCTCCAAGCGCTTTTACCGCCTGGCGCCTGAGGGCGAAGCGTTGCTGCAACAACTCTTGATGGAATGGCAGGTGATCAATACCGCGATCACCCGGATGGCGAAGGAGTAGCGCATGGAACTGGTCGAACGGTACGTTCAAGCAGTGAAAGAGTACTTGCCCGACGCGCAGCAGAACGACATCGCCCGTGAGTTGGCGGAGAACCTGCGCGCCCAAATGGAAGACCGCGCCGAGGCGCTGGGCCGGCCGCTGACCACCGCCGAGCAAGAGGTCATCCTGAAGCGCATGGGCAACCCGGCCGTGGTGGCCGGCAAATACCAGGCCAACCCCATGCGCCTGGCGTTTGGACCAGAACTGATCGGCCCCGGCCTGTTCCCCATCTACGGGCGCGTGCTGCTCATCAGCTTCCCGCTATTGGTGCTGGGCAACTACCTGGCGGCGCTGATCATGGGCACAAGCTTCGGCGACGCGCTGGCCGGGCTGGCGCTCAAAGCCCTGACGCAGTTCGCCATCATCACCGGCATCTTCATGGCCGCGCAAGCCCACCTCACGCGCTACCCCGATCAGTGGGACCCGCGCGACCCGAGCACGCCGATCGCGGCGCGCGCGAATCCCAGGCTGGTGTCGCGCACGCAGTCGCTGCTTGAAATCATCATCATCCTGGTGTTCGTGGGCATTCTGCGCGCCTTTCCGGCGCAGGCCCCGGCCGTCGTAACCGCGCTCGGGTTGGGCACGGTCTGGGGCTACGGCTACTGGTTGTTCTTCGGCCTGACTCTGGCCAGCCTCGTGCCGCCGGTGATCGCGCTCGTCTGCCCGAGCTGGATTGTGTTCCGGGCCGCGGCGCGAGTGGTCATTGACGCAGCCTGGATTGGTACGCTGCTGATCCTGTTGGCACTGGGCATCCCGCCTGGGGCCAACCCCGTGGCCCAGGCCATCAACACCTGGCTGCCGTGGGGTCTGGGCGCGGTGGCGGTAGGCTCGCTGGTGGAACTGGGCTACGACCTGTGGCGCCTGAACCAGGCGTGGCGTTTGAGCAAAGCGAGCTAGCGGCGGCAACAACCCAGCCGGGCGGCCGGACCAACCGGCCGCCCAGCTTTGATTGTGCGCGGATCGCGCATCAGCCCGCCGCCCACTCCACCAGCTCGGCGCTGCAATTCGCTGGGATGTGATTAAAAGCCTCAGCCAGCGGCAGGCCCCGCCCGCGGCACAGCAGCGCCGCGACCAGCAGGCCGTGCGAGACGACGATCACCTGCTGCCCCGCGTGGCGGCGGGCCATCTCATCCGCCGCCGCCGCCCCACGCGCCGCGACCTCCAGCAGCGACTCGCCGCCGGGCGGCCGCGCGTTTAGCGGGTCGCGGCGGCGCTCGGCCCACTCGGCGGCATACACCACCTGAATATCGCTGAACAGCATCCCTTCCCACCGGCCCAGGCGGGCCTCGCGCAGCCCGCGCTGCCGACTTACAGGCAAGTTGAGCGCCTCGCCGAGCAACTCGGCGGTCGTGGCGGCGCGCTGCAGGTCGCTGCTGTAGATCGCGGCGATGGGCATACCCGCGAATGTGGGCAACAGCGCACGCGCCTGGGCCAGCCCAGTAGCGTTAAGCGGGATGTCGCTCTGACCCTGGTAGCGGCCCTCGCGGTTCCAGTCGGTTTCGCCGTGGCGCACCAGCCAAAGCCGGGCGCGCGCCTCCGGCATCAGGGCCGGGCCCCCGGCCGCGTCGCGTACTCGGGCACATGCACCATCGGCGGGCGCTCGCGCTCCACGATTTCCTCCACCTCCAGGAAGTAGGAACCGGCCGCGTAACGAATCAGCTTCATAGACTTGTTCACTTCTTCTAATATCGTCTTCCCATAGCGGCGCTCGAGTTTGTGAATGACGGCCTGCAGAATGGCGAACGACATCTTGCTCAACGCCTCGAGCGGCTGGTTGTGGTGCACGCGCTCCAGCAGGTCTACCTGAGCGATGGCGTTCAGGCCGAAGCGCTCCAGCACGTCAATCAGCAGGCCGGTCTCCACGCCGTAGCCGGAGTAGAACGGTAGTTGCTCCAGCGCGTCGCGCCGCCCGGCGTACTCGCCCGACAGCGGCTGCACTACGCCCGACAACTCCGGATAGAAGAGATTCAGCATCGGCCGCGCCGTCAACTCCGTCACGCGCCCGCCGCCTCCGGCCTGCCGCCGGCCGCCCACGTTCAACGGCCGGCGATAGAAGCCCTTCACGAACTTCACGCTGGCGTTGTGCAGCAGCGGCCCCAGGATGCCGTACACAAAGCGCGGATGGACGTTGACAATATCCGTATCAATCCACGCCACGATGTCGCCGCGCGTCAGGTACAGACTCTTCCACAGCGCCTCGCCCTTGCCGCGCCGCGCCCCCCATTCCGGCAGCACCTCCTGGTGGATGTAAACCGGCACGCCCAGGCCGGCGGCGATCTCGCGCGTGCCGTCCGTCGAGTTCGAATCAATCAACACGATCTCGTCGAGCAGCGGCGCCTTCTGCATGAGCGCGCGCTTGATCGTGCGGATGATTTTGCCGACCGTCTCCGCCTCGTTTAACGCCGGCAGCGCCAGGCTGATCGTCAAATTGCGCGCCCGTTTCAACTCCACCAGACGCTCAATATCGTGGAACTCAGCCGCCTCAAAGGTATTCTCGGCGAACCACTTATCCACCAAAATCGAGATGGCCTGCGCGCCGGCCGTCTCATCCAGCGCCTGCGCCGACATAGGGCGGCGCGTCTTTACCACCAGCACCGCGGCCGGGCTGTCGCGCAGCACGCGGTCGGCCACCGGCCCCAGCGACCCATCGCCGCGCAGGGATTGCGCCGTAGCCCCAATCACCACCACGTTCGCAGCAGCGGCCTCCTCCAGGATTTTCTGCGCCGGGTCGTCGGCGACGGCGGCGCGCGTCTCCACCTCCGGCAGGCGGCGCAGCACGTGCTCCAGCCCGCGGTAGGGCGCATCGGTGTGCGCGCCGGGCGGGGTCAGGTGCAGGGCCACCATGTGCTCCGGCTGCATGGCAAGCGCCAGGCGCAGGGCCAACTCGGCGTGCGGCCCGCCGCGCACCGGCGCCAGCACACGCCGCGGCGCGGCCGGAAATGGGCCGCGCACCAGCACCAAATCGCACTCTGGGCGAGCCAGCGCCTCGCTGGGTGTCACGCCTAGCGCCGCCAGGTGGGCAGTCCAATCGAGGATCAGCAAGTCGGGATCGTCCTGGCGAATGGCTGTGCGCAGGTCGTCCCACGGCGTCGTTGAGACGCGCACGGCGGCGCGGGCGCGCGCCGGTGGGTCGCCCGCCGCGGCCAACTCGCGCAGCTGCGAACGCACGGCGCGGGCCTTAGGGCTGCCGGCGCTGATCGCTTCACCCGGCGCTACCGGCACCAGGCCCACCAGCACCACCTCGGTCGCCAGCGCGCGAGCTACTGCCAGCGCGGCCGTGCTGTCGCAGCCGAAGATGATCGGCACCAGCGCGGTGCGCACCGCCGGAAATGTGCGGGGTGTCATGCAGCCCCCTTTCGCGGCCCGGCCGCCTCGGCCAGCAGCGGCGCCAGGTGACGGGTATAGACCTGTTCCCAGGAGTAGGCGGCGCGCACACGCTGAGCCAGGCGCGCCACCGGATCAGCGGCCAGGCGCGCCGCCACCAGCGCGGCCACGCCAGCCGGGTCGGCGTCGGGCGCGAAGTACGTCGCGTCGCCGCCGCCCAACTCGCGCAGCGCTGGAATGTCGGCGCAAAAGACCGGCAGCCGCGCCAACGCCGCTTCCAACAGGGGCAGGCCAAAACCCTCCTGTGTGCTGGGCACGAACAGCGCGTCGGCCAGCCGATAACAGGCGGCCACCGCCGCATCGGTCAGCGGCGCCGACGGCCACTCGGCGACGAAATGCGCGGCGCTTTCCAGCCCCAGTTCGGCGCGCAGCGCCGCCAGGCGCGCGCGGTAGGCGGCGTTGGCCGGGTTGTGCGCGCCTTCCGGCCCGGTCACGAGCAGCCTCGCGTTTGGCAGTGAACCGGCCCGCAGCGCGGCCAGCACCCGCAGCGCCAGCTCGATATTCTTGCGCGGCGTCAGGCGCACCGGCAGCAACAGCAGCGGCTGGGCGCGCGCCAGCCCCAGGTCGGCGGCCAGGGCCTGCGCCTGTGAGTCGAGCTGCAGAAAAGCCGCCTGATCAATGCCGTTGGGGATGACGTGGATTCGCTCCGGCGTCAGGCCGATCAGCGCCGCCAGTTCGCGGCGGCGCACCTCCGAGACCACCACCTGCGTGACGCCCGGCCAGGCCGTACGCAGCAGGTCCCACGGCGCGCCGGGGTGCAGTTCGGCGGCGTAATGCGGCGCGGCCCAGGCCAGATCGTGGTGCCACAAGATCAGGCGCGGCGCATCCGGCTCGGTGCTTAGTTGGCGCAGCGCGGCAGTCAGCGCCAGGTTCTTGTGCAGCGAGGCCACGTTGTGGGCGATGACCACCGCCAGCCCGGTCAGCGCGGGCCGCAGTGCGGTCAGGAGGTTGGCCGTCAGCGGCTCAAAGTCCGGCGGCACGCACCCGGCGTCTAGCTCGGCCTTCAGCGCCAGCACCCGCGCATGGCGCGAGTCGGCCAGCGGCAGCGCGTAAAAATCAGCCTCCGGCGAGGGCGCGCCGCGGGCCGCCAGCAGGCGCACCCCGTGGCCCGCCGCCGCCAGCAGCCGCGCCTGGTGACCCACAACGGCCTCAACGCCGCCGACGATGGGCGGCACGCTGTAATGGAGTAAACCGATCTGCACCAGCACCCAATTTGGACAGCCGCGCGCGCCGCTCACCGACCGGCGCCAGCGCCAAACGGATTGTAAGCAGCACGAGGCGGGACGAACGCAGACAGCCGGAACGGCCGGCCCACACCAGCCGGCCCAGGCTCATTGCATTATAGGGACGGCCCGAAGGCCGGTCAAGGTTATGGTATCATTCGCGCGGTTTGGCCGGCAGTTGGCGATTATGGGCCTCCCCATGACCGATCTCGACGAATTGTGGGAAACACTGCTCTCCGAGGACCCGGCGCGCATCCGGCGCATCTGGGAGGATGTCACCGACGCCGAGGCGCTCGCCATCCTGGCGCACCTCGGCCGCATGCGTGACGAGGCCGGCTGGACCGACGGCCAGCGCGCCGCCGCCGCCACCGCTCTGCAAGTGCTGCGCGACCAGGCGCAGTAGGCTTCCGGCTCCCGGGCCGGCCCGCCGTCGGCCGCGCCCCTCACTCTGTTGCGAAACCGAGGTACAGGCCGATGAGCGAATCCAGCCCGCCGCCGCCGCCCGCCCCCAACAAGTCGGAGCGCTTCTCCACCGTCGTGACCGTGCTCATCGCCCTGGTCTCCACCGTCATCGCGCTAGTCGCCTCCCAATCGGCGCTCGCCAGCGGCAACGCCACCGAGGCGCAGCACAACGGCGTGCTGGCCAAAATTAACCTCGAGCGTGTCAACGGCTCCACCTACACCCTCATCGCCCGCAACCGGCGCGCCTTCAACGACTATCGCTTCGGCCTCAGCCTGTATTACCTGACCTTCGATTACATCAACCGGGCCGAGGCCAACGGCAGTTCGCCGTTGGGCACGCGCCTGCGCCTGGAAGCAGCAGGCCAACTTGAAGAGAGCAATAACGCCTACACCTACATTGACAGCGGCTACCTGATTGCCGACCAGAACGGCGATTACGTTGACTTTGACGAAGCCAACTTCATCAACGACCGGCTGCAAACCGCCGCCATCTACCAGGACGTGAACTTCACCGACAACTTCACCGAGGCCAACAACTACCGCACCCAGGGCCTCTACCTCGGCGCGAGCCTGTTCGTCTGGTTCCTTTCGCTCATGTTCCTGACTTGGGCCGAGATCACCAAGTCGGCGCTGCGTTGGGTGTGGCTGGCGGCGGGCATCCTCATCGCCCTGGGCATCACCATCGCCTACATCGGCTCGGGCGTCATTAGCGCCCTGGGGCTGGGCTAAGCCATGAGCGCCGAACCTGCCGCCGAAAAGCCCGACTTCTTCAAGAACAGCGTCATCATCATGCTGACCCTGGTCAGCGTGTTCGCGGCGCTCGTCACCTTCCTGCAAAACTATGCCGGCCTACGCTCGTCCGACCTGGCCCAGCGCAGCGGCTTCAACGCCGTAGATGCCACCGGCCTGTACTTCCGCGCTGGGCTGACGGCCGCCCAGGGCACCGACGCTCTCCAGCGCTGGGAGGACTACGTGCAGCGCTCGGTACGGGCCGACACCAAGGCGCGCGCCTTGCGCATGGGCGGCCAGGGCGAACTGGCCGCCGATTACGACCTGGATGCCACGCGCTGGGAAGACGCGGCCGGGCAGGTAATCGTCAGCGACCCATTGCTGGCCGACTATGCACAGGACCTGCCGCGCTACACCGAAGACCTTTCGCGCGACGCTTACCGCCAGGAGGAGCGCGAGCACACGCAACTCGAACAGTCACGCGCCTGGAGCGACAAGTCCAACGGCTACGTGGCGGTGCTCTCCACGCTGTCGGTCTCGCTATTCCTGGCCGGCCTGTCGCTCACCCTGGGCAGCCGCCTACGCTACCTGCTGGCCATTGCCAGCCTCGGCCTGACCGCCGCCTGCGCTGTGTGGGTGCTCATCATCTTCTTTGGCCCCGTGCCGGTCGTCTCCGATGACGCCATCGAGCACTTCATCGAAGGCCGCATCAAGTACAACCTTGCCACCAGCCGCGGAGTCGCCGCTGCCGACTCCCTCCCCGAGTTCGACGCCGCGCTGGAACTCTCGCCCGACTACGGCCGCGCCCTGTTCTACCGGTCGTTGGCCAACACCGACTCGTCGCTGCTCGACAAGCGCCTTGACACCCAGCAGGCTATTGACGACGGACTGCGGGCGATCGCCCTGGGCAATGAAAGCTCGCCGGTCTTCGGCAACCTGGGCTGGCTGTACTACCTCAACGGCCAGTACCGCAGCGCGCTGGACTACACCCAGCAGGCGCTCGACATGTCGCCTGAAGACTGCTACCTGCACTTCAACAAGGGCCTGAGCCTCATGGCCCTCGAGCGCGCCGGCGAAGCCGCCGACGCCTACACCCTGGCCATTGACTGCGCCCAACGCCAGAGCAGCGACGCCGTGTTCAACAGCTACATGGACGCGGGCGTCACCGACCTGGCCGAACTGGCCGCCGCCCGCCCCGACCTGGGCGGCGCCCTCGACCCGGCCGTGACGCGCCTGAAGGAAGCGCTGGCTTCGCTGCGCATGTACGGCGAGATCCTCAACAATGACGTCAACGCTCAGATCGAGCCGCTGGTCTTCGGCGCGAGCGTGGACAGCGATAACGTGGTGCAAGACCTGGCCGCCGAGTTCCCCCAGTCGGCCACCATCGTCTATGCCCAGATTCTGTATGACGGCATGCACGACGACGACCGCTGGATGACGCGCTGGGTGCTCGACGGACGCGAGTATTACAGCAGCGTCTATAACACTTGGGACTATGGCGAGAGCGGCACCGCCTGGGTCAGCCTCTACAACTTCGGCGGCCTGACCTCCGGCGCCTATACGCTGGATATGTTCGTCAACGGCCGGCTGGTCGCCAGCGGCCAGGTGGTGGTGCTGCCCGGCAACCTGCCGCCCATGACCAGCTACACCAGCGGCAGTGTGGGCGTCACCATCAGCTACCCCGCCGACTGGCGCGTCACCGACCTGGCCGACAACGAGGTCTCCGTCATCGCCGCCCGCGATCCCCAATCCGCCGACTTCATCGGCGTCACGGCCTGGGTCGCCGCCACCGGGACTGACCAAGACGCCTTCCAGCTTTTCGACCTCTACGCCGAAGCTATGGACAGCGCCACCGACGACTTCAGCATCGAGGACCGCGAGGCATTCACCGTCATGGGCATTGACGGCTGGTTGGCCTACTATAACTATACCGACCGGCATGGCGAGTTGATCCAGGGCGCGCTGGCCGGCGTGGTGGACACCAACGCCGACTTAGTCTACATGATCGTCATGGAGGCCCCCGACGCGCGCTGGGACGACCAGGTGGATATGTTCAACGTCATGCTGGACCGCATCACCAATGACTAGTGCGCCACACCGGCTCGCCGCTTAAGCGCAGCGCCCCGGCTAATCACCGGGGCGCTGTCAGTTCCAGGCCGGAGGGCCGCCGCGCTTACTTGCCCAGCCGCTTCCTAAACTCCGCCGTCAGCGCGGGCACTATGGCGAACAGGTCGCCAACGATGCCGTACTGTGCCAGCTTGAAGATCGGCGCCTCAGGGTCCTTCGTGATGGCGACGATGGTCTTGGCCGAACGCATCCCAGCCTGGTGCTGAATGGCGCCCGAGATGCCCACCGCAATGTACAGGTCCGGCGACACGGTCTTGCCCGTCTGCCCCACCTGGTGCGCATACGGGATCCAGCCGGCGTCCACGGCGGCGCGGCTGGCCCCGACCGCCCCGCCGAGCACTTCGGCCAACTCGCGCACCGGGCCAAAGCCCTCCGGCCCGCCCACGCCGCGCCCGCCGCTGACGATGATGCGCGCCTCCGTCAGGCTCACACGCCCGGTCTCCACCGCGTACTCTACCACCTTGGTGGCAATGGCGTCTTCCGCCATCACCGCCGCTACCTTTTCCACCGCGCCCGTGCGCGCCGCGTCCGGCTCCGGCAAGGGAAAGGCGCGCGGGCGCAGCGTCATGAGCACCGGGCGGCGCGCCGCGGCCACGTTCGCCATCAGTTTGCCAGCGTATACCGGCCGCATGGCCGAGATCGCCTGGCCTTCGACGTGCACGGCCGTCACGTCGGCGAAGGCCGCGCCGTTCAGGTCCACCGCCGCCATACCCAACAGGTCGCGGCCGCGCGTCGTTGCCGCCGCCAAGATCAGCTCCGGCTGGCGCTCGCCCGCCAGCTTCGTCAGCAGCGCGGCATACGGCTCGGCGCGGAACTCGGCCAGTGTGGCGTCGTCGGCCGCCAGCACCTCATCGGCCCCGTGCGCAATCACCTGCGGCGCCAGGCCCACCACGCCCTGCCCAAACAGCAGCGCCGTCACGCCGCCGCCCAACGCTGCGGCGACCCGGCGCGCCTCGCCCAGCGCTTCCAGCGCCGCGGGCGCCACCACCCCGCGAAACTGCTCAATAAAGACCCAAGTCTTGTGGCTCATGGCTAGATCACCTTGTCGGCCAACAGGCGGTCGGCCAGTTGGGCGGCGACCTCGGCCGGCGAGCCGGTCAGCATCTCCACGCTGCCCTGGCGCGTCGGCAGCCCGCTCACCTGTGGCCACTGGGTAGCCGAGCCGGCAGCTCCCACCTGGCCCGCCTCCAGCGCCAGGTCAGCCGCGCTCCACACCGGGATGGCGGCCTTGGCGGCCTTGCGGATCCCCATGAACGACGGGTAGCGCGGCTCGTTGATATCCTTGACCGTGCCGATCACGGCCGGCAGCGCGCTGGTGACAATCTGCTTGCCCTGCTCCAGCAGCCGTTCAGCTCTGATGGTCTTGGCGGCGAAATCAATCTCTGCGATCTTGATAGTGAAGGTCAGCGGCGCCCAACCCAGGCGGCGCGCCACGGCGATGGGCACCAACCCCGTGTCCCCGTCAATCGCCTGCTTGCCGAACAGCGCTGCATCCACGTCACCCAGCTTACGAATCGCTTGGGCCAGGATGTGGCTGACGGCCAGCGCGTCTGACCCAAGCAGTGTGGGGTCCGCGATCAGAATAGCCTCGTCGCAGCCCATCGCCAGGCACGTCTTCAGGGCTTCCTTGGCGCTCTCCGGCCCGAAGCTGATGGCCGTAGCCTTGCCGCCGTGCTTCTCTTTTAGCCGCACGGCCTCTTCAACGGCATACTCGTCCCACGGATTGACAACCGGGGCGGTCTCACCCCACGACACCTGGTTATCAGCAACGGTCAGTTTGGCCGCCGAGTCCGGGGTCTGTTTGATGCAGACGACAACGTGCATAAGTTGCGGACCTCCTTCTGCCTGGGGACGCTGGGCGGCGCGGGAGTGGCTGTCCGGCGCCCGACCTGGGCATTATAACATTCGGCTTTAGCGGCGTCCGTGCTACAGTAGGCGCCTGCACCGCTACCCTTCAGGAGCGAACCTGACCATGTCCATGGCGATTGAAACCTCGATCATCCGCTACATTGGCACAGCTGCCGAAGTGCGCGGGGGCGCGCTGGCAGCGCTTAAGCCGCCGCTCGGCTCCACTTTCTACTGCTCCGACATCAACGTGCGCTACCTCTATGACGGCAAGGAATGGTCGCTGCTGGCGCCCGAGGCCGCCGCTGGGGCCGAGCATCAGGTGCAGTTGCTCATCGCCATCCTGGCCGAACTGCAAGCACTGCGCGCCGCCGTGCAGTCAAAGTAACCCGGCGTTGGCGGGGCCGGGCAAGCGGGCTATAATGCGCCTCCACTTGGAGCGGGGTCGGTTGGGAACAGACGGAATGGGCAGCTTTCGAGTCCTCGTCGTCGAAGACGACGTAGACAGCATGACGTTGTTACGCCTTGCGCTGCGCGAGATGCCGTTGGAGATCTTCCACGCCGGCACGGGCGGCGAAGCCGTAGCCTACCTCGACCGCGCCCACCCAGACCTGGTCTTCATTGACCTGAACCTGCCCGACATGCGCGGCTGGGAAGTCGTGGAGCGGCTGAAGACCGCCGCGCTGGCGCAGCGCACGCGCATCATCGTCTTGACCGCCCACGCCGAACCTGTCAACCGCCTCATCGGCACCTTGCAGCCCCTCACCGCTTACCTCAACAAACCGGTGCAGCAAGATCGGTTGCGCGCCGCCGTGCGCGAGGCCCTGAGCCTGGCATGACGGCCGCGCCGGCCGCGCCCTCCTCTCAGCCCGCCGCCTGGCCGGCCATCCTCCGCGCCGCCCTGCTCCTCGCCGCCGTGGCGCTGTTGGGTGCGCAGCCGGTGGTGCTGCCAATCGCAGAAAAGTGGTTGGCTGCCCAAACCGCCACCGCCGCCCAAGACTACACCGCGGCCGCCCAGGCGCTGGCCGAGGTCGCTGCGCGTCTGCCCTATTCGGCGCAGGCCCAGCACCGCGCCGGGCTGGCCGCCATCTCGGCCGAGCGCTTCGACGACGCCATTCGCTACCTCAAAGCCGCCGCCGCGCTCGACGGCTGGACCGCCACGCGCCACACCGCCCTGGGTGACGCCTACTTGGCCCAGGGCAATCTCGAGGCCGCGCTGGCTGAGTGGGAACTTGCGTTGGCCGACCTGCCCAACGACGACGCGCTGCTGGTGCGGCTGGCTAACAACTACGAAACGGCGGGCCGCTACGCCGACGCGGTCACGACCCTCAACGCGCTGGCCGCCGTCCGGCCCAACGATCCCACCGTCTTCTACCGGCTGGCCGTGCTCACCGCCGCCACCGCCCCCAACGACGCCCCGCCGCGCCTCGCGCTGGTCGCCGCCCAGTCGCCCGACCTCGCCCCCGCCGTGCAGTTGCTGCTCGACGCCATCGCCGCCGGGCAGGCCAACGGCAACCCCGAGGTCACCTTCGCCAAGGTGGGCTACGCTTTCGAGCAACTCAGCGAATGGCGGCTGGCCGAGTTGGCCCTGGCGCAGGCCGTAGCCATCAACCCCAACTATGCCGACGCCTACGTCTACCTCGGGCTGGCGCAGGACATGCAGGGCAAAGACGGCGCCCCCGCCTACGAACAGGCCGTCACGCTCGCGCCGGACTCGCCCGTGGCCCAGTTCTACTTGGGACTGCACTACCGCCGCACCGGCGACTCACAGACCGCTCTGACCTACCTGCTGGCCGCCCAGCAGCTCGACCAGGCCAACCCGGCCATCGCCGCTGAGGTGGGCGGGGCCTACGCCGCCATCGGCGACTTGACGCTGGCCGAAAACTGGCTGACCCAGGCCGTCACGCTCGACGAGCAGGATGTCCGCTGGTGGCTGCTGTTGGCCCGCTTTTACGTGGACAATGAGTACCGCGTGGCCGATTTCGGCCTCCCGGCCGCGCGCCAGGCGGTGGCCCTGGCGCCCGACAACGCCCAGGCCCTTGACAATCTCGGCTTCGCGCTCGTCCTCACCGGCGACCTGGCCAACGGCCAGAAACTGCTGGAGCAGGCGCTGGCCCTCGACCCCCAGGCGCCGAGTGTTTACTACCACCTGGGCGTGCTGCACAGCCGCCAGGGCCAAACCGCCGACGCCGAGCTAATGCTCAACCACGCCCTGGCGCTCGACCCCGACGGCTACTATGGCGGGTTGGCCCTGCAGGCGCTGGCGCGGCTAGGGCAATAACCCGCCCATTGCCCAACCCTGGGCGGGCTGCGTGATACAATGCAGCTAGCGTCCCGCGCTTCCGTGGCGGGCCTCGCTTCGCCCGCCGACGCGCACCGCGCTCACGCACCCAACCATGCCTCTCCCTGCCGCTCCGCCGAAGCTTCGCCTGACAGCCGGGCTGTGGGCCGGAGCCATGCTTCTGGCCGCTTGCGGCGGCGCGCCGGCCGGCGCCAACGCCACGCCCGGGGTGATCTTTCAAGACGACTTCTCGCAAACCACCAGCGGATGGGATCGCCACACCGGCAGCGACCTGACGACCGACTACGTGGACGGACACTACCTCGTCGCCGTGACCGACCCCGGCGTGGATGTCTGGGCCCGCCCCGGCCTAAGCCTGACCGATGTGACCTTCTCGGCCGACACCCAATACGCCGCCGGGCCGGTCAACAATGAATACGGCCTGATCTGCCGCTACGAGCGCGCCGGCGACGGCCGCAACAGCTTCTACTTCTTTTTCGTCAGCAGCGACGGCTACTACGCGCTGGGCAAGGTCGTGCGCGACGCGCGCACCATCCTCAGCCCGGCCGAGGGCAGCTTTCAGCCGACCGGCGCGCTCAACCTGGCGCCTGACGCGGTAAACTCCCTCACGGCCACGTGCGCCGGCGCGCACTTCGCGCTAGCCATCAACGGCACATTAGTCGGCGAGTTTGACGATGACGAACTGGCGCGCGGCGATGTCGGCGTGATCGCGGGCACCTATGACGAAGGCGGCGTGCAGATTACGTTCGACAACGTGCTGGTGAAAAGTCCCTGACCGGAGCAACTGCCCCATGCCCACAAACTGCCTCTTCTGCCAGATCATCGCCGGACAAATCCCCGCCACGGTGGTCCACCGCACCGAACGCCTCACCGCCATTCGCGACATCAACCCAGCCGCGCCTACGCATCTTCTACTGCTGCCCAACGAGCACATCGGCTCCGTGGCCGAGGCGCAGCCGGCGCACGCTGCCCTGCTCGGCGAACTGCTGCTCACCGCCGCTGTCGTGGCGCAGCAGCAGGGTCTGGGGGGCGGTTACCGCCTGGTCATCAACACCGGCGCTGACGGCGGGCAGACCGTCCAACACCTGCACGTGCATCTGCTCGGCGGGCGGGCCATGCGCTGGCCGCCCGGGTAACCGCATCCCTTAACAGACTGGTGTAACCGCCATGACGCTCAAAGACCAACTCAGCGCCGACCTGAAGTCGGCCCTTAAGGCGGGCGACGAGACCCGCAAGACCACGCTGCGCGCCCTACTGGCGGCTCTCCAGCAGGCGCTGCTCGACAAGCGCGCCGCCACGGCGCGTGAAAAAGGCAAGGGCGTGGAACTGAGTGATGCGCAAGTGGCCGAGCTTGACCACCTGGCCTTAGATGAGGCTGAAGCGCTGGCCGCGGTGCAAAAAGAAGCCAAGGCACGCCGCGAGTCTATCGCCGACGCCGAGCAGGCCCATCGCGCCGACCTGGTGGCGGCCAACCAGGCCGAGCTTGCCATCATCGCCGGCTACCTGCCCCAGGCCCTCACCCGCGAAGAAATCGCTGCGCTGGTAGAGGCCGCCATCGCCGAGACCGGCGCGGCCGACCTGAAGCAGCTTGGCGCGGTGATGAAGGCGCTCACCCCGCGCACCAAAGGCCGCGCCGACGGCCGCCTGGTTAACGAAGTCGTGCGCGAGCGCCTGTCAGCGCCGCGCTAACCCGCCCACCCAGCGAGGACCCGCCGCGCCCAACCGCATGTCATGACCGTCATCGAAGGCCCCCGCCTCCCGAACCTGCGCCCCACCGGCCGACAGCTGCTCAGCCTGGGCCTGACGGCGGCTATCTGGCTAACGGCGACGGTGCTGGTGGCGCTGCCCGCGGCCGGTTCCGCGGGCGTGAACCTCTCGGTGGGCGAATCGGCCACGCAGGACATCCTGGCGCCCAGCCCGCTGGCCTACACCAGCGAGGTGCTCACCGAACGCGCCCGCGTGGAGGCCGCCGCCGCCGTGCCGGATGTGTACGACGCGCCGGACACGCGCGTGGCCCGCCAGCAGGTGCTGCTGCTCCACGACATCCTTGACTACATAGACGGCGTGCGCGCCGATAGCTACGCCGAGCTGAGCCAGCGCCAGGCCGACCTGCAGGCCATTCAGGGCCTCACGCTGCGCGCCGACAACGCCCTGGTCATCCTCAATTTCGACAACGCCGCGTGGTCCACCGTCAAGGCCGAAGCCCTCAGCGTGCTGGAACAGGTGATGCGCAGCCAAGTCCGCGCCAATCAGTTGGCCGACCTGCGCCGCGGCGTGCCGGCCCGGGTGAGCGTGAGCCTGAGCGAGGCCCAGGCGGCGCTGGTATCGGCCCTGGTCACCGATCTGGTCGCGCCCAATAGCTATTACAACGAAGCCGCCACCCAGGCCGCCCGGCAGGCCGCCCGCGACGCCGTCAAGCCCGTGCAGCGCAGCATTGTGCGCGGACAGGCCGTGGTCGTGCGCGGCGAGGTCGTCACCGCCGAAGACCTGGAGGCGCTGGCGGCGCTTGGGCTGCTCGAGCCGGAGGCCACCTGGCGCGAGCCGGTCAGCGGCGCGCTGCTAACCCTCATTGTCCTGACTCTGGTCGCCCTGTACACGGCGCGCTTCTACCCGGCGCTGGGCCAGTCGGCGCGGCGCGTGGTGCTGGTCGGGGCGCTCACCGCGGCCTTCCTGCTGGCGGCGCGCTTCATGCTGCCGGGGCGCACCGTGCTGCCTTTCATGTTCCCGGCGGCGGCGCTGCCGCTGCTGCTCACCGTGTTCGTCGGGCCGCAGTTCGCCATGGTCATGGGCCTGGGGCTGGCCCTGCTGCTGGGCTACATCGGCGGCAGCAACCTCGAGTTGACCGTGTACTTCGCGCTGGGCGGGTTCTTGGCCCCGCTGGCGGTGGGCACCGGCGAGCGAGTCAACCAGTTTTTCTGGGCCGGGCTGGCGGTGGCGCTGGCCAACATGGGCGTGTTGTTGGTCTTTCGGCTGCCCGACCCGGCGCTCGACCCGCTCGGCCTGGCGCAGCTCATCGTTGCCGCCGCGCTCAACGGCGCGGTGTCGGCCTCGCTCACCCTGGCCGGGTTCTTCATGCTCGGCAGTCTCTTCGACATCACCACCAGTCTCCAGCTAATCGAGCTGGCGCGGCCCGATCACCCGCTGGTGCGCTTCGTCCTACGCAACGCCCCCGGCACCTACCAGCACAGCCTGCAGGTCTCCAACCTGGCCGAACAGGCCGCCGAGCGTATCGGCGCGAATGCGCTGCTCACCCGCGTGGGCGCCTTGTATCACGACGCCGGCAAAGCGCTGCACCCGCAGTATTTCGTCGAGAACCAGCTCGATGGTTTCAACATTCACGACACCCTGGAGCCGGAGGAGAGCGCGCGCCTCATCATCGGCCACATCCACGACGGGCTGGAGCTGGCGCGCCGCCACCGCCTCCCGTCGGCGGTGCGCGCCTTCGTCTCTGAGCACCACGGCACGCTGCGCACCCAATATCAGTACGCCCGAGCGCTGCGCGCCGCGGGCGGCGACGCATCCCAGGTTGATGCCGCCCTCTATGTGTATCCCGGCCCGCGGCCGCAATCGAAAGAGACGGCGTTGCTCATGCTGGCCGATGGCTGCGAAGCCCGTGCCCGCGCCGAGCGGCCCAAGAGCGAAGCCGACATTGACCGGATCGTGAAGGCCGTGCTTGACGATCGCATGGCGCGCGGCCAACTCGACGACACCGGCCTGACCGTGCACGAACTGGCGCTCATTCGCGCCTCCTTCGTCAACACGCTCAAGGGCGTCTTTCATCCGCGCATCCAATACCCGGCGGCGGAGGAAAAACCCGCCCTGCTCGACGCCGTGGGCAGCCAGCCGGCGCTGCCGCCCGCCTCGCCCTCCAGCCCTGACGCCAAGCCGGGGCCGCAGCCGCAGGCTTAGCCCTTGGCCCGGCCTGCCGCGTACACCATCCACGTGGAGATCGCGCCGCGCTACCGGCGCTGGGTGACCGCCGCCACGCTGCGGGCCGCGGCGCGCGCGGCGCTGCGCCACCAGCACGCGCCGTGCCCAGCCGCGCTGAGCGTGCGCGTCACCGGCGACGCCGACTTGCGGGCGCTCAACCGCCGGTTCCGCGCCGAAGACCACGCCACCGACGTGCTCTCCTTCCCTTCCGGCCCAGCCCTCCCCGCGGCCGGCGCTCCTTACCTCGGCGACATCGCCGTCTCCTATGCGCGCGCGGCGGCCCAGGCCCGGCGCGGCCGCCACTCCGTGCAAGCCGAACTGCAATTGTTAGTCGTCCATGGCGTGCTGCACCTGCTCGGCCACGACCACGCCACCCCCGCCGAGCAAGCGGCCATGTGGGCGGCCCAGGCCGAAGTCTTGCGGCAGCTCGGCGCGGCCATCACCGCGCCCGGCCCGCTAGACTAGTTTCTGTCGGGAAAGTTGCATGGTGCCGCTCGGCGGTGGCGGTTCAGCTGGGACGGCCGGCGGAGCCCTATGAAAAAAGAGCCTGCTGGGGTAGAAGAAAGGTGTCTAGGCCCAACTTCACCC
>JADZEK010000055.1 GCA_020850595.1 Anaerolineales bacterium
GCGGCTGCTGCTGGCCGGCGCGGATGTGTATTTCGCCGGGCTGGCCGGCTGGCTGGCGATCTACCTGCTCTTCGGCGACCGCTGGCCGCTGCTGTTTGCCGTCAACTCGTTCGCGGTCTACCTGTTCACACCGCTGCCGGTGGCCGCCGCCATCGGGCTGGCCGCGCGGCGCAAGCGGCTGCTGGCGGCGGCCTTGGCAGGGGCGCTGGTGTGGGCAGCGTTCTTCGGGCGCTTGTTCCTCCCGCGCTTCGGCACGGCCCACGCCGAGGCGCCAACGCTGCGGGTGATGACAACCAACGTGTTGGGGTTCAACACCCAGGTCGAGGCGCTGGTGCGGTCGCTGCGCGCCTCGCGGGCCGACGTGATCGGCATCCAGGAGCTCAACCCGCTGCTGGCCGCGGCGATCCAGCGCGGTCTGCGGGACGAGTACCCGCACCAGGTGCTCGACCCTCGCGAGGGGGTGACGGGCTCGGGCGTCATCAGCCGCCATCCGCTGGCCCTCACCGGCGAGAGCCTGCCGGGACCGTGGCTGGGGACGCCGCACGTGCTGCGGGTCGACCTGCCCGGCGGGCGGGCCGTCACGCTGGTGCGCTTCCACGCCTACTCGGGCATCCACCAGGTGAAGGAGCGCGAAGACGCGGCGCGGGCGCTGGCCGGCTGTGCCGCGGCACACGTCGGCCCGTTGGTGGCGCTGGGCGACCTGAACGCCACCGGGCTGAGCGACGCCCACCGCACGATCACGCGCGCGCTGAGCGACACCTGGGAGGCGCGCGGCCAGGGGCCGGGGCACACCTTCCCAGGGGCGTACTCGCCGGGCAGCGCGCGCCCGCGCCTGGGGCCGATCCCGGCGCCGAGGTGGCTGATCCGGATTGATGACGTGTTCTACTCGGACCACTTCGCGGCCCAGGCGGCCGAGATCGGGCCGTGGGATGGGTGGAGCGACCACCGGCCGGTCGTTGCGGATTTGGTCCTGAAAGACTAGCAAACCGCGTACACGGATGGCACGGATTTGACGGATGGCACGGATTGGATTTTAGGGTCGATGACGGCGAAACTGGTCCATGAGGCACTGAGCTACGAGATCCGGGGCGCACTATACGAGGTGTACAACACGCTTGGCCCTGGTTTTCGGGAGGAGACTTACAAGCAGGCCGTGCTCAATGAGCTGCAGCGGCGAGGCGTCCCCGCGGCCCGGGAGTGCCCGATTGAGGTCGCCTACAAGGGCGTGGTGATCGACCAATATCGACTCGACCTCGTCGTCGACGGCAAGGTCATCCTGGAGCTGAAGGCGGTCGACGAGCTGCACCCGCGGCATGAGGCCCAGCTGCTGTCTTACCTGCGCGCCTCGGGGCTGCGGCTAGGCCTGCTGGCCAATTTCGGCAGCAGCCATCTGCGTGTTATGCGCAAGGTCGTCTAGATATCGCTCAGATGGATCAGTGTAATCCGTCCAATCCGTGCCATCCGTGTACGTATTTCTTTTCTTGAGGTGAGGCATCATGTTTAATCCTGTCCCCCCAAAGCCCGACTTTCCCGCCCAGGAGCGCGACATCCTGCGCTGGTGGAAGGAGACCGGCGCCTTTGACCACCTGCGCGCGCTGCGCCGGGGCGGGCCGCCCTTCTCGTTCCTGGATGGGCCGATCACGGCCAACAACCCGATGGGCGTGCACCACGCCTGGGGCCGCACCTACAAGGACCTGTGGCAGCGCTACAAGGCCATGCGCGGCTACGACCAGCGCTGGCAGAACGGCTTCGACTGCCAGGGCCTGTGGGTGGAGGTCAACGTCGAGAAGGACCTGGGCTTCCGCACCAAGAAGGACATCGAGGCCTACGGCCTGGCGCAGTTCGTCATCCTGTGCAAGCAGCGCGTGCTGAACTACGCCGCGGTGCAGACCGAGCAGTCGGTGCGCCTGGGGATGTGGATGGACTGGAACGACCCCGACACCCTGCGGCTGCTGCGCGACCGGCTGAGCGAAGACCCGCAGGCGGTGCTCACCCTGCAAGGGCCGGAAGGGCCGGTGACGGGGACAGTGGAGCAGCTCGTGGGCCAGCTCGGGCTGCCGGCGCTGGGCGGCTCCTACTTCACCTTCAGCGACAAAAACAACTACGACATCTGGCGCTTCCTGAAGGCGTGCGCCGAGCGCGGCTGGATCTACAAGGGCACCGACGTGATGCCCTGGTGCTGGCGCTGCGGCACCGGCATCAGTCAGCACGAGATCGTCACCGAGGGCTACGTCGAGAAGCAGGACCCCGGCCTGACCGTGCGCTTCCCGCTGCTGGGGGACGACGGGCGGCTGACGGGCGAAGCGCTGCTGGTGTGGACTACGACACCCTGGACCCTGACCTCCAACGTCGCGGCGGCGGTCGGCCCCGAGCTGACTTATCTGAAGGTGCGCACGCCGCGCGGCGATGGCCACGAGGTGCTTTACCTGTCGAAAGGCGCCACCCACATGCTTCTGGGACCATACGAGGTCCTGGCCGAGCTGCCGGGGCGCGAGCTGGCCGGCTGGCGCTACGCCGGACCGTTCGACGACCTGCCCGCCGCCCAGCACCCGGGCGGCTGGGCCGAGCCGGGCCTGCGCCGCCTGTTCAGCGGCATCCCCGAGAGCGCCGCGCAGGCCCACCGCGTGGTCTTGTGGGATGCGGTCGGCGAGGCCGAGGGCACCGGCATCGTCCACATCGCGCCCGGCTGCGGCGCCGAGGACTACCAGCTCCACAAGGAGCATCATTTGCCGGTCGTGGCGCCGCTGGACGAGAACGGCGTCTACCTGGACGGGTTCGGCTGGCTGACGGGCCGGCACGTCGCGGGGGTGACCGACGCCATCGTGGAGGCGCTGCGCGCCAACGGACGCTTCTACCGGCTGGACGCCTACACCCATCGCTACCCGCAGTGCTGGCGCTGCGGGACGCCGCTGGTCTTCCGGCTGGTGGACGAGTGGTTTATCAGCATGGACGGTCTGCGCCAGCCGCTGATGGACGTCACCAACCAGATCCGCTGGGTCCCCGAGTTCGGCCGCGACCGCGAGCTGGACTGGCTGCGCAACATGCACGACTGGATGATCTCCAAGAAGCGCTACTGGGGCCTGGCCCTGCCAATCTGGGAGTGCGCGCAGTGCGGCGAGTTCGAGGTGCTCGGCAGCCGCACCGAGCTGGAAGCGCGGGCGGTCGAGGGCTGGGAGACCTTCAGCGGCCACACCCCGCACCGGCCGTATATCGACGCCGTCAAGATCGCCTGCCGCAAGTGCGGCGGGCGGGCGCAGCGTATCGCCGATGTGGGCAACCCCTGGCTGGATGCCGGCATCGTCTCGCTCTCGACCCTGCGCTATGAGACCGACCCTGACTATTGGCGCAAGTGGTTCCCGGCCGACTTCATCACCGAGTCGTTTCCCGGCCAGTTCCGCAACTGGTTCTATTCGCTGCTGGTGATGGCCACCGCGCTGGAAGGCCAGCCCCCCACCCGAACCGTGCTGGGCTTTGCCACCCTGCTGGGCGAAGACGGCCGGCCGATGCACAAGTCGTGGGGCAACGCCTGGGAGTTCAACGAGGCGGCCGATTCGCCCAAGTTCGGCGCCGACGTCATGCGCTGGATGTACGCCGGCCAGCGGTATGAAGCCGACCTGCTCTTTGGCGAAAAGCACGCCGAGGAGGCTCGGCGCAGCCTGTTCCTGCCGCTGTGGAACGTCTACAACTTCTTTGTGACCTATGCCAACCTGGATGGCTGGACGCCCGCTCGCGGCGCCGCCGAGCCGAGCCAGCTCGACCGTTGGATCCTGGCGCGACTGCAGGAACTGGTGGGCGAGGTGACCGCCGCGCTGGAAGATTACTACGCCTACAAGGCCACGCGCCCGGTGGAGCAGTTCCTGGACGACCTGAGCAACTGGTACGTGCGGCGCTCGCGGCGGCGCTTCTGGAAGTCGGAGGCCGACGCCGACAAGCAGGCCGCCTACAGCACCCTCCACCAGGTGCTGGTCACGCTGGCCAAGCTGCTGGCGCCCTTCATCCCCTTCACCACCGAGGCGCTCTATCAAAACCTGGTACGCACGGCGGACCCGAACGCCCCGCTCAGCGTCCACCATTGCGCCTGGCCGGCGGCCGACCGAGCGCTGGTAGACAGCGCTCTGCTGGCCGACATGGCGACGGCACGGACAGTAGTAGCCCTGGGCCACGCCACGCGCGCCAGCCACAACCTCAAGGTACGCCAGCCGCTGGCGCGGGCCGTGGTGGTGGTGGCGCCCGAGCAGCAGGCCGGCCTGCTCCGCATGAAGGCGCTGGTGGCCGACGAGCTGAACGTCAAAACGGTGGCGTTGGCCGCCAACGAGGGCGAGCTGATCACCTACAAGCTGCTGCCCAACAACCGCCTGCTCGGCCCGCGCTTTGGGGCGCGCTTCCCGCGCGTGCGCGCGGCGCTGGAGGCCGCCGACGCGAGCGCGGCCGTGGCGGCGCTGCGCGGCGGCCAGCCGCTGCGGCTGGACCTGGACGGCGAGACGGTGGCGCTGGCGGCCGATGACGTGCTGATCAACCCCCTGCCCCGGACCGGTTTTGCCGTGTCGGTCGAGGGCGGCGTGGTGGTGGCGCTTGACACCTCTCTGACGCCCGATCTGCGCGCCGAGGGGCTGGCGCGCGAGCTGGTGCGCCGCATCCAGGACCTGCGCAAGACCAGCGGCTTCGATATCGCCGACCGCATCGTCACATACTACACCGGCACGCCGGGGCTGGTGGACGCCCTGACCGCGTTTGCGCCCTACATCCAGGCCGAGACCCTGAGCGTCGACCTGCTGGCCGGCGAGGCGCCCGCCGGCGCCGTGACCGCCGCCGACAGCATCGACGACGAGCGGGTCACGCTGGCGCTGGTCAAGGCCCAACCCGCGGTCGAGCCCGAGCAGGACGACCGCCCCGGCGCGCGCGGCGACCGGGAAGGCGAGGCCATGGCGCGGCTCATCGCGACCCAGCTCGGCGACAAAGTGCTGGTGGCGCCTGGCTTGAGCGAGCCCGCGCCGCGCGAGGCGGCCGCCCACCCGCCGCGGCCCTCAGCGGGGCGCGGCGCCGGGAAACGGGCCAGCAAGAAGGCTGCGAAGGGCAAGACAGCCAAGAAGGCGGCGGCCCACAAGAGCGCCGCGAAGGGCCAGACGGCCAGGAAGGCGGCGGCCCGCAAAGCCGCTAAGAAGGCCACAGCAAAGAAGGCAGCGGCGGCCGGCGCTAAGAAGACGGGAACCAGGAAGGCCGGCGCCCGCAAAGCCGCGCCAAAGCAGCCGATACCCAAGAACCCGCCGGCCGCGAAGAAGACGGCCAGGAAAGCGGCCAGGAAAACAGCGAAAACACCAGCGGCGCGGCGGCGGCGAAGCAGCAAATAGCCCGAGTGATTGGCGCCGGGGCGGATCGCTGGTCCGCCCTGGTTGATTCCCGAAGGGGGAGGTCGTCTTGGCGCCTGGCATCGCCCCCAAAGACCGGCCCAACCTGTTCGACCGGTTTTGTGGCGCGGATACGTCGCGCAGCCGCCCAGGCACCGGGCTGGGGATCTCCATCGCCAGGCTGCTGGCCGAGGCGCAGAGCGGCGCACTGAGCGTTGAGAGCGATCTCGGCAAAGGGTCGACCTTTACCATTCGGCTGCCGGCGGCTTGAACAGCCGCGGAGATCCCTCGCGGCAAACGCAGCCGCTCGAAATGACATCTGTGGCCGGGCCAGGAGCGCCGGCTGGGATCTGTAACACCAGGGCGAAGCGTCCGCCAGCAGAGTAGCAGTCAAGTCAAGCGGCCCGCGGTCCCTGGCCAGGGTGCTTTGCCCCTACGGCAACGGCCTAACGGGCACTGCTGTTTCGTGGTAGATTTGGGCTCATGCCGCTTCTCTCCCGCGTTGCTCTCGGGCGCGCCTGGCGCGCGGCGCTGGCCGCGCCCCTGCTGCTGGCGGCTGCGGCGCTCGCCGGGCCAGGCGCCGCCCGGGTGGCTGCCGAGCCTGCCAATACCGCCGATGCCAAGATCTCGCCTTGGGTGCTGGCGCACACCCCGCCCGGCGAAACCGCCGAGTTCCTGGTGGTGCTGGCGCGGCAGGCTGACCTGAGCGGCGCGGCCGCGCTGCCGACCAAGGCCGAAAAGGGCCGCTTCGTCTACGAGACGCTGCGGCGGGTGGCGCTGGCCAC
>JADZEK010000056.1 GCA_020850595.1 Anaerolineales bacterium
CCCGCCGCCCCTGTCTCCACCAGTGGAAAGTCAACGCACGGCTACACCCACGGCGACACGCTGTCTACCAAGAAACTGGTGGCAAACACGATTGTCTGGTTGTGACCAGTTCTTGAAGAAGTACCTCGACCCCAACTACACGCCCGTCGCCGCCCTGCGCGGCAACGGCGGCGCGAAGAACGGCGCGAAAAACGACACGAAGAAGAAGTAGCGCCGTTGCACGACACAGCCGCCGGGGTCTAAAGGAGACCGCGGCGGCTGTGTTTTTAAACCGACAGCGTTCGGCCCGCCGCTCAGTCGTCGGGCGTCAGCGGCTTGCCCAGCAGGCTCATGCCGTGCTTCTCAAAGAGCGCCGCGATGGTCGCGCGGTCGGCGCCGGCGCGCGCGGCCGGGCCGAATTCCTCGTAGAACTTGTGCCCGCCGCCGGGCGTGTAGACCACGATCACCTCGGTCGGCTCGTCGGTCAAGTTCAGGAAGGCGTGCGGCACCTTCGACGGCAGGTAGGCAAAGCCGCCCGGCTCCAGCGTATAGGTTGCGTCGCCGATGCGGATCTTGAAGCGGCCCGTGAGCACGTGGATGGTCTCTTCCTGCCGGTGGTGCACGTGCAGCGGCGGCCCGCCGCGCGGGGCCACCTCGACCACGAAGTAGTCGAACGCGCCGCCCGTGTCCTCGCCCGTCACCTTGAAGATCAAATCGCGCCCCGGACCAGATTGCAGCCGCAGCCCCTCGCCCTTTGCCCAAACCACATAATTGCTGACCATGCCTCGCTCCTTGCTGTCCACGGCCGCTGAGCGGCCACCCACAGATCGTTATGTGGCGCGGGCCAGCACGCCCAGCGTGCTAAAGAGCGCCGCCAATAACCACAGGGCCGGCCCCAGCAGGGCGGGGCGCAGCGGCAGGTAGCCGGGCCGCACGATGAAGAGCAGGAAGCCCACATCGGTCACGGTCGCGGTGAGCAGGTTGAGCCAGTAGCCCGCGAGGTCGTTGCGCCAGTTGAGCCCCACGGCCACCACCAGCACGAAGACCGCAAAGTAGGCCAGGTTCCAGGCCGCCTGGTAGAGGCGCCCCTGGGCCATGCCCGCCGGCTGGCGCGCCGCCAGCTGCCGCACGCGATCGGCCGCTTGCAGGTGCAGCAGCCCCCAGGCCAGGTAGCACAGCGCGCCCAGTTGGTACATCCGTCACCTCGCCCGTCATCCGAACTGTGTTACAATGCTGATTATAAGGCTCCTTATTGTCTTGTCAATAGGCTAACTATACGATGGCTAATGAAATTCACAAACCCATCCGCATTGCCCCCGGTTTCGAGCAAAAATTTCCCGGCGCCAGCGCCCAGGCCACCGAGACGGCCATGAACCTGGTGCGCACCGCCGACCTGCTGGTCAAGCGCATCGGCGAGTTGGTACAGCCCTTCGACCTCACGCCCTCCTCCGGGCTGGTGCTCGGCATGTTGGCCGACGCGGCCGAGCCGCTGCCGCCCAACGAAATCGCCGCGCGCCTGATCATCAGCCGCGCCACCGTCACCGGCCTGCTCGACTCGCTGGAGCGGCGCGGCTATATCGAGCGCCGGCCGCACGCCGGCGACCGGCGGATGCTGCTCATCGCCCTGACCGACGCGGGCCGCGCCGTGGCCCAGCAATTCCGGGAGGTGGTGCACCGCCGCCAGCGCGAGTGGCTGGGCGCGCTGAGCGAGCGCGAACAGAAGCAGCTGCTGGCCACGCTGCGCCGGCTGCAAGGGGCGTTGGGCGAAGCCGGGGAGTGAGCCGGCCGGGCCGTTTTTGTGCCCGCGGCGCGTTAGTGCTATCCTCCGCCGCGCTGCCCGCCCGCCGCCCGAGCGCGAGCGCCGTGAGCAAGTGGAGACGCTGTTCGTATGACCCGTTTTCTGCGGCATCCAGTGGTTGTGCTGGTGGTGGGGTTCGTATGGCTGGCGGTGTTGTATGGCGTCGCGCAGACCGCGCACTTTCTGGTCGCCTCGCGCTGGCCGTTGCTGGCGGTGCCGGTGGCGCTGGCGGGCGCGGCCGCGGGGCTGGCCGGCTACGCGGCCTTCACGCGCTGGTGGGAGGCCCGCCGCCCCGCGCCGGAAATCGCCGCCGCGCCCGCCGCGCGCGAGTTGGCCGTGGGGCTGCTGTGGGGCGCGGGCCTGTTCACGCTGACGCTGCTGCTGCTGCTGGCCGTGGGCGCGTATCGGCTGGCGCTGGGCGCGCCCGATGCGCGCTTGCTGGTGGTGCTCGGCGTGGCGATCCTCTCCGGCGTGATGGAGGAGTTGGTGTTCCGGGCCGTGTTCTTTCGCCTGGCGCAGGCCCTGTTGGGCACCTGGCTGGCGCTGGCGCTTTCGGCCGCGCTGTTCGGCGCGCTGCACCTATCCAACCCCAACAGCTCACCCGTCGCGGCGCTCTCGATTGCGCTGGAGGCCGGCGTGCTGCTGGGCCTGGCCTACCAGGCCACCGGGCGCGTCTGGCTGCCCATCGGCCTGCACCTGGCGTGGAACTTCACTCAGGGCGGCATCTTCGGCGTGCCGATTTCGGGCTACGACTTCGGCGCGGGCCTGTTTGTCGCCGCGCGGCAGGCCGGTGCGCCGGCGTGGCTGTCGGGCGGCGAGTTTGGGGCGGAGGCGTCCCTCATGGCCGTCGTCGTGTGCCTGGCGGGGGCGGTCTACTTTTGGCGGGCAGCGCGGCAGGCGGGCCGCCTGGTGCCCGCCCCCTGGCAGCGCCGTATGCCCCCAGTAGCCTCGGCCTAGCGCCGCACGTCATCCCAGGCCTCAGGAGGCCGAATGGCCGAATTAGAAGAACTCTCCTGCACCGACCTGCAAGCGCGCCTGACGGACGGCTCACTGACCAGCCGCGCCCTCACCGCCTGGTACCTGGCGCGCATCGCCGCGCTCGATCAGGCCGGGCCAATGCTCAAGTCCGTCATCGAGGTCAACCCAGAGGCGCTGGCCCGCGCCGAAGCGTTGGACGAGGAGCGCTCCGCCGGCCGGGGGCGCGGGCCGTTGCACGGCCTGCCGCTGCTGCTTAAGGACAACCTCGACACCGGCGACCAGATGCAGACCACGGCCGGGTCGCTGGCGCTGGCGGGCTGGCGCGCGCCCCACGACAGCACCGTGGCCGAGCGCCTGCGGGCGGCCGGGGCGGTGCTGCTGGGCAAGACCAACCTCAGCGAGTGGGCCAACTTCCGCTCCACGCGCCCCACCAGCGGCTGGAGCAGCCGCGGTGGGCGCACACGCAACCCCTACGCCCTCGACCGCAACCCCAGCGGCAGCAGCTCTGGCTCGGGCGTGGCGGCCTCGGCCAACCTGTGCGCGGCGGCCATCGGCACCGAGACCGACGGCTCGATCATCAGCCCCGCCGCCGCCAACGGCCTGGTCGGCCTTAAGCCCAGCGTGGGCCTGGTCAGCCGCGCCGGCATCATCCCCATCTCGGCCAGCCAGGACACCGCCGGGCCGATGACGCGCACGGTGCGCGACGCGGCGCTGCTGCTCAACGCCATCGCCGGGCCAGACCCGCGCGACCGCGCCACCGAGGCGGCCGTGCCCGAGCTGGACTATACGCGCTTCCTGGCCGCCGACGGGCTGCGCGGCGCGCGGCTGGGCGTGGCCCGCAACTTCTTCGGCTTTCACCCCCGTGTGGACCGGCTATTGGAAGATGCGCTCGCCACGCTGCGGGCGCAGGGCGCGGAGCTGGTAGATCCGGCCAACCTCACGCTGCCGCCAGAATGCGACCAGAACGAGTTTCAAGTGCTGTTGTACGAGTTTAAGGACGGCCTCAACCGCTACCTGGCGGGCGTAGACCCGGCCCTGCCCGCGCATTCGCTGGCGGAGGTGATGGCTTTCAACACCGCCCACGCCGAGCGCACCATGCCGCTGTTCGGGCAGGAGATTTTGCAGCAGGCCGAGGCCAAAGGCGGGCTGGACAGCGCCGAATATCAAAAGGCGCTGGGCGACAATCTGCGGATCGTGCGCGGCGCGATTGACGGGCTGCTGGCCGAGCACCAGCTTGATGCCCTGCTCGCTCCCGCGGGCGCGCCCGCCTGGATCACCGACGTGGTGAACGGCGATCACTACCTGGGCGGCTGCACCTCGCCCGCGGCCATCGCCGGCTACCCCAACCTGACCGTGCCCGCCGGGCTGCTGGCCGGGCTACCGGTGGGGCTGTGCTTTTTCGGCGGCCAATGGCAGGAGGGTAAGCTGCTGCGGCTGGGCTATGCCTTCGAGCAGGCCACGCAGGCGCGCCGCCCGCCACAGTTTCGCCCGACGATTGAGTGGCCGGAGTGGTAGCCGCCTGGCGAGCCGAAGCCCGATGAGGGCGATCCCGCAGTCTATCGCCTGGTGGTGCTTTGTGCCGCAGCATTTTGCGCCGGAGGCCTTTGTGCGGGCCGTGGCCGAGGCGGGCTACGCCGCGATAGATCTGGCGCCGCCCGAGCACTGCGCCCTGGTGCGCGCGCACGGGCTAGCGATCTCGGCCCTGGCCGGGCACGGCCCGCTGACCCACGGCCTCAACCGCCGCGCGCACCACGCGGAGATTGAGGCCCAGGTGCGCGCCGCGCTGGCCGTGGCCCAGGAATACGTCGTGCCCAACGTCCTGTGTTTCAGCGGCAACCGCGCCGGGCTGGACGATGCGGCGGGCGCGGCCGCTTGCGCCGAGGGGCTGGCGCGCCTGGCCCCGCTGGCCGAGGCCGCCGGCGTGACGCTGGCGCTGGAAGTGCTGAACAGCAAGGTAGACCATCCCGACTACCAGGCCGATCACACCGCCTGGGCCGCGGCCGTCTGTGAGCGCGTAGCCTCGCCACGCGTGAAGGTGCTCGACGACCTCTACCACATGCAGATCATGGAAGGCGACCTGATCCGCACCCTCCAGACCTATGCCCCGCTGATCGCCCACTACCACACGGCGGGCTGCCCCGGCCGCCACGAACTGGATGAGACGCAGGAGATCAACTACCACGCGGTGCTGCGCGCCATTCGGGCGACAGGTTACCAGGGCTACGTCGTCCACGAATTCCTGCCGCTGGGCGACCCGCTGGCCGCGCTGCGGGCCACCGTGGCGCGCTACGCGCCCGACCTGGCGTAGCGGATGAGAACGATGCGCAGCGTGACGCGCGGGCTGATGAGGTTGCTGGCGGCGGCGAGCCTGCTGGCGGCCTGCGCCGGGCAGACGGTCACTCCCGCGCCGACCGCGCCGCCGCCGGTGGCCTCAACGGTGCCGGTGGAAGCCGCCGCGACAGCCACCGCCGCGACAGCCACCGCCGCGCCCAGCCCCACCGCGCCCGCGGCCAGCGCAACGGCCCTCGCGCCGGAGGCTACGCCCGCCGCCGAGGTCACCGTCGTCGCCAGCCCGGCCGCCTCGGACGAGCTGAACGACCTGCTGAGTGACCCGATCCTGAGCACCTACCGCGTCATGGTCGCCATGCAGGTGAACGCCGCCTTCCTGCACGACACGGCCGTGGCGACGGCGGCGGGCGCGATGGAAGGCGATGACCTGCCCGTGGCGGCGCTGGTGTTCGGCGCGCTGACCCAGGCGGTGGATCAAGACGTAGCCGACGGCGTGCCACCGTCGGAGTTGGCCGCGCCGTGGGCCGCCGCGCTGGCCGCCCACGACGGCATCAAGCAGGTCGCCGGGCGCTGGCTGGTGGGTGAGCTATCGGCGGAACAGATGGCCGCCGACCTCGCCCCGCTGCAAGCCGACCTGGAAGCCGCGCTGGTGCAGGCCGACGCGGTGATGGCGCAGACCTACCACGTGCAGGCCACCAGCCTCACCGCGTATCGCGCCCGCGTCGCGCTGGCGCTGGAGAAGTTGTTTGAGTAGGGGTGACTGAAAGAAGGCCGGGGCGAACCTCATCAGGCAGTGACTCGACTACGTGTTGGTGCTGCCCTCGGCCCCCAAATCGTGCAATTTGTGGTCATTCGTGGCGAAGGTTTTCGCCTTTACCGCAGCCCCTCGAAGAGGTCCGTCTCCAGCGCGCGCCCGGCGTTCACCAGGCTGAACGCCCGGTAGTACGTCTGCGTGCCCACCAGCACTGCGTGGTGCTCCTCCAAGCTGTCGAGGAAGTTCTCAAAGCCCACGAGCTGGCTGGTGTGGCAGCCGATGGCGCGGGCGGCGGTGCGCCAGTGCGCGTCGGTGTCCACCCGCGTGGTAATCATCCACTCCGGGTAAGGCACGGGGCGCCGGTCCACGCCGTCCACGTGCATCACCAGTTCCGGGAAGATGGTGTTGTACAGCGCCATCAGATCGGGCGTGTCGAGCATGTGGTAGAGCTTGCTCACGCGGTGCGGCGCGCCGCCGCCCGGCACGGCGGCCTGCGGGTCGGCCGCCAGCACCGCCGCTCCGCTGGCAAACTGGCAAATGGCGATGTGATCGGGGTGGCCGTAGCCGCCCTCCGGGCCAAAGGTCACCATCACCTGCGGGCGCACCCGCCGCAGTTGCTGCGCGATCAGCCCCTGCGCCTCGGCTGGGTCGGCCTGGTCCAGGTCGCCGTCCACGTAGTCCAGCACCACCACCTCCCGCAGGCCCAGCACCTCGGCGGCACAGCGCAGCTCAGCCTCGCGCAGCCGGCCAAAGCCTTCCGGCCCCGGGTCTTCCGGCGGCCGGCCGTGCCAGCCGCGCTCACCGCGCGTGGCCGTCACCAGGTAGGTCTCCACGCCCTCGGCGGCGTAGCGGGCCAGCAACCCGCCCGTGCCGAGGGACTCGTCGTCGGGATGCGCGAGGACGCACATGAGCTTAAGCGGGTCGGTCATGCGGGAACGGAACCTCCGGGCCAAGGCTGCGCCAGGCGCGCCTCGGCCGTGCGGGTGAAGGTGGCGCGCTCAGCCGCCGCGATGGGCCGGCGGGTGGCGGCCAGCGCCGCCTCGTGGTTGGCGCATGCGCCCGCCAAGTCGCCCAACGTTCACCCTCCCCCATTCGTGCTCATTCGTTACCATTCGTGCCCATTCGTGGCAAAAATCCCCGGCGCTCCAACTCTACCCCGAGCGCCCGGTAATGTAGCTCTCGGTGATGGCCTGCGCCGGGCGGGTGAACACCTGGCTGGTCTCGCCAAACTCCACCAACTCGCCCAGCCAGAACAGCCCGGTGCGGTCAGAGACGCGCGCCGCCTGCTGCATGTTGTGCGTGACGATCACGATGGTGTACTGCTCTTGCAGGGTGCGCATCAACTCTTCGATCTTGAGCGTCGCCACCGGGTCGAGCGCCGAGCACGGCTCGTCCATCAAGATCACTTCCGGCTCCACCGCCAGCACGCGCGCGATGCACAGGCGCTGCTGCTGGCCCAGCGCCAGGTCGAGCGCCGGCTCGCGCAACCGCCCGGCCACCTCGTCCCACAGGGCGGCGGCGCGCAGCGATTGCTCGACGCGCGCGGCCAGGCCGGTGGTCTGGCCCAGCACGCGCGGCCCGAAGGCCACGTTGTCGAAAATGGATTGGGGGAAGGGGTTGGGTTTCTGAAACACCATGCCCACCCGGCGGCGCAGATCGGTCAGATTGGCGCTGGGGGTGTTGATGTCCTGGCCGTCAAGCTCGATGACGCCCTCGGCCCGCGCCCCGGCGATGGCGTCGTTCATGCGATTCAGGCAGCGCAGAAAAGTGCTCTTGCCGCACCCGGACGGGCCGATGAGGGCCGTAATTTCGCCCCGGCGGATGTCAATGGAGACGCCGCTGAGCACACGTTTGGGGCCATAAAAGAAGCTGAGGCGCTCAACGCGCAGCTTGTTCGGCATGGCGCGGCGATTGTACCGCGCTTTGCGCCCATTGGTATAATCAAGCCCGTGCTCATCCGCCGTGTTCGTCCGCTGCGCGCCCACGGCCGCCTGCTGGGCTGGCTGGGGGTGCTGTTATGGGCGGCGGCCTGCGGTGGGGCCGGCGCCCCCGGGCCGGGCGGCCCCCTGGTCATCACCAACACCGGCTCCGACACCATGGTCAACCTGACGCTGGCCTGGGCCGAGGCGTACTCGGCCGTGGAGCCGGGGGTCACGCTGTCGGTCACCGGCGGCGGCTCGGGCACCGGGTTGGCGGCGCTGATTAACGGCACCAACGACATCGCCAGTGCCTCGCGCGCCATCAAGGCCGAGGAGCTGGCCGAAGCCGAAGCCAACGGCGTCAGCCCGGTCGAGTATGTGGTGGCGCGGGACGCCATCGCCATCATCGTTAACCCGGAAAACCCCGTCTCTGCCTTGACCCTGCCGCAACTGTCTGCCATGTACAGCGGTGAGCTTACCAACTGGCGCCAGGTGGGCGGCGACGACCGGCCGATTGTGCTGCTCTCGCGCGAGACCAACTCCGGCACGCACGTGTACTTTCTGGAGCATGTGCTGCGCCTGGGCGACAGCCAGAGCACGCGGCTGTTCTCGCCCGACACGCTGCTCCTGCCCAGTTCCGAGGGCATCGGCGCGGAGGTGCGCCAGAACCCCAACGCCATCGGCTACGACGGCCTGGGCTACGTGACGCCCGATTTGAAGACCGTGGCGGTGGCGGCGGCGGACGGCCAACCCTTTGTGCTGCCCACGATTGCCACAGTGAACAACGGCAGCTACCCCATCGCCCGCGACCTGTATATGTACACGGCCGGTGAGCCGACCGGGGCCGTGGCCGCCTATCTCGCCTGGGTGTTGAGCGCCCCCGCCCAGCAAATCGTGGCCGATCTGGGCTTCGTGCCCGTCAACTGAACCGCCTGCCGGTGAACCGTGACGCACGCCACGCTTGACCCGCTGATCCCGCCGCCCGCCGCGCCCATGAACGCCCCCCACCCACGGCGCTGGGGTGAGGTCGTCATCGAAGCCCTCATCCGCGCCACGGGCTATTCGGCCATTTTGTTCGTGGGCCTCATCCTGCTCTTCCTGCTGCGTGAAGGGCTGCCGGTGTTGGGCGCGGTGCCCATCGGCGAGTTGTTCGGGACGCGCTGGTATCCCATTGAGGCTTACTTCGGCCTGCTGCCGCTCCTGGGCGGTTCGGTTGTCGTGACGCTCGGGGCGACCCTCATTGCCGTGCCGTTTGGGCTGGCGACGGCCGTGTACATCGCCGAGATCGCCCCGCGCTGGGCGCGCGAGCTGCTCAAGCCGCTGGTGGAGGTGCTGGCCGGGTTGCCCTCGGTGGTGCTGGGCTTCTTGGGGATGCTGGTGGTCGCCCCGGCGGTGCGCGGGCTGCTGGGCGTGCCCACCGGCCTCTCGGCCCTGACAGGCGCGGTGCTGCTAGCGGCCATGATCATCCCCACGCTGGTGTCCATCGCCGAGGACGCGCTCGACGCGGTTCCGGTGAGCTACCGCCACGCGGCGCTGGCGCTGGGCGCCACCAAGTGGCAGACCATCTGGCGCGTGACCCTGCCCGCCGCGCGCAGCGGCGTGCTCACCGCCATCATGCTCGGCATCGGCCGCGCCATCGGCGAGACCATGACGGTGATGATGGTGACGGGCAACGCCGCCCGCCTGCCGTTCGGGCTGGACGCGCTGTTCCGCCCGGTGCGCACCATGACGGCCACCATCGCCGCCGAGATGGGCGAGGTGGCGAACGGCAGCCCGCACTACCATGTGCTCTTCACGATTGGGCTGGTCTTGTTCCTATTTTCGTTTGCCGTCAACCTGGCGGCCAGCGCCGTGGTCTTCCAGCAGCGCAAGCGCGCCGAGCGCCTGCTCTCCTAACCGCCCATGCTCTCGCGCGACCGCACCGAGCGCCTGGTCTTCGGCCTGATCACCGCCGCCACGCTGTTGACCGTGGCCCCGATCATTCTGGTCGTCGGCTACATCCTGGTGCTGGGCTTGCCCGCCATCAACTGGGAGTTCCTCAGCGCCATGCCCAACTCGGGCATGCGCGCGGGCGGCATCTGGCCCGCCATCGTCGGCACCCTGTATCTGACCCTGGGCACGGCCGTCATCGCCGTGCCGCTGGGCGTGGCGGCCGCCATCTACCTGGCCGAGTACGCCGCCGACAACGGCTTCACCCGCGCCATCCGCATCGCTATCATCAACCTGGCGGGCATTCCCTCGGTGGTCTATGGTTTGTTCGGCCTGGGCCTGTTCGTGCTGTTCCTCCAGCTCGGCACCAGCATCGCCGCGGGCTGCCTCACCCTGGCGATCATGACGCTGCCCGTCATCATCTCGACCACCGAGGTGGCGCTGCGGGCCGTGCCGCAGAGTTTTCGGCTGGTGAGCTTGAGCCTGGGCGGCACCAAGTGGCAGACCATCTGGCGGGTGGTGCTGCCGCAGGCGCTGCCGGGCATTCTGACCGGCGTGATCCTGGGGCTGGAGCGCGCCGCCGGGGAGACGGCCCCGATCTTGTTCACGGCGGCGGCTTTCTTTCTGCCGCAGTTGCCCGACTCGGCGCTCGACCCGACCATGGCGTTGCCCTATCACTTGTTCGTCATCGCCACCCAGGTGCCGGGGATGCCCATTCACATTCAGTACGGCACGGCGCTGGTGCTGCTGGTGTTCGTGCTCTCGATGAACGCGCTGGCGACGATCATCCGCTCGCGCGCCCGCGCCCGGAGGCAGTGGTAGCCATGTGGGGGTCAGGGCCGGCATGACCACCCCGGCGGAGGGCGAGGTCAAGCTGCGGGTCGAGCACCTCTCGGTGCAGTACGCCGACGGCACCGAGTCGCTGCGCGATGTGAGCCTCGACATCTGGGCGCACCAGATCACGGTGCTGTTCGGCCCGGCGGGTGGCGGCAAAAGCACGTTATTACGCACGCTGAACCGCCTGAACGACCTGGTGGAGCGCGTGCGCGTCAGCGGCCAGATCTACCTCGACGGTGAGGATATCCTGCGGCCGGGGCTGAACGTGGTGGCACTGCGCCGCCGGGTGGGCATTGTCTTTGCCCAGCCCGTGCCGCTGCCCTTCTCCATCCGCAAGAACCTGACCTATGGGCTGGAACTGGCGGGTGAGCGCCGGGCCGGCCGCCTGAACGCGGCGGTGGAGCGCTCGCTGCGGCAGGCCGCGCTGTGGGATGAAGTGAAAGACCGCCTGAACGACCCGGCCGTGGCGCTCTCCGGCGGGCAGCAGCAGCGCCTGAGCCTGGCGCGCGTGCTGGCGCTGGAGCCGGAGGTGGTGCTGCTCGATGAGCCGACCTCCGGCCTCGACCCCATCTCCACCGCCGCGGTGGAGGCCTCGCTGGAAGAGATCAAGCAGACCTACACCGTCGTCATCGTGCCGCATTCGGTGCAGCAGGCCGCGCGCATCGCCGACCGGGCCGCCTTCTTCTTGCAGGGCGAGCTGGTGGAGGTGGGCGCGGGCCGCGCGCTGTTCGTCGCCCCGCGTGACAAGCGCACCGAAGATTACGTGACCGGCCGGTTCGGCTAACCGCCGGCGCGGGCCGCCGCGCCATAAAACCCTCGCGTTTTCGGTGGTATGCTTAGCCCGACATGCGCCCCCTCAACCTGACTGCCGCCGATCCTCTCGCGCTGCGCCTGGCCGCCGACGTGCGCGCCGGGCCGACTGACTACGCCAACGACCACATTTGGGAAGTGACGTTGGCCGGCGGTGAGCCGCCCGCGCCGGCTGCGCGCACCACCTATGGCCTGCGCGCCCAAGACATGCGCCTGTACCCCAGCTACACCGAAGGCGACCGCATCGTTACCGACCCGGCCGACTACGCCTCGCCGCCGGTGGTGCAGGCGGCGTTTGTCAATTACTTGCGCGTTACAGCCGCGCCGCTGCCCGGGCTGGAGGTGGTGACCGAGTATTGGACGCCCGACTCGCACACGCTGGCCGCGCAGCACACCCTGACCAACGCCACCGACGCGCCCCGCGCGCTGACCTTCACCCTGAACGGCCGGCTCAAGCCGCTGGAGGCCTCGCGCCCGCGGCTGCTGGCCGCCGCTCAACTCATCATCTTCAATGAGGCCGGCCTGCTCGAAGGCCAGACCGGCAACCTAGATGTGGTGGTGCTGCTCGAAGGCCCCGCCCACCCGGCCGGCGTGGCCGCGCCGTCCGCCCTGCCCGACGATGCTCCGCTGGAGATTGCTGCCATGACCACCGTGGCGCCCGCCGCGCTGGCCCGCCCGCTGACCCTGGCCCCCGGCGAGACGGCCGTCCTGCGCTGGGTGCACACCGCCGAGCTGACACCGACGGCGCCGCCGCCCGCCCCGGCGCGTGGCGCTCCGCCGCCCATTGACCACCGCGAGGCCGGCCTCAGCCGCATCCGAGAGCTGCTCCAGCGCGAGTGGGAGGGCGAGTTCGCGCGCGTCGAGCTGCTCAACGCTGGTCTGCTGGAAATCGAGACCGGCGACCGCGACTGGAACGCTGCCCTGGCGCTGGCGCAGAACACCGCGCTCCGCTGCTACGTCGGCGGCGGCCCCGGCGCGCAACTGCCGCACCCGTCCTTCGTCTTCACGCGCCACCCCGATCGGGGCTACTCGGTTAAGGGCGACGGGTCTGACTACAACTGGCAGTGGAACGGCCAGGTCGCCACTGAGGCCTATGTGAGCCTGCCGCAGATCGCGCCCAGCGCGCCGCAGCTGGCGCAGGGCGTGCTGCGCAACTGGCTGGCGGTGCAGGCCGAAGACGGCGCGATAGACTGGAAACCGGGCCTGGCCGGGCAGCGCGAGAAGGCGCTGTGCATCCCGCTGCTGGCGGCCATGGCCTGGCAGCTCTATGAGCAGACCGAAGACGCCGCCTTCGCCGCCGAGGTCTACCCCGGCTTGCGGCGCTTCTTCGACGCCTGGTTCACGGCGCGCCACGACCGCGACCAAGACGGCCTGCCGGAGTGGACGCACACCATCCAATCGGCGTTTGATGAGAACCCATCCTTCGTGCGCTGGGTGGCGTGGGGCCAGGGGGCCGACATCACCGCCGCCGAAGCGCCCGACCTGGCGGCCTACCTATATGCCGAGGCGCGCGCGCTGCAAAAGCTGGCCGCCTTGCAGCACCTGCCGCCTGACCCGGCGCTGGAAGCCCACGCCGACACGCTCGCCCGCCGCGTGGCGGGCATGTGGAGCGACGCCGACGCCCTCTACCACTACGTGGACCGCGACTCGCACCAGGCCCGTGCCGGCGAGGTGCTGGCGACCGGCCGGGGGGAGCTGGCGCTCGACCTGCTAAAGCGCTTCGGCTCACCCGCCCGCCTGCTGGTCAAGGTCGTCGGCCCGCGCGAGGAGCGCCCCAATCTCGAAGTGGTGCTCTCCGGCCGGGGTCGGCGCGGCCGCCCGCGCGTGGAGACGCTGCGCAAGAGCCATGTGCAGCACTTCTTCGGCATCGCCACGGCCGTGAGCGAGAAGCTCTATACCACGCTCGAGCGGGTGGAAGTGCGCGGCCTGAGCGCCGACTTTGAGGTGACGGTGGCGGTGGTGGATTACACCCGCCAAGACCAGACCTTGCTGCTGCCGCTGTGGGCCGGGCTGCCCGACGCGGCGCGGGCCGAGGCCCTGGTGCGCCGCACGCTGCTCGACCCGGCGCGCTTCTGGCGGCCGTATGGCCTGCCGAACTGCGCCGCCAGCGACCCGGCCTACCGCCCCGACAACCGCGGCGGGAGCGGCGGCGTGTGGCTAATGTGGAACACTATGCTCGGCGAGGGCCTGGTGGGTTACGGGTACCGCGCCGAGGCGGCCGAGTTGGTGACGCGCCTCATGCAGCCCATCCTGCACTGCCTCAAGACCGAAAAGTATTTCCGCGAGGCCTATCACAGCGAGCAGTTGGAGGGCCTGGGTGACCGCGATTACCTGTGGGGTGTGGCCCCGGTGGCGCTCTTCCTGCGAGTGCTGGGGGTGCGGGTGGTCGGGCTGTGCAAGGTGTACCTGGAAGGCCGCAACCCATTCCCCTGGCCGGTCACGGTGCGCTATAAGGGCGTGACCGTAGTGCGTGGGGCCGAGACCACGACCATCACTTTCCCCTCCGGCCGCACGGTCAGCGTCAGCGGGGCCGCGGCGCAATTGGTCGAAGACGCGTAGCGCCCAGCCTGCGCGCCGGGGGCCGCTGGGCGCTGCTATTTCTTGACAGCGACGACGCGGCTGAAGCCCAGCGCGCGCCCGGCGTCGGCGCGCAGCATGTCGGCCTCCGTGGTGTCGGTGACGCGGCCGTGGTCGTGCAGGGCCTCATCCCAGCCCTGCCAGTGGGCTGCGCCGTCGGGCAGGCGGTCGGCGTGGGTCACGGTCACCAGGCCGGTTTTCTCCCAGTGGCGGCGCCACCAGGCCGCGCTATGGAAGCTCCAGAACTGCCAGTCCCAATAAGGGGCCAGGTGGGCGGGCACTGCGGCGAACTCCTCGGCCAGCCCCGGCACGCAGATGCCGATTTGCCCGCCCGGCTTGAGGTGCTTGAGCAGGTGCCAGCCGAGGTAAAGCTCGTCGGTGCCGAAGTAGTGGTAGGCGTCCAGGCTCACCACGGCGTCGAAGAAATCGGCGGCGAAGGGCAGGGTGTGCGCCTCTACCCGCAGCGGGAAGGCGCGGTCGGCCACGTTGGCGGCGCGCAGGCGCTCGGCGTTCTCTTCCGGCGCGATCCACAGATCGGCCGCCCATACTTGCGCGCCGTATTCGCGCACCAAGAAGATGGAGCTGAGGGCGCGGCCGCAGCCCAGGTCGAGCACGCGCATACCGGGGCGCAGGTCCATCTGGCTGGTGAGCGCTTCGGTCAGCCACAGCACGTTTGGCCCCATGTGGGCGGCGAACATCCAGTCGAGCGGGTAGTGGGCGGCGCGCGGGTAGGCGGCTGGGCGCAGGCGCGGGTCTTGTTCAGGCGGTAAGGTCGGCATCGGGTCCTTAGGGCGGGTCGGAGTAGCGGCCGTCGTTGAGGCGGTCGAGCAGGGTGTCGTCGGCCAGGAAGGCATCGGGCGGGTCGCACTGGCCCGAGTAGGTTTCGATGCAGGTTTTGCGCCAGACATTGCCGCGGGTGTTGGTGGCGTAGTAGGCGGTCTCGTCGCCGCGGACGAGGATGGCCCAGGCCGAGCCGGCGTAGTCGGGGTCGGCGTACACGGCGCGGAAGTAACTGCTGCCGGCCGGGCCGGGGGTGAAGCGCTGGGCCACGATCCAATGCTGGCCGCCGTCGGTGCTCAGGTAGAGCGCTGGGGTGGCCTGCGTCCAGGCGCAGAGCAGGCAGGTGGGGCGGCTGTGGCCGCCGAGCACGAGGCCGAGGTAGAGCCGCCCCGGTTCACGGTCAACAGCGATGTAACCGTCGCGCACGAGCAGCGGCAGCCCGCGCGCGGTGATCGCCGCCCAGGTGCGGCCGTTGTTGAAGGTGTGCCAGACCTGCCCGCACGCGAATAGGTATTTTTCTTGCTCATTTAGCCATGACCAGGCGGCCCGCTGGGTGTAGGCGGCGCGGTCGCAGCGGGTGACCAGCCACACGCCACCGCCCGCGAGTCCGCACACGGCGAGTAGGGCGGTGACGAGCACCGGGAGCAGGCGGCGCGGGCGAGGGCGGGGCATTAGGGGGCGGACCTAACCCCCGGCCCCTTCCCGGAACGGGAAGGGGGTGCCTGAGTGATTGGGTTCGGATGCGGCGGTTGTCTGGTGCGCGCCCAGGCGGCAGGCTTGAGCGATGCGGCCGAGGGTGGAGTCCATATGCTCCAGTACGTCTGCGTTCGAGGCGTGCATGCTGGTAAAGCCACGGGCGGCCAAGATCGTGTCGTGTTCGGCGTCAGCCTCGGGCAGTTCAGCGTGGAGGCTGCCATCCCCGTTCACAATGAGGCTGGCGCTATGGCAATAGAAGTCCACAATGAAACCCGCGATCACTTGTTGACGGCGAAAGTGAAAACCCTCCAGTTGTGAGCGTCGCAACTGCTGCCACAACGCCGCCTCAGCCGGCGTTTGCGCTGTGCGCAGTTGCTTGGCGCGCTCGGCCTTGACCCGGATCACCGGTTGACCGATTACAGTCCGCTTGACGGGCAAGTGGCCTTCCTCCTCTGCCAGTTGGTCACTTTACCTCAGCCATGCCTTCTGCTAGAGGCACCCCTTCCCGCGCCGCGAAGGGGCCGGGGGTTAGGTCACCCCTCCAGCCCGGCGGCAAACACCGCCAGCGCCTCCTTGATCTGCGCTTCGCTCACCATCAGCGGCGGAATCCAGCGGATGACATTGTCGTAGCTGCCGCAGGTGAGCAACAGCAGCCCGGCGTCGAGGGCGCGGGCGGCCACAGCCTTGGCGCGGTCGGTCCACGGCTCGCGGGTGGGCATGGTGAACTCGGTGGCCACCATCAACCCCAGGCCGCGCACATCGCCGATCTCAGGATGGTCCTCCTGTAAGCGCCGCAGCCCGGCTTGCAGCACGCCCCCCATCTGGGCCGAGTTCTCGATCAGCCCCTCCTCGCGCAGCACCTGGATGCTGGCGACGGCCGCGGCGCAGGCCACCGCGTTGCCGCCGTAGGTGCCGCCGTGGCTGCCGGGCGTCCACTTCGCCATGAGCGCGCGGTTGGCGGCCAGGCCGGAGAGCGGCAGGCCCGAGGCCAGGCCCTTAGCCATCACCACGATGTCGGGCACGATGCCGAAGTGCTCAAAGGCAAACCATTTACCTGTGCGGCCAAAGCCCGACTGCACCTCGTCGGCTACTAGCAAGATGCCGTAGTGGTCGCAGATTTCGCGCAGGCCCTGCATGAAGCGCGCCGGCGGGGCCACATAGCCGCCCTCGCCCAGCACCGGCTCGATAACCATCGCCGCCGTCTCAGCGGGCGCGGTCTGGCTCTTGAGCAGCAGCTTCAGCTCCCGCAGGCAAAAGTCGGTCGTTGTGTCATCGTCCCAGCCGTAGCGGTAGCTATAGGGGAATGGCGCCACGAAGATGCCCGGCACCAGCGGCTGGAAGCCTGCGCGGTAGATCGTCTTGCTGGTCGTCATCGCCATGGTCAGATGCGTGCGGCCGTGAAACGAGCCGCTGAAGACGATGATGTTCGGGCGCTGTGTGGCGGCCTTGGCGAGCTTGACGGCCGCCTCCAGGATTTCCGCGCCGGAGTTGGAGAAGAAGTAGCTATCGAGGCTGGGCGGCAGCAGCTCCGCCAGCGCCTGGGTGAGCTGGATCAGCGGCTCGTGAAAGACGATGTTGGCCTGCCCGTGCAGCAGCTTGGCGGCTTGGGCCTGGATGGCGGCCACGACGCGCGGGTGGGCGTGGCCGGTGTTGGTCACGCCGATGCCGCTGGTGAAGTCGAGGTAGCGGCGGCCATCGGTGGTGTAGAGGTAGGCGCCCTCGCCACGGTCGGCCACTAGCGTGGCGGGCACGGCGCGGCCCCAAACCGGCGAGATGTGCGACAGGTCAGGCGTCATGGGCGGTATCCTGAGGGCTAGGCTTTGCGGGTGCGGGTGGGGGCGTCGGCGGCGTCTTGGGCGGCCTGAACGTCTTTCTTCGCTTGCCGGGCGGCGGCTTTCTCGGCGGCGGCCTTTTCTTCGGCCGCCTTGTGTTCGGCCTGCACGGCTTCCCAGGCGGGCAGGAGCAGCAGCAGCAGCGCCGCGCCGGCGTGGCCGAAGCTGGGCATCGGCTCAACGTGGCCCAGATAGTCGTCGGCGGCCAGCGGTTTGTGGCGATAGAGCTTGCCGTCGTCGTCGGCGCGGCCCACATAGTCATCCGGCCCGAACTGGGCGCGGTAGACTTTGCCGCTGTCGAGCGTCACGCGGCCGATGAGCTTATCCGGCCCGAAGCGCGCCTCCCAAATTTGGCCGCTATCTAGCTCCACCCGGCCGACGTATTGGTCGGGGCCAAGCTCGCTGGCGTATACCCGGCCGTCGGGTTCCACGCGGCCCAACAGTTCATCCGGCGAAAGCGGTTTGTGCCGCCAAACCTTGCTGCTCATGCTGGTCTTCCCTTCTGGGCGGGGTTCAGCGCCCCACGGCGCTCAGGACCCCGAAGAATAAGCACAGCGCCACCAGGCTGAGCACCAGGCCGACCACCGCGGTGGCCTTGGAGCGCTGGCTCCCAAACAGCCCACCCAGGCCCACCGCCGCGCCAATCAGGCCCAGGAAGGCGCTGCTCGCCCCGCACACATATAGCGGCGTAGCGGCGGCTACGATCCACGTGCCCTGTTGCACGCCCACCAGCGCGCACAGGCCCAGGCCAAAGACGAGCGCGGCCGAGGCAATCCCCAGGGCGAGGCTGGCGTTGCCAAGCGTGTTGGGCTGCTGTGGGGCCGGCGAGGCGGGGGGAGGCGTCATGGGTGATGGCTCCAGGGGGACAGGGCCGCGAGTCTACCACCGAACAGAGGCGGCGCAACCGGGCCGGTTGCTGATCAGGACAATTGCATCTTATTTCCGTTTGCTGAGAGAGTGCCGAAAGTGGCTCAGAAATTGGCCGCCAGCTACCATTACCCGAGACGCTGCGCGTCACCGGCCATAAGGCTACGCCAGGATGACCGACCTGAGGCCGGGTTGCTCAGAAACTAAACCCGGTACGATCAAAGGGTCAGCCTGATCCTGGGTTGAGATTCCTCACCCCCCACAATGCCGAAGGATGGCCGGCAACCGGAGGGGGGC
>JADZEK010000057.1 GCA_020850595.1 Anaerolineales bacterium
CTCCTGTGAGGAGACAGCATGCCGCCAATTCGTGCCGGCCACGAACGCCCGAAAAGTGTTCACGATGTCTTGGACCTTTTCCGACTTACAACTGTTCACGATGTGTTGGACCCTGACAACTACTATTTATCTAGCTGGTCAATCTATGTCCTGCTCTGTCTGACAGGGCAACCTTGAGTATTGCTCACCCCACCTTGTCCGGCTGGCTCAATCGCTTCAATGACTCTGGCAATTCTCCGATGTAGGTTAGCACCAATCTCTGTCCCGCTCTGGTAATGGCCATATACAGCTTTCTGGTGTTGTCTCGGATCAACTCAGCTCGTTCTTCTTCCGATAGTCTCAGGCTCTGTTCTTCTTCATACAACTCATGGACTCCCATCACAAACACAATTGGACTCTCCAATCCTGTCACGGCGTTGAGGGTGCAGACGCGGATGAAGTCGCCGCGGGGATTGTCCTTGGCGTCCACTGCCGCGCCGGCACCAAACTCGGACCGCAGCCGGGCCAGCAGGCGGTCGACCCCGCGCCAGTCGGCGTGGATGACCAGGATGTGGCCCAGGCGGATACCCAGCTGCACCAAATCCCGGATCTCGTTGACGACCCGTGTGGTCTCGTCCTGCTCGCTGGTCAGCGGCACCACCACCGGCACCACGCCGCTGGGCATCTGGCCCAGGTCGCCGTCGGCGGAGAGCAGCTTCTCGTCGTCCTCGGGCAGCCGGGCCCGGTAGAGCAACGTCGCCGCACTCAGGATCTCTCGCGTCGTGCGATAGCTCTTCTCCAGCCGCTGGGCTTTGCCGCGCACATCCAGCCCGCAGGCCAGCCACGACTGCCGGCGCTTGAGAAACCCCTGCGTGGGATCGGCCGCCATGAACAGGTGGCCGGTGACCGGCTTCAGGCTGCGCTTGATGAGCTCGAACCAGATGGGCGCAAAGAACTGGGCCTCATCCACCAAAATGATGTCGTACTGCGGCAGCCGGTGGCCCTTCTCCACGGCGAACCACAGCCGGCGCGGCACGTCGCCCCAGTCCACCTGCCAGCGCGCGGCCAGGTCGCGGTGATAGGCCTCGAAGGCGTCATAGACCCTCTGGCGCTGCGCCTCGCTGAGTGCAAAGCCGCGCCCGGTGCGGTCGGCGGCGAGATAGGCCGCGCGGCCAATGAGCAGCCGGTCCTTGAGCCAGTCCAACTCGTCGCCCAGCATCCGCTCGGAGATGGCGGTGTCGGCCAGGTGGGCGTGCCAGGCCTGGGTCAGGGCGGTCTCGCGGCGCTGGCGGCCAATGGGGTCGCGCCAGACGGGTTTATTGGGCCAGTGCTTGCGGCACCAGCCCTGAAAGGTGTTGAACTCCACCCGCGCGCCGGGCACTTGGAGTTGTTTGTAGCGCGCCTCCAGGTCGCGGATCAGCGGCCGGTTGTGGGTGAGCACCAGGATGGACTTGTCCGGATACAGCCGCCGCAAGAGCTGGGCGCGGTAGACGACGATCAGCGACTTGCCGCTGCCGGCCACGCCGCTTACCAGCCGCAGGCCAAACTCGCCGGCCGTCTGGCGCGCATCGCTCGAAAGGTCCAGGTCAGTCTTGAGCACCCACTCCTGGTCGTAGTCCAGCAGGTAGTCGGCCAACTGCGCATCGGTGTTGCGGTCAATGGGCTGGCGCACGGTGAACTGCGGCGGGATGACGATCTCGGGCGTCAGCGCCTTGCGGATCACTGTCACCGCGGGTTCCGACAGTGGCGGCCCAGCACGCTCAGTTAACCAGCCGTGAAATGCGTCTGGCGTCAGACGCTCCTTGCCGGCCCAATCCACACCATCGCCCAGCGCGGCGCGCAGGTCGTGCTCCGCGACGTTGGGAAACACGATGCCCGCCGGCAGAAAGTCGTGCCAAGCCTGTGCGCCAGCCCGGGCCGCTAAGATGTCGTAGAAACCTTCCAGCGCGGTGCGTTCCCCCTGCCCCGGCCGAGCAGCGCCTTTCGTGTCAAACAGACCGAACTGCCCGGCTGATTGCACTTCGGCCGGCGTGGCGCGAGCCACCTTGAGCAGCAGGCCGCGCTGGTCAGGGCGCAGCACCCAAAAGTCTGGCCCTGGCTCGCTCCAGAAACTGAGCCGGTGCCAGACGGTCCAATCGTCGGGCAGTTGTTTGAGCAGGCGGTAGACGCGGGCGATCTCGGTTGAGACTGAGCCAAGGGGCGTTTCAGGCAACAGGCGCGCCATCGGGGTAATGCACCGTCAGGGGATGTATAGCGGGAAGTAGGCGCAGGAGTCGAGCAGGTCCTTGAACAGCGCCACCGCCTGCTGCCACTCTTCGTGCTCCGGTTCGGCCTTGAGCACATGCCGGCTGCCGACCAGGATGAGCTTCTTGCGCGGGCGGGTCACCGCCACGTTGAGGCGCTCCGGCTGGAAGAAGAACTCGGCCAGGTTGGCGGCGAAGGTCGGGTTAGACGTGGTCAGCGAGACGATGACGACGTCGCGCTCCTGGCCCTGCATCCGCTCGACCGTGTCCACGACGATCCGCTTGCGCGCGGCGGCATCGGGCAGCACCTGGCGAAGTAAGTTGCGGATCTCGCGCCCCTGCGCGCGGTAGGGCGCCACCACGCCAATCTCGCCCGCCGCCACGCCACAGGCCAGCAGGGTCTCGATCAGGTCCACCACCACGCCCGCTTCCTTATGGCTGCGGGTGGTCACGTTGTGGTGGCCCAGGTCCACGAAGACCTTGGGCGCTTCGGGGTCTAGGATTTCAGCCAAGCGCGCCGGCGGCTGGGTGTAGTCAATCCGCCGCCGCGCCGCTTCTTCCACGGGCACCAGCCGATCCTGGTAGAAGTGGCGGCTGGGCCAGGCGACCAGCTCGGCGCTCAACCGGTAGGTGTCGGTAAGCATGGTGTCGAAGCCGCGCTCGGCCAGGGCCCCGAAGACCGAGTCGCGGAAGGCGCCGCCCGAATAGCGGGCGGTGAGCACCGGCGGCAACTGCCGCTGGTCGCCGATGAAGATGAACTTCTTGCCGGACAGCATCCCCATCACCGCCAGCGGCAGCGTGATCTGGCTGGCCTCGTCGAAGATCACGGTCTCGAACTCCACACCGCCCAGCCGCCGGGTGCGCGGCGCGAAGGGCGTGGCCCCAATCACGTAGCCGCCCTTCATGGCCGCCATCGGCGAGTTGTCGAAGGACTCGTGGTTTTCCACCGCCAGGTCGTCGGCGCGCGAGGTCCGGCCAATCTTGATCGCGGCAGTGTCCGGCGCGACTTCGGCCAGCTTGTTCAGCGCATTGTTGATGGCGCGGTGGGTGAAGGCGGTGACCAGCACCCGCTCGCCATCCTCAGCCAGGGCGCTCGCCAGGTGCGCCAGCACGCGGGTCTTGCCGGTTCCGGGCGGCCCCTGGATGCAGTAGGCCAGGTCAGCCGCGTAGGCGTTGGCGAAGGCCTCAGCCTGGCTCCAATTCAGGCCGACGCTATCGGCCAGCCCCATCCCGCGCTCCCAGCGCTCGACGACAATCTTCGGCGCCGCCCGCCCCATCAGCAGCGGCAGCACCCGCTCGCGGCCCACGACGCTGTCGGCCACCTCGTCCAGCGCGTCCAGAAAGTAGTGGCTCAGGTCCAGGTAGCCTTCGTCCACCACCCAGCCGTCGGGCGTGGTCAGCAACTCGCCCCATCCAATGTTGATATCCGCCAGTGAGACCAGCAGCCGCGTCTCCTCATCGCTTTCCAGGGTCACCATGGCGCGCGGCGGCTCGAAGGGGTTGCCGCGGTTGAGGCATAGGGTGTCGCCCTCGCGGAAGCGCGAGTGGTTCTGAAAGCACACCAGCTCCAGGTCGCCGTCCAGGCGCACCTGCACGACGCGCAGCCCTTCGATGGCCAGCCCGTCGGCGACGCGCCTCGGTACCGGCCGCGACCAGCCTTGCTGGATGCGTTCGCGCGTGGCCTTGGCTTCGCCAAGAACCAAGCGGCGCATGCCCGCCAGAAAGGACACCCGCGGGTCATTGCCCTGGATTTCGAAGTTGAGCTGCTGTTCCATGTCGCCAGAACACAACGCCGCCTGCGGTCTGCAGGCGGCGTCCAATCTCCCCGTACATCGTCAGCCCCCTGCCCTTCCAAAATTGCTCAGTCCATACCTGCCAGCCGATTATAAGCCGCCCCGCTTTCGCCGCAACCAACTCTAGTTAAGTTCGAGGAGCGATTGAGGACTCGACGCTCAGGATCACCGCTACGCTGTAAGACGGTCAGCAAGAGCCGATGACAGAACATTCTCCCAAAGCAGGTACTTCGCGGCTTTTCTCGGAAGCCATGCCCGTCGTCATTATGTCTTGTCCTAGCGCGGACAAATTCGAAACAGATCAGCCGGAATTAGGCGCAAATTCCGGCTGATTTTGCACCAACCGGGTCGCCCGCTATCCCGTGAAGCTCCAAATATGCGGCTGAGAAACTTGAGGACTCTTTGAGGACTCTCGACATGTCAATCTCTTTATCCTTGTCGTAAGAGCCTACAAGAACCGTGACCATGTCACCGATGACACCCAGGACCATTGCCTTTATCTCCCTTACCCCAGGCTCGGGCAAGACCACCGCCTGCGCCAATTTGGCCGTCATGCTGGCGCAGATGAAGCACCGCGTACTGGTGGTGGACCTGGACCCGCAGGCGCAGACCACGCAACTCTTGGGCATCGCGCCGGAGGCGAAGCGCAGCACCGGGGCCGTGCTGGCTGGGCGGCAGACACTGGCCGGGATCATCCAGCACACGCAGGTGCCCTACCTGAGTCTCGCCGCGGCAGCGCCGGAAGCGTCCGACCCGATCAACAGCCCGGCCCGCGCCTTCGACCGGCTCTATTTCCAGCGCCTCGCGGGCCATGCGCCCCCGTTCGCCTTCATCCTGGTGGACACCCCCACCAGCGATGATCTCGTGCAGCAACTGGCCCTCACGTTGTGCGACGAAGCCATCCTCCCATTCAAGCCGACGCTCACGGCGCTGTACGCCGCCGTACCCACGATGGAAATGTACGTGCATGTGCGCAACCTGCGGGAAAGCGAGCTACCGGACTTTCTCGGCTTCCTGCCGATGGCGGTGTCGAGCGAGCGGGAGATGGGCAATGTGCGCGCCAAACTGCGTCAATACAACCTGCCCTATTTCTCGCCCATCCGGCGCTGCCAGCGGCTGAGGCAGCCGCTCCCGGCCAACCGCCTCCAGCGTCGTCTGATCGCGCTGACTGGCCCCAACTACGCGGCCACGGCCGACTTTCGCCAGGTCGCGCGCGAGATCGTCATGGGCGCTGAGGCCGCCCGGCAAGTGGCCCAGTGGTGCGCCATGACTCCGTACCCGATGGCACCCCGCCCGCGCCGACCTAGACCGAAGCCGTATTTCTAGACCGCAAACGTCATTCGCTGCTCGAAAGGAGATTTCCATGAAACCAAGTCTGCCTGATGCCCGTTCACCCAACGCGCTTCGTCGCGCGCCCGTGCCATTCCGCGAGCCGAGCAATGCACCGCCGCTGCGCATGGTCCGCTTGAACGCCATCGCCGGCGAGAGTCCGATGCAAGTGCGAGCGGCGTTCAGCCCTGACACCGACGAGCAGGACCGCGCCCTGCTGGAGAGCCTGGCCAGCGAGGGCCAGCGCGTGCCGGTGTTACTACTGGAAACGGCTAACAGCGTTCCTCCGGCCTACACGCCGCTCGACGGCCATCGGCGGATTGAGGCGCTGCGCCGGCTCAAGCAGGAGTGGGTGCAGGCGGTGATCCACGCCGCTGGCAGCCTGGAGTGCGACCTGATCACGCTGACCGCCAACGTCCGCAAGCACCTAACGCCGTTGGAGCAAGCGCGGGCGATTGCCCGGCTACGCGAGCGGCATTCCCTGACCCTTGAGGAGATCGCGCGCCGCGTTGGCCTGTCCACGCGTTACCTGACCGAGTTGCGAGCGCTGCTGGAGACGGACCCCGCTATCCAGCGCGCGCTCGAACAGGGGCAACTACGCGCCAAGGCCGCGCTGGCGCTGGGCCAGGCGCCGCGCGCGTTACAGCCCCGCCTGGCCGAGATCGCAAACGGCCAGCTTGTCACCGAGGCCGACGCCCAGCGCTGGGTGAGCCGGATCGCCGAGCACAAAGAGTCGCCGGAGCAAGCGGCCCGAGCGGTGGGCCTGATCGTGCCCGACTCTGTATCGAGCAACGCCAGATCAACGCCCTCGTCTGCACCGGCCGGTGCCCAACCACCGACGCCAGCCGGCACTCGCATTAGGCGCGAGACAGCGCTCTCGGATGAAACCGCCGGCGCGCTGCTCGACAGCACCTTCGCGCGCCTTGAGCCCGAATTGCGCACGAGTCTAAGCGCGGCTGCGGTCCAGCATAAGGTTACAGCCGCCCAACTCAAACTGGCGGCGCACTTAGCGCTTTCCGGTCGCGCGCCCGACAAAGCCATTGAGGACGCAGGCTACGCGGCCCGCCACCCGAGCGTGCGCAAGCTGCTGCCGGTGGTGGACACGCTGGGCGAGCTGCGGTCGCTGGTGCAGGCACAGCGCTACACGGCCGAGTGCGCCGATTTGTGTGCCGCGCTCGCCCGCCAGTTTACGGAGCTGCGTCAGGCCATGAGCCGGCCGGCTCACACGCGGAAGGAGAAACGGGATGGGACGCCGCAAAAAGTACACGGATGAGCAGCGGCTGCGCACCCTGCTGCAAGCCGTCCACGCGCATCCCTGGACGCGCATCCGGCATCTGGCAGCTTACTGCCGCGATAGCATGCACGGGCTGTCCGACATCGCCCTGCCCCTAGCCGCACGCGCCAACGCGCTCGAGTGCGCCTCCCTGGCCGGCCCGGCACACCGTGAGCAGCGCTTCGCCCTGACCCCGGATGGCGCCGCGCTCCTGGGCGTACCCTATGACCGCGCGCGCTTGCAGGACGCCTTCCTGCGCGCCAATAACCTGGACGCGGCGCGCCATTTGCTGGGCGAGTGGGCGCCGCGCCTGGTCTGGGCCGTCTCACCCATCACCGTGCAGGCCGGCGAGGTGCGGCCGATCCGCACCGAACGCCGGGCGCCTGCCTCCCCCCAGGCGCCGCGCGAGCCTGGTCCTGGCCCCTATCGCTCGCTGCGGCTGGATGCCCTGGCTTGCGTGGCCGTGGATGGCCGCAATTACGCCCACCTGGCGATCCAGTTCGACGCCGGTGGGCTGGACCTGGACTGGTTCTACCAGCAGTACCGCAGCGCCCACGCCTGGAGCTGGCGGCCGCAGTTTCGCGATTATCCGCGTGGACTTTGGTTCCCCACCTTTGTGGTCGTGGCCGCCAACCACACCCGGCTCAGGGCACTTCAGGAAGCCTGGACCGATGCGGCCGAAATCGCCAACCGCGGCGAACCGGCCGGGAACGCACGGTTCATCACACTCGGGGCGTTGGCGCAGCCCATCGACCGGCGCGATTGGCAGTGCACGCCCCACCACGCCTATGGCGATGGCCCAGTGACCGTGCCCTGGGTCTATACGGTGGGGCATCCCTCGGCTCACCCAACCCCGGCCCACAACGGCTGGCCGTGGTGTGGCGCCGCGAGAGACACCGCCGCAGCGCCTGTGCCGATCCGCCGTTCGCGCGGCAGTTGCCTCTCGGGTTTTACGCCCCCAACCAAGAAGCGCGACAAGCGCGCGGCGCTGCTTGCCCGGCAATATCATCTGAGCTGGCGCGGCCGGATGCTGCTGGACCATATTGGTCAATATCCCCTAATTACCGCCAGCGAGTTGGCCATCGTCGTGGGCCGCACGCCCAAAGCGGTTTACGGCGCCATCCACGACCTAAAGGCCATCGGGCTGATCGCTCACCCGGCAGCGAATGAGCCGGGCTATGTGTTGACCGAGCACGGGCTGGCGCTGCTCGCGGCCCAGGTGGGCCTGCGGCCAACAGAGTTCGCCCGCCAGCGGCACTGGCCCACGCACAAGGCCGGCCACGCGATCATGTACTCGGTGCAGGGGCTGCTGGCCTGCCGGGCGCACAGCCGCCTGGTGCTCGACTTCCTGGTCGGCCTGCGCCGCCACGGACCGCGCGCCCAGCACGCGCTGATGGCCTGGGAGCACGTGGACTGCCTACATGAGTATCCGTTCGCCTCGGAGACCGGCGCGCCGCCGCGCGACCCACCCCCGCCCAAGCCCGGCGCTCCGCTGCCGCCCTACGTCGTGCGGATCGTGCCGGATGCGACCGGCCTGGTCCGCGTGTTCGGCGCCGGACCTAACCACTACGCCGACACCGCCTTCTGGCTCGAGGTAGACCGGGGCACCGAGCGCGGCCGGGCGCTGCTGGA
>JADZEK010000058.1 GCA_020850595.1 Anaerolineales bacterium
GAAGGCTCATTGCAGATGGAGCAGGCAAAGCGCAGTTCGGTCATGGTTTGGCTCCTTTGACGGCGGCGGGCGCGGGTGAGGTGGCCGGGGGCGGCAGGGCGGCGGCCGGGGGAGCCGCCGGTTTCGGCTTCGGGGCGGGCCTGGCGGCCGGCTGGCGGATGAGCATGCCGCGGCAGCGCTGGGCCTCCTGGTCGATGATCTTCAGTTCGCGCTCCTTCATGGTGGCCAGTTCGATGAGGTAGTTGCGGAAGTGGGCGCGCGGGGCGTCGCCCTCCAGTTCCACTGATTCGAGCAGGTCGGCCAGGGCCGGATTCTGGTAGGTGCGCACTCCCTGGACCAGCGAGCGGTACATGCCGCGGCTCGAGTCGAGGCGCATGAAGAGCTCGAAGGCTTTGCCCAGGTCGTCGGCGTCCTGTTGGAGTTCCTGGGCTGTGCGGGCGGCGTAGCCGAGTTCGGCCCGCAGGTCGCGCAGTTGGGCCACGTAGGCGTCGGGTGCGCCTTTGGCGATCCACTCATCGGGGCGGACCTCGTCGAGCATGGGGATGAGGCGGCTGGCCTGGGTGCCCACGGCGTGGATGGTCTTTTGGATGTTCCACTCGGTGGTCAGGCCATCGGCGGCGGCGACGGAGGTCGCGGCGGCGGGTGTGGCCTGCTGTTGCGGCCATAGCGGGGTGGCGCCGGCCAAGGTGAGAACGAGCAGTGGCTTCATCCCGTACATCTACCCGTAGTGTCGCATGGCAGACACACGAGTAGGGCTGGAGGGCTGTGAATTTGGAGGGGCGGGCCCGCGGGGGAAAGCGTGTTAGGCGCCAGGTGGCGGAGGCGGCGGAGCGGAGGCTCCCGCATCGCCCGGAGGCGGCGGCGGAGGGGGAGGAGGAGGGGTGGCCTCGGTGTCGCCCGGAAGCGGAGCGCCGCCACCGCCCGGTGTGGGAACCCCACCGCCGGAGCCGACGCGCGGGCCGCGCATCATGATCGTGTAGAATGCTTCGGCCAAGGCGTTGGCGGCGCGCTGCGCGACGGCGCCTTTGTCGACTTTCGATTTGGCCAGCGGGGCATTTTTATACACGCGGACAAACTCGCCTGGATTGACCAGCCGCAGGGAATCCTGCGGGATGAGGCGGTGCCGCACACCAACCTGCCCTTCCTCAACGGCGACGTAGGTGGTGTCTTCGTCTACCAGGGCCACATCGAAGGTGGTGCCGCGCACGGAGATGACCGCCGTCGGCGTGTAAATGCGGGCCGGGTTGGGCTGGCCGCCGAAGCGGCGGATGTAAACCTTCACCCTCCCCAGCCACAGGTCGAGCATGTCGGACCACGTGCCGGGGTTGTTGCGGAAGGTGACGCGCGAGTTGGGAAAGACCTCAAATGTGCTGCCGTCGGAAACCTGGAAGATGGCGTAGCCGTCAGGACCGCTCAGGACAACCTGCTTTTGCTGAATGAACTCACCGGCGTTCAACGCCCAGGGCTGAGAGCCGCGCAACACCGACACCTGGCCGGTGATCGTGAGCACCTTGGCGGCGCTCTCGTTCAGACCAGTGAAGGACGGGTCGTATTGTACGGTGGGGGGCAGGGGCTGAAGCAACTGCTGCGGCGCCTGCGCGAGGCACACGCCGAGAGTCGCTGCTGCCAGCAGCCACCCTACCGCCGGACGCACTGTGCGCATAGCGAACATTCAGTCTACCATCAAACGTGCAAGCAACTAGAAGGCCTAGTTGGAAGGCTATCGGCAAAATCACTTCGAATCAATAGTTTTCCTCATGGCCGTCCGATAGAAGTGGGGAGCGGAAAGGGTAGAATGGGTGCATAAGATGTGTCCCAGCGCCACAATATGGGCCAAATCGGCGAGCCGGGCGAGCGTTCTCACGCTGCTGGCGGCGTTGAGTTTGGCTGCGCAGGAAACAGGCGGAACGCGTCTGGATTGGCGGCAGTTCGGCAATGTCTCGCTGGCCGGTCCGGCCACGGTGGGTCTTGCCAGCGGGCCGGTGAGCCGGGTGTGGTATTCCTCTGCTGGTGACCGATTGGCGCTGCTGACCTCGGCGGGCGAACGCTGGGAAACAGAAGATTTTGAGAGCTGGAAACCCTCTCAGGCCGTCCCCCCGGAGCGGCTCGCGGCCGAAGCGAGCGCCCTGCCGGAGCCGTCGGCGCTGGTGCGGGGTGCGGGCGCGCGGCTGTATGCGGCGGGGAGCTTTGCCTGGGCGAGCGACGACGAGGGGCGGACCTGGCGCAACCTCACCGGGCACGCGCGCTTCTCCATTCTGGGGGGCGCGATTGCGGATCTGGCCGTGTCGCCCACCAATCCCGACGACATTGCCGTGGCCAATGAGCATGGCGTGTGGCGTTCCCTCGATGGCGGACTGAGCTGGGATAGTCTGAACGCTCTGTTGCCGAATCTGCCGGCGCGGCGCCTGCTGCGGGCGCCGCAGCCAAGGCAGGGGCTGGTGTTGGGACTGGCCGACGGCGGCGAGGCTGTTTGGGCGCCGGGCGAACGCACGGGTTGGCGGTTGGCGGATGTGTCGGTGGCCGGCGCCGAACGGGCCCTGGCCGCGAGCATCGCGGCGCGCACCGGAGCAGCGGTGACGCGAGCCCTGCGCGCGGGCGCTTACCTCTATGCCGGAACCGAAGATGGGCGGCTGCTGGCTTCGAGCGATGAAGGGGCCACGTGGCGCGAGTTCCGCATGGCTGCCGACGGCCGCGTGGAGTCGCTCTTCCTCGACCCGCGCGAGCCGCAGATTGCCCTCGCTGCCCTGGCGCCGGCCGTTGCCAGCGGGGCGCGCATCGTGCGCACCACCAACGGCGGGCTGTTTTGGGACGATGTGAGCGCGAACCTGCCGCCGGGCGCCGCACATGGCATCACGGCCGACCTCGCCACCGGCACGCTCTACGCAGCCACCGAGGCGGGGCTGTTTCTCACCATGACCAACCTGCGCAACGCCGCTCCGGCCACACGCTGGGAGCGCATCGACGCCGGGCTGCCGCGGGCCGCCGTGCAGGATGTGATGCTCGACGGCGAGGGCAACCAGATCTACATTGCGCTGAAGGGTTACGGCGTCTACCGCACACTGGCC
>JADZEK010000059.1 GCA_020850595.1 Anaerolineales bacterium
CGGACCATGTCATTCCGAAGCCCCCCTCCGGTTGCCGGCCATCCTTCGGCATTGTGGGGGGTGAGGAATCTCAACCCAGGATCAGGCTGACCCTTTGATCGTACCAGGTTTAGTTTCTGAGCAACCCCCTCAGGCGAGTGGTCGCTTCACATCCTTGGGGGGGGTGAGAAATCTCAACCCATGACCATACCGTGCACCTACTCCGTTTACCTCCTCGCCAGCCAGACACGCACCCTCTACGTGGGCATGACCAGCGACCTCCAGCGCCGCTTGTGGGAGCACAAGACCAAACGCGTGCCTGGCTTCACCAGCATCTATGACGTTTCGCGGTTGGTCTACTACGAAACGACCTCTGATGTGAAAGTCGCGCTGGCCCGTGAAAAGGAAATCAAAGCCTGGCGGCGCGAAAAGAAGATCAAGCTGATTGAGGCTGCCAACCCGGACTGGCAAGACCTGAGCACCGGGTGGGCTGAGGAGCCGTAGGCGGCGCTCGCCACAAGCTAGATTTCTCACCGGCCACAAGGCAAGGTGAGGGCCACCGGCCTGAGGCCGGGTTCGAAATGACAGGGCATAGGGGACTGGTGAAGGCCAACGTTACCGGGTGGTAAGCGGCAGAAACGCGCCGGTTGATTCGTACGTGGCATCCAGGCCGACGATGACCAACGAACCGGTGCAGGTGTCGCTGCCGTCGGTAGCATCACGCGCAATGGCGATTTGCAGCGCATCCCGGGGCTGCATCGCGGTGCTGAAACCAGCCCCATCGATCACCAGATTTTCGGCGCGCACCGCCTGGGCCGTCGCGCCGGCCGGCAGCGTGATCGTATCTATACCGTTGCTGAACTGCCCGCCGGCGAAATGCGCCCAGTCCGTGACGCCCGGACGATAAGCGACCAGCATATTGGCCCACAGCACAAAATCACAGTTGGTGGCATTCGAGTTGCCGTTGGCCCACATGATGCGCAGAGTGACATCGCTGCCCGCGACGTAGTCCGGCGGCAGTGTGAACCCGGTGTAGAAGCGATTGAAACTGCTGTTGGGCATGTAAATGCCCGACACATTGGGTCCGCCGCCAACCGTATAATAGGCGGGCGAATCGAACAGGGCCTGGGCGGGGGTCAGGGTGATAAAGCGGGTGAGCGCGGATGAGCCGGCCGGCGCACCGGCCTCGCCCTGGGCCAGCGCGGCCCGCAAGCCGGGCGCGGCCAGCAGCGCCAGTTGCACGACGCCCACCACCCCCACCGCCGCCACGACCGAAGTCCAATTGATCTGACGTAATCAGCGCATCGTGTCCTCCTTCTGCCTGTTCAGGCTATCATCTTCCCCCTTCACGCCGGTCCACGGGTCGGTTCAAGCTAAATTTAGCGCCGCCCCACCAACGCGCCCAGGCCGCGGCCGACCCACACTTCCTCGGCGAAGGTCTTGTCGCTGGCCGAGGCCACGAAGAACGTCACCCCCTGCACCGTGGCGCGCCGCTGCAACTCCTGCCAGAACTGCAAATACTGCTGCGCCTTCTGCGGCACCGACGTGCCTGCTTTGTTGTTGCTGGCCTCGGTGATCCAGATGGGCTTGAAGCGGAAGCGGCTGATGAAGTCATCCAGCACGCCGATGGCCGTCTTCATCGGATAGACCGCCGACCAGTAGATGTGCACGCCCAGGCCATCGGCGGCGTCTACCGCGCGGCGGCCGGCCTCTAAGAACTGAATGTGGTCTTGCTTGAGGTTCGACACGCTCGAGCCGGGCGACAGCCCCGGATAGATGAAGCGCACGCCCGGCAGCGCCTGGCGGTACTTCGCCAGCAGATCGAGCCACCAGGCCGCGAAACTCGCGCCGTCGGTCCAGCTCTTTCCCAGGCCCTCTTGGATGATGTTGGGTTCGTTATGCAGCTCCACCACCACGTCGCGCCCGGCCAGCGCGCCCAGGGCGCGGCGCACATCCGGCAGCGTGTCGGTCAGGAACTGGTCTGGCCCAATCGTCCGGCCGCCGAAGTCGAGGAAGGCGCGCACCACCCAACTGGCCGTCGGGTGGTCGGCCGCCAGGCGGCGGATCTCCGCCTCGCCGTGAAACGAGAGCACCTTGATGATGCCGGGGCGCAGCGCGGCGAACTCGGCAATCTCGGCAGCGCTGATGCCCGGGTCGGCGCTGGCGTGCAGGCCGATGCGGCAGTGGCCAAGCGGCTGCGGGTCGGCGTTGGCGGCGGCGGGGGCCGGGGCCGCGGGCGGGGTGGTGGTGGTCGTCGCGGCGGGCGCGGCGGCCGGAGGCGCGTTGGGGTCAAAGGGCGGCTGCACGAGGCGGTCGTCCACGCGCACCGGCGTGTACTCGCCCTGGGCCGGGCCGGTGACGATCATGCGCGTCGCGCCAGGCACAAAGCCCAGCACGCGGCCGTCGCGGCGCGGCGTCTCGCGCAGGTTCAGGCCATACTGCCCGGCCACGGCCGCGTCGCCGTCGCGCGTGGTCTGCGTGGTGAACACAAAGCCCGGCGTGGTGTCGGGGATGGGGACGGGCGGGAGCGGAGGGCTGCCGGCCGGGAAGGGGTCGGGGGCGGCCACCGGCGGCAGCGGGTTCACCAGGTCGAGAATGTCCTCGCGCCGCGCCCAGATGGGTGTGTAGACGTTGCGCGCCGGGCCGGTCACCTGCACCTGCGCGCCTTCTTTTACCAGGCCGACCTTAAGGGCGGTGGTGTCGGCCGAGGCGCGTAGGTTAATGCCCAGCGCGCCGACGACGGCCTGCCGCCCGGTGAGGGCCAGGTTTTGGGTAAAGGCCCAGCCCGCCACCATGCCCGCGGGCGGCGCGTTCGGCGCGGGCGCCGGGCCGGGCGCGGGGGCCGGCGGCGGCAGGACGACTGGCCCCTGAAAGTCTACCTGGCGCACGCGCACCGGCCGATATTCGCCCTGCTGCGCGCCGAGCACGCTCACCGTGCTGCCGCCGCGCACCAACCCAATGTTGGCGGCGGTGCGCTGCGGCTGCGCGCGCAAGTTAATGCCTACCTGCCCCACCACGGCTTGCGCCCCGCTCACCGTCAGGTAGGCGGCGAAACCCCAGCCGTCCACCGTGGCGATAGTCGGCGCGGGCGGCGGGGCCGGAGGCGCGGGCGGCGCGGGGTCGGGCAGGCCCACGGCGGCGCGCGCCACCTTCACCGGCAGGTATTGCCCGCGCGCCGCGCCGGTCACGATCATGATGGTCCCGGCGGGCACAAGCGCGAGCTTCGGGCCGTTGATGCTCGCGTCGGCGCGCAGGTTGATGCCGCCCGCGTTGGCCTGGGCCAGCCCGTTGCCGAGGGTCAGGCCCGGTACATAGGCCCAGCCTTCCACGTACGGGCCGGCCGGCGGCTGCCAATCGAGCAGGGGCAGGATGAAGGGCGTGGGGTCGGTGATGTGACTGGGCCAGTTCAGGTAGTTCTGGTCCAGCTTCTTGAGCGTCAGGTGCAGGTGCGAGCCGAAGCTGTTGCCGGTGTTGTCGGCCAGGCCCAGCACCATGCCCGCGGTCACATTCTGGCCCACGCTCACAAAGCATTGGCGCAGGTGGGCGTAGGTGGTCTGATACTGCTCAATGTGGTCTACCCGCACGTGGATGCCGTAGTTGTGGCCGGTCGGCTCCAGCCGCACCATGCTCACCCGGCCGGGGGCCACGGCGAAGACCTTGCTGCCGTCCGGCGCCTGGATGTCGAGGCCCTCGTGGCCCGGCAGGCCGAACTGGGCGTAATTCTGCGGGTTGACCCCAAAGTATTGGTTGATGGCGCGGAACTCGGTCGGCCAGGCTTCGAACTTGAACGTGGTCATGGCGTCCTCGCGGGCGGCGGAACTGCCGCGAGTCTAGTGCCGCCGAGGGCGGAGGGCAAGCGGCGATTAAGTCACCGCGGGCGGCGGCCGGACCGCCCCCGGCGCCCAACGGCCCGCGGTAGCGCCGTGGGGGGGCAAAACTGCCGCTTGCTAACCTCACCAATACTGCTCAACTGCTCACACTGAAGACATGGATGTCAACCCGCTGCCCTTCATCCGCTTGCCCGCTTCCGCACCGCGCCCCCCGTCGGCTTCAACGCCTGCTTGGCCGTGGCGCCCCTGACAGCAATGCTGAAGCGTTCGGCGCAGCTGCCCCTAGCGACACTGCCCCTCCGACCTCCCACCTCTCGCTTCCCCTCTTCCCCGCTCTGCCGCTATAATCACCCCCCATGGCTACCTACTTCATCCTCATTGATGGGCTGCGGCCCGACGTCGTCCCCGATAACTGCCCGAACCTGGCCGCGCTGTTCGCCCGCGGCGCCTCCACCCTGCGGGCGCGCAGCGTCATGCCCAGCATCACGCTGCCGTGCCACACCTCCATCTTTCACAGCGTGCCGCCTCAGCGCCACGGCGTCACCACCAACACCTTCACGCCCTTCGCCCGCCCGCTGCCGGGGCTGATGGACGTGGCCCGCGCCGCGGGCAAGCGCTGCGGCCTGTTCTACAACTGGGAGCAGCTGCGCGACATCAACAAGCCCGGCAGCCTGTTTCGCAGCGTCTTCATTGACAACGTGGAGACCATGAGCGGCGACGATGAGATGTGCGACGTCACCGTGCCGCTGCTGCTAGCCGACCCGCTCGACTTCTGCTTCATCTATTACGGCACCACCGACACCTGCGGCCACAACCACGGCTGGCTCAGCCCGGAGTACCGCGCCCAGTGCGCGCGCGTGGATAAGCTGGTAGCCCGCATCGTCGCCACGCTACCCGCCGACGGGCATGTGCTGGTGCAGGCCGACCACGGCGGCCACGACCGCACGCACGGCACCGACCAGGACGCCGACATGCTCATCCCCTGGGGGCTGGCCGGCCCGCGCGTCAAGCCCGGCTATGCCCTCACCGAGCCGGTGAGCCTGCTCGACACCGCGCCCACCCTGGCTTATCTGCTCGGGCTGACGCCCGACCCGCACTGGGAAGGCCGCGTGGTGCGCGAAGCCTTCATTGACTAGCCGCCGGCCCGCCGCCGTGCTGACACCCTTATTCGCCCGGCCCAAGCCCGTCATCGCCATGATCCACATCGCGGCGCTGCCGGGCACGCCCGCCAACACTCTGCGCGTGAGTGAGATCGTAGACCTGGCGGTGCGCGAGGCGCGCCTGTATCAAGCGGCGGGCGTAGACGGCCTGGGCATTGAGAATATGCACGACCTGCCCTACCTGCGCGCCGGCGTGGGGCCGGAGATCGTGGCGGCCATGACGCTCTGCGGGCAGGCCGTGAAAGCCGAAACCGGCCTGCCCGTGGGCGTGCAGGTGCTGGCCGGGGCCAACCAGGAGGCCATGGCCGTGGCCCACGCCGCCGGCCTCGACTTCATCCGCGCCGAGGGCTTCGTCTTCGCGCATGTAGCCGATGAGGGCCTGATTGAGTCGTCCGCCGCCCAACTGCTGCGCTACCGCAAGCTGATCGGGGCCGAGCGCGTGCAGGTGTGGACCGACGTGAAGAAGAAGCACTCGGCCCACGCCATCACTGCCGATGTGAGCCTGGGCCTGACGGCCGAGGCGGCCGAGTTCATGCGCGCCAGCGCCGTGATCATCACCGGCAGCGTGACCGGGGACCCGTGCCGGATTGAGGACGTGGCAGAAGCCCGCGCTCACTGCGGCCTGCCCATCGTGCTCGGCTCGGGCGTCACTACGGCCAACCTGGCCCGCTTCTACGCCGCCGCTGACGCCATGATCGTCGGCACGCACTTTAAGGTTGACGGCCGTTGGACCAACACGGTGGACCCGCGCCGGGTTGAGGCTTTCGTGACGGAGCTTAACCGCCTGCGCGCGACATGACCATCGTACTACTGCGCGGGCATGACAATCGCGCGCAGTGGTCCTTACGTCCTGTTGACCACCCCCGCCTTCTCCTCGTATTATCAAATAAACCAAAAACAAACCTGAGCGTCAGTTAGATTGTATTGACTCAGCCTTCTCAGGAACCTATTATCTTTCTCGTACAGACCAGATTAACGGCCGGTTTGTGCCGCCCTTGAGGAGGGTCCGCGCTCACTTGATAAACGTCCAACTGGCAATAAAGCCCTGCCTTTAGACGCGAAGAACCGTTGGCCTGATCTGGTCGCTTGCTGGGGGAACCACCTAGCAGGGCCTGCGGGGAGCGAATAGCGAAACCGGCTGTCTAGCCGGTTTTTTGTTCCCTGCTCGCCCCACTCCACCGACCATACCCGACCCGTAACCGACCGGCATTCGCCGGACACACTCTCACCCACTTTATAAGGAGACCTGCACATGAACACCACCGATGAGCGCAACGAGCAGACCAGCAACGACAACACCGGCTTCGTCTGGAGCGCCCGCCTGAGCGTCGCCATGGGCTTTATCCTGGCCCTCGCCCTGGCCGCCGCCAAGTTCGCC
>JADZEK010000060.1 GCA_020850595.1 Anaerolineales bacterium
TCCTGACCGTCATCGTCTTGGGTCGCGAAACACAAGTTCATTTAACGCCGCTGTCCAAGTTGCAGTCCACCATCTTGAAAGACATGGGCTGCCCTGCTGATTTATATTCGCGGCTCGTCACCCAATCTCAACAGCCACCTGGAATTTAAGCGAAAGATCCGTCCAAGGCTGTCACAATGCAAAATGACCTTGACTACAGCGCAACCAAATGAGCTGACGTTCTTGGCGCAACAAACATGGAAATCATTCAGAACTTCTACTCGTTGTTGGGCCTACGATTTACAGTGCCCGCTCTCGTCCACAAGACAACAACGTTCCGGGCACAAGTGGTCTCGTATATTCGCCGCAAGTATCCCAATGTGAGAAGCTTTGCATTAGTCGTAAATGTGCTTGAAGGGGCCACAGTGGAGGATACTGAGGGCAAACAGTATGAGCTTTTCGCGGCTGAACATTACGATCCAGACTTTCCAAAGGGAACTCTGGGCCGCCTTGATCCAAAAAAGACAGCCAACGCCCCTTCTCCAGGTGCATACATCGCAGAGCTTCGCCCCACCGAAAACCCCAAAGTCTGCGAATGCCACCTCCTACCGGTGCCTGCTCCACAACCGCAAGGCAGTCCGCGCGCGGCGTTTCAAGCCTTGGTTCGACAAATCGGGGATGAGTACAATTTGGAACGGCTTCGTCCCAGCGAATATTTGCGATTAGGCTCATACCAATTCCCATCACCCACTTACACGCGCATCACACTGCCCGGCAGCGTCTTCATCCAATACCCACAGCGCCCAGAATCCCTCCAACATGATTTCGAAAAATCCACGCCATCGCATTTGGGCGAACACCGCAGCACGGGTCGAGTTACTTTTTTGCATGATGACACCGTAATCCTCGGAATTGAGCAATTTCGAACCCCTTCCACGGAACTTGGCTATGGTGTGTTGTTAATGCGAAAGGATACTTTGCGCATTTACTCAATGGCCTACACTGTTCACAATTGCGCTTACTACAGTGGCGATAAACGCCTGCTGTGGCGTAGTGACCCTCTAGATCTCTTGTCTGATTTACAAGAGTTGTTTGTATTGGCACTGTATCGCCCGAAATTCAGCAGCCAACTGGTGCGCTATGCGTCCAACCACAGCGAAATCTCGCGCTACCTTGAAGATGGATACGTTCGGCACGCGTTTCGGGTACGGGTGGTCCCGTTCTGGCCCATAACCTGTTTCGCATGTCAAGAGGCGAAGTTCATTGCTCGGCAGCCTAATGTATCGACAGGTACATCTTGCGAGGAGTGTCTGCAAGACTGGAAGCTCAGTCGAAAACAAGGTGCCCCGGATACATAAGAAACTAGATTCTGCGTGAACAAAATCTCGCTACGGCATCACTACCCCGCTCAGCAGCGGCGCCGCCAGCACCAACAGCAGAACTACCACGTACGGCAGAAAGAAAAACGCCACCATCGGCAGAATGATCTCGCTGCCGACTTTCTCGGCCCGGATGTGCGCCTCCGAGACATAGCGCGCCGCCGTCGAGCGGGCGGTTTGCGCCAGCAGTTCCTGCGTGCCCGTCTCGCGCTGCTTGATCTTGTCGAGGTTGATGGCCAGGGCGATCAGGTCGTCGTCGCCGGAGGCCTGCGCTTCCCTCAGCAATGCGCCTGCATGCCCCTGCTGCGTAAAGAGCGATTCGCCCACAGCCCCGGTCAGCGCGCGCCGGATCCATGCCGCGCCCTGACCGCTGCCGCGTGAGAGCCGCGCCAACGCCTCGGCCAATGTCGTGCCCGCCGCCACTTCAGCCGCCAGCAGCGCCACGAGCTCAGGCAGCTCCGCCTGCACCTGGCGATGCACGCGCCTCGCCGGCGAGCGCAGGGAGAGGAGGTTAAGCAGGAATGGCCCAGCCAGGGTCACCGCAATCACCATGGCCAGATCTCGCGGTGCGAGCGCCAGGCCCAGAATTGCTCCCGCCAGGCCGGCGGCAATGTGCAGCGCCACCACCTCGGTCACGCTCCACCCACCCCACTTGCCGCCAAGCTGCGCCCAGTAGAGCTGCCGGCTGATGGCCCGCACCCAGCCGGCCGGGGTAAACTTCGCCAACGGCCCCAGCCCACGCAGCAAGCCTCGGTGCAGCGGCATAGTCTCAGCCGGTGCAGGTTCAAAGGCCGCTTGCGTCCGCCGGGAGTAGTAGCTGGCCGGCACGCGGCGCACACGATCAGCAACCAGCAGCACCGTCACCCCCACGAGCAAGGCAATCAAGTATTCCATGTCCTACACCGCCTCCCGCGCAATATCGGCCATGAGCGTGTAGCCGAAGTTCATCATCGCCACCGCCAGGCCCAGCGCGATCTGCACCAGTGGCACGCTGAACGAGAGCCTGAAGCCGGGATCGTTCATGAAGAAGAGCATGGTGAGCGCCAGCAGCACCGGCACGATCCGCGCGACCTGGAGCTGTTCGGCGGCCTTGGCCTTGGCCCGCTGCCGGGCTTCCAGAATGCCCTGCACGTTTTGCGCAGCCGTGTCGAACGCTTCATAGAAGCGCCCGCCATCTCCGGTCCCCGTTTGCTTGAACCGCTCCAACAACAGGCCCAGGTTCGCCAGGCTGGTCGAGGCGGCGCGCCGCTGCAGTCGCCGCAGCGCCTCCTCGCGGCCAATCTCGCCCGAGGCCGCCTCCAGGGCGGTCTGCCGCAGCTCCATCGAAAGCGGCGTCGGGCCATGGCCGATCTCCAGTGACGCCGCCACCTCGGCCAGGGCGTTGGCCACGTCAGGGCTGGCGCGCAGGATCGCGCCCAGCCGGGTGTAGGCGGTGGGCAGCGCCTCATCAATTCGCCAGCCGCGCTGCTTCACGCGGCCGTCCAGCCACCGCCGCGGGGCGATGACGGCCACAATGGCCGCACCACCCGAGACGGCCACCGGGAATCCGGCACTCAGCGCCACGAGCAGAACCACCACTGCCGGCAGCCACGCCAGCGCCAGCCACGTCAGGCGCGGGTGAGCGGTCTCAATCCCCGCCGCAGCCAGCCGGTACTCCAGGCTCTGCGGATCCAGCGTCAACAGTGCGTTCGGCGGCGTCAGGGCTTCTTCCAGCCGTCGGACCGCCGCCGAGCGCAGGAGGCGCCGGCGATAGAGGTGGTCGTAGGCCAGCAGAAAGGCAGCCAGGGCCGCCAGTAGGGCAATCAGGGCTTCCATCGGGTCACCTTCCCAGCCGAACCGTCACACCCAGCAGCTTGCCGATCAGCGTGCTCTCGCGGCCGTTCTTGCCGTTCTGCTCAAGGTGCGCCGGCTAAGGCGGTGTCAAAGAATAACTTGTCCGTTTCTAGACGGCGTTGTCGTGCGGCCGGATGATGTAGTTCCACTTGGGCAGGACGCGAAGGCGCTGCAATCGGATCGAGTCCTGTTGCTCAGGCGTAATCGTGATCTCGGTCGCATAGACTTTCCGGTCCAGGTAGGCGCGACAGCGTAAGCCGGTTTCGGTCGTGGTGGTCCGGATGAATTTGAGGACGGTTTCATAACTGACCAAGGGTTCACCGGCCCAATTGGCGGTGATATGGCAGAAGACCCGATGCTCAATCCAATTCCACTTGGAAGCGCTCGTCGGATAGTGGCTGACCGTAATCGTCAGGCCGGTTTCGTCGGCCAAGCGTTGCAACTCCCATTTCCACAGCCAACTCCGATAGGCGTTTGCGCCACCCCCATGGGCTTGGATCAGCAACTCGGTCTGGCCCGCATAAGCCGACTGCCCTTCGATCCGCCACCAACGCCGAATGACATTGACCGCGAATTCGGCGGTCTCGTGCGACACGCCCACGCCGATGAAGGCGCGATTGCGCGCCAGGTCGTACACGCCATACGGAATGGCCTTGCCGTCGGCATCACTCGGAAAGTCGGTCGCCAAGACCGACCGCGCTTCGCGCCGCCAGGTGCGCCCCGCGTTTTTGAAGTTGCCGACCAATTCCTTCTTCTTGGTATCCACGCTAATCACCGGCTTTTTCGCCTTCAGGAACTTGCGCCGCTGGCGGGCCACATACCGCATCTGCCGATCCCGTTGGACGTTCTGCCGTTTGCTCCGCTCCTTGCGATTGCGCTGCAGCGAGTAGTCCTGCGCCTGCACCAAACGTCGGACGGTCTCGTGGCTGACCTTGAACTTCCGCCGCCGCAACTCTTTGACCAGTCGGCGCAGCGACTTCCGTGTCCATTTGGTGCCGCAGATAGGGTCGCCGGCCGTTGCATCTTGCAACAGGTCGCTCAGCGCGGCCAGGATCGCGGGTCGCTTTTTTCGAACGCCTTGCGTCCGCCACCGGTGCGACGCACACCGGGGAGGCGGTCGGCGCGACGAATTTCCTCGCGTCCAGTGCGGATCGTCATGCGGCTCAGGCCGGTGACTTCATGCCCCCATTGCACGCCGCCCCGGCCATGCTGCAACGCCAACAAGCCCACAAACCGGCGGCGGCTCTTCTCATCGAAGGTCGCCACGACCCGGTTGATGGCCTGATGCTGCCGGGCGATCTGACTATAAGGATGTTCGGCACACACTTTACATTCGCACCGGTGCATCGGACGGCGTGGTTTATGCACACTCATCGCTCAAGGCCTTTCATCGGCCGGTATGACTGGCCGCTCTCATGGACCCTGAGCTTACATCAAAACGAACAGGTTATTTCTTGACACTGCCTTAGGCACCAGCTTGGCTGACAGGCTGCGCGTGGCCTGCGCAAAGGCCTCGCACCCGGCCGCCAGCACGGGCGTATCACCTACGCTTTGCAGCCTGGGCAGGCTAGGAATGTGGGGGAACGCCTCCAAAATCGGTGGAAAGCGGCCAACGACCTTGGCGATATCGCCTTGAAACGAGCGGACATTGATGTTGTCCTCGGATGAGGTGAAGTTCAGGACGGCGAAGATCGCGTCGGCGGGGATGCGCACCTGAGCTGCCAGTTGCTCCGAAAGCAGCCGGTAGGCGTGGATGGCGGCAAACTGGTCGTGCAGCGTGGGCCGGCACACCAGCAGGGCTACGTTTGCGGCCAGCAGCCCGTGCAGCGCCCACATCGAGTCGGCGAAGGGCGGCAGGTCCAGCAGGATCGCGCCGTAGTTGAACGAGTAGGCGGCAAAGATCAGGTTGCGGATGCTGCTGGCCTCTTCCGCCTTGCGGCCATTGGCCGACGCCAGGACGTGCGGGTCATCCGGCGCCAGCAGCACGTCCAGGTCATCCAGGCCGCGCGGGTGCTGCAGCGAAGCCAGGAAGCCGTCCACAGTTGGCCGGTTGAGCCACTCGGTGGCGTTGGGGCTAAAGTGCAGGTTCTGGCCCATGTGCCCCACCGCGGCTGCCGGGAAGTTGAAAGAGCACAGCAGCGTCTTGATGTGCTGGCGAGCCAGGTCCACCGCCATTGCTTCGGCGATCGTGCTCTTGCCTGTCCCGCCGGCGAAGCTGGTGAAGGCGATGGTGCGCGTGCCCACCACGGCCGTTGTATTCGGCCTCGATAGGCCTTCCGTTCGATACAGGCTCGCTGCGGGCGAGGCCGTGGCGGTGCGCGCACGCTCGGTGGCGACAGCGCTGTAGGTGGCGTTCGCGACCGCTGCCCAGTTCACCGGCGACAGGTACACGCCGCGCACCGTGGTCTGCACGCCCTGAAACATGCCCTGGAACTTGGCCCAGGCCGGGGGCAGGATGACCATCGCCACCGTGCCCACCATCTGGTTGAGAAAGTCCTTGAGTTGGTCCGGGCCGGGCGCGACGCTGGCCTCGATCACCAGCACCTCGGGCCGGTACTGCGTGACCTGGCGCTTGATGTCCTCCCACTCGGCCGCCAGTGACACCACGCGAAAGCGGGCGTCGTCCCTATAGGCCGGGAGCATCTGTGGCAGGATGAACCCGCCCATGTCTGGCCCGGCCAGGTAGAGCGTGGCCGGCCCGTTCTCGCTGAAGGCTGGCTCCGGGTTGCCGGTCATTGCCCCACCCCCAGTTCCACGATCTGCTCGATGGCGATGCCGGGTCCGTGGATCGGCGAGGCCTGCCCGGACGGTTCCAGCGCCAGGTACACCTGCGCGTGGCTATCCAGCAGCGCGATCAGCTCCGGCAACGAGATCTCCATAGGACCGTCAATCCCCGCCACCGTCACCGGCGTGACCGGCACATCGAGCACGATGACCGACTCCTGTTGCCCCGATAGCGAGCTCTGCGCCATGGCGAAGCCTTGCGAGTCCGTGCCGCTGGTGCTGACCTCCTCATAGCGGAAGGTCTGCGGCACCAGCAGCACGCGCAGGCCGCTGGCCGTCACGCGCGCAAACGGACTCTCCGGCACCACCGGTCCGTAGCCCGGCGTCGCGGTCGGCGTGATGACCGAAGCCGCCGGTGTGGTGGTCGCGCCCGGAACGTTGAGTGGCGACACCACGTCGAGCGCGTTGAACTGTGTGTCCGGCTGCACCACCGCAATCAGGGTCACAAAGTCACCTGGCCGCAGGATGCCGGCTAAGCCTGACGAACGCGTGACCTTGACCGCTACGGCTCGGTGATCGGGTTCCAGGGCAGCCGCGATGGCTGACAGCGCCTGGTTGCCCAGCATGCTGGCCGTGATCTGGTCACCGGCCAGCCGTTGCGTGCTAATGACCTGGCCGACGGCGTCTTCAATGCGCGACAGGGCGCCCGGCAGCGCGTCGGCCTGCCGCACCAGCTTGATCTGAAGGTCGGCTTCAGCCAGCCGCGCGCCGACCGCCACGGGATTCGCCGCTACGACAACGGGTGTATCCGCCCGCAGCGAAAGGAGGAACACCAGGGTCAGTATGCCGGCCAGGGCCGCAATCAACAGGACCGGCAGTAAGGAAGGTCGTTTGCTGATGGATGTGCTCATGAGTGGCCTCGTGTGGAATAGGTTGGGTGACGTTACTTAGTCAACGCCGTGAAGGCGGCGTTAACGGAGAAGCCCGGTTGCTCAAAGTCCAGGGTGCGGGGCTCGGTGTAGGGCGTGCCCAGCGTGCGCCCTTCAATCGAGAGCAGATACTCGCCCGGATCGGCCAGCGGCAGCCGCACGTACGTGGCCGCAAACGACATCCGGTCGGTGCTAAAGCCGCCCGACGCCGGCGGCCGGCCGGGGTATAGCGGCCACAGCGCCTGATACACACGCGCACCCGGATACTTGCTGGCCAGCTCGCCCCTGATCCAGGCCGCCGATGCCTCTGATAGCGTGGCCCGCACGCTCAACGCGCCGATCCGGTCCAGGAAAACGTCCGTGTGCCGCCGGCACTCGCGCACCTCGGCGCTGCGGATACCCCAGTCCGGATCGCTTGCCATCCACGACTGCCAGCCGTCCTGCCACGCCACCGGCCCAGTCCAGCCGGCCCCGCAACCGCCCCCCTGCCCTGGCCCGATCCACTGGCACGTCGCCGGCCCACTCTCGACGTGCTCGTAGGTGTAGGTCACATAGACTGGATAAGAAGTGACACCCACCTGCACGTCCACGCCACGCCGGGTGTCGTCCTGACCAACGACGA
>JADZEK010000061.1 GCA_020850595.1 Anaerolineales bacterium
AGCACCAATCTCTGTCCCGCTCTGGTAATGGCCATATACAGCTTTCTGGTATTGTCTCGGATCAACTCGGCTCGTTCTTCTTCCGAGAGTCTCAGGCTCTGTTCTTCTTCATACAACTCATGCACGCCCATGACAAACACAATCGGACTCTCTAGCCCAGTCACCGCGTTGAGCGTGCACACGCGGATGAAGTCGCCGCGCGGGTTGTCCTTGGCGTCCACCGCCGCGTCCGCGCCAAACTCGGTCCGCAGCCGGGCCAGCAGCCGGTCGACCCCGCGCCAGTCAGCGTGAATGACCAGGATGTGGCCCAGGCGCAGGCCCTGCTGCACCAGGCCACGGATCTCGTTAACGACGCGCGTGGTCTCGTCCTGTTCGCTCGTCAGCGGCACCACCACCGGCACCACGCCGCTGGGCATCTGGCCCAGGTCACCGTCGGCCGAGAGCAGCTTCTCATCGTCTTCGGGCAGCCGGGCGCGGTAGAGCAGTGTCGCCGCGCTCAGGATCTCACGGGTTGTGCGGTAGCTCTTCTCCAGCCGCTGCGCCTTGCCACGCACGTCCAGCCCGCAGGCCAGCCATGACTGCCGACGCTTGAGGAACCCCTGCGTGGGATCGGCCGCCATGAACAGGTGGCCGGTGACTGGCTTCAGGCTGCGCTTGATCAGCTCGAACCAGATCGGCGCGAAGAACTGGGCCTCATCCACCAGGATGATGTCATACTGCGGCAGCCGGTGGCCCTGCTCCACGGCGAACCACAAGCGGCGCGGCACGTCGCCCCAGTCCACCTGCTGGCGCGCGGCCAGGTCGCGGTGATAGGCCTCGAAGGCGTCGTAGACCTTCTGCCGCTGCGCCTCATTCAGCGCAAAGCCACGCCCGGTGCGGTCGGCGGCGAGATACGCGTCGCGGCCAACGAGCAGCCGGTCCTTGAGCCAGTCTAGCTCATCGCCCAACATACGCTCGGAGACGGCGGTGTCGGCCAAGTGGGCGTGCCAGGCCTGGGTCAGGGCGGTCTCCCGGCGCTGGCGGCCAATGGGGTCGCGCCAGGCCGGCTGCTGCGGCCAGTGCTTGCGGCACCAACCCTGGAAGGTATTGAACTCTACCCGCGCGCCGGGCACTTGGAGTTGCTTGTAGCGGGCTTCCAGGTCGCGGATCAAGGGCCGGTTGTGGGTGAGCACCAGGATGGACTTATCCGGATACAGCCGCCGCAAGAGCTGGGCGCGGTAGACGACAATCAGCGACTTGCCGCTGCCGGCCACGCCACTCACCAGTCGCAAGCCGAACTCGCCGGCCGTCTGGCGCGCATCGCTCGAAAGGTCCAGGTCGGTTTTGAGCACCCACTCCTGGTCGTAATCCAAGAGGTAGTCAGCCAACTGCGCATCCACATTGCGGTCAATGGGCTGCCGCACCGTGAACTGCGGCGGGATGACGATCTCGGGCGTCAGCGCCTTGCGGATGGCCGTCACCGCCGCTTCAGTCAGCGGCGGCCCGGCGCGCTCGCTCAACCAACCGTGAAATGCATCGGGCGTCAGCCGCTCCTTGCCGGCCAAATCCACACGGTCGCCCAGCGCGGCGCGCAGGTCGCGCTCCGCGACGTTTGGAAACAGGATGCTCGCCGGCAGACAGTCGCGCCAGACGACCGCGCCATCCTGGGCCGCCGACGTATCGTAGAAGCTATCCAGCGCGGCGCGTTCCTCCTGCCCTGGCCGACTAGCGCCTTGGGAGTCAAACAGCCCGAACTGCCCGGCCGACTGCACTTCGGCCGGCGTGGCGCCCGCCACCTTGAGCAGCAGGCCGCGCTGGTCAGGGCGCAGCACCCAGAAGTCCGGCCCTGGCTCGCTCCAGAAACTAAGCCGATGCCAGATCGTCCAGTCGTCCGGCAGTTGCTTGAGCAGGCGATAGACGCGGGCGATCTCGGTTGAGACGGAGCCAAGCGGCGTTTCAGGCAACAGACGTGCCATCGCGGTATTGTCAGGGGAGGTATAGCGAGAAATAGGCGCAGGAGTCGAGCAAGTCCTTGAACAATTCAACCGCCTGCTGCCACTCTTCGTGCTCGGGCTCGGCCTTAAGCACATGCCGGCTGCCGACGAGGATGAGCTTCTTGCGCGGGCGGGTCACGGCCACGTTCAGCCGCTCGGGCTGGAAGAAGAACTCGGCTAGGTTGGCGGCGAAGGTCGGGTTGGACGTAGTCAGCGAGACGATGACGACGTCGCGCTCCTGGCCCTGCATCCGTTCGACCGTGTCCACCACGATCTGCTTGCGCGTGGCAGTGCCGGGCAACACCTGGCGCAGTAAGTTGCGGATCTCCCTGCCCTGCGCGCCGTAAGGTGCCACCACACCGATCTCGCCGGCTGCCACGCCGCAGGCCAGCAGGGTCTCGATCAGGTCCACGACCACGCCCGCTTCCTTATGGCTGCGGGTGGTCACGTTGTGGTGGCCCAGATCCACGAATACCTTGGGCGCTTCCGGGTCCAGAATTTCAGCCAGGCGCGCCGGCGGCTGTGAATAGTCAATCCGTCGCTGCGCCGCGTCTTCCACTGGCACCAGCCGATCCTGGTAGAAGTGGCGGCTGGGCCAGGCGACCAGCTCGGCGCTCAACCGGTAGGTGTCGGTCAGCATGGTGTCGAAGCCGCGCTCGGCCAGGACGCCAAAGACCGAGTCGCGGAAGGCGCCGCCCGAGTAGCGCGTCGTGAGCACCGGCGGCAACTGCTGCTGGTCGCCGATGAAGATGAACTTCTTGCCGGCCAGCATCCCCATCACCGCCAGCGGCAGCGTGATCTGGCTGGCCTCGTCGAAGATCACGGTCTCGAACTCCACACCGCCCAACCGCCGCGTGCGCGGCGCGAAGGGCGTGGCCCCGATCACATAGCCGCCCTTCATCGCCGCCATCGGCGAGGTGTCGAAGTACTCGTAGTTTTCCACCGCCAGGTCGTCGGCGCGCGTGGTCCGGCCAATCTTGATCGCGGCGGTGTCCGACGCGACCTCGTCCAGCTTGTTCAGCGCATTGTTGATGGCGCGGTGGGTGAAGGCCGTGACCAGCACCCGCTCGCCGTCCTCGGCCAGGGCGCTCGCCAGGTGCGCCAACACGCGGGTCTTGCCGGTACCGGGCGGACCTTGGATGCAGTACGCCAGGTCGGCCGCGTAGGCATTAGCGAAAGCCTCGGCCTGGCTCCAGTTCAGGCCAACGCTGTCGGCCAGCCCCATCCCCCGCTCCCAACGCTCGACGTCGATCTTTGGCGCCGCCCGCCCCATCAGCAGCGGCAGCACCCGCTCGCGGCCCACGACGCTGTCCGCCACCTCATCCAGCGCGTCCAGGAAGTAGTGGCTCAGGTCCAGGTAGCCCTCGTCCAGCACCCAACCGTCGGCCTTGGTCAGCAACTCGGCCCAGGTTATGCCCAGGTCCGCCAGCGAGACCAGCAACCGGGTCTCGTCATCGCTCTCCAGCGTCACCATGGCGCGGGGCGGCTCGAACGGATTGCCCCGGTTGAGGCACAGGGTGTCGCCTTCGCGAAAGCGCGAGTGATTTTGGACACAGACCAGCTCCAGGTCGCCATCCAGTCGCACCTGCTCGACGCGCAGCCCTTCAATGGCTAGCCCGTCGGCGACGCGCCTGGGCACCGGCCGCGACCAGCCCTGCTGGATGCGGTCGCGCGTGGCCCGGGCTTCATCCAGCACCAGGCGGCGCATGCCCGCCATGAAGCTCACCCGCGGGTCATTGCCTTGGAGTTCGAAGTTGAGCTGCTGTTCCATCTCGCTAGAACACAACGCCGCCTGCGGTCTGCAGGCGGCGTCCAGTCCCACTACTTACGTCCTCAGCCCCCTGCCCTTCCAAAACTGCTCAGGCCATGCCTGTAAGCCGATTATAGGCCGGCTCGCCCTCGCCGCAACCAACTCTCGCCAGGTCGAGGAGGGATTGAGGACTCGGCACTCAAGATCACCGCTACGCTGTTAGGCGGAGAGCGAAAGCAGACGCCAGAACGCTCTCGCAAAGCAGGCAAAAGGCCGCTGCTCTCGGAAGCCATGCCCAGCATAATTATGTCTTGTCCGCGCTCGGACAAGACATAACGCACACGAAAACAAGCGGTTTTCGTAGTTTTTCGCGCTTGATGTACCCGGTTTGAAATGCCCTAGCGAACGATCGCCGCCGACTACCGAGGCCGAATCTTGCCTACGTGGTCGCCAAGCAGGTGGTCAGTCAGCCACAGTCTAGCGCAGTGGCCGAAAGCTAGCTTGGCAACCTTGAGGACTCTTTGAGGACTCTGGCCTGGGCATTGTCCCTATGCTGGACGTAAGAGCCGACCAGAACCGTGACCACGTCGCCGATGACACCCAGGACCATCGCCTTTATCTCCCTTACCCCGGGCTCGGGCAAGACCACCGCTTGCGCCAATCTGGCCGTCATGCTGGCGCAAATGAAGCACCGCGTGCTGGTGGTGGATCTGGACCCGCAGGCGCAGGCCACCCTACTCTTGGGCACCGCGCCGGAGGCGAAGCGCAGCACCGGCGCCGTGCTGGCTGGGCGGCAGACGCTGGCCGGGATCATCCAGCACACGCAGGTGCCCTACCTGAGCCTCGCGGCGGCAGCGCCGGAAGCGTCCGACCCGATCAACAGCCCCGCCCGCGCCTTCGACCGGCTGGACTTCCAGCGCCTGGCGGGCCATGCGCCCCCGTTCGCCTTCATCCTGGTGGACACGCCCACCAACGATGATCTCGCGCAGCAACTGGCCCTCACGTTGTGCGACGAAGCCATCATCCCATTCAAGCCGACGCTGACGGCGCTCTATGCCGCCGTGCCCACGATGGAAATGTACGTGCATGTGCGCAACCTGCGGGAAAGCGAGCTGCCCGACTTTCTTGGCTTCCTGCCGATGGCGGTGTCGAGCGAGCGGGAGATGGGCAATGTGCGCGCCAAATTGCGCCAAAACGACCTGCCCTATTTCTCGCCCATCCGGCGGTGCCAGCGGCTGAGGCAGCCGCTCCCGGCCAACCGCCTCCAGCGTCGTCTGATCGCGCTGACCGGCCCCAACTACGCGGCCACGGCCGACTTTCGCCAGGTCGCGCGCGAGATCGTCATGGGCGCTGAGGCCGCCCGGCAGGTAGCCCAATGGTGCGCCATGACGCCGTACCCGATGGCACCCCGCCCGCGCCGGCCTAGACCGAAGCCGTATTTCTAGACCGCTAACGTCATTCGCTGTCTGAAAGGAGATTTCCATGAAACTAAGCCTGCCTGATGCCCGTTCACCCAACCCGCTTCGTCGCGCGCCCGTGCCATTCCGCGAGCCGAGCAATGCGCCGCCGCTGCGCATGGTTCGCTTGAACGCCATCGCCGGCGAGAGCCCGATGCAAGTGCGGGCAGCGTTCAGCCCCGACACCGACGAGCAGGACCGCGCGCTGCTAGAGAGCCTGGCCAGCGAGGGCCAACGCGTGCCGGTGCTGCTCCTGGAAACGGCGAACAGCGTTCCCCCGGCCTATACGCCGCTCGACGGCCACCGGCGGATCGAGGCGCTGCGCCGGCTCAAGCAGGAGTGGGTGCAGGCGGTGATCCACGCGGCCGGCAGCCTGGAGTGCGATCTGATCACGCTGACCGCCAATGTTCGCAAGCACCTGACGCCGCTGGAGCAGGCGCGGGCGATTGCCCGGCTGCGCGAGCGGCATTCGCTGACCCTTGAGGAGATCGCCCGCCGTGTCGGCCTGTCCACGCGTTACCTGACCGAGTTGCGGGCGCTGCTGGAGACGGACCCCGCTATCCAGCGCGCCCTCGAACAGGGGCAACTACGCGCCAAGGCCGCGCTGGCGCTGGGCCAGGCGCCGCGCGCGTTACAGCCGCGCCTGGCCGAGATCGCGGCCGGCCAGCTCGTCACCGAAGCCGACGCCCAGCGCTGGGTGAGCCGGATCGCCGAACACAAAGAGTCGCCAGAACAAGCGGCGCGAGCGCTGGGCCTGATCGTGCCTGACTCTGTATCGAGCAACGCCAGATCAACGCCCTCGTCTGCACCTGCTGGGGCTCAACCGCCGGCCACAGCCGTCAACCGTACCCGGCGCGAGACAACGCTCTCGGATGAAACCGCTGGCGCGCTGCTCGACAGCACCTTCGCGCGCCTTGAGCCCGAATTGCGCACGAGTCTAAGCGCCGCTGCGGTGCAACACAAGACCACAGCGGCTCAGCTCAAACTGGCCGCGCTCTTGGCGCTTTCCGGCCGGGAAGCGCAAAAGGCGGTCGAGGACGCCGGTTACGCGGCCCGCCACCCGAGCGTGCGCAAGCTGCTGCCGGTGGTGGACACACTCGGCGAGTTGCGCTCACTGGTGCAGGCGCAGCGCTACACGGCCGAGTGCGCCGACCTGTGCGCCGCGCTCGCGCGCCAATTTACGGAGCTGCGCCAGGCCATGAGCCGCCCGGGCCGCGCCGCCGGCCCAGCGCGGAAGGAGAAACAGGATGGGACGTCGCAAGAAGTACCCGGATGATGAGCGGCTGCGCACCCTGCTGGCAACCGTCCACGCGCATCCCTGGGCGCGCATTCGGCATCTGGCAGCCTACTGCCGCGACAGCCTGCACGGGCTGTCCGACATCGCCCTGCCCCTGGCGGCGCGCGCCAACGCGCTCGAGTGCGCCTCCCTGGCCGGCCCGGCGCACCGTGAGCAGCGCTTCGCCCTGACCCCGGATGGCGCCGCGCTCATAGGCGTACCCTACGACCGCGCGCGCTTGCAGGACGCCTTCCTGCGCGCCAACAACCTGGACGCGGCGCGCCATTTGCTGGGCGAGTGGGCGCCGCGCCTGGTCTGGGCCGTCTCGCCCTTCACCGTGCCGGCCGGCGAGGTGCGGCCGATCCGCACCGAACGCCGGGCGCCGGCCTCCACCCAAGCGCCGCGCGAGCCCGGTCCTGGCCCCTATCGCTCGCTGCGGCTGGATGCCCTGGCTTGCGTGGCCGTGGATGGTCGCAATTACGCCCACCTGGCGATCCAGTTCGACGCCGGCGGGCTGGACCTCGACTGGTTCTACCAGCAGTACCGCAGCGTCCACGCCTGGGGCTGGCGGCCGCAGTTTCGCGATTATCCGCGTGGACTTTGGTTCCCCACCTTTGTGGTCGTGGCCGCCAATCACACCCGGCTCAGGGCGCTTCAGGAAGCCTGGACCGATGCAGCCGAAATCGCCAACCGCGGCGAACCGGCCCGGAACGCACGGTTCATCACACTCGGGGCATTGGCGCAGTCCATCGACCGGCGCGATTGGCGGTGCACGCCCCGCCACGCCTATGGCGACGGACCGGTGACCGTGCCCTGGGTCTATACGGTGGGGCATCCGGCAGCCCACCAGCCCCCGGCTCACAACGGCTGGCCGTGGTGCGGCGCCGCGAGCGACGCCACCGCAGCGCCTGTGCCGGTCCGCCGTTCGCGCGGCAGCACCCTCTCGGGTTTTACGCCGCCGACCAAGAAGCGCGACAAGCGCGCGGCGCTGCTTGCCCGGCAATATCATCTGAGCTGGCGCGGCCGGGTGCTGCTGGATCACATTGGCCAGTATCCCCTGATCACCGCCAGCGAGTTGGCCATCGTCGTGGGCCGCACGCCCAAGGCGGTTTACGGTGCCATCCACGATCTAGAGGCCATCGGACTGATCACCCACCCGGCCGCGAATGAGCCGGGCTATGTGTTGACCGACCACGGGCTGGCGCTGCTCGCGGCCCAGGTGGGCCTACGGCCAACGGAGTTCGCCCGCCAGCGGCACTGGCCCACGCACAAGGCCGGCCACGCGATCATGTACTCGGTGCAGGGGCTGCTGGCCTGCCGGGCGCACAGCCGCCTGGTGCTCGACTTCCTGGTC
>JADZEK010000062.1 GCA_020850595.1 Anaerolineales bacterium
AACTCATTTGATAGCCGGCGGCGGCCGCTCAATTGAGCGGCTCTACACTTCCAGCGGATGGGTTAGGGCAAGCTAGTTTCTGCCATGGGGGGCTGGCGCACCGCGCCATGGGTACTTCGGAATGACATGGTCCGCCGAGTGTTTCGCCACGGGGGGGCTGGCGGCCTGCCGCCATGCGCTCTTCGGAATGACAGGCAAAATAGGGCTGATCAGTCCCAAGCGTAGTGTAGATGTAATTGCCCTGGGCCGGATGGCGGGTGACACAAAAAAGAGTGGGTGGCCGGCCGGCCACCCACTCTTCGTCAACTGGTCAGGACGGAGGACTGGTCGTCCTTAGGGCAACGGGATGCCGTTGTAGTCTTCACCGACGACTTCGACGGCCGGCACAACCGACTGCACGCGGGCGATGGCGACCAAGGCGCTGCCACCCGGGCCTTCGATCAGGACGCTGCCGCCGAACGTGCCGTCGCCGTACATGCCGAACTCGGTCAGGCCGGCCAGGGAGGCGTTCGAGTTCACCTTGCCGCCCACGGGGATGTCGGTCGTGATGGTGTGCGTGCCGACTTCGGTGCCGTTCTTGTCGAGGTAGCGCACGACCACATTACCCGTAATGGTGGCCCCGCCCACGTTCTGGATGGCCAGGAAGGTGCGCTGATGCACACCGGCATCATAGTTGGCCTGGGTGCCCCAGCGCACGTACGGCAGCGCCAGGGACTCGGCGCCGCCGGCCGCGCCGACGAAGGCGGTGGACAGGCCGGTGCCGTAGACCTTGCCGATGGCGATGATGGCGGGGCCGGACGCGGTGATCACCGCGGAGCCACTGAAGCCGGAGGCCATGCCCGCGGCGGTGCAGGCGATGAAGCTTTGCTTACCGCCGGCCGGGATGGTGGCCAACTGCGTCGAGCCGTTGCTGTAGGTGACGGTCACATCGGTGGGGGTGGAATTGCTGGTGTTCTGCACGGCGTAGGCCGAGTTCTGGCCGCCGAAGGCATCGCACAGCGCGGAGGGCATGTAGACCGTGCCGCTGCCGCTGTTGACGCCTTCAAAGGCCGAGGCGCCGTTGCCGGTGGTGGACATTTCCATGACGGCGGCCACGACACTGCCACTCAGGGCGGCGCCGCCGTCGTCGGCCGACTCAACCGTCACTGAGCCGTTGAAGTCGCCGCCCAGTTCGCTAATGGTGCCCAGGTCAAAGTAGTGCGCGGCGCCGGCGGGCAGGTTGGCAAGGTTGGCCGTGTGAAGCGGGACGGCTGAGCCGACCGGGTAGAAGCGCACGGTGATGTCCGCCGCCACGCTGTCAACGTTTTGCACCGACAGGATGGAGGTGGCGCTGAAGTGGTTCTTGAGGGCGGTCGCGATCAACACGCGGGAGGCACCCTCGCTGAAGCCGTTGGAGAGCGGGCGGTTCTTCACGGTGGCGCTTTGGGGCACCTGCACGGTCGTCGCCAGCACGGGCTGGTCGGACGACATGATGGCCGAGCCGTGGAAGCCCGCCGACAGGCCCGCGACGGCGCCCAGGTAGAGGGAGCTGCCGGCGTTGCCCGCCAGGGTCTTGTTCTCGGTCACGGTCGTCCCCGAGTCTTGGGTGTAGAAAGTGAAGACGATATTGGCGGTGCTGGAAGACAGGTTCTGATATGTGATGGAAGTCACGAACGGTGTGCCATAGGCCGCCGCGAAGGCGGTGTTGGGCAGCACGGCGCTCAGGGCCAGGGCCAGGGTAGTGAGCACCGACACCCACCGAAACTTAATCATGCGCATTGAGTCCTCTCTTTCGGCCGCTAAGCGGTCACATAGCAGCTACAGCCAAAATTGCTATGCTGGTTTATAGCCGAGGTCGCCTGCCGGGGCAATAATTCTTTGTGATAAGCCGGTGCTGCTGCGGGCCAGGTGCGACCAGAATCGTCGGTTTCTCGCTAATACCTTCGGATTAGGGCCAAATAGTAGCGCGATTGAGAGCAGGAGTCATCAGGATTCTAGCCGCTGATTTACATAATTCGCTTGACCGTTGACTTACCTTCTTATAGAGTAGCGGAGATAGCCCCTATTGCTCGGAGGATCTGGTTGATGACACGTAGGCGCATTGCTTGGTTGGCCGGCCTGGTTGTGGCGGGCGTCTTCGCGCTGGCGGCGTGCGCCACCGTGACAGCCACGCCGTCCACGGCTACCGCAACTCCCGAACCGATCCCCACGCCGGAGCCGGGGTTGGTGACCGTCGCCGGCCGCCTGGTGAATACGGCCACCCAGGCGCCGTATGCCAACCAGGTGATCCGGCTGGCGGAGGTGATCCACATTGACCCAGGCGACAGCGGCACCTGGATGATTGACGACGCCACCAGCCCCGGCGACTACACGAACGACCAGGGCTATTTCGTGATCGCCAACGTCGCCGCCAAGGAATATGTGCTGGTGGTCGGCGACTTCCACGTCAGCTACGCGGTGGTGACTGACACGCCCGACAACGCGGCGGTCTGGCAGCCCGAGGCCGATAGGGTGCTCGATGTCGGCCAGGTAGACGTCGTGCTGCCCTAAAGCGCGCTGGTCAGGTCAACACGCTCTCCCATAGCGCCTGGTAACCGGCGGCGGCGGCGTCAATGGAGTAGGGCGCCAAGCCGGCACGAGCGGTTTGCGCCAGCTGCGCCCCCAGCGCCGGGTCGGTCAACACGCGGTTGATCGCGCGCGCCAGCTCGTCCGGCGCGGCGGGCGGGGTCAGCAGGCCGTTCCGGCCGTCCGCTACCAGTTCGCGCGAGCCGCTCACGGCCGTCGCCACCACCGGCACACCGGCGGCCATGCTCTCGAGCACCACCGTGGGCAAGCCCTCAAACAGCGAAGCAGAGACAAAGACGTCGAACACGCTCAGGACGCGCTCCACGTCGGGCCGCGACCCGGCGAACACCACCTGATCTGTCACGCCCAATGCGGCGGCCTGGGCGCGCAACGCGGCCTCCAGCGGCCCGTCGCCGACCAACACCAGGCGCGCCGCGGGCCGGCCGCGCAGGACCGCAGGCGCGGCGGCCAGCAGGCCCGCATAGCCCTTCTGCTCACTGAGCCGCCCGACCGAACCGATGACCGGGCCGGCGGCAGGCAGGCCCAAGCTGCGACGCACCTCGGCCTGGTCGGGGGCCGGCCCTTGAAAGCGCTGAAGGTCTATGGCGTTGTAGAGCAAGCGGGCACTGTGCCCGCTCCGCAGCGCGGCCGGCCGGTCGTCCAGCCTCTGCACGATTTCGCGGCTGACGCCCGCCTCGGCGGCAAAGACGCGGGGGTATAACCGGTCGGTGAGCAACTGCCGCGCCAGCGGCCGCCAGAGCCACTCGGCGTTGTGGACGGTGCGGGCAGCAACCGGCACCGCGCCACTGAGCTTGAGCCAGGCCGCCGCCAGGTCGCCGAACTCATGGTGCGCGTGCACGAGTTGCAGCCAACGCGGCCGCAGAGCGCGCCCCAGCGACCAGACGGCCCGCGCCAGGCTGAGGTACGGGCGGCCGGGGTCCCAGGGCGCGCCGGTAGTCAGCGGCACGCCCGCCGCTTGCAGCCTGGCCCGCAGGCGCGCTTCTGACGCAGGGCGCGCCTGCCAGAGCGCCAGCACCGCGATGGGAAAGCCGCGCGCGGCCAACGCCACGCAGACGGCTTCAGCGCAGCGCCCTACCCCACCGCCGGGACCTTCCACGTCGGCCCAGGGGATGAGCATGGCCACCTGTGCCGCTGGTTTCACGCCGGGGCCTGCCATTGTTGGTAGTCTTCCGCTACCAGCCGGCCGGCCTGCGCGGCCTGGCTGATCAACGCGGGCAGACCGGCGGCGAGCTGCGCCCGAACAGCGTGGCGGTCGGCCCACAGGGCCGCTAGCTTGTCGGCCAGGGCCGCGCCCTGAGCTTGCTCAATGGGAAGAACCCAGCGCTCCAGCCCCAACATGCGCATGATGCCCTGCGTCTTGGGCTGGTAGGCGATGGCCACCAACGGCACGGCGCCGCTGAAGGCAAAGAGGTTGGAGTGCATCCGGGTCCCAACAAAGACATCCATTTGGCCCATGGCCGCCTTCAGCACGGCCGGTTCGGGCGTGTGATTAATCAGGCAGAGGGCGTCGCCTAAGTCGGCTAGCTGCGCCGCCACCCGACGCGCCGCCACCCGGTCGTCTTGATCGAGACTGGGGCCGCAGACCTGGGCAAAGAACACCACGGTGCCGCCCTGGGCGCGCACGAACTGCCGCACCGCCTGGGCCACGGCCTGCTCGTAATCCGCCTGGCTGGGGAAGCGCGGGTTCTGCGCGCGCCAGTTGATGACGGTGACGCCGAGCCACGGCCGGGGGCGCGTGTCGTCCAGGCCCACCTGCGCCAGCCAGTTGGCGGCGGCCGCGAGGGGAGCGGCTGCGAAGGTCAGGGCTAGATCGGGAATGAGCAGCACGCGCTCGGGGGCGAGCCGCCCCGGAAGCTGCGCGCGCGACACCGCTTCGCGGACCATGACCAGGCGCGCCCGGGCCAGCAGCCAACCGACCAGGCGACGCTCCCAGCCGGCGCGCAGCGGGCCGATGGATTGCGGCAGCACATACAACGGCCGGCCGGCCCAGGGAGCCAGGGCCATGGTCAGCACGGAGATGGCGAGCGGCAGCGAGAGGCCGGCGCTGAACAGGAAGCCCCCCGGACAACTCACCACCAGATCGGCCTGGGCGAAGGCGCGGGCGGTTGGCTGCCAGGCGCGCGGCAGCCAACCGAGCGCCGCGGGCCGCCGGCGGGCCAGGCGCACCACGACGGCCAGCCAGGGCAGCCAGACCAGGGACAACCAGCGCCAGCGCTCGCGCCCGGCGCGCGACCGCTTGACGAGGGTGAAGAGCGACCCCACGACGGGCAGGCGTCCGGGATAGCTGGCGGGGTCGTTCATCAGCAGGGTCACCTGCGCGCCGGGCAGGGCCGCTTGCAACTGCTCGATGGCGGCCAGCATGAGCGCCGCATCACCCGCGTTGTGCGTGGAGTGGAGGTTGATGAGCAGGAGGCGCGGGCCATCGGCCATGGGATACCTGCCGTTCAGGCGGCCACGGCCTGGGGCGCCGCCGGGCGTGGCCAGAGCGCGCCGAGGGCATAGCCCACCAGGAGCAGCGCTTCGCTTGCCACCAGGGCCACGGCGACGCCAAGCAGCCCGAGAGTGCGCGCGAGCAGCACGCTTGCGGCCACGTTGAAGACGGCGCAGACGACCTGGGTCGCCGTGCGCCACGTCTGACGGTCATCGGCGGTCAGTATGGCAGCGCAGGCGAAGTTGAGCGACTTGAGCAGCGGCAAGGGGCTGAGGAGCAGTAGGCTGACGACCGACCCGGCATAGTTCGCGCCGAAGAGCCGGGTGATGATTGCGCCCCCAAACAGCAACGTGGTGAGCGAGACAATGGCCCCCGCGCCGCCCTGCAGCACGAGTTGCAGCCCGGCGACCCGCCGAAAGGCGGAGCGGCGATCATGGGCCAGGCGCGACAGCAGCGGTAGGACGACGAAATAGAGCGCGTTGGGAATGACAAAGAGGAAGAGCACCAGGTTGTTGGCCGGGCCAAAGGCCGCCACATCACCGGCGCCGAGGTAGAGCGCCACGACGGTCACCGGCGCGCGGGTGTAGATGGCCGCGGCGATGTCGCTGATGAGAAAGGCGGTGGCCGAGACGGATGACGGCGCTTCGGCGGGCACGGCCCCACTGCCCGGGCGGCGCAGCAGCCGGGCTGTGGCGACGATGGTGAGCGGCGTAGCCAGCAACCACACCCCAGCACGGCTGATGCCAAACAGCGCGATCTGGCCCGGCTGCAATTGCAGGCCGATGGTGATGCCGAGCAGGGCAATGGTGACGGCGGTTTGCAGGAGCGTCACCCAGCCGTGGCGGCTGAGGCTGCGCAGGGCCGAATGCGAGAGCAACACCAGGCTCTCCAGGGCCAACGCCAGCGAGGTGGGCCACAACACCCAGAACGGATAAGTGTCGGCGGGCAGCACCAGGGTGAGCAGGCCCATGCCGGCCAGCCAGGCCAGCAGGAGGGCGGCGCGCAGACGCAGGAGCCGCGCCCACAGCCGGGAGAGCTGCTCGGCCGAGAGGCCGCCGCGCGATAAGAGGTAGGTGTCGAGGCCGAAGTTGGGGAGGATGATGAGCAAGCTAGCCAGCCCGAGGCTGGACAGGTATTGCCCATACTCAAGCGGGGCCACGCGCCGGGCGACGAACACCGAGGTGACGGCCGTGACGCCCTGCAAGACGATCAGCCCGGCCAGGACGACCGTCCAGTTGAATAGGGCGGTTTGCGTCTGCCGACGATGCGCCCACAGTCGGCGCGCCAGATCGCGCGGGCTGAGGCGTTGCTGCCAGAGGGCCAGGAAGGGTCCCATGAGGAGGTGGGTTGGCGCAGTTAGCGGGCGGGCGCGCGGCTGACGCGCACAAATAGGTGGCCGTGCTCGCCCTGCGGCCAGCGCCGGTCAAGGCGGTAACACCAGCCCGCCAGGCGCCGCGCCAGCGGCGATGACACGGCATCTACCAGGCGCAGCAGGACAAACAGCGCGCGGAAGACAGGCTCGTTCCAGGCGATGACGGTCAGGACGCAGCCGGGCGGCAGGCGCTGCCGCAATTCGGCCACGGTGTAACCGTTGCGCACATGCCCGAAGGCGCGCGCCGCCCGGGCGGTGAGGAAGTTGGGGAAGATGCGCCACTGGACGGCGGGTGTGCTGATCCACAGCGTGCCGCCGGGGGCCAGCGCCCGCAGCAGCTCGGCCAGCACGGCGGCGTCGTCGGGCACATGCTCGATCAGGTCGAAGGCGGTTACGGTCTGGAAGCGGCCGGCGGGCACGGGCAGGCGCGTGGCATCGCCGCGGGCCAGGCGCACGGCCGGGTCGGGGCAGCGCGGGTGGAGGTCAACGGCCACGCGCAGGCCGGCCCGCAGCCGCGCCGTGATTTCGCCATCGTCGCAGCCCACGTCGAGGAGATGGTCGGCAGGGTCCACGCGCAGCCAATCGCACAGGATGAGCCAGCGATAATAGCTGGCGAAGTGCAGTTGTCCAGGGCCGGGCGTGTCAGCCAGCATAGACTTGCTCGAACTCGCTCACGAGATTGTCCCAGCGATAGGGCGCGGCGGCCTGCCGCGCACGCTCGGCGCGTTCAGCGGCCGGGCGCGGGTCGGCCAGCACCGCCAGCAGACCGCCGGCCAGCGCGGAGGCGCTGTCCGGGGTCACCAGCCGGCCGACGTCGTGGCCGGCCAGCACGGCGGCGCGATCGCCCACTTCACCCGTCACCACGGGCACACCGCAGGCCAGCGCTTCGACCACCTTGAGCGGGCTGCGGGCGCGCGCGGTGTCATCGGCGGCCACCGGGTCAACGACCACCTGGCTGGCGGCATACGCAGCGGGGGCTTGCTCGGGCGGCACCGGCCCCATCAGGCGCACGCTGGGTTGCAGGCCGCGCGCCGCGACCAGCTGGGCGACGCGATCATAGTCTTCGCCGCCGCCCACCAAGCGCAAGCGCGCGTCCGGCCGGGCTGAGCGCACCTGCTCCCAGGCGTCGAGCAGCAGCCCAATGGGGTGGTTGCTCAGGCTCAGGCTGCCCAGGTACAGAATGACCGGCTGGACATCCACGCCCCAGGCCTGCCGCACCGCGGCGACCTGCCCGGCCGAGGGCGGGGCAAAACGCTGGGGGTCATAGCCGTTCGGCACGAGCCGCAGGCGCTCGGCGGGCACGCCCAGCCGGCGGCAGCGCTCGCGCAGGAAGGTCGTATTGACGGTCACGCCGCGCGCGGCGCGCGGGAGGCGGTCTTCCCACCAGCGGACGACGCTGCGCTGCCAGGCTGCGCCAAAACGATTGGACTCGGCTTCGTAATCGTCGCAGTCCAGGTAGAGCTGCCGCCCGGGCAAGCGCGCCGTAAACCAGCCGGCCAGCCCGTTCATGGGCTGGGCTTTGCCGATATGGAGGCACCCGGCCCGCGAGCGCACAGCGGCCCGCGCCAGCGCCCAGGCGGCCCAGGTCGTTACCGCCAGCAGCGCCACGGGGCCATAGTACGAGCGGCGCGCCCCGGCGCGGCGAATGTGCATGGGGGCCACATAGCGCACGCGCACGCCGTCGCGCTCAAAAGCGCGCGGGCTTAGCCCGCCCCAGGCCGGGTGCAGCGCGGCGATTTCGACGGTGTGGCCGCGCCGCGCCAGGCAGCGGGCCAAAGGCCAATAGCGGCCCAGCCCAGACGGGCTTTCCAGGTCTTGTGTCAGCAGGAAAAGAATGTGCCGCGCGGCAGGGGGCGTGAGGCGCGTAGGCATACGCTCGGCGATTATACACGACGGCTCGCGGCGGGCGGCGGGTTAGCCGGCTCGGGTCAACGCTCACCAGCACCGGTACTTAAGTCCAGGCGGCTAACCAAGATTGGCGTTTGACAAATTCACCGGCAGTTCATACACTTTTGGGAAGGACTTTGGGGTGCGCTTTGCCCAAATCCGCCTCAATCAGGCATATTTCCGACGCTCACCACTTCCTCGCCGTGGAGAAAGGAGGCTTCTCAACCGGCCAGTCACGTTGATGCCGGGTAACGCTCAGCGAGAAGTCTGTCGCGCGCTCAGGCCGGCTGCCAGGCTAGTCTGAGTCAGTGTTCATCGTAGCCAACTCAAGAGGAGAGTCTCATGCGCTTACGACTAGTCCGGGTGCTGGCTATCATGGCGATGGTGTCCATGATGGCGGCGCCAGTCACGGCTCAACCGCTGACAGGCGGGGCGGAAGTGCCAACCCAAAGCCCAGTCAGGGAGGGCATCACGCCGGCTGATTTGGAGAGCGCGACCGCGACGGAGGTTGAAACCGGCGTCGCCGGCCTCACGCAACGCGAGATTGGTGAAAAATACGGCGGGCTGGGCGAACAAGCCGTCGTAATTTTGGTTCAGCTCAGCGAACCGGACCTGGTGAACTACCAGGGCGGCATCGGCGGGCTGGCGGCCAGCGCGGCCACGACCGGGCAGCAGTTCAATGCCCAGAGCGCGGCGGCCCAGGCGTATGGGGCCTACCTGACCAGCCGCCAGAACGAGTTTGTGGCCGAGGCGGCCGATCTCGATCCGAGCGCGGCCGTCAAGCTGCTGTACCACTACACGGCGGCCTTGAACGGCGTAGCGCTGTCGGCGCCGGCATCGCTCGTGGACAAGATCAGCCGGATGGCGGGTGTGCGGGCGGTGTTTGAGAACACGATTGCGCATGTGGACACCGACCGCGGCCCGACCTGGATTGACGCGCCAGCCATCTGGTCGGAGCTGGGCGGCCAGGAGTTGGCCGGCGACAATGTGGTCGTGGGCATCATTGACACCGGCCTGTGGTCGCCCAACCCGATCTCGCCGACCCTGCCCTACACCGACCCCAACCCGTCTTTCGCGGCCGATGGCAGCGTGGCGGGCGGCGCCTATACCTTCCCGTTCACCAGCGTAACCGGCATCACCTATACCAATTACCTGGGCGTGTGCAAGCCGGTCAGCCCGCAGGCGAGTGATGACACCTTCATCTGCAACGACAAGGTGATCGGCGGGTACTGGTACTCGATTGGCGGCTCGACACGCTTCGCGGGCGAGCCATACGACTCGCCGCTGGACGAAGCCGGGCACGGGTCGCACACGGCTTCGACGGTCGCCGGCAACGTGGTGACCGTGACGGCGGGGGCGACGCCCTTGAAGATCAGCGGCGTGGCGCCGCGGGCACGCATCATCGCCTACAAGGCGTGTTGGGAGGAGGATCCCGACGACCCCGATGACGGCGGCTGCGCGTTCGTGGACACCGCCGCCGCCGTGAACCAGGCCATCCTGGACGGCGTGCACGTCATCAACTACTCCATCGGCGGCGGCGCGAGCGTGGGGGCCGACACCGACCTGGCCTTCCTGAGCGCGCGCGCCGCCGGCATCTTCGTGGCGGCGTCGGCGGGCAACGACGGCCCCACCGCCGCGACAGTCAACCACATCAGCCCGTGGGTGACAAGCGTGGCGGCAATGGATCATGACCGGGACTTCCGGGCGAGCCTGATCCTGACCTCCACCTATGTGCTCTCACAGCCGACGAACCTGAAGGGCGCCTCGGCCACCGGAGCGTATACGGGCGAGATCATCCTGGCCCCGCTGCAGACCGGCGAGAGCGTGCTGCCCAGCTTGTGCAACGAGCCGTATGCGCCGGGCACCTTTACCAGTGGGGAGATCGTAGTCTGCCGGCGCGGCGTGGATCCGCGCGTGGAGAAGGGCTACAACGTGCTGCAAGGCGGCGCGGGCGGTTACGTGCTCGTGAACGCCTCGGCCAACCAGGGCCTGGCCCTCGATGCGCACTGGCTGCCGGCCGTGCACCTGGAATACAACGCCACGGCCTTCTCCGACGCCGGTGAAGACCTGGTGACGTACCTGACCGGGGCGGCGCTGGCGAGTGAGGTCGTCACCGCCACGATCACCGGCGGCGCGCCGGTGACGCGCACCGCCGATGTGATGGCCAGCTTCAGCTCGCGCGGCCCGACGGGTATCAACATCATCAAGCCGGACGTGGCGGCGCCGGGCACGGCGATCTTCGCCGCCTACACGCCGCAGACCTGGGAGAACTACGAGGCCAACGGCTACTACTACGAGTTCCTGAACGGCACGTCCATGGCAGGCCCGCACACGGCGGGCGCGGGCGCGCTGTTGAAGGCGCTGCACCCCACCTGGACCCCGGTGCGCATTCAATCGGCGCTGATGACGGGCGGGGTAGCCATCGTTAAGGAGGACGGCGCGACCGCGGCTGACCCATTCGATCAGGGCAGTGGCCGGCTAGACCTGGCGACCTCCAAGCAGCCGGGCGTGGTCTTCGACATCCCGCAAGTTGACTACCAGGACGTGATGTCGGGCACCAAGGACATCGAAACGCTCAACTACCCGAGCCTGGCCAACGTCCAGTGCGTGTCTACCTGCACGTGGATACGCACGGCCACCAGCGTGATGACGGCGACCGCGGTGTACACCTGGCGCGTAGACGCGGCCACGCCCAGCCTGGTGGTGTCGCTGCCGGCGACGACCTACACGGTGGGCGCGGGCGCGAGCCAGGTGTTGACCATCACGGCCGACGTGAGCGCGCTGCCCAACAACGGGGAATACGCTTTCGCGCGGCTCGTGCTGCACGAGACCAGCACCGGCATCGAGGTGGTGCTGCCCGTGGCGGTCATCCCGAGCTTCGGCACGGTGCCGGCGGCGGTGGCCTTCGAGGTCAACCGCAATGCCGGTTCTTACCTGTTGCCCGACGTCACGGCCATCGCCATCAGCGACCTCACCGCCCGCAGCTACGGGCTGGTGCAGGCCACGCTGACAGAACAGGCGTTGATCCAGGACACGACGGGCGATCCGTACGACAACATCGGCAGCGGGTCGTTCTACATCACGGAGACGGTGCCCGCGGACGCTATGCGCTTCGTGGCCGAGATCGCGGCGAGCACCTCGGGCGACATAGACCTGTACGTGGGGATTGACGGCGACAGCGACGGGCCGGAGCTGAGCGAGGAACTGACCTTCAGCGCCACCGGCGCGGTGCTGGAATACGTCAACATTGACGATCCGGCGCCGGGGGTCTACTGGGTGTTGGTGCAGAACTACGCTGCCGGCTCATCGCCGGACGCCACGACCCTGGCGACAGCCGCCGTGCCCGACACGGACGCCGGCAACCTGACGGTGACCGGGCCGGTGAGCGTGACGCAACTGACACCCTTCGACCTGCGCATCTTCTGGGACACGCCCAGCATGGTGGCGGGCGACAAGTGGTACGGCGCCTTCGACCTGGGCACGGATAGCGGCAACCCCGGCAACATCGGCCGGACGGATGTGGACATCACCCGCGTGGAGGATGACCTGATCAAGACCGTCAGCAGCGACTCGGCCTTGCCCGGCGAGATCGTGACGTACACCCTGACGGTAGGTTCCAATGTCCTGGAGGAAGACCTGACCTACGCCCTCACCGACACCATCCCGGCGGGCCTGACGTACGTGTCGGGCACGGTAACGGGCGGCGCCAGCGTGGTGGGCGACACGCTGACCTGGTCGGGCGTGCAGACGGCGGCGGGAGACCCGTACTACGTCATGACCGACAGCGACTCGGACGCGGGGTGCGAGATGCCCCTGGCGACGGATGGCGCCTACGTGGATCTGAAGGCCTATGGCATCGACCCCGGCGCCACCATCTTCGGCGACACCATCTGGTTCTCGGCCTTCACGTCGGGCGCGCCGTTCAACGTGTGGGGCGCGGATCACGTCGGCATGTACTTCACCGATGATGGCATGGCCTTCCTGACATCCGTACCCGGCGCAACGCCCTGGGTCAACGAGGACATCCCAGACGCGGATGATCCGAACAACCTGCTGGCCCTGCTGTGGACCGACCTGGAGGTGGTCTACCTGGCAGGGGCCAAGGGCGTCACCCTGGTGAACCTGGGCGGCACCGGCGCGGGCGGCGGGTCAATCATCGAGTACGACGACGTGCAGTGGTACGGCGACCCGTCGCACACGATGGACATGGAAGTGTTCGTCTGGCGCACACCGGACAATACCTCCTCGCCGGAGATCCTCTTCGCCTACGACAACATCAGCGGCACGTGGGGGATGAACGGCACGGTGGGCGTCGAGAACGACGACGGCACCGCCGGCACCAAGTTCGGCTACAACGACGCCGCCGTGGCGAGCATCCACGACGAGATGGCCATCTGCTTCGACTGGTACACGCCGACGGCCACCGAGCACGTGATCACCTACCAGGCGATGGTGGATGCGGGCACCGCGGGCCAGACGCTGACGAATACGGTCGTCTCGTCTGTGGACAACCCGGGCAGCAAGGTGAACAGCGCCGCCGAAGACCTGTATGTGTTGACGCGCGGCGTGACCGTGACCCCCGACACCGGCGGACAGGTAGTGCTGCCGGGAACCACCCTGACCTACACGCTGCGGGTCACGAACACCGGCGAGATCACCGACACGTTCGACATCACGGTCGGCGTGACGGGCGCGGCGTTCACCACCACAGTGCCCAGCACGGTCGGGCCACTGGGGGTCGGCGGCGGCGCGGACCTGAACGTAGTCGTTCAGGTGCCCGGCAACGCCGCGGATGGGGCTTCGAGCGTGGCCACGGTCACGGCGACGTCGCAGGGTGACGGGGCCGTCAGCGACAGTTCGGTGCTGACGACGCTGGTGGCCCTAGTGAAGCTGTACATGCCGTTTATCTTCAAGTAAGCGGCTCGGGTGAGTCTTCCGCGGGTGAGGCCGCTCGGCCTCACCCGCGGAAACCCGGCCGGGCAGGGCAAGCGCCCGGCCCGGCCGGCTTGCTTAAGCGGCCGCGCACGGCGATGCGGTACAATGCCCGGCGTGGTGCGTTCCCTCAAACGTGCGCTGCAACTGGACAACTTTCCTCGCCCGGCGTGGCTGCCGCCGAGCGCGCTGCCTGGGGCGGTGGGGCTGCTGTGGGCCGGGGCAGCGCTGCTGTGGGCCGGGCCGGGCGCCTTCGCGTGGGCCGCGCAGCACCTGGCCTACGTGGGCGGGCTGGCGCTGGCCGCCACAGCGTTGTGGCTCGTGCCGGGGCTGGCGCTGCTGCGCTGGCTATGGCCGGGGCGGCTCAACCCGGCCGTGCGGATGACGCTGGCGCTGTGCGCGGGGGTGGGCCTGCCGCCCGTGGCGCTGCTGCTGGCCCACCTGGCGCGGCTGCCCTGGAACGCCTGGACCACGTTTGGCTATGTGACGCTGGCGCTGGCCGCGCTGCTGTACCGCGCCGGGCCGTGGCGCGCGCGGTGGCGGCAGGCGGCGCGCCGCGGCCGAACGTGGACGGTCTTCTGGCTGGTGGGCCTGGCGCTGCTGGCCGTCATGGGCCGCCTGTACCTGGTGCGCGACCTGCCGGCCGGGCTGTGGGGCGACAGCTACCAGCACACGCTGATGGCCCAACTGCTGGTGGACAACGCGGGCCTGTTCACTTCGTGGCAGCCGTATGCGCCGCTGGCGACCTTCACCTACCATTTTGGTTTCCACGCCAACGCCGCCCTGCTCCACTGGCTGACCGGCCTGCCCATCACACAATGCGTTGTGGCCGTTGGGCAACTGCTGAGCGCCGCCACGCCGGCCGCGGCTTTCGCGCTGACGGCCTACCTGAGCCGCAGCACCGCCGCGGGGCTGTGGGCGGCGCTGCTGGTCGGCTTCATCAACGTCCAACCAGGCTTCTACTTCAACTGGGGTCGCTATACCCAACTCGACGGGCAAGTGCTGCTCACGGCCGTGCTTGCGGCCTGGCTGCGCGCTCTGGAAGGGCCGCCGGTGTGGTCGCGCCGCGCCGGGCGGGGGCTGCTGCTGGCCGGGCTGCTGACGGCCGGGCTGTTCCTGTCGCACTACATTGTGAGCGTGTTCGCCGCGCTGTTCCTCGGGCTGTATGGGCTGGCGCGGCTGGCCCGCCGCCCCGCCTGGGCCGAGCTGCGGCAAGTGGCGCTGGGCGCGGCGCTCATCGGCCTGATGGCGGCGGTGGTGGCCGCGCCCTGGCTGGCGAATACGCTCAGCGGTTATCTGGTGCGCAATGCGTCGGGCTTTGTCAACGGCGGCGTTGACGCGGGCCGCATCGCGGGCTACGCCACACTGCCGCCGATCCCGGCCGAGATGGTCAAGCCCTATATCCTGGCGCTGGCGGCGCTGGGGCTGTTCGTGGCCGCGGCCCGGCGGCAGTGGCGCGTGGCGCTGGCGGCGGGCTGGGCGCTGCTGCTGCTGCTGGCCGTGACGCCGCAACTGGTGGGCCTGCCTGGCGCGGGCGTGATAGACAACTTCGTGGTGTACATCGCCCTTTACCTGCCCTTGGGGCCGCTGGCCGGGTACGCCCTGGCGGAGGGGCAGCGCCTGGTCGGACGCCGGCTGCCGGGCCTGGCGCGCGCGGGCGCGGGGGCCGCGCTGCTGGCGGGCAGCGTGTGGGGCTTGGCGTGGCAGAACCAACACCTGTACGACAGCGCCTACCAGCTCTTCACGCCCGCCGATGCGCAGGCCTTCGCCTGGATCGAGGCCAACACCGCGCCGGAGGCCCGCTTCTTCGTCAACACGTTTCCGGCCTATGGCGGCACGCTCATCGCCGGGTCGGACGGCGGCTGGTGGCTGCCGCTGCTGGCCCAGCGGGCCACGAACCTGCCGCCGCTGACCTATGGCAGTGAGCGCGGGGAGCAGGCCGACTATTCCAGACAGGTGAATGCTTTGGCCGTGGCGGTGCGCGGCCGGCCGCTGAGCGACGGCGCGCCGATCGCGCTGGACCTGACTACGCCTGATAACTATGCCCGGCTGACTGCCGCCGGCTACGGCTACGTTTACCTGGGCGCGCACGCCAACCCCGCGGCGGGGAGCGCCGACCACATTGACGCGGCGGCGCTCCAGGCGCGGCCCGATTTGTTTGAGTTGGTCTACGCCGAGGCGGGCGCGCAGATCTTCCGGCTGAGGGCCGCGCCGTGAACCTCGCCGTCGTCGGCCCGACGTACCCCTTTCGCGGGGGCATCGCGCATTTCACCACGCTGCTGGTGCAGCATCTGCGGCGGCGGCACACGGTGGATTTTTATTCCTATTGGCGGCAATACCCGGCCTGGCTGTTCCCCGGCAACACGGACCGCGACCCGAGCGCCGAGCCGCTGCAAGAGGCCGCCGACCGCAGCTTGGACCCATATAACCCGCTGACCTGGCGGCGGGTGGCGCGCCGCCTGGCCGCCAGCCGGCCGGATGTGCTGCTGCTGCAATGGTGGACGCCGTTCTGGCTGCCGCTGCAAGCGGCGCTGGCGCGCGGCGCGCGGCGGGCGGGCGCGCCGGTGCTGTTCTTCTGCCACCAGCTCGTTGAGCCAGACAGCTCGCCGCTGGAGTGGCAGGCGGCGCGCCTGGGCCTGCGCCTGGGCCAGGCCTACATCGTCGTGACAGAGCGCGAGCGGGCGCAGCTGCAGGCCGCTTATCCGCGGCGGCGCGTGGCCCTGGGCCACCACCCGGCGTACGAGGGCTTTCCGAACCGCGGGTTGACGCCGGCTGAGGCGCGCTCAGCGCTGGGCCTGCCGCCGCTCGACACGCCGGTGTTCCTGGCGTTTGGTTTTGTGCGCAAATATAAGGGGCTGCGCTACCTGCTGCCCGCGCTGGCCCAGACGCCGGGCGCGGCCCATCTGCTCATCGCGGGGGAGTTCTGGGAGGACGAGCAGGAGTACCGCCGGCTCATCGCCGACTTGGGCCTGACGGCGCGGGTGACCATCCACAATCGCTACATCCCCAATGAGGCCATGGAAGCCTATTTCGTGGCCGCTAACGCGCTAGTGCTGCCGTATCTCTCGGGCAGCCAGAGCGGGGTGGGGATGCTGGCGATTCAGTACGGCCTGCCCATCATCGCCACCCAGGTGGGCGGGCTGGCCGAGACCGTGCGCGACGGCGTGAACGGGCTGATAGTCCCGCCCGCCGACAGCGCGGCCCTGGCGGGGGCGATGCGGCGCTTCCTGGCCGAGGCGCTGGAGGCCCCCATGCGCGCCGCGGCCGAGCGCGCCCGCGAGCGGCTCTCGTGGCCCGCGCTGATTGACCTGATCGAGGAGATACACGATGGACTCGCGCCTGCCGGCTGAGGCGCCGATCTACCTGTCGGCCCTGGTGCCGGTTTACAACGAGGAAGACACGATCGCCGCCATCGTGGAACGGCTGGAGCAGGCGCCGCTTGTGCGCCAGATCATCGTGGTGGATGACTGCTCGACCGACGCCACGCCGGCGCGGGTGCGGGCGCTGGCCGCCGCCGGGCGGGTGGAGGCCTTCTTTCATGAGCGCAACCGGGGCAAGGGCGCGGCGCTGCGCAGCGCCCTGCGGCTGGCGCGCGAGGCCTATCTCGTCATCCAGGACGCCGACCTGGAGTACGACCCGCAGGACTTCAGGCGCATGGTGGCCGTCATCGAGCGCACGGGCGCGGAGGTAGTATACGGTTCGCGCTTTATGGGCGGCCCGCGCACGGGCATGTTGTGGACGCACTACCTGGGCAATCGCGGGCTGACGCTGTTGTTCAACCTGCTCTACGGCCAGCGCCTGACCGACATGGAGACGTGCTATAAGCTCTTCCGGACGACGCTGCTGGAACGCCTGGGGATTGACAACGACCGCTTCGACATTGACCCGGAGCTGACGGCCAAGGTCATTCGGGCGGGCCGCCACATTCACGAGGTGCCGGTGTCGTACGCGGGGCGGCCCTACCTGGCGGGCAAGAAGATTAAGCCGCACGATGCGCTCTCGGCGGTGCGCACGTTGTGGCGCTACCGCACCTGGCGGCCGCCGGCCTAGTTCGCCGGCCCCGCGTTTAGCGCGGGCGGGCGGCCGAGGCGGGCCGCCCTGACCGCCCGCTGAGTTGTCGGCGCATTCAGCTCGCGCCTATTGCACCAGCATGGGCACATCGCTGCAATAGGTGGCGGTGTTGGGCGACATGGTTAGCGTGGCGCAAAGGTAGTAAGCGCCGGGCGTCACGTTGGCGGTGTTCCACCAGAAGCTGGTGTCGGGCTGGGGCAGCGTGTCGGCGCCGGGCGTCACGCCGCCGCCGAACTGCAACAGCGGCAGGCGCACTTTGTACGGACCGCCCTGCCCGGCCCCGGGCGGCGTCCAGCGCGCCGCGGTGTGCTGAGTTGGGTCCGAGCGGCTGGTGGTGTAGTAGTAGGTAATGCTGTTCAGGTCAGAGGCGGGCCGGTTGAGGTCTATCTGGATCAGATAGGGCGTGCCGCGCGCCACACGGTCTGGCGCGGTGAGTTTGAGCCAGTCGAGCTGCTGGTGAAACGGCCCGCCGGTGGTGATGGGGTCGCGGCCGGGGTCGCCGGTGACGTTTTCGTTCGGGTCGAAACGGATCTCTTTGATTGGGGAGGTGCCTGACCAACTGGGCGACGTGGCCGGGCAATCATTCTGAGTGTTTTCCTCGGGCCGGCCGTTGTAGGCGTCGTACAGGTCAATCGTATAGGTGTGCCAGCCGATATCGAACGGGATGTCGTGGCTGACGAAGTAACAGCGGTTGGTTGGCGCCCCGCTGACGCCGGGGATGGACCAGACCAGCCGCGTGACCATGCCGTCGGGCATGTTCGGCCAGGGCACGAGGCCGTTGAAGGGCGAAGTGACCGTCCATTCGGTGAACATGCGGAAGTTCAAGTAGCGATACTGGCTGCCGCTGAAATCCTGCGGGGTGTTCAGGAAAAACTGGGCGTCGAGCGTTTGAGGCCACGGCCCGGACTGCGTGACCATGTCGAGGACGCCGTTCTGAAAGGCGGCGGCGAAGTTGTGGGTGCTCTCGACATCGGAGTTGGCGGCGAAGTCCCACGGGTTGCCGGCCTGGGTGGCATAGTCGCTGCCGCTATACGCCGAGGGCGTCACGAATTGGGCGATGGGCGCCTGGTTGACCACCAGGGTATCGCTGCCCTTGGTGCTGGGCGCCGAGGTATTCGTGCCAACCCAGACTTCATAGGTGCCGGGCTGCACGCCCTGCACGTCAATTTGGGCCTGGCCGGAGCTGCCGACGACGCCGCTGCCCTTGACGAGGATGTTGCGGCTGGTGCCGCTGGGCCGGAGCCAGATAGAACTGATGCTGCTGTTGGGGCCCCAATGCACCGTGACGTTCACCGGCGCGCAGTCGGTCAGGCGCACCCAATCTACCGAGAAGTCGCGCCCGGGCTGGTTAGTGGGGTCAATGCGCAGTCCCTGCCAGGTGGCCGAGTTGGGCCAGGGTGTCGGCCCAGCGCCAGGGACCGTGGCCAGATCAATCTTTTGCAGCAGCCACACCCCCGGCGTCCCGACAGTGGCGTAGCCCCAGACGCCGCCGTCGCCGTTCAACCTGGCGGTGGCAAACCACATGGGTTGGGCATAGCTTTGCGGCGACCCGCCTTCCACGTACATGGCTGTGTACAAGCAGTGGTAGGTGCTGGAGTTGATGGGCTTGAGCGCGCCCATATTACCGGTCTTGATCATGTCCTCGTAGCCGGGGAACAAGACCGTGAAGTTGGCATCGTCGGTGCGCGAGCGGGCGGAGAACACGCCGTTGGCTACCTGGATGTTTTCGGTGTCGTAGGACTGCCCGGAACGGTTGAGGTAGATCGAAACGTCGGAGAGGGCGTTCATGTCCCACGGGTCGGCCAGCACCCGGGTGGCGAAGTCGTTGCCTTCGGGCGCGACCACGGTGGCCCGCGGCTCAGCCAGGCCGGCCGCCCGCGCCGGTTGGCCCGCCGGCAAGCCCGCCGCCACCCAAACCGCCGCTGCCAAACCACACAGCCCCCGCCACCAGCGCCGCGAAGCCATCAGTTTTCGCTGACTCCTGTCTCAACACCTGGCCGGCGCGCCTCCACTGCCGTCACGTACACTTGCCGGAAACGGCGCGCTATCTCAGGCCAGTTGTACCTGGTTATAACCTTATTATAACCTAATTGACCTATGAGTCTACCCCAGGCGGGGTTCGCCAGCAATAGGAGAATGGCGTCAGCCAGTTGGCGGTCGTGCTGAAAGGGCACAAGCAGGCCGTCGCGGCCGGCCTGAATTACCCACGGAATCGCGCCGCGGCGACACCCAATGACGGGCAGGCCGCAAGCCCAGGCTTCCAGGTAAGCGATGCCAAACGACTCGTAGCCGGAGGGGTAGGCGAACACGTCCAAGGCCCGAAACAAGGCTGCCTTGTCCTCTTCCTTGAAGTTATAAAACAGTTTGACGCGCTGCCGCTGGGCCTCCGGCCACGCCGCCAGGTCGCGGTCCACGAAGTCGCTGAACAGGGTGCGCGCCCCGGCGATGAGCAGCTGGGCCTCGGGCAGCACCGCCCACACCTGGCGCATGGCGCGCAGCAGCGTGTCTAGCCCCTTGTGCCGCCCCTGCTGGCCGATGAAGCCCACCAGCGGCCCGCCGCCCAGCCCCAGCCGGGCGCGCGCCTCGGCCTGGGTCAGCCCGGCGTAGCGCTCCACGTCCACGCCCACGCCGATGGCCGTCACCCGCGCCGGGTCGGCCCCGCGCTCGAGCACATAGTCGGCCTCATATTGTGTGTTGGCGATATAGGCGGCGGCGGCGCGGATAGCCTGGTAGATCATGGACCGGTCGAAGCCCCAGCGGTCATCGGGGTGCAGGCCGCCATGCAGCACCACCGGCCGCCCGGCGCGGCGCCCGCCCTCCAGCGCGGCGAACATGTGCAGCAGCGGGAACGACGAGGCGGCCACCACGTCGGCGGGATGCGCGGCGATAGAGTCGGCCAGCCCCGGGATGAGCGGCCCGCCGAACCCGGCGCGCAGGCGGTCGTTGCCGGGCAAGCGCAGGCGGTAGGCCAGGCGCTGCGGCCAGCGCAGTAGTTGGCTCAGACGGCTGCGCACTGGAAAGCGCCGGATGCGCACGCCGTTCAGCTCGCTCCAGCCCACGGGCAGGCGCGGCAGGCGCGGCGCGTAGAAGGCCTCGGCGCTGTAGGTGTTGGCGGTGAAGACGGTCACTTCGTCGCCATACTGGCGCACCAGCTCTTCGGAGACGCGCTGGATGAGCCACTCGGTGCCGCCCAGGGCGGGCGCATAGCCCTGCACGACGTGCAGTATCTTCATGGGGGAGTCTAGAAGCCGGCGCGGCGCAACTGTAAGTAGCGCCAGGCCCGCCCGAGCATGGGCCGGAAGCCTTCGGTCATCCACAGGTAGGCGGCCTGGCGCAGCGGGCCGCGCGGGGGCGGGTCGGCGGTGACGCGCAGGTGGCGGTCGGGCGCGGGTTGGCCGGTGAGGCAATAGCGGCGCAGCGGCTCGGCGACGGCGTTCCAGTTGAAGCGCGCCGGCAAGCCGGCGAAGTTGGCGGCATAGGCGGCTTTGGGCTGGGCGAGCATGGCGAGCAGGGCCGCGCTGACGGCCGCCACGTCGTGCGGCGGCACCACGCGCCCGAGGCCCAACTCGCGCACCCACTCACTGGTCACGTCGCCTGCGGTGACGAGGATGGGCAGCCGCGCCCAGAAGTAGTCGAGCACACGAGTGCGGATGGAGTAGCGCGTCTCGACATGCACCGGGTGGAGCACCACGCCGATGTCGGCCTCGCTCAGCAGCGCCTCGCGTTCGGCGTACGCCAGCCATTCGATGAAGAACACCGACTGGTCGCGCATGCCCTGCGCCTCGGCCAGCCGCACGGCCTCACCCACCACCTGGTGGGTGGGCACGTCGGGGTTGGGGTGCTTGGTGCCGAGGTAGACCAGGCGCGCCTCGGGGTGGCGCGCCGCCACGACGGGCCAGGCCTTCAGCAGCGTCAGCGGGTCGAGCCAATCCCACATGCCCCCGCCCCACAAGACGATGCGGCTCTCGGGCGGGAAGGCCGGGTTGACGCCGCGCAGCAGCGCGCCGGTGTGCAGCGGCCGGTCGGGGAAGCCGATGCCCACCACGTCTATAAGGCTGCGCAAGGTGGGGTCGGCGGCGAAGGTGTGCGGGTTGACGCGCCCGTTGGCGGCCAGCACGCCCATCCACAAATCGCGCTGGCGCTCGCTGCCGCAGATGAAGAAATCGCCCAGGGCCGCCAGCCGGTTGACGATGCTGGTGGCGTGGGCGCTGGCGCTTTCTTGCGTGGTGAGCGGGTCTTTAAGGTGATAGTGCAGGTTCTCCAGCATGAACGGGTCGTAGAGGTCCACCACCAGCCGGGCACGGCTGCGGCGCAAGGTAGGGAACTTCTCGACCATGTAGCCGGAGACGAGGGCCACGTCGGCGTTATCGGCCAGCACGGGCAGGCTCAGCGGGCGCTTTTCGTCGTAGACCACCACGCGCACGTCGTTCAGGCTGAGGTCGGTGGCGGCGGGCACGGCCAGCGTCACGTCGCAGTCGGCGGCCAGCGCCTGGGCCAGCTCCAGGTAACGCATGCCCGGCCCGGCCATCTTGGCCGCCACCAGGTCGTTGCTGGCGATTAGCACGTGCGGCCGCGGGGGGCGGCCCTCGAACTCAGGCATGGCACGGGTCCTTCCGGTGCGCATCAGCGGCCAGTAGTGCTGCTCGATCACGTCCCAGGTGAGGCGCGGCAAGCCATTGTGTTCCAACGGGGCGGGCCACGCCTCGGGCTGATCGAAGACTTGATCCATGCCGCGGCGGCGGCGCGCGGCCAGCCTGGCCCGCAAGCGGGCCAGCGCGGGCAGGTCGCGCAGCACATCGGCCCAAGCTTGCAGGTAGGCGCGCACCTCGCCCCAGCGCCCGCGGCGCAGCGCGCCCAGCAGGTTGCCCCAGTCTTCGCGCCAGTAGTTGCGCGTGAAACGCTGGTGCGCGCCGTCGGTCAGCAGCTTGAGGGCGAAGCGCCAGCGGCCATAGACGGCGCGGCGCAGCTTGCTGGGCGGCAGGGGCGCGGCCTGGCCGGAGGGCACCTGACTGCCGAAGGCGTGATAGACCACGGCGCGCGGCGCGGCGGCCAGATCGTACCCCAGCAGGCGCGCGCGGTACGACCACTCTGAGTCCTCATAATACATGGGGAAGCCCGGATCGGCCGGGCCGACCGCCGCCCACGCTGGGCGCGGGATGAGGGCGGCCGCGAAGCAGACCGAGGGCACTTCACGGTAGTGATCGAACTGCCCCAGGTCGAGGTGGCCGAGGCCCAGGTCGCTGCCCCAGGAGTGGTCGCGCACATAGTTGCCCAGGCCGTTGAGGAAGCGCGGCGCCCAGGTGAACTTGAGCAGGGCGGCGACCGCGCCGCAGTTGGGCCGCGCCTGAGCCACGGCGGCCAACTCGACCACGGCCGTGGGCGCGAGGCGAATATCGGGGTTGAGGATGAGCAGATCGCCCGCGGCCAACTCGGCCCCGCGGTTGATGGCCGCCGCCAGCGAGACGGCTGTCTCTAGCCGCAGGACCTGCACGGCGGGGTGCGCCTCAGCCAGCCACGCGCTGACGCCGTCGGTGGAGGCGTTGTCCACGACGATGACTTCCAGGCTGGGGTAGGTCTGCGCCGCCAGCGAGGGCAGACAGTCCACCAGCCAGGCGCGGCTGTTGTAGGCCACGATGAGGGCCGAGACGAGGGGGCCGGCCGCCGCAGGCGCGGCTGGTTGAGACGGCGGCTCAGGAGCGCCGTCGCGCGCCAGCAAGCCCGCCTCGGCCAACGACGCCAGTGCCGCGCACGCACTGCCGGGCGGCCGCCCGGCAGCAGCCGGGGCGGCGAGCACCTCGGCCAGCGTATGCCCGGCCGCCGCCCGCCAGAGCGCCAACAGCGCCTGGTCTACGACGACCCGGCCGCCCTCGGGCGTGGTGAGCATGGACGTGCCTTCGACATCAATGGCGGCCACGCCGGGCGGCACGCGATAGGCCGTCACCGCGCCAGCACCCGCACCAGCCGGTCGAGCAGGCGCTGCCGGGCGCTACCGTCCGGCGCGAGGCGGCCGCGCCAGCGCGTGAGCGTTTGTGCCAGCCGCCAGGCAGGCTGGGCGCGCAGCTCGGCCAACTGCTGGTCGCGGTCACGCACCTCGGCTTGCAGGGCGTCGCGCACGGCGGCCTGCCGCGTCCGCGCCCGCGCGCCTATGGCGGCCAGGCCGGCGCGGTGCGCGGCGTTTAAGGCGGGCGGACGGCCCGGCGTAAGGTAGGCGGCGTAGAGCGCACGCCACTCGCCGGCGCGGGCCGAAAGCCGCCAGCCCTGCTCCACGGTGGCTTGCGCCGCCCGCGCCAGCCGCTCGCGCAGCGCGGGCGACTCGATCAGCGCGTGGAGGGCGGCCTCCCACTCTCCGGGCGCGGCGGCCAACAAGCCGTTCTCGCCGTCGGTGACGAGGCCGGTATAAGGCTCAAGCCGCGCATACACCCCCGGCACGCCGAGCGCGCTGTATTCCAGGAACTTGAGGTGGCTCTTGCAGCGGTTGAACGGCCGATCACGCAAGGGCGCGACGGCAATATCAAAATGCTGGGCTTGAAACGCGGCGGCAAAGGCCGCGTAGTTGGGCAGATCGAGAGGCGCCCACGCTACCTGCGGGTGCGCGGCTAGGGCCGCGGGCGGCGGCCCGCCCCAGAACTGCGCGCGCACCGCTGGGCCGTGCCGGGCCAGCACGTTTAGTAAGGCCGGCGCAATCTCGGCCACATCCGGCTGGTGAGTGGCCCCGCCCATGTAGCCGATCACCAGGGGCCGCTCGGCGCTCGGCAGCGCGGCGGGCGCGGGCGGGCGCGAGCGCCATAGGCTGTCGTCCAGGCAGTTGGGCCACACGGCCACGGTTGGGTTTAGCGGGCGCAGGGCCTCGGCCAGGGCGGGCGTCGCAGCGGTCACGCCGTCGGCCGCGACCAGCGCGCCGAGCAAATCAAACAGATGGTCGGTGTAGGCGTCTTCGCTGCAATGATCGAGGGGCACGTCGAGCAGCAGGTCATCCAGCTCGTGGACCACCGGCTTACCCAAGGCCTGGGCGCGCCGTGCCACGGCCTCATAATCTGCGCCGAAGCGGGGGAAGTCGCGCTGCAGGATGACGACCTGGGCCGCTTCAATGGGCGCGAGGTCAATGGCATCGGCGTGGTTGCCGCCCAGCACGGCCACGCCCGCCGCGGCCGCCGGCCCGCGCACGCGCAGATGCACCAGGGCGCTGTCCCAGGCGTCGGCGGTGTACAGGGCGATGGTCTTCAGATCGGCGCTCATCCGTCGGCGCGCCTTTCTAGATGGGCGTAGCGCCGCCGCACGCGCCAGGGCGCCGCCGCGGGCGCGAGCAGGCGGAGGACAGCCCAGCCCGAGGTGTGCGCCGCGGCCTGAGCGGCCCGCCGAGCGCGCAGCGCCGCGCCCAGACCGCGCAGCCCCGCCAACCGCCCGCGCAGCCCGGCCAGGGTGCGCTGGTTAAGCAGGCTGTCCGCCAGCGACAACAGGTCGTACAACCCAATCAGCGGCGCGGAGAGCACCCAATAGGGCCAGGGATAGTTCTTCACGAGCAGCCGGTACTTGTTGCGCGCCAGATAGAAGGTCTTGAGGGCTGAGCCTTGCCGCCCGGTGCCCGAGTGAACGTGTTTGACGCGCGCGCTGGGCACGAGCACGGCCCGCCAGCCCGCCCGCCGCGCGCGCCAGGCCAGGTCTACGTCTTCCAGGTAGGCAAAGAAGGCCTCGTCGAAGCCGCCCAGGGCCGCCAGGAGTTCACGCCGGTAGAGCGCCGCGCCCGCGCTGGGGCCAAAGCTGGGGCGCGGCTGATCGCCCTGCTGGGCAGCCAACTCGCCGCCCGCCGCGTCCCACGTGATGCCGCAGCGATCTACACAGATGCCGGCAGACTGCACGATGTGCGGCCGGTCGGCGAACAGCAGCAGCCCGCCCAGGAGGCCCACGCCGGGGTCGGCCTCGGCCGCGGCCACCAGCGCGGCCAGCCAGCCCGGCTCGGGGTAGGCATCGTTGTTTAGCAGCGCCACGTACTCGCCCCGCGCCGCGGCGAGGCCCTGGTTGTTCGCAGCCGCGAAGCCGCGGTTGCCGGCGTTGACGATGACACGCGGCGCAGGCGTTTGGACGGCCAGCCACTGGCCGCTGCCGTCGGTCGAGCCGTTGTCTACCACGATGACTTCAATGGGCGCGTAGGTTTGCGCCCGCAGCGCCGCCCAGCACTCTGGCAGGAAGCGCAGGCCATTCCAGGTGACGATGACGACGGAGACGAGGGGCGGCACGGCGATGGTCCCGCGGTTAGCGGCGCAAGTATAGCCGAACGTCGCGCAGCACCGCCGCCGGGCCGCGGGCGCGCAGCACCTGCCAGGCCTTGCCTACCAGCCCCAGGCTCAGGCGCGGGGCCGAAGCCGGGGCGGCGCGGTCGGGCGCGAGGCGCGGCCCGCGCAGGAAGGCTGCTAGCGGGGCCACCACCCGCGACCAGGCCCGCGCCTCGGCGGCGACTCGCGCCTTTTGGCGCAGCGCTTCCAGTTCGGCGGCAGGCGTGTCCAGCCAGGCTTCAATGGCGGCGGCCACCGCTGCCATGTTACCGGGGGGCACGAGCCGCGCCAGCCCCTGCGCCGCGAACTCGGCCGCCAGCGTGTCGCCGGCCGTGAGCACCATGGGGCGGGCCGTCCACAGGTAATCGAGCAGGCGCGTGCGAAAAGCAAAGCGCGTTTCCACGTGGTCGAGGTGCAGGCTGAGCGCCACGTCGGCATCCTGCAAGTAGCGCGCGCGCTGGGCGTAGGGTACCCACTCGCCAAAGAACACGTGCTTGCCCGTCAGGCCCAGGCTATCGCTCAGCGCCAGCGTCTCGGCCACGCGGCGCATGGGCGGCACGGCCGGGTTGGGGTGCCGCACGCCGGCGAACACCAGCCGCAGGTTGGGCCGGCGCGCCGCCAGCGCCGCCACGGCCCGCAGCGCCGTCAGCGGGTCGAACCAGTCCCATAGCCCCCCGCCCCAATACACCACCTGGTCGGCGGGGGCGATGCCAGAGACCACGCCCTTGAGCGCCGCCGGCCCGGGCGCGGGCGGCTCGTCCGGCACGCCGAACGGCACGACGTCTATCAGCGCCCGCAGCGCCGGGTCGGCGGCGAAGGTGTAGGGGTTCAGCCGCCCCGCCCCGGCCAGCATCCCCAGCCAGAAGTCGCGTTGAGGCTCGCTGGCGCAGACGAAGAAGTCGCCGCGCCGGAGCAGACCTACCTGAACCGCCAGGTCCACGCGATGCTGGGCTGCCTGATCGGGCAGCGGCCGGTTGGCATGGATTTCCAGGTTTTCGAGCACGAAGGGATCGTACAGGTCTACCACGCACGGCTGTGGCGCGCGTGCCAGCGCCGGGTAGTGGCGCAGCAAGTAGCCGGAGACGAGCAGCGCGTCGGCTTCTGCCAACAAGCCTTCCAGGCCGGCGCCGGTATCGCGGTCAAAGCCGGCCAGGTGAAAACCACTTGGGCTGAGTTGGGGAGAGCGCGGCGCGGCCAGCGTGACGACGGCGTCAGCGCCCGCCGCCAGCGCCTGGGCCAACTGCCAATAGCGAATGGCCGGACCAGACATGCGCTCGCCCGGCGCTTCGTGGCTGACGATGAGGAGGCGCGTGGCCATGCCCTGCTCCCGCGCGCCGCGGCGCGCCGCCCGGCCTCAGGCGCGCTCGACCAACTGCGCCCACGCGGGCGGCAGGTGGCGCTCCACCTCTACCCCGTGGAAGGGCCGGGTCTCGCGGCTGCCATGCTGCTGCGCCCAGGCAGCCATGCGGCGCACACCCTCCGCCAGGGGCACGCGGCGCTGCAAATCGCCGAACACGCCCGCGGCCTTGGTGTGGGCGGCATAGGCGTGCAGGACTTCGTGGCGCGCGTCCAGGTAAGTCACGCGCAGCGGGACGCCCATGGCCTCGGCCACCACCCGCGCCAGCTCGTTCACGCTGTAGGGCACGTCGGCCCCCACGTTGAACACCTGGTTGTAGGCGGCGGGGCGCTCCACGGAGCGCGCAATCAGCGGGGCCACGTCGTCAATGTGGCTGAAGGCGCGCGTCTGCGCGCCGTCGCCGAAGATGGTGAACGGCTCGCCACGCAGGGCCTGGTTCATGAAGATGCCGATGACGTTGCGGTAGCGATCGCCGATGTTCTGGCGCGCGCCATAGACGTTGTGCGGCCGAAAGATCACATACGGCAGGCCAAACAGGCCCTGCTGGCTGCGCAGGTCAAGCTCGCAGGCATACTTGGCGATGCCGTACGGGTCTTCGGGCTGCGGCACGGCGTCTTCGGTCATGGGCACCTGGTTACGCCCGTAGACCGCGATGGACGAGGTAAACACGAAGCACTGGACCCGCCCGCTATTGAGCGCGGCGTTGGTCAGGTTGACGGTGCCGACCAAATTATTGGTGTAGTTGAAGCGCCGGATGAAGTGGCTGAGGCCTTCGGCGGCGTAGGCGGCCAGGTGATAGACGTAGTCCGGCCGGCAGCGGGCAAAGAGGTCGTCCACCAGCGCGTGATCGAGCACGCTGCCAGTGACCAGTTCGGCGCGGGGGTTGACGTTCTCGGCAAACCCGCCGCTCAGGTCATCCAGCGCGACCACGCGATGGCCCATGCGCACGAGTTCATCCACCACGTGCGAACCAATAAAGCCGGCCCCGCCGGTCACCAAACTCGTCAACATGCCTGGCTCTCCGTGCCGCTCAGCGCTCCGCGGCGTTTGATTGTACCAGACCAGGCCCCGCCGCCGCGCTGGGGGTGTGCGCCCAGACGCCGCCCGCGCTCATCACGCCGTAGCGTTCGTGGAGGCCGTCGTCGGGGTTGACGACGCGAAAGGCATAGGCCCGGTCGTGATAGTCGTACATCTCGCCGTCGCCAGGGGCGTGCACCGCGGCCGAAACGTGAAACAGCCCATCGAGAAAGGGCAGCGCCGGGAGGGTGTAAGTGACGGTGCCCGTGCCGGCCAGCGGCGGCAGATGCAGGCCGGCAAAGCCGGTGTTGGGGCCGATCAGGTGCAGGCCGTCTTGCCGAAACATGGCCAGCCCAAAGACGGCGTCGGTGACCGGCTCGTTGGCGCGGTAGTCCAGGCGCACGACCAGCGCGTCGCCGGTGGCATATACGCCTTGCGGCTCGCCGGCTGCGTTGGTCAGGCGCACGCCGGTCAGCTCTACCCGGCGGCTGCCCCAGCGGCGGGCCTCGCGGGCCTCGGCGGCGGCGGCTTCGATGAGATGCCGCGCTTCTTCATCCACGCCCTGGTTGACGTATTGCCGGATGACCCGGTCGGCCGGGCCATCGGCGCGCACATGGCCGTGGTCGAACCAGATGGCGCGCGAGCAGACGGTGCGCAGGGTGTCAAGCGAGTGCGACACAATGACGATGGTCACGCCCTCGCTTTGCAGGCGCGCGATCCGGTCGAGGCACTTGCGCTGGAAGGCCTGATCACCCACGGCCAGCACCTCATCCACCAGCAGGATTTCCGGGTCGAGGTGAATGCTGACGGCAAAGGCCAGCCGCGCAAACATGCCGGACGAATAGTGCTTGACGGGCACGTCAATAAAATCGGCCAGTTCGGAGAAGGCCAGGATGGCGTCGTACTTGCGCCGCATCTCGGCGCTGCCCATGCCGATGAGCGCCCCGTTGAGAAAGACGTTGTCACGCCCGCTCAGGTCGGGGTGAAAGCCGGTGCCCAGCTCGAGCAGGCTCGCAACGCGCCCACGCACGGCTATCCGGCCGGAGGTGGGCACGATGACGCGGCTGATCAGTTTCAGCGCGGTGCTCTTGCCGGCGCCATTCGGCCCGATCAGCCCGACGCTCTCGCCGCGCTGGATAGCGAAGGAAACGCCATCCAGCGCCCACAGGTTGTCGCGGGCGGGCGGCGCGGCGCGCCCGCGCAGCAGGCCCGCGAACACTTCGCGGAACGAGCGGGGCCGCTCGTGGCGCAAGCGGTAGCGCTTGCGCACGTTCTCGAAGGTGACGATGGGCGCGCTCATGCGGGCGGCGTCTCCTGGTCTGTGCCCAGGCCGGCGGGCCAACGCCAGACCACGCGCGCCGCCAGCCCGCCCACGAACGGCAGCACCAGGCCCAGGTAGATTGCCAGGAGGAGCACATAAGTCTCGGGCCGGCCGAGCAGGCCCGGCTTGCCCGCGGCCAGGCGCTCCAGTCCGGCGGCCACCGCCCAGGCGGCTCCGGGCTGGTAGTACAAGCGAAACGTCAGGTCAGCGGCGTGGTTCATCGGCTCGCCGGTCGGCCACAGCGCCCGCCCACCGGGGTAGGCGTCATCTTGCCGCGGCAGCAGCGTGATGGCGTTGCCCGGCCGAGCGGCAGGGGCTTCCAAACAGAAGTAGGCCGGGACGCCGGCCGGCAGCGGCAGCGGTTGAAAGGTGAAGGCATGGAAGGCGTTATCGGCTACGCTGTGCATGTCGCTGGTGACGGTGGCCCAATCGGCGGCGGCAAACGGGGCCGCCCGCACATGCAGTACCAGCGGGCCGGTGTTGGCGCGCTGGTAGGTAGCCAGCATCACGTCAATGCGGTACAGGCCCGGCGCGTCGGCCACGAAGGTCTGGCCGGGGCAGGCCCCCGCCAGCAACTCGCCCAGGATGACGTTGTTGACGGGTTGGCCGTAGGGTCCGTGGAAAGCCGCCTGCCAGCCGCGCTGCCACAGGCCGACGACCAACGCGCCGAGGGCCAGCGGCAGCAGCAAGCCGGCGGCCACGACCGCCGCCCGCCTGGGCCAGGCGGGCGGCGTCATGGCCGCCACCGTGCTCGCAGCGTGGGTGAGGCCCAACCCGAACTTGACATGACGGCGCGGCGCGATTGTACCAGACCGGCGCGGCTAGCCGGTCACCGGCGGCGCGGCCACCACCTGATTTTTGCCATTGCGCTTGGCGCGCAGCTCGGCATTGTCGGCCGCCACCACGAGCGCCTCGGGCGTGGGCGCGTCGGTGGGAAAAGTGGCCACCCCCAGACTGAGGCTGTAGCCGGCGATGGGGCCGGCCGACTGCGCCTCGGCCGGGGCGGCGGCGTAGGCGGCTACGCGGATGCGCTCGGCCATCGCCATGGCCCCGGCTTTGGTGGTGTGCGGCAAGAGCAGCGCGAATTCCTCACCGCCGTAGCGGGCCGGGAAGTCAGGGTCGCGCACGTTGTCGCGGATAATATCGGCGATGGCCTTGAGGCGCTCGTTGCCCGCCGGGTGGCCGTGGGCGTCGTTGTACAGCTTGAACGAGTCGATATCCATGATGAGCAGCGACAGGGGGTAGCCGTAGCGCTGCGCGCGGTGGAACTCGGTTTGCAGCGCCGCTTCGAAGGCGCGTGGGTTCGCCAATTCGGTCAGGCTGTCGGTCACCGCCAGGCGCTGCACCTCGGCGTGCAGCCGGGCATTGTCTATGGCGACCACGGCGGCATTGGCGAACGCCACCAGCATGCGCAGATCGGCCGGTTGGAAGGCGCCGATGACGGGCGCCTCCAGGCTCACCATGCCATAGGGGGTCGTGGCGCCCTTGGGCGTCAGCGGGGCCACAAGGGCTGATTCGATCTGGGTGGCAAAGCCTACCGGCGGGTCCCAGACGATGTCGGGTTCGGCGGCGGTGCTGTGAATGAGCAGCGCCCGGTTTTCACGCACGGCCCGGCTCGAAAAGCCTTCGCCGACGGCGAAACTCAGGCCCCGAATGCGCGGGTCGGTGTAACCGTGAGCGGCCCGAACTTCCAGCCGGCCGGTGGCGGCATTGATCAGGATCACCGCGCCGGTGTCGGCGGCCGGGATGGCCTGCATGGCCGCGTCGAGGATGTTTTGCAGGAGCGGCTCGAGTTCCAGCGTGCTGAGCAGGGCTTCGTTGGCCTTAAGCAGCGCGTTAAGCTCACGCAGGTTTTCCTGGACAGCGGTGTGCAGGCGGGCGTTGTCGAGGGCCACGGCCGCCTGAGCCACCAGGCTTTGCGCGAGCTGCACGTCAGAGGCGGTGAAGGGCGGTTGGCCGAGGTTGCGCGTCACCTCCACCAGCCCGGCCACCTCGTCGCCGTTCAGCAGCGGCAGCATGAGCGCCTGGCCGACGCCAAAGGCCTGCATCGAGCGGGCTTCGGCCGCGTCCACGGTCGGGTCGTCCAGGCTGAGGGCCAGGGTTTCGCGCGTTTCCAGCACATGCCGTGTCTGTGGAAACTCACTCAGGGCGAAGGTGCTGCCCGGCGCGTTCACGCGGTCGGCGGCGTTGGGGGCATAGTCGAACAGGGTGAGCAATTGATCAGCCTCGCGCTCCCAGGTGAAGAGTGCGCAGCCATCGTTGCCCAGCCCAGCGGTCATGTGGCGGGCGGTAGCGGCCAGCACCGCCGTCTGCGACAGGCCGGCGGAGAGATCGTGGGCGGCCTGGAGCAGCAGGCGCTGTTCTTCGCTGCGGCGGCGCTGGGCGGCATACAGGCGCGCATTTTGCAGCGCCAGGGCCATCTGTCCGGCCAGCGCCGACAGCCAGCGGGTATGTGCCAGGGTGAAGAATCCCGGTTCGCGCTTGCTCAGCGCGAACAGGGCCAACACTTCACCCTGCGCGATGATGGGCACCCCCACCCAGGCGCGCAGCGGCGGCACGGCCGGCAGGTTGAGCCAGCCCGGGTATTGGGTGGTGTCGGCAACCAGCAGCGGCTGCCGCGTGCGAATGATCTCGGCCAGGTTCGGCGTCGTGGCGACCTCCAGCCGGCTATGGCGGATGGTGTCGTCATAGGCTTTGCCAAACCGCTCATGGCCGCGCCGCCGCGCGTTGCGGGTCCAACCGTTCTCGATCAGCAGCACACTGCCGGTGTCAAACGGCACGATCTTTTCCACCTGCGCCAGCAGGCCATCGAGCACCTGCTCAAAGTCCAGGCTGGAGCTGAGGGCCAGGCTGGCGGCCCGCAGGGTTTCGGTCAGGCGCTGCTGGTCGCGCTCGGCCTCGAACAGCCGCGCGTTTACCAGGGCCACCGTGACCTGCGCGGCCAGGGCCAGCAACAAAGTCGCGTCGGCAGGCGTCAGGTCTTGGTCGGCGGCGGTTTCCACGTTGAGCGTGCCCAGCACGGCCGTCTCGGTGAGCAGCGGCACGCAGATCTCACTGCGCACTTCGGCGATGGAGCGCAGGAAGTCTGGGTCGGCGGCGACGTCGGGCACGAATTGGGTCTGCCGCGTGCGCACCGCGCGCCCCATGACGCCGCGCGTGATGGGAACGGTGTTGGGAATAAGCTCGGCGGGGTAGCCGACCTGGGCCTTGAGCCGCAGCACGGCTTCGTCCAGCACATAGACGCTGACGTAGCGATAGTTAAAGGTCGTGCTCAGGCGGCGGACCAGGTTGTCGAAAATGCGGTCGAGTTCCAGCGAGGCGACGATCTCGCGGGAGACGGAATGCAGGGTGGTCAGGTATTCCAGCTGCTGGCGGGCGCCGGCAAACAGCCGCGCGTTTTGCAGCATCGTGGCGACGTGCCGCGCCAGCGTCTCAAACGTTGACACTTCCAGCGGCGAAAAGGCATTCGTCAGGCTGGTCTCGATGTACAGCACCCCTAGCAATTCGGCTTCGCGCAGGAGCGGCAGTCCGATGGCCGAGCCTGAGCCGCGCCCGCCGGGATCGAAATAATGGGGGTCGCGGCCGACATCGTTGGTGACATACGTGCGGCGCGTGGCCACCGCCTGCCCGATGACGCCCCGGCCCAGCTTCTGCAGATAGCCCACCTCGACCTGCACCAACTCGGACTTGGAGAGGGCCACAACGCGCAGGGCGTCGTCGCCGGCCGGCACCAGGATGGCGGCTTCGGCGAAGCCCAGGCTGTTGACCATGGCGTCAGTGGTGCGCTGGAGCAGTTGGGCCTCGTCCAGCGTGTCGGACACCTGCTGGCTGACCTCGGAGAGCAGCGCCAGTTGCCGCGCCCGCCGCCGCTCGGCCTCGAACAGGCGCGAGTTCTCCAGCGCCACGGCGGCCTGGTCGCCCAGCAGGTCGAGCAGCCGCAGTTCGTGCTGGTCAAAGTGGCGCGCCTGGCCGAAGACCACGTTGAGCACGCCGCGCACCGCCTGGCCCCGGAGCAGTGGGAGGCTCACCAGGGCGCCGGGGGCCGCGCCCGGCCCCAAGGCCCCGGGCGCGCGCACGTCGGGCACCACGACGCGCGCACCGCTGCGAGCGGCCTGCTCAACCACCGGGGTGGGTTCTGCCGGCTCACGCGCGCCGTGGTGGTCGGTGAGCGCCCAGCGCGCCGCCCCAAAGGTGAGCTGGGCGCCGTCGTACAAGTAGACCTGAGCTTCGCGGGCCTCGGCCAAGCGCAGCACTTGCTGCAAGATGACGTCGAGCACCTGCTGCGGCTCCAGGCTCGAGGTCAGCTGCAAGCTGGCTTCGCGCAGCGCCTCCAGTTGGTTGCTGCGGCGGCGTTCCGTGTCCAGCGTCTGGGCGCGCGCCAGGGCCAACGCCATTTGCCGCCCGGCTAACTCGGCCGTGGCAATCTCATCGGGCGAAAAGGGGTGCGCGGACGTATACACCAGCAGCGCGGCCCCGATCGGCAGACCGCCGGCGATCAACGGCACGCCGAGCAGTGCCCGGGCTGGGAAGGCCTGCCCGGCCTGGGGCTGGTAGTAGGGCGTGGCGGCCGCATCGGGCACGACTACGGCATGCCCGGCGCGCAGCACTTCGGCCGTCAGCGTGGACTGCCCGGCTGCGGCGGGCGCCAGCAGCGGGAGTATGCCGCGCCAGGTGCGCGAGGCCGTGACTGAGGTCGGCCCCTGCTGTACGTCACTCCACAATGCCAGGAAACAGCCGTCCGCGCCGAGCATCTCGCTCAAGCGCTCGGCCAGGTTTTCGACGAGCTGTTCCAGGTCGCCGACGGCGAGCGCCGCGCGGGTGATGTCGTTCAGCAGGGCCAGTTCGTCGGCCCGGCGGCGGTGGGCGGCATACAGGCGGGCATTGTCCACGGCGGTGGCGAGTTGCGCGGCCAACAGCTCCGCGGCGGCGGCGTCTTCGGAGGTCAGGCGGTGCGCGCGCTGCGCCTCGGCGATGACCAACGCCCCAAACGCCCGGCTCTCCTTGCGCAGGGCCGCTACCACCAGCGACTGCGCCCCGTCGAAATAGCCGGCCATGACCTCTGCATCGCCGCCGGCCGCCGCCGGATAGAGGAACAGATTGCGCCCACTGGTCAGCGCCCGATCCACAAACACCGCCGCTTCGCTCGGCGGGGGTTGGCCGCCGACCTCGGCCAACCGGTCTGCGCAGGCCTCACGGCGCAGCGGCACGGGCCAGTCTTCGAGCCAGACCTCCGCGCGATCGGCTTGAAAGGCCGCCAGGGTCTCGGCGCAGGTGGCTGCCAACACGGTGGGCAGGTCGAGTGACTCGTTTACGACGGCGCCCGCCCGCCGGAGCGCTTCGGTTAGCTGCTGACGCTGCCGCAGGCGGACGAACAATTGGCTGCTTTGCAGGCCGGCGACGATAAGATCGGCCAGCGACTCGAGCGCCCGCACATCGCCGGCGTCCAACGGCCCAGCCGGCGCGCCGGCCACCTCCAGCACGCCGACGAGGTACTTTGCCAGCCGCAGCGGCACCGCCACGACACTGGCCGGCGCAGGCCCGGCTTCTGGGATAAAGCGGTCGTCGGCGGCGGGCTGGGCCAGCCAACAGGTTTCATCGTGCTCCGCGACCCAACCGGCCACGCCCTGCCCCAGTGTCAGCGCGGCGTTGGGCGGGCGCGTGGCGACGTACAGGCCGCCGGCCGCGCTCAGGCGAAAGGCGTCGTCGTCCACCAGATACAACGCGGCGGCCTGAAAGCTATAGGCTTCCACCAGCCGATGGGTGACGGTGTGCGTCAGCGCGGCGGGGTCGTTCACGCCGGTTAGACTGCGCGCGAAGTCGTTGAGCAGCTCTAGTTGGCGGGCGCGCCGCCGCTCAGCTTGCAGCGCGATGTCGAGCTGGCGGGCCTGCTCGACTTGCAGCCCTTGCAGCCGCCGCGCATGGCGCCGGCTCTCCTCCAGCGCTCGCGCGCCTTGCCGCAGCAGCAGCGCCAAGAAGGCCAAACAACTGACATAGTATGTGAGCAACTGCACGGGGGTGGCCGTGCCGTTGAGATCGAACCAGCCCGCGGATTGGAGGAGGAACAGGCCAACGATCAGCCCGGCGCTTAGCCCGGCATAGATGAGGGCCGCGCGCCCGCTCTGGAAGAGGCCGGCGGCGACGACCACCAGGGCATAGGCCGCCAGCGCGGCCTCGTTGAAGGTGCGGCTGAGCGCCAGGCAGAGGCTGAGGCCGAGGAAAGCGACGAACGGCACGAGCCGCGCCACCAGGCGCACGCGCCCGCGCCACACGAGCACGTATAGGCTGAGCGATACGGCCAGCCCCCACGCCGCCGTGCTGATCAGCGGCAGGCTCTGCCGCCCCCACGGCCAACTCAACACGGCGGTGATGACCAGCGTGAGCGCCAAACCCTGATGGAACAGCGGCGCGAGCGCATGCGCGCGGCGGTTGTCTTCCTCGTCGGGGTAAGCGGGGATCTGGAAGAAGCGGCGCACGGCGGCGGGGAACGACAGGCCTGAACGCCGCCAGGCGACGAAGCCCGCCCACGCCAACGCGGCCAGGTAGAGGCCGAGCAGACCTGCCAGGATTGGCTCTAACATCCTCGCCTAATGGTGATGCGCCTCATGGCCGAGCCGGCCAGGTGAACCGCTGCCAGACGAAGCGGTGCAGCACGGGATACGCCGCCTCCAGACTGCCAAACGCGGCCGCGGCCCAGGCGCGCAACTCGGCCAGGCAGCGTGGGAAGAAATCGCTGGGCACGTCCCAGCTGTGGGACCAGGTGCGGTGCTCGATGGTTTCAATCTGGCGAGCCAGCGTGCGCGTCAGGGTCCATTCACCCACGGCTTGCTCGGTCAACGCCGCGCCGGACGCTTGCAGGGCGGCAGCCATGTCGCCGAAATCGGCCTGCCCACCGCCGGTTCCGGGCAAGCCGCCATGCGCCACCAGGATGGCGTTCCACTGGTCGCGCAAGCGCGCGCCGGGCGAGGCGGGCGGGCGCCACTCGTAACCGAGCAGCAGCGCGCCGGCGGGAGCCAGCACGCGGCGCATCTCGGCCAAAGCCGCGCGCCAGTTGGCGAGCAACTGTAACACGTGCACGGCCACGACCACATCGCAGGCGCCCGTGGCGACCGGCAGCGCCACGACATCGCCCTGGGCCAGCGGCAGGGGCGCGAGGCCCTCCGGCCACGCGGCGCGCAGGTGCGCCAGCATCCCCGCTGACAGGTCAACGCCGGCGACGGCAGCTCCTAAGCGGGCCAGCGGCTGGGCGATGCGGCCGGTGCCGACGCCAACTTCCAGCCAGCGGACGGCCCCGGGGACAAGCGCGAGGGCGCCGGCTGCCACGATGGCCCCAACACCCGGTGGGAAGGCCCGGGCCGCGTCGTAGGCAGCAGCGGCGGGGTCGAACTGGTTGGCGGGCAGCGTGACCTTCGGCGCGGGCAAAGTGGCCCAATTGTACGCCAGTTTCGAGAGGCAGGCCGATGAGCGGGCCGGACAAACCTCACCAGTGGGGAGAATACCGATACGGTCAGGTATCAATCAAAGGCGGCGGCCCGCGGGCAGCCGGGGAGACGCACGGCGGCGGGGTGTGGGCGCCGCCGCACGGGCGCGAGCGCGCCAGACAAGCCAGCGGGACAGAGGGCCGGGTCAGGGCGACCCGGCCCTCGGCCTCGCCGGCGGGTGAGGCGGCTTACCCGGTCACCGCGGCGTCGGTGATCGCCAGGCCGCGGTTGATGATCTCGAAGGCTTCACGCAGCTCGGCCTCGGTGATGGAGAGCGGCGGGTTGGCGAAGAAGGTGTGCCAGTGCAGGTAGGTGTAGAGGCCGTTCTCTTTGAAGAACGCGCCCAGTTTCTGCATCTCGGGGCTGTTGCCGTTGAAGGGGGTGAACGGCTCCTTGGTGGCGCGGTTGCGCACCAACTCAACGAGGCCGAACAAGCCGATGGAGCGCACGTCGCCGACGGAGGGGTGTTCGGCCTTCAGGTCGTCGAGCAGGCCGGCCATGACCTGCCCCATGCGCTGGGCGTTGCCCACCAGGTCGTCTTCCAGCAGCACGGTCAGGTTGGCGACGGCGGCCGCCAGCGACATGGGGTGGGCGTTGTAGGTCAGCCCGCCGTAGAAGACCTGGTCTTCCCAATACTGGGCGAGCTTGTCGCTGATGGCGACGGCGCCGAGCGGCAGGTAGGCCGAGGTAAGGCCCTTGGCCATGGTGAGCAGGTCGGGCACGACGTTCCAGTGGTCTACCGCGAACATGGCGCCGGTGCGGCCCAGGCCGCACATGACTTCGTCGCAGACGAGCAGGATGCCGTATTGATCGCACAGGGCGCGCAGGCCGGGCAGGTAGCCGGCGGGCGGCACGATGAGGCCGTTGGTGCCGGTGACGGTTTCGATGAAGACGGCGGCGATGGTGTGCGGCCCCTCGTACATGATGACTTCTTCGATCTGGTCGAGGCACTTGCGCGCGAAAACCTCGTCGCTGTCACCGGGCTGGTAGAGCGGGCTGCGGTACTTGTAAGGGTCGGGCACGCGCACCACGCCGGGCATGCCCGGCTCGTTGGCCCAGCGGCGCGGGTCGCCGGTGAGCGAAATGGAACCCAGTGTGGCGCCGTGGTAGGAGCGGTAGCGGGTGATGATCTTGGGGCGGCCGGTGTAGCCGCGGGCGAGCTTGATGGCGTTTTCGTTGGCTTCGGAGCCGCCGAGGGTGAAGAAGAATTTGTTGAGGTCGCCGGGGGCCAGGCGGGCGAGGAGTTGGCCGATCTCGGCGCGCACGCGGGTGGCCATGTTCGGCCCGGCGTAGACCAGCTCGTCGGCCTGGGCTTTGATGGCTTCGATGACGCGCCGGTCGCCGTGGCCGATGTTGACGCACATGAGCTGCGAATTGAGGTCGAGGTAGCGCTTGCCGTTGGCGTCCCAGAAGTAGACGCCCTGGGCGCGCGCCATGGGGATGGGGTTGACGGCGCCCTGGGCCGACCAGGAGTAGAAGGTGTGCTTGCGGGACAGGGCGACCATTTCTTCAGCAGACATTGAGGCAGGCATAGGCAGACTCCAGACGCTTGAGGCGGTGTGCGGAGGCGCGTCTTAGACAATCGGCGCGTGGGCGCCGCGGCGCAGCCATTGGCCGCCGCCCGGCTCGCCGTTCCAGGTGTCGCCATCCACGAGCAGGTTGCCGCGCAGGAAGACCTTCTCGGGCAGGCCGCGCAGCTCCCAGCCCTCGTAGAGGTTGTAGTCGGTGCGCTGGTGCGAGGCCGCCACACCGTAGGTGCGCGTGGCGGCCGGGTCCCAGATGACGACATCGGCGTCGCTGCCGACGGCCAGCGTGCCCTTTTGCGGGTACAGGCCGAAAATCTTGGCCGGGTTGGTGCAGCAGACTTCGACCAGGCGGTTGAGGCTGAGCCGCCCCTGGTTGACGCCGTGGCTCCACAGGATGAGCATGCGGTCTTCGATGCCGGGGACGCCGTTGGGGATTTTGGCGAAACTGCTTCGGCCCAGCTCTTTGCCCGGCAGGCTGAAGGGCCGGCCCTCATACATGATCGGCTTAGTGCCGTCGTAGAGGAACGGGCAGTGGTCGGTGGAGATGACTTGCAACTGGTTGCCGCGGATGGCGTCCCACAGCGCGGCGTTGTCGGCAGCGGTGCGCATGGGCGGCGAGCACACCCACTTGGCGCCGTCGGGCTGGCGCAAGTTGTCTAGGCTGAAGAAGAAGTACTGCACACAGGTTTCGCCCATGACGTTAAGGCCGCGCTCGCGGCCGTAGGCGATCTGATCCACGGCCATGCCGTTGGTGACGTGGACGACGTAGAGCGGGGCGCCGGCCATGCCGGCCAGGGCGACGGCGCGCATGGTGGCCTCGGCTTCGGCCCAAGCGGGGCGGGTGAGGGCGTGCCATTCGGGGGCCACGCGCCCCTCGGCCACGGCCTTATCCACCAGGATTTGGATGGCATCGCCGTTTTCGGCGTGGACCATGGTGAGCATGCCCGCCTCGCCCGCCTGGAGGAGCGACTTGAAGAAGGTCGTGTCGTCTACTTGCAGGACGTTTTTGTAGGCCAGGAAGAGCTTGATGGAGGTGACGCCCTCGGCGGCGAGGGTGGGTATCTCGGCGAGCACGGCGGGTGTCAGGTCGGTGATGCCGACGTGGAAGCCGTAGTCGAGCACGGCCTTGGCGTCGGATTTTTTGTGCCAGTTGTCGAGCGTTTGGCGCAGGGTTTCGCCTTTGCTCTGCATGGCGAAGTCGAGGTGGCAGGTGGTGCCGCCGAAGGCCGCCGCTTTGTGGCCGGAGTAGAAGTCATCGGAGGCTTTGGTGCCGCCGAAGGGCAGGTCAAGGTGGGTGTGCACGTCAATGCCGCCGGGCAGGACGAACTTGCCACGGGCGTCGAAGACCTGCGCGCCGTCGGCGGGGAGGCCGCGGCCGAGCAGCGCGATCTTGCCATCGGCCATGAGCAGATCGGCCTGGAAGGTGTCGGAGGCGGTGACGAGGGTGCCGTTCTGGATGAGGGTTTTCATGGGTGCTCCCAGTTAAATAGCATTACTTGCGCGCCGCGAGGCGGCCCCACGCTCTATTGTAGTCCCGCGGCCCGCTCAAAGCTCGCCAGGAACCCGGCCAGCGCGTCGGCGCCGGAGGTGTGCCCCACGCTCACCAGGGCGCGGGCCGGCCCGGACAGATCGGCCGCCGGGTTGCTCAGGGCGGCCAGCTGGTCATGCCAATAGGCGGCGCACTCACCGCGCGCCGCAGCATGGACGTAGGCCGCCGAGAGCGTATTGGTGCGCGGGGCCAGCGCCTCGGCCAGCGCGAGGCAGTGCTGGGCGGCCACCAGGCCAAACGCCCCGGCGTGGGCGGCGAGCATGACGCCCAGCACGAAGTCGTCGCCGGCGGGGGTCAGGCCGCCGCCCAGGCCGGCCAACTTCAGAACGCCCTGCTCGGAGCGCGCCCAGTCGCCCGACTGCAAGCCGGCGATCAGGTTCTGGGCGGCGGGGCGCACACGGGCCAAGAGCGGCGTCGCTGGCTCGACCTGATGCCATAGGCACAGCAGCGAGTCGCGTGGCGCGGCTTCCAGGCCGGCGACGGCCAGGGCGGCCGGCCGCTGCGGGTGCGACTTGAGCGCGGCAACTACGGCTGCCCAGTTAGGCCGGGCGTCCCAGGCGGCGGCCCCGCGAAGTTCCACCGCCAGCGGGCCGACGCGCAGCGCATCGGCGGCCACGCTGACCGGGCTGGCCGCGTCCACACCGGCGAAGGGCGGCGGCTCGCCTGGCTCTACGACCACGCCAAAGGGCGTCAGGCCGCGCGCAGCCGTCACCAGCGCCAGCACCGCGCCGTCGTCGGCCACAAGGTTGCAGGCGCGGTCAAAGACATTCAACACGCGCGCCGGGCGGGCGGCGGCCAGCCAGGCGCGGGCCGCGCCGGCCACCGCCTCGGCGCGAAGCTTAGCCACCCCCCTGCCCGGCGCGGGCTTCCTCGGCCAGAGTCCACAGGCGGCTGGGGCCAAGGGGAATCTCCAACAGCTCCAGGCCGGGCACTTGCAGCGCGTCTTCGATGGCCTGGGCGAAGAGCGCCCCGACCGGGATGGCCCCGGCCTCGCCCGCGCCCTTGATGCCCAGTGGGTTCAGCGGCGAGAGCGTGACGGTGTGACCGGTGGTTACCGGCGGCACATCGAGCGCGGTGGGCAGCAGGTAGTCCATGAACGTGCCGGTGAGCAACTGGCCGTTTTCGTCGAAGATCAACTGCTCGTAGAAGGCGTTGCCGATGCCCTGCGCCACGCCGCCCATTACCTGCCCCTCCAGGATCAGCGGGTTGAGCACCGTGCCGCAGTCGTGCACCACCACGTAGTGCTGGACCGTCACGGCGCAGGTCTCGGGGTCTACCTCACAGATCATGGCATGCACGCCCGCGGCCGTGGCGCCGCTCTTGGGGCCGAAGTAGTTGGTGGCTTCCAGGCCGGGCGTCGTGCCGGGCTTGACCGCGCCGCGCAGAGGGTTGGCCATGGTCGCCAGCTCGCCGAGCTTGAGCGAGCGGGTGGGCACGCCTTTCACGCGCACCTCGCCCTGCGCCAGCTCCAGGTCGCCTTCGTCGGCTTCGAAGTGCTCGGCGGCCAGTTTGAGGATCTTGGCGCGCACGTCCTTGGCGGCCTCGTTGACGGCGTTGCCGGCGACCACCGCGCCGCGGCTGGCGAAGGTGCCCGCGCCCCATTGGAACTGGTCGGTGTCGCCGGTGACGACTTCCACGTTGCGCACGTCTACGCCGAGCTGGTCGGCGACGAGCTGGGCCAGGCTGGTGAAGTGCCCCTGCCCCTGGGTGCCGATGCCGGTGACGAGCGAGACTTTGCCGCTGGCCTGCACCTTGACGCGCGCGCCTTCGTAGGGGCCGATGCCGGTGCCCTCGACATACGCCACGACGCCAATGCCGACGTGGCGGCCCGCGGCGCGCAGCCGGGGCTGGGTCTCGGCGACGAACTGCTCGTAGCCGATCAGCTCCAGGGCCTTGGCGAGCAGGGGCTGGTAGTTGCCGCTGTCGTAGACGACGGGCGCGAAGTCCTGGTAGATGATCTCGTTGTTGTACGGGAAAGCGTCGGGTGGGATGAAGTTACGGCGGCGAATCTCCACGCCGCTGAGGCCCAACTCGCGGGCAGCCAGGTCGAGCAGGCGCTCGATGACGAACACGCCGTGCTGCCGCCCCGCGCCGCGATAGGGCGTGACGATGGGCTTGGAGGTGAACACGCCGGTGAACTCGGAGTAGTAGTTGGGGATGTGGTACGGCCCGAGCAGCGTGCACTGGCTGTTGATGGCGACGGTGAGGCCATAGGGGTCGTAGGCCCCGGCGTCGTGCAGGAAGACATCGTGGACGCCCAGCACGCGCCCGTCGGCGTCGAAGCAGGCCTCCACCTCGTGCACCTGGTTGCGCTCCTGGGTGGTCGCCACGAAGTTTTCGGCCCGGTCTTCGATCCACTTGATGGGCCGGTTGAGGCGCATGGCGGCCCAGGGCAGCACCACCTCTTCCTGGTAGAACATCATGATCTTCGGCCCAAAACCGCCGCCGATGAAGGGCGCGATGACGCGCACCTGGTTCTCCGACAGGCCGAGCATGTCGGCCAGGCCGTTGCGGATGGGGATGGGAGCCTGGGTGGTGTCCCAGATGGTCAGCCGGTCGGCGCGGGCATCCCACTGGACCACCAGGCCGCGGTTTTCCATGGCGGCGGCCGCGCCGTGGTCGTAGAGGATGCGGCGCTTGAGCACCACGGCCGCCTGCGCTCTGGCAGCGGCGTAGTCGCCCTTGCGTTGGACGACGTGGGCGCATAAGTTGGAGGGCAGGTCTTCGTGGAGGCGGGGCGCGTCGGGCCGCAGAGCGGCCTCCAGGTCTACCACGGCGCCGAGTGGCTCGTAGTCTACCTGCACGTCGGCCAGCGCATCTTCGGCCAGGTAGCGGCTCTCAGCGATGACGACGGCGATCGGTTCGCCCACGAAGCGCACCTTGTCACGCGCCAGCGGCACCTGGGTGCGGGCGTGGAAGACCGCGTCGGCGACGGGCGGGGCGCGCACCAGCAGCGGGCCGGGTTTCCAGTAGTCACCCAGGTCGGCGGCGGTGTAGACGGCCACGACCCCCGGCCGGGCGCGCGCCGCGGAGACATCTATGGGGCCGAGGCGGGCGTGGGCGTAGGGGCTGCGCACGAAGGCGGCGTGCAGCATCCCCGGCAGTTCCACGTCGTCGGTAAAGAGCGCCTGCCCGGTCAGCAGCCGCGGGTCTTCATTGCGGGTGACGGGCGCGCCAAGGTAGCCTTTGTGCGCAGGAGGGGTCATACGGCCTCGCGGAGCAGGTTAGTCGGCCCAGGCCACGGCGCGGCAGAAGGCGGCCTCGCCGCCCTGGAACTTCCAGGGGAAGACGCCCAGCGTGAGGCGGCGGTTGTGCAGCTCCGGCCGGCCGATGTCGCCGCCCAGGTTCTCGACGTGAATACAGTCGTGGGGGAAGAGGGCGTTGTGGGTGAGCTGGTAGGCCGAGTCGGGGAACAGGACGGGAATCTGGTCGGCCCCGAACTTGGCCTCGACCTTGGCACGCACCTTCTGCCAGTGCTCCAGGCCGCCGCGGCCCAGGAAACGGCCGATGGGCAGGTTCATGGGGTGGTCGGTGGAGATCATGTCCACGCCCCAGATGTGGATTTTCTTGGCGAGCAGCCAATCGCACAGCTTGAAGTGCGGCCCGGGGTGGCGCTGGATGTAGCGCTCTTCGTCGCCGGTGGGGCTGAGGAAGGTGTACTTGTGCCAGCCGGTATGGATGAAGAGGATGTCGCCCTGGCGCACTTCGGCGCGCTCTTCGATCATTTCGGGCGTGAAGAGGTCGAGGTCGTCGAGCGCGTCGCTGAGGTCCACGATGACGCCGGGGCCGTAGCACCACTCGATCGGAATCTGGTCAATGGTCTTGCCGTTGGTGACGAAGTGGCGCGGGGCGTCGAGGTGGGTGCCCATGTGGTTGGAGGTCATGATGTACTGGGCGTTGACGCCGTGCTCGCTCTTGCGCTTGATGTACTTGGCCTCGAAGGGCGGGTAGAACGGCCAGAATGAGCAATCGGCGTTGAGGGGTTGAGAGAGGTCGTAGATGGGCATGGTAACTCCTTAGCGTCGGACTAGCTGCCGGCGCAAGCGCCGGCAGGCGGTGTAGATGGGCGGGCGGCCGTCAGGCCAGCCCGTACTGCTCAGCGTAGGCCAGCAGCGCGGCCTCGAAAATCGCCAGGGGCGGGCGCACCAGCCCCGCGCCGATTTGCCCCACGCCGGCGTTTTTGTGCGCCACGCCGGTGTTGATGCGCGGCGTGATGCCGGTCTCGATGACCTTGCGGATGTCAATGCCGGTGGGCGCGCCGCGAAAGTCGAGCGCGGGGAGGGTGAAGCTCTTGTGCTCGGCCACGGTGATCTCGTACATTTCCAGCGTGGCGTTGAGGGCGTCTTTGGGCGTGCTGCCCACGAAGGTGACGATGGCAGGGGCGGTCGCCATGGCGAAGCCGCCGATGCCGACCGTCTCGGTGATGGTGCTGTCGCCGATATCGGGGTTGGCGTCGGCGGCGGTGAAGCCGGGGAACCACAGGCCCTGGGGCGTTTCGCACGGGGCGGTGAACCAGCGGCCGCCCAGCCCGCTGACGCGCAGGCCGAAGTCGGTGCCGTTGCGGGCCATGGCGCTGACGAGGGTGCTGCCGGCCACGCCGTGGGCAGCGTCGGCCATGGCCTTGCAGCCCGCCATGACCGGGTTGAGGACGCTCAGGGCGTTGTCGCCGATGAACTTGAGCACGTCGCCTTCGACGGCGCTATCGGCGCAGACGCGGGCCACGAGCGGGGCCAGCCATTTGAGGTAGAGCAGCGAGCCGGCCTTGTTGCGGTTGTGGCCTTCGTCGCCCATGTGCAGGGCTTCGGCGAGGAGCGCGCGCACGTCCAGCCCGCCGTCGCCGGCGGCAATGGCCTCGGCCAGCACCGGCCCCATGACGGTGTTCATCCAGCGCAGGCGCTTGAGCACGTCCTCGTTGTAGGCGCCGTAGCGCAGCACCTTGCCGTAGCCTTCGTTGAGGATGGAGTAGGCGGTGTTGCCGTGGGTGACGTTCTCGACGACGTAGACCAGCATGGAGGCGGAGGTGACGCCCGCCATTGGGCCGACGGTGTCGTGCTCGTGGCAGGGCGCGAACTCGACGCCGCCGCTTTCGACCAGCGCCACGGCCGAGGCCTCGTCGGCGGCCAGCCCTTCGTAGAGCAGCGCGCCGATGACGGCGCCGCGCAGGGGGCCGGACATGCGCGGCCAGGCGATGGGCGGGCCGGCGTGCAGCAGCAGGTTGGGCTTCATCCCGGGCACGACGTCCAGCGCGCGGCGCAGGCCGGTGAGCATGGGCCGCGCCGCCATCAGGCGCTCGACGGCGGTGGTGTTGGCAGCATCAATATCAATCATGGAGCACCTTTCTTCATCTTGGCGAGCAGGGCCATCATCTTCTCGTTGCCGCCAGCGGGCGGCCGCCAATCGAGCTGGACGACCTGCGCCCCCTGCCCGGCCAGGCTGGCGGCGAACGACTCCAGGCCGACGTTGACGGCGGCCAGTGGGGCGCGCGCCAGGCGGTCGAGCGCCACGGGCGGCGCGCTGAGCACAGCGTTAACGGAGGCGGGCGCGCGGCCAAGGCGCTGGGCCACGCGGCTGACGGCGGCCGTGGTGGTCTCGACCACGAACGCGCCTGCCTCGGCCAGGCGCTGTTTTTGCGCCTCCAGGCCCTGCGGGTCGGCGTCGGTGCCGACGACCAGGGCCACGACCTCCAGCTCCGGCCGGGCGGCTTGGGCGGCGGCGATGGCGGGGCCAAGCTCGGCGGCCGGGTCGGGGTGCGCGCCTTCGCCGAGCACCACGTCGAGCAAGATCAGGCCGACGGTGGGGTCGGCGGCTTCCTGCTTGAGGCGGCGGAGGCGCAGTTCGTTGTCAATCATGGGGTGCAGGCGGCCGACCGTGAACACGTCTTCGCCCAGGTCTAGGAGAGTGTGCGCCTGTGACTGGAGCGGGTCGGCCAACTGCTGCTCTTGGCTGGAAGCGAGATTGGAAAAGAGCGGCGTCAGCACGGCTTGCAGGCCCAGCAACGTTTCGTTGGCGAGCGTGCCGCCGGAGAAGAGCGCGCGCAAGTAGGGCGCGGCGAGGGGCGGCGGGGCGGCAGCCGGGGCGACCTCGGCGGCGGGCAGGCCCACGGCCAACTGGGCCGCGCGCTCGGCGGCGTCGGCCAGCGAGACGGCGAAGTGCAGGTTGCCGATCTGGCGGCCGGGCGGCGGGTAGCCGAGGAAGTCCACCACGACGGGCTTGCCGGCGGCCTGGGCGGCGGCCAGCAGCCGCGTGGCGACGGTGGGCGCGGGCGGCTTGCTGACGATGACGATGACTTTCGTGTCGGGGTCGCGGGCGAGCAGGTCGAGCGACTGGCGGGCGGTGATAGCGTCTACTTCGGCCTTGAGGTCGCGCCCGCCGGTGCCCAGCGCGTGCGACACGCCCGAGCCGAGCGCATGCAGGCGGCTGGTGACGGCCTGCAAGCCGGTGCCCGACGCGCCGACGAGGCCGACCGGCCCGCGCCGCACGCGGTTGGCGAAGCCCAACCCCACGCCGTTGACGATGGCCGTGCCGCAATCTGGCCCCATGACGAGCAAACCACGCGCCAGCGCGGTCTGCTTTAAGGCGACTTCATCGGCCAACGACACGTTGTTGCTGTAGAGGAAGACATGCCGATCGTGGTCGAGCGCCTCACGGGCCACACCCGCAGCGTAGCGGCCCGGCACCGAGACCAGCACCCAGGCGGCTTCAGGTAACTGGCGCAGGGCGGTCTCCAGGCTGCGCGGGCGGAACTCGGGCGCCACGCTCGTACGACGGCGGGCCAGGAGAGCATCTACCTGGCCGAGCGCGGCCTCGGCGGCGGCGGCGCTCCCAGCGCGGACCACTAGCAGCAGGTCGTTGGGGCCGGCCGTGGGCGTGCCGGCCAGCAGGCCACTTTGCTCCAACAGCTCGCAGTTGGCGGGGGTCGCCATCACTACGCCGGCATCCAGCACGCCGGGCAGGCCGAGCAGGTTGCGCTGGAGCTGCATGAGCACGGCCGAATCGTAATATGCGCCGGGGCGCACTTCGCTGCGAAGGTGATCAAGCGCCATGCGATGCCTCTACGCCAATTGTTGCGCCAGCGGCGCCGCCCAGGCCAAGAGCTGCTCATCGGCCCACCAGCGCCCAATAAACTGCACGCCCAACGGCAGCCCATCCGCCGATGATCCGGCGGGCACGCCCACGGCGGGCAGCCCGGCGTGGGTCCAGGGCAGATTCATGACCGGGTCGCCGGTGCTCTCCAGCCCGAGCGGGGCAGGGCCGAGGGCGGAGGGCGCGATCCACAAGTCAAGGCCGTGGTCGTCCATCAACCGCGTGAGGTCGGCGCGCAGGTCGGCGCGGCCGTGGCAGGCGGCTTCCACGGCCTCCGGGTCGGCGGCGCGGCCGCGCGCCACCAGGTCGGCGGTGCGCGGGTGATACAGCTGGCCGTAGGCGGGAAACCAGGCCGCGTGCACCTGGGCGGCCTCGGCCGCCAGCAGCAGCCAGTGACGCTCGCGCACCGCCTCGAAGTCGGCCAGGGCGGGCACGGGGCGCACCTGGCAGCCCGCGGCCAGCAACTGGGCCATGACCTGCCGTAAGTGGGCCTGCGCGGCCTCGCCCGCCGCGTCGAGGTATGGCCCGGCCGGCACGCCGATGACGGGCTGGCGGTCGGCGACGGCGGGCCGCCATTCGGCGCACAGCACGCCCGCTGCCAGGGCCGCGCCGGGCACGTCGGGGGTGAACAGGCCAACGTGGTCGAGCGAGGGCGAGAGCGGGATGACGCCCGCGGCCGAGATGCGGGCGTAGCTGGGCTTGTAGCCCACCACGCCACAGAAGGCGGCCGGGCGGATGATGGAGCCGATGGTCTGCGTGCCGAGCGTGAGCGGCCCCAGGCCCGCCGCCACCGCCGCCGCCGAGCCGCTGCTGGAGCCGCCGGGCGTGTGCGCCGCGTTGTGCGGGTTGCGGGTGGGGCCGGGGCCAAAGAAGGCGAACTCGGTGGAGACGGTTTTGCCGAGGACCAGCGCGCCCGCGTGGCGCAGCGCCGTCACCGCCTCGGCTTGCGGGCCGGCCAGCGCTTCAGGCGGCAGCCGGCTGCCGGCGGTGGTGGGGAGGCCGTCCACGTGAAAGATGTCTTTGACGCCGACCGGCACGCCATAGAGCGGCGGGCGCGCGCCGGGGTCAGGGTAGTGCGCCTCCAGCGCTACCGCTTCGGCCCGCAGCCGCGCAAAACGCTCCGGCTCGGGCATGTAAGCGCGCAGGCCAGGCTCGCGCTCGGCGAAGCGGGCTTCGAGGTAGTCCAGGTAAGCGGCAAGGGCCAGCCGGCCGGTGCGCAGGGCGTGGGCCAGAGCCGGCAGGTCGGCGGGCGGCGCGGTCAGGTTTGTCATGCGGGCGCGGCGGGTTCGCGACCGGCCTGACGATCGGCCGCGAGCTTGGCCGCCTTGACGATGTTCTGATAGCCGGTGCAGCGGCACAAGTTGCCGGAGAGGGCCTCGCGGATCTCGGTCTCGCTCGGGTCGGGGTTCTCTTCAAGAAACGGCACGAGCGTCATCAGGATGCCGGGAGTGCAGAAGCCGCACTGCAAGCCGTGCGCATCCCAGAAAGCCTGCTGCAGCGGGTGGAGGTGTTTGGGGTCGGGGGCCAGCCCTTCCACCGTCATCAGCGCGTGCCCATCGGCCTGCACGGCCAGGGTCAGGCAGGAGCGCACGGGCTGGCCGTCGAAGAGGATGGTGCAGGCCCCGCACACGCCGTGCTCGCAGCCGACATGCGTGCCGCTCAGGCCTAAGTCGTGGCGCAGAAAGTCGCTCAGCAGCAGGCGCGGCTCCACGCCGCGGGTGTAGCTCTGGCCGTTCACGGTCAGCGTGATCGTCTGGGTGCTCATACGGCGCTCTCCTGCCGAGCGCGCGCCCGGTCGCGGGCGGCGGCGAGGGCGCGGCGCGAAAGCACGCGCGCCAGGTGGCGTTGATACTCGGGCGTGGCGTGCACGTTGCCCAGCGGCTCCATCTCGCGCGTGGCGGCGTGGTCGGCGGCGGCAGTGAGCGCCTCGGCGGTCAGCGTCTGACCGACCAGCAGCCCGGCCGCTGCTGTGGCAGAGAGCGGGCCGTCGCCGGCATTGAGATAGACCAGCCGAGCGGCGGTGCAGACTTCCGCCGGGTCGAGCGTGACCACGGCGGCCACGCCCAGCAGGGCATAGTCGCCGGAGCGGCGGGCGAACTCGTGAAAGCTCGTGCCGGTGCGGGGCGGCAGCGGCGGCAGGGCCACTTCCACCAGCAGTTCGTCGGGCGTCAGGGCCGTGGTCAGCAGACCCAAGAAGAACTCACTCGCTGGTATCCAGCGCTCGCCGCTAAGGGAGCGCGCCCGCAGCCGCGCATCGAGCGCCACGGCGATGACGGGCAATTCAGCGGCGGGGTCGGCGTGGGCCAGGCTGCCGCCGAGCGTGCCGCGGTTGCGAATTTGCGGGTGGGCCACGTGCGGCAGGGCTTCGGCTAGCAGCGGGGCGTGCCGGGCGACGAGCGGGTCACGCTCCAGGGCGCGCTGGCGGGCCATGGCCCCCAGGCGCAACTCGCCATCCACCACGGCGCGGGCGGCCAGGCCGGGCACGCGGTTCAGGTCTACCAGCAGGCCGGCCTGCACCAGCCGGAAGTTCATGGCCGGGATCAGGCTCTGCCCGCCCGCGAGGAATTTGGCCTCGTCGCCGTGCTCGGCCTTCAGGGCCAGCGCGGCGTCGAGCGAGGCAGGCGCGGCGTACTCAAAGGGCGCGGGCTTCATCGCGGGCTAGGCCAGCGGGTCGGCGATCTCGCCGTAGAGATCGGGCCGGCGGTCGCGGTAGAACTGCCAGGTGTTGCGCACTTCGCGCACCAGGTCGAGGTTCAGGTCACACACGATAAGCTGCTCCTGGCTGTCGCTGGCCGTGCCGCGCCCGGTGGTCAGATCGGGCAGGTAGGCGCCGCGTGGGTCGCAGAAGTAGCTGGTGCCGTAATAGTCGTTATCGCCCAACTCTGACTCCTGCCCGACACGGTTGATAGTGCCGATGAACACGCCGTTGGCGATGGCGTGCGAGCGCTGCTCGATCTCCCACAGATGCATGGAGAGGCCGCGCGAGGTGGCCGAGGGGATGAAGATCATCTCGGCTCCGTGCAGGCCGAGCACGCGCGGGCCTTCGGGGAAGTGGCGGTCGTAGCAGATGTAGACGCCGACCTTACCGACGGCGGTGTTGAAGACCGGATAGCCCAGGTTGCCGGGTTTGAAATAGAACTTTTCCCAAAAGCCCTTGACCTGGGGGATGTGGGTTTTGCGATACTTGCCCAACACCGCGCCGTCGGCATCAATGACGGCGGCGCAGTTGTAATACACGCCGGTCTGTTCCTGCTCGTACATAGGCACGATGAGCACCATGTGGTGCTTGCGCGCCACGGCTTGCATGAGCTTGGTGGTCGGGCCGGCGGGGATGGCCTCGGTGTAGTCATAAAACTTCGCGTCCTGCACCTGACAGAAATAGGGGCCGTAGAACAGTTCTTGAAAGCACATGATCTGCGCGCCCTGCGCCGCGGCCTGCTCGACGTAAGCGACGTGTTTGTCAATCATGGCTTGCTTGGAGCCGGCCCAGGTGGCCTGGATGAGCGCGCCGCGCACGATGTTGGGCATGGGGACCTCGGAGAGCACAAGGACGGGCGGAGGGCCGGGTGGCCCTCCGCCCGCCGCGAACAGGGCATGGGTTACTCGCCGCCGGGGGTAATCTCGACGGTGCGCGGGGTATAGTCGGCGCCGGTGGCGTCAACGCCGTCGGCGGCCAGGCCGGCGACGGCCTGCTCCGACAGGTCGGAACGGAAAGCGCCTTCGCTGGGCGGGGCGTTGATGACCAACTGGGAGGTGGCGACTTCCACGGTCTGATCCCACAATTCCAGGTTCATCACGCCAATGCCGTCGGGGGAGGGCCAGATGAGCTTGTTGATTTCGTTGAGCTGCCAGGCCATGTGGCCGCGGCCGAGGGTCGGGCCGTTGGAGAGCACGATGTCAACGCAGGCGTCGAAGTTGTCGCGGCAGTAGATCCAGCCGCGGTAGGAGGCGCGCAGGAAGCGGACGGCCACGTCTTCGTTGCCGCTCTCGGCCAGCCAGGCGGCATTGGCCCAGATGGCGTCTTGCAGCATGGCGGTGCCCACGTCGTTGAAGTTGATGACGCTGAGGTCTTCGGGCTGGTAGAGTTGGCCGGTGTCGGGGTTGGTGGCCTCGAGCACCTGGGCGTATTCGTTGTAGGTCATGGCCTGGGCCGCGTCAATTTCGCGGTTGAGCAGCAGGCTCATGTCGAAGGGCTGCTGCACGATCTCCAGGTCGCTGGCCGGGTTGAGGCCGACCTTGGTCATGGCCGCCAGCAACTCGAACTCGTTGCCGAAACCCCAGGTGCCGACCTTCTTGCCGCGCCAATCTTCGGGCTTGGTGATGCCCGAGTCGGCCCAGGAGACTTCGAGCGTGCCGCTGCGCTGGAAGACCTGGCCGACATCCACGATGTCGGCGCCTTCCTGGCGCGAGACGAGGGCCTTGGGCACCCAGGCGATGGCGAATTCGGCCTGGCCGGAGGCGAGCACCTGCTGCGGGACGATGTCCACCGCGCCCTGCAGGATGGTCACATCGAGACCTTCATCTTCATAGAAGCCCTGATCTACCGCGGCGAAGTAGCCGGCGAACTGCGACTGCACCACCCACTGAAGCTGCAAGCGGACGGGGATCAGCTCACCGGTGTTGTTGGAGCCTTGGGCAGCGGCGGCGGTGGCGGCGGCCGAGGTGGCCGCGGCGTTGGCCTGGGCGGCGGCGGCCGCGGCGGTGGCCGCCGCGTCAACAACGGGGGCGGTGGTCGGCTGGAGCGCCACGGGGCTGGCGCAGGCGGAAACCAGCACCAACATGGCCGCCAAGAGCGAGGCAAAGCGGCCGAGACTGCGGACATGGGCATTCATAGTGCGATGACTCCTTCTCCTCTGGTAGGTTCACGTTTCCGTTCAACCAACACGGCAAAACACACAGCGCGGGTCGTGGGTGCGTCTCACCTCCTTTGGGTCGCCGCCGGCCAGGGGCGGGCTACTCCTCGCCGGAGCGCTGGGAGGCATGCCAGGGCATGAGCCAGCGTTCGGCCAGCAGAATGATAATGTAGAAGGCCAAACCCATGGCGCAGGCCACCAGAATAGCCGCCCAGGCCTCGGCGAAGTGGAACAGCGCCGCCTGCTGCGAGATGTAGACCCCCAGCGCCTGCCGCGAGCCGCCGAAATACTCGCTGACGATGGCCCCGATGACGCTGAGCGTGCCGGCGACCTTGAAGGCGCTGAAGACAAACGGCAGCGCATTGGGCAGCCGCAGCTTGGCCAGCACGGTAAACTCGCCCGCCGCGTACGAGCGCAGCAACTCCAGCGCGCCGGCGTCTACGAGCGTCAGGCCGCGCACGGTGTTGATCATGACCGGGAAGAACACAATGACCGCCACCATGCTCATCTTCGCCATGGGGTTGGTGATGCCGAACCAGTTGTTCATGATCGGCGCGAGGGCGACGATGGGCGTGGCGTTCACGGCGATGGCGAAGGGCATGAAGCCCTCGCTGATGACGGTCCAGCGGGCGGTAGCCAGCGCCACGGCGAGGCCGAGCGCGCAGCCAATGAGGAACCCGCCGCCCGCCTCGCGCAGCGTGAACAGCCCGGCCGGAAAGATGACCGGGAATTCGCGCAGGAAGGTGGCGGCGATGAGCGACGGCCGCGGCAGGAGGAAGCCTTCGATGCGGAAGACGGCCACGCCGGTTTCCCACAGCACCAGGCCGAGCGCGAACACGGCCAGGGCGGGCAGGTAGCGGCGCAGCGTGGCCGCCAGCCGCGCGCGCAGGCTGGGCCCGGCCGTCAGGGTCACGGCCTCCAGGCTGGCGGTGACTTCCATGAGCTGGCTCATGCGCCGGCGCCCGTCCCGGCGGCGGGGCCTTCCTCGCGGCGCAGCACTTCGCGCACTTCGGTGATCTTCTCGAAGAAGCGCGGCGCTTCGCGGGTGTCGAAGCCGCGCGGGCGAGGCAGGTCTACCGCGATGATGCCGGCCACGCGCCCAGGCCGCGGCGACATGACCACCACGCGCGAGGCCAGAAAGACGGCTTCGGGGATGCTGTGGGTCACGAAGACGACCGTGGTGCGCGTCTGGCTCCAGATGTGCAGCAGTTCGAGCTGCATGTGCTCGCGCGTCATCTCGTCCAGCGCGCCGAACGGCTCATCCATGAGCAGCAGCGAGGGCGAAAAGGCCAGCGCGCGGGCAATGGCCACGCGCTGCTGCATGCCGCCGGAAAGCTGCCAGGGATAATGCCGCCCAAAGTCGCCGAGCTGCACCAGGCGCAACATCTCTTGGGCGCGGGCTTCGCGCTGGGCTTTGGGGTAGCGCATGACCTCCAGCGGCAACTGCACGTTCTGGCTCACCGAGCGCCATTCGTAGAGCGTGGCCTGCTGAAAGACCATGCCGTAGTCGCGGTCGCGGCGGGCCTGCGGCGCGGGCTTGCCGTTGACGCGCACCTGCCCGGTGGTGGGGCTGATCAGGTCGCCGATGACGCGCAGCAGCGTGCTCTTGCCGCAGCCGGAGGGGCCGAGCAGTGCGATGAACTCGCCGGCCTGGACTTCGAGGTTGATGTTTTCCAGGGCCAGCACGCGCGCCGCGGCCCCTTGGCCGAAAGCTTTGCTGACTCCCTGGATGGAGATGACGCTGGCCGACTCGCTCACAGACTGACTCCCTGAACCTGCCCGCTACTCGGCGCGGCGGCGTTCCGCCGGCACCACCAGGCGCTCGGCCACGCTCACCAGCGCCACGAAGGCCAACCCGACCAGCGCCGCCACGAAGATAGCGGCATAGAGTTTCTGCGGCCCGCTGCTGTAGTAATAGCTGTAGGTGAGCAGCGCGCGGCCCAGGCCGTCGCCGATGCCGGAGGGCAATTCGCCGACGATGGCGCCGATGACGCTGGCGGTGGCCGACACGCGCAGGGCCGTGAAGATGTAAGGCAGGGCGGCCGGGACGCGCAATTTCCACAGCACTTCGCCCTCGGTAGCGGCATAGGAGCGCAGCAACTCCACGGCGCTGGGGTGCGGCGAGCGCAGGCCGCGCAGCGTGTTGATGGTGACCGGGAAGAAGGTGAGGTAAGCCGAGATGAGGCCCACCGACCACGCGGCGGGCCAGTTGAGCCGCCCGCCCCAAATGATGATCATGGGCGCAATAGCCAGCAGCGGCACGGTCTGCGAGGCGACGACGTAGGGCATCAGGCCGCGCTCGAGGAGCGTTGAGCGGCTGAAGAGCGCGCCGAGCAGGAAACCCACGACGCTGCCGAAGACAAAGCCGGCCGCGGCCTCGCGCCAGGTGAACCAGGCGGAGCGCAGCAGCAGCGTGAGCAGCAGGTCGGGGTTGCCGCGCTGGGCGGGCTTGAAGAGCGCGGCGGCCATGTCCCACAGGTGCGGCATGGATTGGTCGTCGGGGCGCACGGGCAGCTTGAGGTCGGTGAAGGGGATGCGGTTGTGGGCGGCCTGGCCGAGGAGCTTGTAGCCTTCCCAGGCGGCGGCCAGCACTACCAGCACCAGCACGAACGCCAGCACCTTGCGCGCCGTCTGCGCTAGGGCGCTAGGCCGCGCCGGCGCGGGGGCCGGGCGGCCGGGTTCGAGTTCGAGAGCTGCGCTGTCGGCCATGGCCAAGCTCAGGCGCTCGCACGCGCCGCCGACAACGCGGGCAGATTAAATGCAGGCGGGGCACTTACGACGGCCATCCACACGACTCCCATCACGAGGGCTGGTTATTGGTCAGCAACCGCGCCGGGACGGTTGACTCGGCGGCGCACAGGCCGGCTGTGCGCGAAGAGCAAGGAGACGCTCTGTGGGCGGCCGACTGACTCTGACTGCTGGCTGAGGCATGGCGAATTTTACAGGCTAAGCAAGGGCAAAGTCAAATCTAATCGGCGCGTCCAACGCCGAGAGGGTGAACCTGACCGGTGCGTGACTTGGGGACGAGCGACGGGCGGGGCGAACGAGCCGCGAGCGGCGCGCTCGGCGTGTCCAACGCGCCGGACCAAGAGATTACCGTTCCGATGACATTACTCATGGTTCAGGCATGACTTTCGTCCTAACCTAGATCAAACATGACTGTTGGTGTATTGAAGCGACCGGCTTACTTTGGTATGGTATGTGCAGGGCCGCAGGTTAGGGCCGAACACCCCAGTGAGCGAGGGGTCAAGCGAGGACACGCCATGCTCTACGTCGTGTTGATTGGAATCGCAGTGTGGGCCGCCGTGGCGACGGTGGCGTGCCTATCGGTCTGCATGGCCGCGGCGCGCTTTAACCACGAGGCCGAAGCCCGGGCGTAACCGCTAGGGCGCCAGAAGCGCCAGCCGCTGTGGCAAGGGCGGCAGCCGCCGAACGGCAGCGGCAGCCGGAGGATGAGCGACTGGCTGAGCACCCACAGGACACCGCCGGCCAGGCAAACGAACAGCATCACGGCCTAGCTGGTCAACAACACGCTACGCGGTTGGTGGATCAACATCCTGCCTGCCGGCGGCCGGGACCGGGCCGCCCAACCGCTCCACTTCCCCTACAATGCGTTCCACCACCCGCGGCAGCGCCTGTTCCACCTCGGCGGGCGTCACCGTCAACTGCCGCCAGCCAGCGCCCTCCGCCGGACGCGGCAGCGTGGCGTTTGGCTCCCCCAGGCTGATGCCCAATTGCCCCAGCGCGCACAGCAGCGCCAGGTCTAGCTCGCCGCCGCTCGCGGGCTGATACTGGCGCTCGGCGGCCAACCCGCGGTCGCGCAGCGCCTGCCACAGCCGCTCACGCTCCGGCGACTGCACAATCAGGTCGTTGAGTTCGGTGGCGCTGAGCAGCTTCTCGCCGGTGGTGTAGAGGAAGGTCACCCGCCGCCAACTGCGCGAGGGCACAGGGTGCTCCAGCCGCTCCAACGGGCCGATCTGGATTTTGTAATACTGCTCGTGGGCGCGCGGGTGGTCGGGCTGGGTGCGCAGCAACTCGGCGCGGGTGGTCAGCTCGTGGCCGCGCACGGCCGCCGCCTGGTAGATGCCCCACTTCTCCGCGCCAAACTTGGCCGTCTGATAGAAGGCCAGGTAGTCCACGGCGACGGTCTTGGGCGCGTGCTTGAGCGGGATGCGGTACCAGCCCAGCAGCCGCGCGATCTCGAGGTCGCGCTTGTCTTTCAGGACAGCTACCAGGACGAGGTCGGTGGGGTTCATGACTTTCCAGGAGTTGCCGCGTTAGGTGACACCGGCGGTCGCGCCCGCCCGCCGCCCGGGCCGCCCGCGCAGCAACGTCAGCGCTGCCCAGTAAGCGGCCCCTGCCGCCAGCGCCAGCGCGGTGAGCGCCCACGGGTTCGCCAACCCGCCCCCCGCCCCGAGCATCAGCGGCAGGCCGCCCGCCGCAATGGCTAGCCCCAGGCCCAAGCCCGCCGCCGTGGCCGGCTGGCGCGGCAGCAGCCGCAGCGTGGCCGCCAGCGCCGCGGGCGTCGCCGATTGCAGCAGCGCCATGCCCAGCAGCGTGAGCGGCAGGCTGCCCTGCCCGGCCGTCAGCACCGCGGCCGCGCCGCCCAGCGCCAGCAGCGTCCACCTGCGCCAGCCCACGCGGTCGGCCACGAAGCCACCCAGCACCTTGCCGATCAGCGCCGCTAGCGCCAGCAGTACGAGCACGTCCAGCCGCGCAGCGAACACGTATTGCAGCGTGCTCCAGACCAGCGAGCGCAGCGCGATGCCGGCCAGCAGCACGAGCATAATCAGGTCGTGCCGCTCGAAGGCCGGCTCGGCGTCGGCCGCCACGGCATAGGGCAGCGCGGGGTCGGCGAGCGCCGCAACGGCGGGGGCCAGCAGCGCCAGCAGGGCCAGGAACGGCCAGGCGGGCGCGGCGGTGGTTACGGCCAGGTAGCCGCCCAGCGCCAGGCCCAGCACGCCCGGCGCGGCGAACAGCCCGGCCCCGGCCGCCTTGCCCGGCGTGGCGCACAGCGCCAGCGCGCCGCCCGCGACGTGGAAGGCCGCCGAGCCAAGGCCCATGACCGCGACGGCGACGGGCGGCGACAGCGGCCCCAGCAGCAGGCCCGCCGCCAGCAGGCCCAGCGCGCCCAGCGCCACCAGCCGGGGCCGGCGCAGGTGGTCGGTGAGCAGGCCGACCACGGGCTGCGCGCCAAAGGCCAACAGGTTGTAGAGCAACACCAGCAGCGCCACCGCGCCCAGGTCGAGCGCGCGCGGCAGGCGGCCGAGCAACAGCCCCGCCGCGCCATCGGCCACGCCGTGCGCCAGCCCGAGCGTGAGGGGGAGCAACCAGCGCTTCATCTTACGGGCGCGCTTCCTTGATGCGGGCGTCCATCTCGGGGATCAACTCTTGATGCTTGATCCACCAATCGGGGTCAAGCTGGGCGTCGAGTTCTTCAACTGACTTACCCTGCTGTTCTACCCAAGTATAGTATTTTAGGTTGTGCCACTGGCGGCGCTGGTCGGGCGTGCCGTCCTTGATCCAATCGGTCGTGGCGCCGTGGAAAATGGCCTCCACGTAGGCCATGCCGCGCGCGTCGTCAATCGCGCCGTAGTCGCGGGCCATGTCGCTCATCACCGAGTGGTAGCGGTCAATGGCGTCGGTGCAGATGGTCACGACCGGGTCGTGCTTGCCCAGGCGGTAGTGCTTGGCGGTCTTGATGGCCCCCAGCAGGTTGCACACGCCGGAAATGCCGAAGATGGTGCTCAGCCGCGCCACGGTGGCGGCGGGCACGCCGTAACGCTCGGCCAGCACGCGCTGCCCGGCCGGGTCGGTCAGCACCTGCAAGCCCTGTTTGCAGGCGATGTCGTCGAGGCACATGATGGCGTCCATGTTCAGGACGTTGTGAATCCAGGTGACGTGCTTATCGCCGATGCCCTGAATGTCGTGGCCGCCGTAGCCGTTGTTGTAGAGCGTGGGGCACTGCACCGGCTCCAGCCCGACGATCTTCAGGCCGGGGAAAGCCTGCTTGAGGCGGTCGCCGGCGGCGATGGTGCCGGCGCTGCCCATGGCCGAGCAGTAGGCGGCGATGCGGCCGACGCCCACGCCACGCGCCTGCAAGTCGGCGGCCAGCTCGACAATGGTGTTGCCGGTGACGTGGTAGTGGAAGCGGTAGTTGCCCATGACCTCAAACTGGTTGAGGATGCGGATGTTGGGGTCGCTCCGCAGCTCCCAGGTCTTGTCGTAAATCTCCTTGACGTTCGACTCGACGCCGGGGGTCTTGATGATCCGCCCGCCGTAGCGCTCAATCTGCTCGAAGCGCTCGCGGCTCATGCCTTCGGGGAGCACCACGATGCTCTTGGCCCCCACGCGCCCGCCGACCCACGCCCCGCCGATGCCGTAGTTGCCGGTGCTGGGCCAGACCACGGTGTGCTTTTCGATGTCCACCAGCCCGAAGAGCAGCGCTTCGGCCAGCACGCTGTAGGCCGCGCCCACCTTGTGCGCCCCGGTGGGGAAGTCGCGGCCGTAGAGCACCACAATCGGCGCGGCCACGCCGGTGATCTCGGGCGGGATGATCTCGTACTTAATGGCATTGTCCGGCCCGCGCCAGGTGATGTTGTAGAGGTTGACCGGATCGAGCGGGTCGGCCGTCTGGGCGGCTACGGCGCGGGCGCGCACGGCGGGGTCAATGGTGTGCGGGTGGAGCATCTCATCGAAGGTAGGGCCGAGCACGGCAGCAGACATGTGGGCTTCTCCCGATAGGCGGGCGGGCGGTCAGCCCACCTCGTGAAGGTACACCTGGCGATGCTCACGCGCCGCGATGCGGGCGGCATCTACCACGCGCTGCACCTCGAGCGCCTCGTCCAGGGTGGGCAGGTCGGTCGCCGACCCTTCGCCGGTGATGGCCGCCGCCAGCCGGTCGAGCAGCACCGGGAAACCGGCCAGCAGCCCGGTCTCGCCGCGGGTCTCTTCCAGGTAGACCGTGGGCGGGAAGAGCGGGCGGGGCGTGTCGTCGCCCATGCTGAGCAGTTGGGCGCTCTCGCCGAAGTTATCCACCAGCAGCGAGCCTTGCGCGCCATGCAGCGCCAGCCGGTTGAGGCGGGTAGCCACCACGGCGCAGAAGCCAAAGGTCGCCAGCATACCGCTCTCGAACTGCACGGCCACTACGCCCGTGTCTTCGGCGGGGTGCTCGTCACCGCTGCGGCGCGGGCGCGGCGTGCGCGTGGCGTAGGTGGCCTCCACAGCCGCCACCGGCCCGAACCAGCGGCGCGCCAGGTCTAGCCCATGCGCCAGGTAGTTGGCGAAGATGCCGCCGCCGTGGTCGCCCGCCCACAGCCAGGGGTAGCTATCCGGCGCGTCGGCCAGCAGGTCGTTGTAAAAGTCCATGTGCATGAGTTGCAAACGGCCCAGCACGCCCTGCTCGAGGACGTTGGTCACGTGGCGCAGCGTGGGCACGAAGCGCAGCCCATAGGCGGCCGCGCCCACCCGGCCGCGCGCCCGGGCCTGCTCGGCCAGCACGCGCGCGTCGGCGGCAGTGCTAGTGTAGGCCACCTCCAGGAGCACGTGCTTGCCCGCGGCCAGCGCGGCGGCGGCGTACCCGGCGTGCGTGGGCGGCGGCGAGGCAATGGCGATCAGGTCGAGCCGCGCCGCCAGCAGCTTGCGCACGTCGGTGTACCAATAGGGGACGTTGTGCTCGGCGGCCACGCGCTCGGCCACGCCGGGCGTGCGCGCGCACACGGCCGCCAGGTCGTACTTGCTATTGGCCTTGAACGCGGGCAGGTGCACCTGCACGCCGCGGTGCAGCCCGATCAGCCCAACCCGAATGCTCATGGCGGTTGGTCAGTCTCTGGTCATCAACATCAGCCCGCGAAACGCCCGGTGCGCGGTGATCATGTCCGGCAGGGTCAGCTCCAGCCGCGTGCCGGTGCGGCGCTCGCTGCCCGGCATGAGGAAGCCGCGATCGGCGTACTGGGTGTGCTGGAACTCGACGGCCAGCCGCACCGGCTCGGCCACGACGTAGGGCCGGGCGGCGCGCCCTTCCTTCAGGCGCACGACGGCCTTGGCGCAGGCGTCGCAGATGCGCTCGCGGGCCTCGGGCAGCGGCAGGCACTGGGCCGCGAAGCGCCCGGTGGCGTTCTTGACCACGGCAATCTCCAGCCCTGAGCCAAGCAACTCCTGGGCCTCCAGCCCGGCGTGCTGGTCGCCGGTGACGGCGATGACGGGCGCGCCCCAGGCCCCGGCCAGCGCCGCGTTCAGGCCTAGCTCGCCCACCAGCACGTCGTTCAGGTAGACCGCGCGCACCCGCGTGTCGGACCAGGTGTGGTCGAGCACGGCTTTCTTGGTGCTCTGCATGGCATGATAGCCCAGGCAGATGACGGCCTCGGGGGTGGGCTTGTCGTCTAGCCCTTGCAGCATGGAGTATGGGGAGGGCGAGCCGCTGTTAAGGCGGGCGCGCGGGTCGAGGCGCTCGATGAGAATGTTGCGGCCGTTCCAGTGGCCGTCGGCCACGACCACCTCGTCCGCGCCGCCGGTGAACGCGCCGTTGATGGCGGCGTTGACGTCGTCGGTCATCAACTGCCGCCCGCGCGCGGCATAGTCGCTCGTGCCGGGGGTCACTTCCTCCCAGTCCACGATGCCGGAGATGCCTTCCATGTCGGCCGAGATCAGCACTTTCATGCGGTCAGTGGGTCCTGGTGGTCAAACAGCGCTGCGTGGCGACATTATCCCAGCCCGGCCCTAAATGTCAAAGATTCAGCTTCTCGCCCCATGCCAATCTCTGCCCCGAGTCCCTTGCATCCCCATCCCACTTCTCACCTCCCGCTTCGCATCTCTCATCACGGCCGCCGGCCCCACCACCACTTGAGCCGCGCCAGCGCCGGGCGCAGGCCGGCCAGCAGCAGCGCGCCGACCACGATCTCTACTCCCAGCCCCAGCCGCGCCGCGGGCAGTCGGTCCAGGCCGATGATCTGCGCGGCGTAGTCACCGGCGATGAGGCCGGCCAGGCCCGCCGCCACGACCCAGGCCAGCGCCGCGCCCAGCAGCGCGCCGCGCCGCCCCAAGGCATAGCCGCCCTGCCCGGCGTAGTAGCCGCCTGCCGCGCCGACCGCTAGCCCCACGGCCGTGGCGATGAGCGTGCCGAGCACGCCGTAGCTGAACTTGACCTGCATCAGCCCGCGCACAAAGGCCAGCCCGGCAAGGCCCTGATCGGCCATGACCACCACGGCCAGCACCAGCACGCCCAGCGGCAGCGCCAGCAGCCCGGCCGTCAGCCCCCACGCCAGCCCAAAGCGCTGCGCCGTCGCGCGGTCGGGGATAGCTCCGGCCGTCAGGTCGGCCAGGGCGGCGGCGGCCCCCAGGCCCAGCGCGCCGAACACGCCCATGAGCCACAGGCTGCCCAGCGCCAGCCCGACGGCCGCACCCAGGCCCGCGCCCAGCGCCGCGCCCAGCCCGCCGGTGATCCACGTGCGCGGCAGGGGCTGACCGCGCACCCAGCCCAGGCCCGCCGGAAGCCCGCGCCGCGCCGCCCAGGGCCAGCGAAACGGCTGGCGCGTGCCGCAGTAGGCGCAGAAGCGGTCGGCGGGCGGCAGCACCTTGTGGCAGGTCGCGCAGGAGACCATGGTGGGCGGGTGCTACACACGCAGGCCGCAGCGCGGGCAAAACTTGGCGTTGGCCGGAATGCTCCGGCGGCAGTGCGGGCAGGGCTGTGCGCCGCCCAACTGCGCGGCGCAGCGCTGACAGTAAATCTCGCCGCCGGGGTTGGGCTGCTGGCAGTTGCGGCACACCACCAGGGCGGGCGCGGTCGGGGCCGTGTTGCTCAGTGAGATGTTGAGCTGCCGCATGAGCTTTTGCAGCCGGTCGGAGAGGTGGATTGGGGCGCCGGGCGCGGACGGCGGCTTGACGGCGGACGCGGGTTGGGTGGCCCCGCTGGGAGACGGGATGGCCGCGGCCTGTGACTGTGCCGCCGCGTCGAGCGCCTCGCATTCGGGGCAGCGCGGCAAATGCTTGCCGTACAGGTGGCCGCGCTTGCACGTGACCAGCGCCTTCTCGGCCGCGCCCAGCGCGGTTTCCCATTCTTCCGGCGTGGGGCGCGCGCTGGGGCGGCTGTGGCCGTCCACGAAGCAGCGGCGCACCAGCGCCACCAGGTCGGGGTGCAGCGTGTCGAGCGCGGGCGCGTTGCGCGGCGGGGTCAGCGGCAGCCCGCGCTGGCGCGCGTAGGGCCACTGCCCATCGCGGATGCGGTCCTCCACCGGCGGCGGGTCGCCCGCGGCCAGCCACTGCGCGCGGAAGGGATGATTGCCTTCCAGCAGCAACTGAAAGATGAGCACCGCCAGGCCAAAGCGGTCGTGCTCCGGCTGGCGCGGCACCTCGGCAAAGGTGCGGCCCTGCAACTCGGGCGGCGTGTACTCGGCCTTGCCCACCGGGCAGGGGTGCAGCACCGGCTTGGCCCCCTCCCGCCGCCGCACCTGAAACGAGTCGGCGTCAATGAGCGTGACCAGCGCCGACGGTGTGACCATGACGTTGCTCTCGTTGAGGTCGCCGACCACGTAGTCGCGCTCGTGCAGCGCGCCCAGCGCCGCCGCCAGGTTGCGGGCGGTGCGGTGCAAGTAGCGTCGGTTGAAGCTGGGTAAGGTTTTGGCCCGCTGGCGGGGGTTGAAGACTTGCAGCAGCGGCACGGCGTTGGCGACGTAGGCCATGGTGTAGCCCACGAGCGCGCCGTGGACGTCGTAGAGCAGGTCGGTGGGCCAGGCGAGGGAGGCGTGCCCAAGCGAGCGCGTGGCTTCGTCGGAGGGGTCGTGCGGCGGGTTGGCCTGCATCCAGGCCAGCTTGAGGTCGTAGCCGTCGCGCGGCCGGCCGTGGTAGAGCTTGGCCAGCTTGAGCGGCTGGTCGGGGAGCTGGTAGACCGCCGCCTCCCCGCCCCGCCCGACCTCGGCCCCCAGCGCCAGCGGCCGGCGCGCGGCGTCGTAGACCGTGGCGCCGGTGGTCAGGGCGCTCATGCGGGCGCGGCGGAGGGCGGCCAGCGCACCGCCAGCACCAGGGTCTTGTCGTCGTCGGTGCGGGCGCTCACCCGGTCTGAGTTGAGGAAATCGGCCAGTTGATCGTTGGCCTGGTGGTCGTGGGGGGCGGCGTGGGCGAAGCTAACCAGCGGGTTGAAGAAGGGCGCGTGCGGCGTCACGCTCGGCACGTCGAGCACCAGGCGCAGCAGGCCATCGGTCATCACCGCCAGCGACTCAATGCCCTCGGCGTAGACGCTGACGGCCACGTGGCTGACCGCCTGGGGCTGAACCAGGAAGTAGGTTTCATTGGCGTACTCGCCCCGCTGCGGCGCGGCGGCCACGAACCATTCGCCCGGGCCGGTGGCGGCCACCGCCAGGCCGTCGCCCAACTGGGCCACGACCAGCAGGTCGGCCGAGAGCGCGGCGCACAGCAGGGTGCAGGCATATTCGCGCGCGTTTGCGCCGGTCTGGGCCGCCCGGTCGAGCACAGCTTGGCGCGCCTGGGCGTAGACGCTCTCGAAGATCAGCCGCCAGATCTGCTCGCCGCTCGGCCAGCCTAGCTGTACGGCCTCGACCAGCGCGGCCAGCGCCGTGTCGGCCGCCAGCCGCGCGCCCTCGTCCGAGTAGGCCGAGGAACCCGCGCCGTCGGCCACCACCAGCAGCGCGCCGTCGCCCAACACGCGGTAGGCGTGGGCATCCTGGCAAGGCTTGTCGGCGCGGCGATGGGCCGTGCCGACGACCGACGCGCCCAGCACGCGCCACCCAGCGAAGAGCAGCGGGGCCGCCACGGCCGCCTAGGTGTCCACCTGCGCCCAGCCCACCGGCGGCAGCGGGGCTTGCTCGCCCGGCTTGCTGTGGGCTACGACCGAGAGGCTCTTGCTCAACCACTGGAACAGCTCACTGAAGGCCAGGCCCTTGAGGCGCAGCGGCGGGCGCGTGCCCGAAAACTGGGCCAGGATTTTCAAGTCGGCCCCCTCCACGCCCACGGCGAAGAAGATGACGCCCTTGCGCGCTTCTTCCTCGCGCAGCGCCAGCGCGGCCGACTGCCACTCGTCGGTCGGCTTGCCGTCGGTCATCAGGAACATCCACGGGCGGAAGTAGTCAATGCCGTTGAGCTTGTAGGTCTCTTTGCGGTCGCGCAGGAGCTGCAAGCCCTGGCGCACCGCCGCGCCCAGAGGCGTGTCGCCGGCGGAGGTGAGGATGGGCGGCGCGAAGTTGTCGCCGGTGACGAACGGCTGGCCGGGATCGAAGGGGGTCTGGTTGGGCGCGGCGGCGCGCACATCCACCGGGCGCACCAGCCCGCCAAACGGCAAGATGGCTACCTCCACGCGCAGGGCCGCCAGCCGGTCGGCCTGGATGGCGTCCTTGAAGGCTTGCAGCCCTTCGTTCAGCTCGCGGATGGGCTGGCCGTTCATTGAGCCGGAGGTGTCGAGCACCAGCACCACCGGGCAGCGCGGCTCAGGGTTATCGGCGAACTCTGCTTGGTCGAGCACCGTCAGCGCCATAAGGCACCTCCTTACCTGCCGCCCAGTTTACACCAGCGCCCGCCGCACGGCCTCCAGACTCAGGTCAATGACTTGCGGCCGGCCGGCGGCCTGGCGCGCAGCCTTCACGTCCTTGAGGCCACTGCCTGTATTCACAACCACAATTGTTTCGTTGGCGCGCACCAGCCCGCGCTGCGCGGCCTGTACCAGCCCGGCATAAGCTGCGGCCCCGGCCGGCTCGGCGAACACCGCCGCGTCGCGGCCGAGGGCCGCAATCGCTTCCAGGATGGCCTCGTCGCTGACCGTGACAAACGCGCCGCGGGTGGTGCGCACGGCGCGCACAGCCCGCAGGCCGTCGCGCGGCAGGTCCACGTTGATGCTGTCGGCCAGGGTGTTGGCGCTCACGGGGGCGATCGTCTCGCAGCCGTCGGCCCAGGCCCGGGCGCAGGCGGCCGAGCCTTCGGCCTGCACGCCGATGAGGCGCGGCACGCGGTTTATCCAGCCTAGCGCGGCCAGGTCTACCAAGCCTTTGTGCAGGCCGCTGAGGATGTTGCCGTCGCCGACGGACACAAACACCACGTCGGGCGCGGCCCAGCCGGGGCCGGGGGCGTTGGTGGCGGCGGTGAGCTGCTCGCACATCTCGAAGGCGGCGGTCTTTTTGCCCTCGGCGGTAAAGGCGTTGTAGCCGGTGTTGCGCACATACCAGCCGAACTCGCGCGCAGCGGCCAGCGAGAGGTCGAAGGCCTGGTCGTAGTTGCCGCGCACCAGCAGCACGCGCGCGCCAAAGATGAGCAGTTGGGCCACCTTGGCGGGCGGCGCGGTCTCCGGCGCAAAGATCACGACCGGCTGGCCCACCGCGCCCGCCATGCCCGCCAGGGCCGCGCCGGCGTTGCCGGTGGAGGCGGTGACGACCACTCTTTCTAGTCCCCGTGGGACGCCCGCGCCGATCTCGCGCGCGCGCGCCACCACCACGGCCGAGGCCCGATCCTTGAAGGAGGCGGTGGGGTTGCGGCCGTCGTCCTTGAGCCACAAGTTGGTCAGGCCCAGCGCCGCGCCCAACCGCGTGGCCCGATAGAGCGGCGTGCCGCCGGCGGCGCGCAGGGGCGTGCCCACGAAGCCGGGGTCGCCCACGGGCAGCAGCGGCAAGTAGCGCCACAGGGAGGCCTCGGCCGGCAGCGCGCGGGGTGAGACGGCCGCGCCAATGGCGGCGTAGTCTAGTTCGACATCCAGGTTGCCCAAGTCGCCGTGCGCGGGGCAGACGTAGCCCGCGTAGTCGCGGTCAAAGGTCTCGCCACACAGCGAGCAGCGGTAGCCGAGGAAGTGTGGGGGGATGGTCATAGGCGCTTACAGACGCTTGCGCGTCGTCTCCGCTTCTTGTTCGGCGCGGGCCTTGTCGGCCGGGTCGGCGGCCAGCCGGGCGGCGGCCTGAAAGTCGCTCAGGGCTTCGGCATTGCGGCCCAGCGAGCGCCGCACGATGCCACGCCAATGATACAGTTGGTGGGCGTCGGGGGTCAGACGCAGCGCCTCGGTGAAAGCGGAGATGGCCTCTTCGCGCCGCCCAGCCTGCATATGATTGAACGCCAGTTGGCTGGTGAGGGACGCGCGCGCCTGCGGCGTGAGGTCGGGCGCGGCCAGCGCGGCCTGGGCGGCCTTGTCGGCGGCGACCGGGTTGCGCTGCTGCGCGGCCAGCCGCGCCTGCGCCAGCTTGAGCGTGCTGTCGTTGGGGTCAAGGCGCTCGGCCCGACGCACATAGCGGCTGGCCTGGCCTGCCTCGCCCAACTCGGCGTAGAACAGGGCCAGCCGCGCCAAGGGGGCGGCGGCCAGGGGCTGGCGCTCCACCGCCTCGGCTAATTGCCGATGCTGGGCCGTCAGAGCGGGGTTGCGGCCCAGGCGATGCTCCACCGCCCAGCGGCTGCGGTCGAGGAAGAACAGGCCCGCCAGCAGCGCGACGTGGAAGACCAGCATGAGTTCCGCCCACGGCACGATGCGGAAATTGTAAATCGTCACCCAATCGCCGAAGCCGAAGAAGGTGAAGGCCGGGTACCAGAGGAGCGCGTAGAGCAACTGCTGGCGCGCGAAGCTCTCCAGAATTTCGGCCCAGATGCCGCGCCGCACGACCAGCAGCAGCGGCAGCGGGAGCAGCCCCAGGGCGATGGAGACCAGGTTGCCGCTGAGGGAGATCCACCAGTCTTGCAGCGGGGTGAAGTTGCCCGCCGGGAGGATGTAGCCCCAGAACACGCGCCACTGGAAGTCCACGACGGTGCCGCCGACCGACCAGGTGGCGAGGGCGTGCCCGGCTTCGTGCAGAAACACGCCCAGGGGGATGAGCAGGAAGAACGCCGCCTGGTTCGCCAGCGCGCGGTCGGCGCGCGTCACGTCGGCGTCCCAAAACGGGCGCCAGTTGCGGATCAGCGTGACGAGCACCGCCAACGCGCGCAGGACGTAGAGGATCGAGATGAAGTCAAAGAGGGCCGTCATGGGTGTCTGCGCCGCCTGGCTCACATTCTAACGCAAGCGGGGCGGATTAAAGCAAACAGGGCGCCGGGGCCAGCCGGAGAAACCAGCCGGACGCCAGCGCCCTGCGCACGGCAACGAACAACCCGGCCTAAGCCTTGGCCTCGGGGTAGGGCATGGTCACCACGCGCGCGTTGATCTCCGCGAACAGCTCGACGATGACCGCCTGGGCGCGGGCCACGGCTTGCGCCACCGGCACCAGCGCCTTGTCGGGCTGGTCGCGGCGCTTGAACTCCACGCCGCCTTCCTTGAGCGCCCGCTCGCCCACTGTCAGGCGCAGCGGCAGGCCGATCAGGTCGGCGTCCTTGAATTTCACGCCGGCGCGCTCGTCGCGGTCGTCGTAGAGCACCTCCACGCCCGCCGCTTGCAGGTCGGCGTAAAGCTGGTCGGCCACGGGGGCGACCGTGCCGGCCTTGTCGGGCACGACGACCAGATGCACCTGGTAGGGGGCCACGCTGATGGGCCAGATCAGGCCGTCGGCGTCGTTGTGGGCCTCGGCCACGCAGGCCAGCAGACGCCCGCTGCCGATGCCGTAGGAGCCCATGATGACGGGGTGCGGCTGGCCCGCGCGGTCGAGGAAGTTCGCGCCCAGGGCGGCGGTGTAGCGCGTGCCCAGCTTGAAGATGTTGCCGACTTCCACGCCGCGCGACACGCGCAGGGGCGACCCGCAGTTGGGGCAGCCGTCGCCTTCGCCCGCGGCGGCGATGTCGGCCACCAGGTTGGCGGTGAAGTCGCGGCCATAGTTCAGGTTGCGCAGGTGGTAACCGGCCTCGTTCGCGCCGCCGACGAGGTTGGGCGAGGTGGTGACCGCCTCGTCCGCCACGACCCACACGTCTTTCAGGCCAACGGGCGAGGCATAGCCCGGCACCGCGCCGACCGCCGTGATCTCGTCTTCGCGGGCGGGGCGCAGCTCGGTGGCGTGCAGGGCGTTGGCGAGCTTGGTCTCGTTGAGTTCCATGTCGCCGCGCACCAGCGCGAACACGAAGTGGTTGACGGCTTTCAGGTCAGCGCCCTGCCCGGCGTTGACCGTGGCGACCAGGAAGACAGCCTTGGCGGTGCGCGCGGTGGGCACGCCCAAGAGGTCGGCCAGGGCCTGAATGGTGGGCGCGTTGGGCGTAGCCACTTTTTCGGCGGGCAACGCGGCCTCGGGCGCGGCGGCGGGCTTGCGGAAGTGCGCGATCTGCCGGTTGGCCGCGTAGCCGCACTGGTCGCACAGCAGCAGCGTGTCCTCGCCGATGGGGGTGAGGAACATGTACTCGTGGGCCAGGCTGCCGCCCATCATGCCGACGTCGGAGCCGACGGCGATGGCGGGCAGGCCGCAGCGGTTGAAGATGTTGAAGTAAGCCTGGTAGTGGGCGCGATACTGCTGGTCTAGCCCGGCTTCGTCGGCGTCGAGGCTGTAGCTGTCGAGCATGGTGAACTCGCGCACGCGGATGAGGCCGGCGCGCGGGCGGGGATCGTCGCGCCACTTGGTCTGGATGTGGTAGACCAGCATGGGCAACTGGCGGTAGGACTGCACTTCCTTGCGCGTCAGGTCGGCGACGACTTCTTCGTGGGTCATGGCCAGCACCATGTCGCGGCCGTTCTTGTCGAGGAAGCGCCCCATCTCCGCGCCAATGGCGTACCAGCGGCCGGTTTCTTTCCAGTTGTCGGCCGGCTGCACCACGGGCATGGTCACCTCTTGACCGCCGATGGCGTTGATCTCCGCGCGCATGATGTTTTCGATCTTGGTCAGCGAGCGCTTGGCGAACGGCAGGTAGCTGAAGATGCCCGCCCCCAACTGACGGATGAAGCCGGCCCGCACCAGCAGCCGGTGGCTGACGATCTCGGCGTCGCCGGGGGCGTCGCGCAGAGTTTGGCCGAACAGGGACGACATGCGCATGAGAAGTGGTCCTGACTACATGTGGGTCTGGGGAGGGGCCTAAAGGGACTCAGGGGACGCGTGGGAAATACCCCGAGTCCCTTCAGTCGCCCAAGTCTCTCGAACGGCTGACGACTTAGGGCTTAAGTTTACACTAGTTCCCGCGCTCTCCGCGAATATACGGGTAGCCGAGGGCGGCCGGGGCGCCGAGGCGCTTGCGCAGCGCGTCGCGCGAGCCGATGACTAAGACAAGGATGGTGAAGGCATACGGCAGCATGGCGAGGAAAAAGCCCAGGTAGGAGTTGAGAAAGAAGGGGTTGCTGACGCCCAAGATCGTGGCGGGGCCTTGGATGTCGTAGATCAGCCGGCGCAGCGTGCCGAAAGCGTAGGCGCCGAAGGCCGCGCGCCAGGGGTCCCACTGGGCGAAGATCACCAGGCCCACGGCGATCCAGCCCTGGCCGGAGGTGGTCAGGTCGCTGAACCAGCCCGGCGAGGCTACCAGGCTGATCGTGCCGCCGGCCAGCCCGGCCAACATGCCGCCGACCACCACGTACAGGTAGCGCAGGCGGTAGACGTTGATGCCCATGGAGTCGGCCGCGGTGGGGTTATCGCCCACGGCGCGCAGGTGCAGCCCGGGCCGGGTGCGGTTGATGTAGTACCAGGCCAGCGGCACTAACAGGTAGCCCAGGTAGGTCATGATGCTATGGTTGCTGAAGAACACCGGTCCGATCACGGGGATCAGGCTCAACAGCGGGATCGAGAGGCGCTCCCACGGGGCAAAGCCGCCGGCCATGGCGCTGCGCAGGGCCTCGGTGCCGGCCGCGCTCAGGCCCTCGCCGAACACCAGGCTCAGCCCCGTGCCCAAAAAGGTCAACGCCAGGCCGCTGACCACCTGGTCGGCCTGAAAGTGGATGGTGACGACGCCGTGCAGCAGGGCCAGCAGGCCGGCGGCGACCATCGCCATCAGCAGCCCAACCCAGCCGTTGCCGGTGGTGATGGTCGCGCTGAAGGCCGCCATGGCGCCGATGAGCATCATGCCTTCGACGCCCAGGTTGAGCACCCCGGCGCGCTCTGAGAAGATCTCGCCGAGGGTGGCGAACAGCAGCACCGTGCCGCTGGCGACGCCCGCCTGGAGGATGATGATGAGGTCCACGCCGTCTCTCGCTTAGGCCGGGCGCGCGCCGGCTGCTTCGACCCGCACCAGCCGGATTTGGTAGCGCAGCAACACTTCGCTGGCGATGAGCAGGAACAAGATGATGCCCTGGATCAGGCGCGGCACGCCGCTGGGCTGAATCTCGCGCCCGGCCAAGATCAGCGCGCCGAACAAGACCGCCACCGGGATGACCACAATCGGGTTGAGCTTAGCCAGCCAGGCCACGATGACGCCGGTGAAACCGTAGCCCGCGCCCAGGCCGGTCTGGAGGCGGTGCAGTGTGCCGGAAATTTCTGACATACCGGCCAGCCCGGCCAGCGCTCCGGAAAGCATCATGACCAGCACCGTGTTGCGCGTGATGTTGATGCCGGCGTACTCGGCGGCGCGGGCGTTGTCGCCGATCAAGCGGATTTCGTAGCCCCACAGGCTGCGGTAGAGGATGAACCAGACGATGACGGCCGCCGCCACGGCCAGCAGCAGGCCGAGGTGCGTGGTCAGGCCGCGCAGCACGGGCCAGGCCTTGGCATAGTCGGCCAGGCGGGGCAGCCAGGCGGTCTTGGGGAAGGGCGCGCTCTGCTGGAACCCGCCTTCGCTCCACACGGCGAAGACGAAGTAATTGACCAGCTCAATGGCGATGTAGTTCAGCATCAGCGTGGTGATGATCTCGTTGACCCGCAGACGAGCCTTGAGCAGGCCGGGGATCGCGCCCCACAGCGCGCCGAACAACATGCCGAAGAAGATCATCAGCGGGATTTGGATCCAGCCCGAGGTTTCGGCGGGGAGCAGGGGCGTGAGCACGACCACAGCGGCACCCAGCGCGCCCATGACATATTGGCCCTCGGCGCCGATGTTCCAGAGCTTCATCTGGAAAGCAACGGTGCAGGCCAGCCCGGTCAGGATGAGCGGCGTGGCTTTGACCAGCGTATCGGAGAAGACCCCGAGGTCGCCGAAGGAGGCCTTGGCGATGTGGGTGTAGGCTTCCAGCCAGTTGCCGCCGACCAGTTCCAGGATGACGGCGCCAAGGATCAGGGCGAGCACGATGGCGCCCACCGACACCACGGGCGAGAGCCAGCGCGGCACGTGCAGGCGGCGCTCGACCTGGAGGCGGTAGGGGAAGCGCCAGCGGGCAGGGGTGGTGGAAGTCGCGGCCACTCGGGTCTCCTCGTCAGGCGGCGGGCGGCGGGGCAGCCGGGGCTGGGGCGCGGCCGCCGCCCGTCATCAGCAGGCCGATGGCGTCGGTGTCGTGCTCGGTCATCTCGCCGGCCACTTCGCCTTCGTAGATCACGGCGATGCGGTCGCTCAGGGCGAAGATCTCTTCCAGCTCTTCGGAGATGAGCAGGATGGCCGCGCCCGCTTCGCGCTGGGCCAGCAGCAGGCGCTGCACGCCTTCAATCGCGCCGACGTCTAGGCCGCGCGTGGGCTGCACGGCGATCAGCAGCTTCGGCCCGGCCGACAGTTCGCGCGCCAGGATGACGCGCTGCAGGTTGCCGCCGGAGAGGGTGCGGGCCTGGGTGGCGACCGTCGGGGCCAATATCTGGTACTCAGCCTTTAGCGCTTCGGCCTGTTTGCGGGCGGCCGCGCCGTTGAGCGACCAGCCCTGCGCCAGCGGCGCGGCGCGATAGCGCTTCATGATGACGTTGTCGGTGATGCTCAGGTTGGGCGCGGAGCCGACGTGCGTGCGGTCTTCGGGCACGTGCGACACGCCCTGGGCGATGACGCTGCGCACCGAGGCGCGGGTGACATCGGCGGCGTGAACCAGCACGCGGCCGCTCGTGGCGCGGCGCAGACCAGTGATGACTTCGGCCAGCTCCGATTGACCGTTGCCGGCCACGCCGGCGATGCCCACGATCTCGCCGGCGCGCACCTGGAGCGTGAAATTGCGCAGCGCGAGCTGGCCCTTGTTGTTTACGGCGCTGACCTTATCCAGCTCCAGTACCACCTCGCCCGGCGGCTGCTCGCGCTTGTGCAGGTCGAAGAGCACGGTGCGGCCGACCATCAGGCGGGCCAGTTCGGGAATGGTCGTCTGGGCAGCGGGCAGGCCGGCGGCGGTGACGCGGCCCTGGCGCAGCACGGTGACGCGGTCGGCCACGGCCATGACTTCATTGAGCTTGTGGCTGATGAAGACGATGGACTTGCCCTCAGCGACCATGGCGCGCAGGGTGGTGAACAGGCCCTCGATTTCCTGCGGGGCCAGCACGGCGGTCGGCTCATCCATAATGAGCACCTGCACGCCGCGATAGAGCATTTTGAGGATTTCAACCCGCTGCTGTTCGCCGACCGAGAGCTGCCAGATTTTGGCCTGCGGCGCAACGGTCAGGCCGAAGCGCTGGGCCAACTGGGCGACGCGGCGGTCATACTCAGCCAGGCGCATGAAGAAGCGCGGCTCGTCCAGCCCCAAGAGGATGTTTTCGGTAACGGATTGCGACTGCACCAGCATGAAGTGCTGGTGAATCATGCCCAGGCCGTGGGCGATGGCGTCACGGGGGGAGTTGAAAGAAACGGGCCGGCCGCGCACCAAAATGGAACCGGCCTCGGGCTTATACAGGCCCGAGAGCACGCTCATGAGCGTGCTTTTGCCGGCCCCGTTCTCGCCCAGCAAGGCGTGGATTTCACCGGCGCGCAGGTCGAAATCCACATGGTCATTGGCCAGCACGCCAGGAAAGCGCTTGACGATGCCGCGCATGGCGACGGCAAGGGGAGCTTCGCTCATAGGCCTCATGGCCCGGCCGCGTGGCCCGGCCTCCGGGTTCCGCCCGCGCGCCGGCGGGAGCGGCGCGCGGGCGGGGGAGTTAGCGACGAAACAGCGTCGCGGCGGAAACGAACCTAGTTGCTCAGCTCGGGCAGTTGGGCCGTAATGCCATCAGCCCACCAGTACATGCAGTACTGGCACTCCAGCCCCGGCGCGCCGGGCGGGAACTGATCGAGGTCGGCCTGCACCATCGTTTCGCCTTCGGGGACGATGGTCTTGCCGGTGTTGTCTACGATGGGGCCGGCAAACACATCGAAGCGGGTAAAGTCGCCCGCCAGGGCGGAGGCGTAGGTGTCGCGGATGACCTGCAGATCGGCTTCGGGCAGGCTGGCCACGCCCGGCTGGAGGGTCTCACCCTCGCCAAAGCCCGCCAGGCCCAGGCTGCCGCTGTCGGCATCGAAGTACTGCCAGCCGGCGGTGTAGGCGCCCGCCTGGACGTCCTTGGCGATTTGCAGGTAAACGGGACCCCAGTTCCAATACGGGGTGGTCAGGCAGCCCGCGGCGGTGCAGTTGCCGTACCAGTCGTAGTTGATGCCGTACTTGCCCTTTTCGGTCGCCACGTCGCCGGCGGCGGGGGTGTCGGCGCCGGTGAAGACGACCTGCGCGCCCGCGTCGAACAGGGAGGTAGCGCCGTCTTTTTCCTTGACCGGGTCGTGCCAGGTGCTGATCCAGCGGATGTCGAGCGTGCACTCGGGGCAAGTGCGCTTAACACCGAGCATGATGGCGTTACCCAGCCGCAGTTCTTCGGGGATGGGGAAGGTCGCCATGTAGCCGATCTTGAGGTTGCCATCGGTCTTGGCGCGCGAGCCGGCGACCATGCCGGCGATGTACTTCATGACTTCCATGGCGCCGAACAGGTTACCGAAGTTCTTGCCGTTGCTCTTGTAGCCGCTGATGTGGATGAACATCTGATCGGGGAACTCTTCGGCCACGGTCTCCATGGGGTCCATGTAGCCGAAGGAGGTGCCGAAGATCAGATCGAAGCCCTTGCGGGCCAGGCTGCGGAACACCTGCTCCGAGTCAGCGGTGTCGGGCACGAATTCGATGTACGCCACATGCGCATCGGGCATGTTGTCGGCGATGTACTGCAAACCTTCATAGTGCGACTGGCTCCAACCGCCGTCATCGTGCGGGCCAATGAGCACCGCGGCAATGTTAAACTTGCCTTCTTCGATGTCGGGGATTTGAACTTCGCCGGACGACTCAGCGGTGGGCTGGGGCGCCGTGGTGGCTGCGGGGGCCGAGGTGGCCTGGGGCGCGGCGGTGGGCGTGGCGGCGGGGCCGGTACAGGCGGCCAGGAACAGGGCGGCGGCGGTTAGCAGGCTAACGCCGCGCAGCAGATGTTTGGACATGCTCAGTCTCCTCCTACGGGTCTGATGATGCTGGGTGCCGAGTGGTGGGGCGGTCGGGAACAGGTAGGCGCGCACCTCCTTTCAGCGGCGGCTTGACTCAGGCCGTCAGCCAGGTTCCGGTCTCACCCGCCAGCGCCCGCCCCAGGTTTTCGGGGTTGGTGATGAGCGCCTGGCGGCCACCGCGCTCAAGAAAGGAGATCATGGCCTCGATCTTGGGCGCCATGCTGCCTTTGGGGAAGTGGCCGGCAGCCAGGTACTGCCGGGCTTCGGCCAGGGTGAGACGATCGAGCCAGCGCTGGTCGGGCTTATTGTAATTCAGAGCGACGCGTTCCACAGCGGTAGAAATGACGAATAAATCAGCCGGCAGGCTGTTGGCCAAGAGGGCCGAGGCGTAGTCCTTGTCAATGACGGCTTCCACGCCCTGCAGGTCGCCGGCGGCATCCACCATGACGGGAATGCCGCCGCCGCCCACACCGATGACGACGAACCCTTGCTGGATGAGCGCCAGGATGGCGTCACGCTCGACGATGCGCTGCGGCTTGGGCGAGGCGACGACCCGCCGCCAGCCGCGCCCGGCGTCTTCCACCACGCTCCAGCCGTCGGTTTGCTGCTTGGCGCGGGCTTCGGCTTCGGACATGAAGGAGCCAATGGGCTTGCTGGGCCGCTGAAAGGCCGGGTCATTCGGGTCCACTTCGACCTGGGTGACGAGGGTGACGGCCTGGCGGTTTAGCCCGCGGCGCAGAAACTCGTTGCGCAGCGCCTTCTGAAACATGTAGCCGATGGCGCCCTGCGTATCGGCCCCGCACGAGTCCAGCGGCACTTCGTGCAGCTCGTGGCGCGACAGCTCGGAGCGCCGCAGGATGAAGCCGACCTGCGGCCCGTTGCCGTGGGTGATGACCACATTCCACCCGGCGGCGATCATGGCGGCGATGTGGCGCATGGACTCGACGGCCGCGGCGTACTGGTCGCGCACCTGGCGGTGTTGTTCGTCCTTGATCAGGGCGTTGCCGCCCACGGCTACCACTGCCAGCTTGGTCATCCGGGTCGCCTCGCGGTTGTCGCCGGCCTAGCTCATGGTCAGCGCCATGACGGCTTTCTGCGCGTGCAGGCGGTTTTCGGCTTCGTCATAGACGACTGATTTCGGCCCATCAATGACGGCATCGGCCACTTCCAGGCCGCGGTCGGCGGGCAGGCAGTGCATATAGACGGCGTCATCCTCGGTCAGGTCTATGCGGCGCTGATCGGTGATCCACGAGCGGTACTTCTCGATCAGGGCCTTGCCTTCGTCTTTGCCGGGCGCAACGACTAGCGGGCCCCAACTTTTGGGGTAGACCACGTCGGCATCCTTGAAGGCTTCATCCATATTATCGGTGATGTCAAAGCCGGCGTGATAGCGGCGGGCGTTGGCGCGAGCCTGGTCCACGATCTCGGGCATGAGCTGGAACTCCGGCGGGTGCGCCAGCACCACGTCGCAGCCGAAGCGCGTCATTTGCAGGATGAGCGACTGCGGCACCGAGATGGGCTTGCTGTAGGAGGCGGCATACGCCCAACTGACGACCACCTTGCGGCGGCGCAGGTCGCGGCCGAACTTTTCCTGAATGGTCATCAGGTCGGCCAGGCACTGAAAGGGATGATAGACATCACACTGCATGTTGAGGACGGGCGCGCGGCTGTGGCGGGCGACTTCGTTGATGTATTGGTTGCCGAACTGCCAGTCGCACTGGCGGATGGCGAGGCCGTCGAAGTAGCGGCCCAAGATCTGGCCGATTTCTTTGGCGGTGTCGCCGTGCGAGATCTGCGTAGTCTGCGAGTCAATGAAAGCCGCGTGGCCGCCAAGCTGGGCCATGCCGGCCTCGAACGAGCCGCGTGTGCGGGTGCTGGTGAAGAAGAACAGCATGGCCAGGGTCTTATCGCGCAGGTAGGCGTGCGACTCGCCCAGGGCGCGCTTGCGCTTGAGGTCCCAGGCCACGTCGAGCACGGTCTCAACTTCTTCGCGGCTGAAATCCAGGTCGCCGATGAAATCGCGACCGCGTAGGTTGGTTTGCATACGCTCCTAGTCTCCTGAGGTGGAAGATGGCGCGCGGCTGGGCCGCGCCGACCTGATTATAGACCGGTTGCGAGCACCGGGATGTGCGTGAACTGGGCCACGTCCACCAGGCCCAGGTCGGTCAGGCGCAGCTCGGGGATGACGGCCAGGGCCAGAAAACTAAGCAGGATATTGGCATTGGGCAGGCGGCAGCCGCAGGCGCGGTATTCGGCCAGCAGCGCTTCGGCCTTGCGGGCCACCACCTCAGCGCGCTCGATCGACATCAGCCCGGCAATGGGCAGCTCGACGGCGGCGCGCACTTGCCCAGCGCGCACCACCAACTGCCCCCCGCCCTGCGCGGCCAACGCGTTGGCGGCCAGCGCCATCTCAGCCGGGTCGGCGCCCACGACGAGCATGTGGTGGCAGTCGTGGGCCACGGTGGAGGCCAGCGCGCACGACCCGGTGAGGCCAAAGCCGCTGACAAACGCGACCTGCACGCCGCCGGTGGCATGGTGGCGCTCTACCAGCGCCACGTAGCACACATCCTGCGCAAGGTCGGGCAGCACCCGGCCCTGGCGCACAGGCAGGTCGCGCAGCAAGCGGCGCGTGGGGGCCTGGTTTGCGATGACGCCGATGACGTTGGCGCGCACGGTCGCGCCATCGGGCAGGCCGGCGGGCGCGGCTACGGTGAAGTCGGCGGTGGTGAGCGGCCGGCCGAGGTGGACGGATTGCTGGATGGCGGGCGGGTAGGCATAGCGCGGCAGGTCTACCACCCACTGCCCGTCCTGGGCGATGACCTGGCCGTTGGCGATGACCAGCTCGGCCCGGAAGTCGGCCAGGTCGCGCGTGAGCACCACATCGGCAAAGCGGCCAGGGGCGAGCTGTCCCACGTCGGCGCTGACGCCGAAATGCTCGGCGGTGTTGAGGGTCAGCATTTGCACGGCGGTGACCGGCTTGACGCCCTGGGCGATGGCGTGGCGCAGGAGCCGATCCAGGTGGCCTTCGTTGACCAGCGTGCCGGAGTGGGTATCGTCGGTGCACAGGATGACGTGGCGCGGGTCTAGCCCCAACTCGGTGACGGCTTTGATCTGCTCGGCCACGTCGTACCAGGCCGAGCCGAGGCGCAGCATGACGCGCTGCCCCTGGCGGAGGCGGGCCACGGCGTCGGCCAGGCGCGTGCCCTCGTGGTCGTCCTCCGGGCCGCCGGCCACATAGCCATGAAACGGCCGCCCCAGGTCGGGCGCAGCGTAGTGCCCGCCGATGGTCTTGCGGACGGCACGGGTGGCGCCAAGCTCGGCGTGCATCTGCTCGTCGCCCAGGTACACACCAGGAAAGTTCATCATCTCGCCCAGGCCAATGACGCCGGGCCAGGTGAGGGCCTCGCGCACTTCGGCCGGGCCGAGCGCCGCGCCGGGGGTCTCCAGACCGGGGGCGGAGGGCACGCATGACGGCACCTGCACCCAGACGTTGATGGGCTGGACGGCGGCTTCGTCCACCATGAGGCGCACGCCGGGCAGCCCGCAGACATTGGCGATCTCGTGCGGGTCTACGAACAGGCCGGTGGCGCCGCGCGGGGCGACGGCGCGCACAAACTCGGTGACGGTGACCATGCCGGACTCGACGTGCATATGGCCGTCGAGCAGGCCGGGCACGAGGTAACGGCCGGCGGCGTCAAGCACCTGGGTGGCGGGGCCAAGGGTGTGCGCGGCATCTGGCCCGATGTAGGCGATGCGGCCGTGTTTCACGGCCAGGTCGGTGGCGGGGACGATCTCGCCGGACTGCACGCACACCCAGCGGCCGCCGCGGATGACGAGATCGGCCGGGGCGCGGCCCATGGCGCAATCCACCAGGGCGCGAGAGACTTCGGGCCACGGCGCGCGGGGCGGCATCGGGCTAAGCCTCCAGGAGCGTGGGGACAGGCACGGTAGAAGCACCGGAGACGGGGCGCGGCTGGGCGTTTTCGAGCAGCCGAGCAGTTTCGCTGAGCAGGTCGAACAAGAAGGCGAGGTACTCCGGGTCGGCGAGGAGGCCCGGCGCGAGCAAACGCAGACCATCTGGGTCAAGCTCGATGCGCACCTGCGCCTGGAGCAGCTTGCGCTTGAGGCTGGCCGAGGCCAGTACGGCCTGCCCCAAGGTCTGCGGTTCGGCGACAACGCGATAGCGGCCGGGAAAGTCATCGGCGGGGCGCGGCCAAAGGGCGGCCAACCCGCCGCGCCGCGCCAGGCTGAGGCGGCCGGGCACCGGATGACGCAAGGCCAGGTGCAGGCGGGTGAACGTGCGCGACAGCCGGCCGGCGTTCGCGCTCAGGTTGAGGGTGAGCGCACGGCCGCGGTAGGCACCGACCAGGCGCGGACTGGCGGAGTATGGCCCAGGCTCGTAAGTCAGGCCGGTGCGAGCGGCCAGCCATTGCCAGGCGCGCTGGTAGGCCGGGGAGTTGAGTTGCCGCTGATGCCAGGCGCGGTAGAGCAGCGGCCCGCCGACGACGATGAGCAGCGCCAGCAGGAAACCCAGCAGGGCCGCCGCCACGTCTTCGCTCATGCCAGCATCTCGCGGGCCAGGTGGTTGTGGCGCTCGATGACCACCGGCAGGTCCACCGTGGTGAGCTGCCCCTGGCGGACTACCACGCGGCCATTAATCACGGTGTAGTCGGCCGTCTGCGGAGCGCAGAAGACGGTGGCCGCCACCGGATCGTGCAGCGCCCCGGCATAGGCCAGCCGGTCGAGCCGAATGGCGAAGAAGTCGGCGCACAGGCCGGGGGCCAGCGCGCCGATGTCGGTGCGGCCCAGCACGGCGGCGCCGGCCAGCGTGGCGTGCTCCAGCGCCTGGCGGGCGGTGAGCGCGCCGGGGTCGCCCTGCACACGGGCCAGCAGCAGGGCCTGGCGCGCCTCGGCCAGCAGGTGGGAGGAGTCGTTGCTGGCCGAGCCATCACAGCCCAGGCCGACGTTCACGCCGGCCGCGCGGTACTTTTTTAGCGGGGCGATGCCCGAGGCCAGCCGCATGTTGGAGGAGGGGCAGTGCGCCACGCCACAGCCGGTATGGGCGTATTGTTGGATTTCGGCGTCGTTGACGTGGACGGAATGGGCAAACCACACGTCCGACCCGACCCAATCCAGCGTTTCCATATAAGCCACGGGCCGCAGGCCAAACAACTCCAGGCAGAAACGCTCTTCATCCAGCGTCTCGGCCAGGTGGGTGTGCAGGTGGACGCCATAGGCGCGGGCCAGCGCGGCGCTTTGGCGCATGAGGTCGGCGGTGACGCTGAAGGGCGAACAGGGCGCGACGACCACGCGCAGCATGGCGCCGGGCCGGGCGTCGTGGTACTGCTCGATCAGCCGCTGGGTGTCGCGCAGGATGAAATCTTCGCGCTCGACGACGCGGTCGGGCGGCAGGCCGCCCTGGCTCTCACCCAGGCTCATGGAGCCACGCGAGGCGTGAAAGCGCACGCCGATCTCCGCGGCGGCGCGGATCTCGTCATCCAAGCGGCAGCCGTTGGGGTAGATGTAGAGGTGGTCGGAGGCGGTGGTGCAGCCGGAGAGGGCCAACTCGGCCAGCCCGGTGAGGGTCGAGGTGTAGACGGCGTCGGGGGTGAGGTTGGCCCAGATGGGATAGAGCGTCTTAAGCCAATCGAAGAGCACGCCGTCTTGCGCAGCGGGCACGGCGCGGGTGAGCGTCTGGTAGAGGTGGTGGTGGGTGTTCACCAGCCCCGGCAGCACCACATGGCCCGCCAGGTCGAGCACCTCGTCGGCGGTGGCGGGCAATTCGGCGGTCGGCCCGACTTGCTCAATGCGGCCGTCGCGGGCAAACAAGCCGCCGTTGACCAGCTCGCGGCGGGTCGCATCCAGGGTAGCCAGCACGGCGGCGTTGCGAACGAGAAGAGTCGGCATAGTCGGGCCAGGCGGCGAATTGGGCGGCGCGAGATGGGCCAGCGGGCCGCTCTGCCCGCGCATGGTTTGGTTGGCACGGCAGCCCCTATAACCGGGATGCCGGCCTGACCTGTGCGCCCGGCTGGGAGGCGCTCGCGAGCCACCGCATGATAGCGTCCATTGGGCCGCAGCGCAAAAAGCCGGGCGGTGTGTCAGGCGTTGTCGGCCAACTCCGCGCCGCGCAGCGTGTTGCGCAGCAGCATGGCAATGGTCATGGGGCCGACGCCGCCGGGGACGGGCGTGATGGCCCCGGCCACTTCCTTGACTTCGTCATAGGCAACATCACCCACCAGCCGCGAGCCAGACTTGCGCGTGGCGTCGGGGATGCGGTTGATGCCCACGTCAATGACGTAGGCGCCGGGCTTGACCCAATCGGCCTTGACCATCTCCGGCCGACCGACGGCGGCGATGAGGATATCGGCGGTGCGGCAGATGGCCGGCAGGTCGGCCGAGCGCGAGTGGCAGACGGTAAGGGTGGCATCGCGGTGGAGCAGCAGCAGCGCGGCGGGCAGGCCGACGATGTTCGAGCGGCCCAGCACGACGGCGTTGGCGCCCCGGAATTTGGCCCCGGCTTCTTCGAGCAGCACCAGGCAGCCTGCCGGCGTGCAGGGCACAAACAGCGGTTTACGGCCCTTCATGGCGAGGCGGCCGATGTTGATGGGGTGAAAGCCATCCACATCTTTCTCGAGGCTGATGGCGGCCAGCACCTGCTCCTCATCCAGGCCGTCGGGCAGCGGCAACTGCACCAGGATGCCATGGACACGCGGGTCGGCGTTGAGCTGCGCCACCAGGCCCTGCACTTCGGCCTGCGAGGCGGTGGCAGGCAGGCTGTGCCCGAAGGAGGCGATGCCGGCCTCGGCGCACGCCTTTTGCTTGCTTTTCACATAGGTCTGCGAGGCGGGGTTATCGCCTACGAGCACGGTGGCCAGGCCCGGCTGCGGTTTGCCGGCCGCCGCCCGCGCCGCCGTGTCGGCCGCCACCTGGGCGCGCACTTTGGCCGCGATGGCCGTTCCGTCAATGATTTGAGCCGTCATGATTGCTCCTCTGGTGAGATGGTTAGGGACGCGGACGCCAGGCCGGCTGGTAGTCTAGCGCCGCATCGTTGTTAAGGCGCACCACTTCCACGCCGGTGAGGCTCATGCGATACAGGTCGTGCTGGGCGGCATCGCGCCACGACTCGAACACCAGCCACTGGCTGTCGGGCGACCAGGCCGGCTCAGCGTTCGGCCCGGCGGTCGTGATCTGTTGAGCGCCGAAGCCCAACTGATCCCACCCCACCAGCCAGATGTCGCTGCCGACGAGATAGGCCACGTACTGCCCATCGGGCGACCAGGCTGGGTAGCCGGGCGTCACGTCGCGGGTGAGCACGTCGGGGTTGGCCCCGCCTTCGGCGAACGTGCCGTCGGCGAACATCCAGTACAGGGCCGGTGTGCCGCTGCGGCTGTTGTTGCGGAACGCCAGCCGGGTGGCATCGCCCGACCAGGCGGGCTGGCTGTCACCGGAGTGAATGTTGCTGACACGGCGCGGGTTCGCGCCATCGGCATCGGCGATGAAGATCTGCGGGCGGCCGTCGCCATTGAAGACATAGGCCACGCCCGCCGTGGACCAGGCCGGGTCCCACTCGCCGCCCAAGATGGTGATGAAGGGGCGCAGCCCGGTGCCATCGGCGCGGATGGCATAAATGACGCTGTCTGGGTACTGCTCGCGTTTGCCGCTGCACGGCGTGACGAACAAGAGCTGCTGCCCGTCCGGCGACCAGGCCGGCTGGCAGGCGCCCGCCTCCACGTTGGTGAGCTGGGTGATGTTGCCGCCATCCGCATCCATCAGGTAAATCTGCGGCCGGCCGCCCCGTTCGCTGACAAACGCAATCGCGCCGGCTGGCAGGCCGCCGCCAATGTCGGTGGGCGCGGCCGTGGCCGTTGCGGTTGGGGCGGGCGTGTCACTCGGCGCGGGGGTTAGGGTGGCCGCCGGGGTGTCGGTGGCGCTGGGCGCGATGGTCGGCGCATCGGTCGGCGCGGGCGCGCGTGTGTCCGTCGCCGCCACGACGGGGACGGTTTCGGTTGTGGGCAGCGGCGCGGTCAGCGTGGCTGGGCTGGTGGCCGTTGCCGCGGGGCTGAGCAAGCTGCGCGCGGCCCAGAGGGCGCCCCCGCCTACGGCCAGGAGGACAACGACCGCCGCACCCACGGCCAGCGCCCACGGGAACCGCCGCCGCGGCGCGGCCACAGGCGGCGGCATGGGGGGCGGCATGACCGGCAGCGCGGGCGGCGGGGCGGGCGGCGCCGACGGCGCTGGCCGGCTGGGCGCCGCCACTGGGCGGCTGGCGGGCGCGGAGGGCCGCGGCGCGGCCGCCGGAGTGGGCAGCGTGGCCTGCGCCGGGAGCGCCGGCAATTGGCCGCTCTGGGTGGTGCGGTCGTCGTGAGACAACGCCGCCAGGAAAGCCGCCGCGCTCACGAAGCGCCCCTCCGGTTTCAGCGCTAGCGCGCGCTCGACGGTGGCGGCAGTTTCAGGCGTGACGGCCGGGTTGATCAGGCGCAGCGGCAGCAGGGCCTTCTGGCCCAGGGCGCGTTCGAGGCTGTCGGGCGGCGGCTGGCCGACCAGCAGGGCATAGAGCGTGGCGCCCAGGGCATACAGATCAGAGCGCGGCTCGGTGCGGCCCGCGCCATATTGTTCAGGCGGCGAGAAACCGGGGCTGAGGGCCTTGGCGCCGGCGGCGGTCTCCTGGGCATCTACGTGCAGCTTGGCCAGGCCAAAATCTACGAGCACGGCCCGGCCCTCGGGCGTGATTTTGACGTTGCCCGGCTTGATGTCGCGGTGGACCACCGGCTGCGGCAGGCCGTGCAGGTAGACCAAGGCGTCGAGGATATCGCGCGCCCAGCGCAGCACCTCCGCTTCGGGCAGCGGCGCATTGCGGGCGATCAGGCGCTCGCGGGCGTCGTCGCCGGCGATGTAGTCCATGACCAGGTACTGCCCCTGGTCGGGGATGACGAAGTGGTCGGTGACGCGCGGCAGGCTGGGATGGCGCAGCGCGGCCAGGAGGACGGCCTCGCGCCGGAACTGCTGGGCGAACTCCGGCGAGACAAACAGGTTCTCTTTGATGGCGACTTCGACGCCCAGGTTTTCGTCGTGGGCGCGATAGACCGCGCCCATGCCGCCACGGCCCAGCTCGGCCAGGATGCGATAGCGGCGGTAGAGCAGCGACTGGTTCGGTAAGGGCATGGTTAGGAACGAGTATAGCCGAGGCACTGCCGCGGCACAACGCACGGCAGGCAACGGCTGAAGCGCAGTGAGTTCAGTTGGAAAGGTACGGGCGGCGGGAGCCTGCTTCGAAGCATAGAGTCGCCGCCGGTTGCCAGATAGTGTGACAAGTAATAGATATCGCTCCTCAAAAGTCACTTCGGCAAGGACGGTTTCCAACGGCTATGCGCAGAACACGGCCCAGCGAGCGGGTTGTGTCCGCTTCCAGGCTGAGCGCACTGGTCGCGGCCGGTGGGGACGTGCGTCCAGGGCGATCTGGGCAGTGTGTGGCGGGCCAGGGGCAGCAGCAACAAAACAGCCCTGGCGAGGGGCGGCCAGGGCCGTTCAGCGGGTTTCGGAGGGACGGCGCATCAGCTAGTTGAGATGCCCGGCCTTCGGATCGAAGGCCGGGCCATCACCGGGTTGCGAACCAGGGTCGTCGTCGTCGAAGTCATCATCGTCTTCTTCGTCGAAGTCGGCGGCGTCAACTTCGTCGAAGAGGTCGGTTTCCAACTCAAACTCGTCGGCGGCGTCGGGCAGGTAAACGTAGCCGGTGAAGTCGCTGTCGTCGTCACACAGCTCGACCTGATCGTCAGAAGCGACCAGGCCGACGACGGCCGAAGCGCCCGACGCATCCTGCACCAACGCCCAGCCCACCAGGGGCGACACGATCTCATCCTCGCCATCGGCGAACGCCGCCCCCCACCCATCCGCCGGCATGATCTGCGCAATCTTGCGGTCAGCCATGGTGACCTCCTGCTGCCTGCACTGGGGGGCGCGCCGCCGGGGGGCGGCGCGCCCCAAGCCAATATCTGAAACTAGATGTCCAGGTTCTTCACGCTCTTGGCGTGGGTTTGAATGAAACGCCGGCGCGGGTCAACCGCTTCGCCCATGAGCATGTCGAAGGTGTGGTCGGCTTCGGCCGCGTCATCCACCGTCACTTGCAGCAGGGTGCGGTTGGCGGGGTTCATGGTCGTTTCCCACAACTGCTCGGGGTTCATCTCGCCCAAGCCTTTGTAACGCTGGATGCCGACCTTCTCAGCCGCGCTGCCGGCCATGGCTTTGAGGGCGCTGTCTTTCTCGGCGTCGGAGTAGACGTAACGCACGTCTTTTTTGTATTCCAGCCGGTAGAGCGGCGGCTGGGCGATGTAGAGGTGGCCTTCTTCGATCAGCCCGAGCATGTAGCGGAAGAAGAAGGTCAGCAGCAGGGTGCGGATGTGGCTGCCGTCTACGTCGGCGTCGGTCATGAGCACGGTCTTGCCGTAGCGCAGGCCTTCCAGGCTAAAGTTGTCGCCCACGCCGGTGCCCAGGGCCGAGATCATGGCCTTGACTTCGTTGTTGCCCAAGATTTTGTCGAGGCGGGCGCGCTCGGTATTGAGGATCTTGCCGCGCAGCGGCAGGATGGCCTGGAAGTGCCGGTCGCGGCCTTGCTTGGCGCTGCCGCCGGCGCTGTCGCCCTCGACGATGTACAGCTCGCACTTGCCGGGGTCACGCTCGGAGCAGTCGGCCAGCTTGCCGGGCAGGGTGAGGCTCTCGAGGGCGCTCTTGCGAATGACGAGGTCGCGGGCTTTCTTGGCGGCGTCGCGGGCGCGGGCCGAGGTGAGGCACTTCTCGACGATGGCCTTGGCTTCGCGCGGGTTCTCTTCGAGAAAGGCGCCAAAGGCCTCCACCAGCACCTGCTGGACGTAGGTCTGAACTTCGGGGTTCATCAGCTTGACCTTGGTCTGCGACTCGAACTGCGGGTCGCGGTGCTTGATGCTGACGATGCCGGTCAGGCCCTCGCGGGTGTCGTCGCCGGAGAAGTTGGGGTCGGCGTCTTTGAGCAGGCCGCCCTTGCGGGCGTAGTCGTTGATGACGCGCGTGAGGGCGGAGCGCAGGCCGGTCAGGTGCGTGCCGCCGTCAACGGTGTTGATGGTGTTGGCGAAGGAGTAGACCGACTCGGTGTAGGCGTCGGTGTACTGCACGGCGACTTCAATCCCGACGCCCTCGACCTCGCGCTCGACGTGCACCACGGCGTGCAGGCGCTCGCGGTTGCGGTTGAGGTAGCGCACGAAGGCGTTGATGCCGCCCTCGAAGTGGAAGTTCATCTCGCGGTTGTCGCGCTCGTCGCGGACGTGGAGGGAGATGCCGCGGGTGACGAAGGCCATCTCGCGGAAGCGGGTGATGAGCGTCTCAAAGCGGTAGTCGAGGCCGCTCTCCTTGAAGATTTCGCGGTCGAACTTGAAGGTCTGGCGGGTGCCGTGCTCGTGGGAGGCGATCTTCTCCACCGCCTTGACCGGGCCGGTGGGCACGCCGCGTTCGTAGCGCTGGCGGTAGAGCCGGCCGTCGCGGCGCACTTCGGTTTCCATCCACTCCGAGACGGCGTTGACAGCCGAGACGCCCACACCATGCAGGCCGCCGGAGACCTTATAGCCGCCGCCGCCGAACTTGCCGCCGGCGTGCAGCACGGTCATCACGACGTCGAGCGTGTCCATCGGCCGGCCGCGCTGGTCTTTTTGCGTGGGGTGCGGGCCGACGGGGATGCCGCGGCCGTTGTCTTCGACCGTGACGCTGCTGTCGGGGTGCAGGGTGATCTCGATGGTGTCGCAGACGCCGGCCAGAGCCTCGTCAATGGCGTTGTCTACGACTTCGTAGACGATGTGGTGCAGGGCGCGAATGTCGGTGCCGCCGATGTACATGCCTGGGCGGCGGCGCACGGCCTCCAGGCCTTCCAAGACTTGAATGGCACTGGTGCCGTAATCGGCGGTGGAAGCTTTAGTCGTCATTGTCCAACGGCTCCATCCAGCTAGGCGTCTGGCTAAACTTTGCGATTGAGGCCGCGCCGCTCGGCGTCAGCCCGCGCTTGCAGGCTCTGGCGCATTTCGATCCACCAGCGCAGGCGGTCTTGATAAAAGACAAAGGTGGCCGTGATCAGGGCCGTGGAAATGAGGGCGTGGCCCGCCAGGCCCAGCAGCAGCAGCCACGAATTGTCGGCCGGAGCGTTCCAGACGAACGTGAGGCCCAGGTTGAGCAGCATGACGAGCATGAACAGCCCAGCGGCCGGCGGCAGGTTGATCTGCACCAGGCGGATGCTGTCCCACACGGCGCCGAACAGGCCGCGGCGGTTGAGCAACATGCCGTGCAGCGCAAAGCCGCCGTAGAAGAGCACCCACAGCAGCACGCTCAGGCCGATGACGGAGATGACCGCGCCGACGACGGGGCTGAACAGGCCGATCAGCCAGGAGAACATGAAGATGGGCAGGCCCAGCACGGCGATGACGAACAGGGCCAGCGCGCCCAGGGCCGTCAGCCGCGCCCAATCGCCCCACACCTGGCGCAGGAGCAGCCGCCAGCGCACGCGCCGGTCGCGCACCTGCTGAGCGATGCCGCCGAAGTAGAGGGCGCCCAGGAACAGGCCGAACAGCGCACAAGCGCCGACGAGCAGCAGATACTGCGGCACGCTGTCAATGTGCCAGATGAGCGGCGCACCGCCGGGCGTGGTTGCGGGCTGGCGGCCGGAGATCAGGCTGGGCAGGCCGAGCGGCGCGGTGCTGAGGAAGGAGAGCACGTTGAAGCGCGCGCCGAAATCTTGCAGGGAGGTCACGAGGAGGGCTACGTTGGCCGTCGTGGTGGGGTCGGGCGGCTGCGTCTGCGCGAGCAGCGATCGGAGTGTGCCGGTAATCGGCGGGATCAGATGTTGAATGGAAACATGCGGCCCCAGCCACAGCAGCAGGTCGAGCAGCAGCGGGAGCAAGATCAACTCCAGCCGGGCGTTGACGGTCTCAAACCCGGCAACCAGGGCGGCCACAATGCCCTGCGGCGGGGCGGGGGTTTTGAGCAGCGGGGGGGTCATGTGGCTTTGATTCTACCACAATCAAGGCCCATCTTTCGGGCCAAATGAGCCAAAAACACCTTGAATTACAGGCAAATGTGAGCCGTTGCCCAATCGTGGGTTGACCAGGGGGTATGGCCGAGTACAATCGCTCGCAGCTAGTCGGATGGCAGCGTTCAACTACAGGTCGCATGGATCAATTCGTGATTGAAGGCGGGCACGCGCTCAGCGGCCGCATGACCCCCGCCGGTAACAAGAATGCCGCTCTGCCGCTGCTGGCGGCCTGCCTACTTACGCGTGAGCCGGTGGTGCTGCGACGGATTCCGGCCATCCGCGATGTGGCGACGATGCGGGCGATCTTGGAGCAACTGGGCGCCCAGGTGGAGGAGTTGGCCCCGGACGCCTGGCGGCTGCGCACGCCCGCGATCGCCACCACCCAGCCTGACCCAGAACTGTGCAAGCGCATCCGCGCTTCGATGCTGGTGGCCGGGCCGCTGCTGGCGCGCCACGGTGAGATTCGGCTGCCGCTGCCGGGGGGTGACGTGATCGGCCGGCGGCGGCTGGACACGCACTTGCTGGCGCTGCAGGCGTTGGGCGCGCAGGTGCACTACCACCAGGGTCAGTTTCACATGACGACCGACGGGCTGCGCGGCGCGGTCATGCTGCTGGACGAGTGCAGCGTGATGGCGACGGAGAACGCGGTGCTGGCGGCGGTGACGGCGAGCGGGACGACCACCATCCGCAATGCGGCTTCGGAGCCGCACGTGCAGGACTTGTGTCACTGCCTCAACCGGCTGGGCGCGCGCATCGAGAACATTGGCTCCAACTGCCTGGTGATTGAGGGCGTGGCGGCCTTGGGCGGCGGCGAGTATGACATTGGGGCCGACTACCTGGAAGTCGCCAGCTATATCGGCGCGGCGGCAGTGACCGGCGGCGAGATCCGCATCGAGCAGGCGGGCGTGGCCCACCTGGATATGGTGCAGTTGGTATTCGAGCGACTGGGGGTACGCTGGACGACCGAGGGGGACGATGTGCTGGTGCCGAGCGGGCAGGCGCTGACGGTGGTGCCCGACCTGGGCGGCGCGATCCCGGAGATTAAGACGAACGTGTGGCCGGCCTTCCCGACCGACCTGACGAGCGTGGCGCTGACGGTGGCGACGCAGGCGGCCGGCTCGGTGCTGTTCCATGACTGGATGTATTCGGGCCGCATGTTTTTCACCGATAAGCTGGTGAGCATGGGGGCGCGCATCATCCTGTGTGACCCGTATCGCTGCCTGGTGCAGGGGCCGAACGCGCTGCAAGCCGAGCAGCTCGAGTCGCCGGACATTCGGGCGGGCATGGCGCTGCTGCTGGCGGCGCTGTGCGCGCGCGGCACGTCGGTGATCCGCAACATCGGCCAGATCGAGCGGGGGTACGAGCGCATTGACGCCAAGCTGCGGGCGCTGGGCGCGCACATTGAGCGGGTGAGCGTGTAGCGCAGGGGACTATTGCCACGAATGAGCACGAATAGGGCGCGAATGCGCACGAACGGAGCTAGGATGGACTGAGGTGGATGCGGCGATGGGGATTAAATGAGACGGGGCGGACCGGGTGGTCCGCCCCGTTTTGCTTAAGGGTTGCGCTAGCCGCTGGGCAGATCGGCTTTGGGGGCGGCGGGGGGCGGCTCGGGCAGGATGCGCTTGAGGACTGAGCGAATAAGTTCGAGCAGCAGGTTCTGCTGGTAGCCGACGGTCCAGGCCAGCAGGTAGAGCAAGGCCGGGCGGATTTGCATGTTGGCGGGTTGGTCGTTGACGAGTTGGAACAGGGCCGGGATCCCCAGGCCCGCCACCAGGCCCATGAGCGGCCCAACGAACAGGCCAACCAGCGGGCTGAGGTAATACCAGCGGGCGTGCTGCTGGTCAAAGTCTTCCACATGGCGCTGGAGGGCGAAGAAGGCCGCGGCCAGCCCGCCCAGCGCGCCCCAGAAGGCGGTGTTGAAGAGCGCGACCGCCTCGATGCCGGCGACGGCGGGCGTGGGCGTGCCCAGCCCGGCTACCAGGCGCGGGGTGGCGACGAAGGCGGCGATGAGGCTGAGCAGAATGAGGATGAGGTAGACCAGGATGGTCTGCGGCTGCTCGAGCAGCGAGCTGTGACGGATGCGCGTGAGGCGGTAGCGGACGTAGACGACCTCGCGCAGGGCGTTCTCGTACTCGTCGCGGCTGTGCAGCAGCATGTTGCGGGCGGTGGCCAGGCGGTCAATCATCTCGGTGACGAGCAGTTGGCTGCCGCGCTGCAACTGGGCGGCCTCGGCCTCCAGCCCGGCGATCTCTTCCCACAGGGCGGTGAGGCGGGCTTCGGGGATGAGGAGCTTGACCAGGGCCTTATCGGCTTTGAGCTGCGGCGCGCGCTTGAAGACCTGGGTGGCCGGACCGACGTTTTCAGATAGTTGGAGGCCGCCGGCCACGGCTGGGGCCGAGCCGCGCCCGGCGGCAACAGCCGCGCCTGACCCGGCTCCAGCCACGGCCACGGCGGACGGGGCGGCGGCGGTCTCCGCGGCCTCGACCGCTGCGGACGGCTCGAGCAGCACAGGCTGGGCATCGGCGGACGGGGCGGCGGTGGTCTCCGGCGCCGGCTCGGCGGACGCGGTCTCGGCGGCGCCGGCGGCGTCGAAGGCGGCGGCCAGGTCGGCAGGCAGCGCCGGCTCGACGGGACTGAGGGCGGCTGGTTCGGCGGCAGTTGGTTCAGGCGGGGTGTCGGGCACGGCAGCCTCCAGCGGGCATTATTCCACGACGGCGATGACCTCGATCTCGACGCGGCCGCCCTTGGGCAGCGCGGCGACCTGCACGGTGGAGCGGGCCGGGTAGTTGCCGGTGAACTGCTCGGCGTAGACCTTGTTCATGGCGGCGAACTCGGAGAGGTCGGTCATGAATACGGTGGTCTTGATGACCTGGGCGACGCTGCTGCCGGCAGCAGCCAGCACGGCGGCGAGGTTGGCCCAGGCCTGGCGGGTTTCGGCTTCGATGCCGCCGGCGACGATGGCGCCGGTAGCGGGGTCAAGCCCGAGTTGGCCGGCGGCGTAGACGAAGGGGCCGAAGCGCTGGGCCTGCGAGTAGGGGCCGATGGCGGCGGGGGCCTTATCGCTGGCGATGGCTTGTTTGACGTGAGACATGCGAGACATTCTCCTGTGTGAGGCGCGAATATGGGGGGTGATTGTAGGCCCAGAGGGTGGGTATGGGCAAGGGAGATATTAAGGCTGGAGAGGGCTTCTGCCACGAATGACCACGAAAGCTGGAACGAATGGGCACGAATGGCAGAATCAGGAAGCCCGGCCCTGCGGGTGGGCAGGGCCGGGCGGAGGGTGAACGGGGCGCCCGGCGGGCGGGCGGCGCTCAGTTGATCTCGGTGATGGGGATGACGTTGTTTTGGTTCAGGAAGTTGGCGACGCTGATCTTGGCGGCCACGTCGCGGGCGACGGCCACAAATGCCTGGGCCGCGGGTGAATCGGGGTGGCTGATGACGACGGGCGTGCCGGCGTCGCCGCCGATGCGCACCTGCGGGTCCATGGGGATCTCGCCGATGAAGGGCACGCCGGCTGCTTCGGCCAAGGCGCGCCCCCCACCCTGCCCGAACACATCCAGCCGCGAGCCGTCGGGCAGCGCCAGGTAGCTCATGTTCTCGACCACGCCGAGCACGGGTACGTCCATTTGCTTGAAGCCTTCGAGGCCGCGGCGGGCGTCGGCTTGCGAGACGGCTTGCGGCAGCGTGACGATGACGGCTCCGGCCACGGCCATCGCTTGCGAGACGACAAGCTGGGCGTCGCCCGTGCCGGGGGGCATGTCTACGATCAGGTAGTCGAGGTCGCCCCAGGCGACGTCGGTGAGGAACTGGCGGATGGCCTTGTCGAGCATGGGGCCGCGCCAGATGATGGGCTGATCGCTGCGCACCATGAAGCCCATGGAGAACAGCTCGATGCCATGGGCGCGAGCGGGCAAGAGCTTGCCGGCGGACTGAACCGGCGTGTAGCTCGCGCCGAGCATCATGGGCGTGTTGGGGCCGTAGATGTCGGCGTCGAGCAGGCCGACCCGGGCGCCGGTTTGGGCGAGGGCCACGGCCACGTTGACGGCCACGGTGCTCTTGCCCACGCCGCCCTTGCCGGAGGCGATGGCGACGACGTTGCGGGCGGGCATGGGCAGCGCGCCGCGGCTGGCGCCGCTCCCTGCGGTCGTGACGCGCGCATCCCAGCCGACCTTGACTTCGGTGACGCCGGGCACCTGGGCCAGGGCGGCGCGCACATCGCGCTCCATGACGTGGCGCAGCGGGCAGGCAGGCGTGGTAAGCATGATGGTGAAGCTCACCCGGCCGCCCTCGATCTGCAGGTTCTTGATCATATCGAGGCTGACCAGGTCGCGGTGCAGTTCCGGCTCCTGGACGGTGGCCAGGGCGCGCAGCACCTGCTCGTTGGTCAGGGCGTGCTTATTTCCCAACATGGTTGACTCCTTGGCTCTAAACGTCAGACGCCCCGGCGGGGCGTCTGGCGCAGGCGCGGTTCCGTTACCGGGCGACGGCCCCGAGCTACATCTCGACCAGGGTGCCGTCTTCGAGATATAGATTTACGTCGCGGCTGGCCTTGTGGTAAAGCTTGACCAGGCCTTCGTCGCCTTCCTTGAAGCGCTGGACGGCCTGTTGGGCGCAGGCGGTGCAGCCGCGCATGGCGCGATAGGAGTCGGAGTGGCAGGTCAGGCAGCCGTTTAAGCGGATCATCATCAACCCAAAGGCCAGGGTCGCCTCGTGGCCGTCAGGGACGGCGGCGACCTTATCCACCAACTGTTTCCAGGCTGGGCCGCGCAGCGCCCGGAGGGCCGGGATGACGCGGGTGGGGAAGAGCATTTCGGTGTCGGTCTGGTACATTATTTCTTCGCCCTGGCGGCCTTCTTGGCGGCTTCTTCGGCGCGCGCGGCTTCCTCGCGGGCGTAGTTAACCGGACGGATGGAAGCGTAGTACTCGACCGGGCGGCTGAGGCGCTCTTTGTCGAAGATGTGCTTGGTGGTGCGGTCGAAGGAGGCCAGCTCGAAATCGTGGTCCATCTTGATGGCGTCGAACGGGCAGTACTCGGCGCACAGGCCGCAGTTCATGCAGATATCAATGTCAATGAAGAACTGCTTGGGCTGCGGCACGGGGCGGCCGGTTTTGGGGTCGTTGGTGCGCTCGATCCAGATGCACTGGGGCGGGCAGACCTTGGGGCAGATGCCGCAGGAGGTGCAGCGATCTTCCTGCGTGCCGTCGGCGTTGTGCTCGTAGACCAGGAAAGGGATGAAGCGGAATTCTTCCGGCGTGACCAGGCGCTCTTCAGGATATTGCACGGTGAAGATGCCGGCGGCCTTGGGGCCTTGGCGCACGGCCAGCGCTTCGGGGTTGTAGTAACGGCGGCCCAGCCACTTGAGGTCGTCGGTATAAGTATCCCAGAAGTGCTTGAAAACGACGCCCAGGCCACGCAGGATGCCAAGACCATACATAGGATGTTTTCCTTAGCTACCAGGTTCGGCAGGGGGCAGCAGGGCTGCCACCTCCAGGTTCAGATCGGGAAAGGCCAGCGGCGCGACGTGATCGCCGGGCTTGAGGCGCAGCATGGAGTCATAGCCGTTGGCGCTCGGCTGGCGATAGACTTCGAGCGCGTCAACGTTCAAATCGCGGAGCCACATTTCGGCGACGCCGGCCGTGCCATACAGCGGAACCTTTACCTCGCGATCATAGCGCACGGTCGTAGGCGACACTTCAATGGCCAGATAAATCTCAGCTGGACCGGGATGGCGACCGGCGTAGTAGTTCGCATTGGGCTTGAGCAGTTGCACATCCGGCTCGGGTTCCGAATCGTCCCCAATGCCGAAGGGGTTCTGGACCCTCACAATGGCGTGCCGTCCCACGCCGGCCGCCAACATGTTAGTCAAGCGGTCAACAGCGCTGGCGTGGCGTGGGTTGATGGCCGCCATAGTGACCAAATCTCCCTGAACCAGTTCGACCCGCGAGTGTTCATCAAATACCCTTGCCTCAATCAGCGCGTGATAAACCTGCCGCGTGAAGCGGTAGCGCTCGCGGGGAGCGGTGGTCGCCGCTTGAGCCTGAACGGGGGTGTCTACAGCCATAGGCGCCATGAAGACTTAGCGGTCGGTCTCGCCCAGCACGATGTCAATGCTGCCCAGGATGACGACCACGTCGGCGATCTTGTGGCCCTTGCACATCTCGCCGAAGGGTGTCAGGTTGATGAACGAAGGGGCGCGGACGTGATAGCGGTAGGGGTTGGGCTTGCCGGTGGAGATGACGTAGTAGCCTAGCTCGCCCTTGGGGTTTTCCACGCGGCCGTAGCTTTCGCCGGCCGGCACGCGCACCTGGTATTGGAGCTTGCCGGTCTGAATGTCGCCGCCGGGCAGGCCGCGCAGGGCCTGCTGGACGATCTTGAGGCTCTCGCGCATCTCGTCAATGCGGATCAGGTAGCGGTCGTACACATCGCCGTTGTAGCGCACGCAGACGTCCCAATCGAAGCGGTCGTAGATGCCGTATGGCTCGGCGCGGCGCACGTCGTAGGGCACGCCGGAGGCGCGCAGCACGGGGCCGGCGGTGCTGTAGGCGATGGCCTGCTCGGCGGGCAGCACGCCTACGCCCAGGCAGCGCGAGCGAATGATCTCGTTGTTGGTCAGGTAGTTGTCGAGCTCATCTATCTTGCGCGGCAAGCGCTCGAAGGCCAGTTCCTTCAGGCGGGCCTCGATGCCGTCCGGCAGGTCGCGGACGACGCCGCCGAAGCGCATGTAGTTGCACATCATGCGCGAGCCGGCGGTGGCCTCGAACACATCCAGGATCAGCTCGCGTTCTTCAATGGCGTACAGGGCGGGGGTGAAGAAGGCGCCCAGGTCGTTGAGCAGGAAGCCGATGGCCCACAGGTGGTTGGAGATGCGGGTCAGTTCGACCATGATGATGCGCAGGTACTCGGCGCGCTCGGGGGCCTTAACGTTCATGAGGCGCTCGATGGCCTGCACGTAGCCCCAGTTGTTGGCCATGCTCGAGAGGTAGTCGAGCCGGTCGGTAAAGGGGATGTTTTGCAGGAAGGTGTTGCGCTCGCCGATCTGCTCATGGTTGCGGTGCAGGTAACCCATCACCGGCTCCAGGTCCACGATGGTCTCGCCGTCGAGCGTGGCGGCGATGCGGAACACGCCGTGGGTGGAGGGGTGCTGCGGGCCGAGGTTGACGGTGATGGTGTCGGTATGCATCGAGCCGGCGCCGGTGTCGGTGACGGAGCCTAGGCCGGCATACAGGGCCTTATCGGCTTCGGGCGTCCAGCTTTCGACGGTGAAGCCGTCGGGGTATTTGACGTTGCGGCCGAAGGGGTTGAGCGCTTCAGCACGGAAGACCTGCCCGCCGGGCCAGCGGCTCTCGAACGGCTTGTGGTCGGCTTCGTAGTACGGCTCTTTCCAGTCCTTGCGCATGGGGTGGCCCCAGAAGCCTTCCCACATGAGGATGCGCTTGAGGTTGGGGTGGCCGGTGAAGCGGATGCCGTAGAGGTCCCAGGCTTCGCGCTCTTGCAGGTCGGCGCCGGGGTAGACGGACACCAGCGAGGGCAGCACGGCGTCGTCGCGCGGGGTCTGCGCCTTGAGCACCAGGCCGGGGCCGCCGGCGGTGCGGTAGAGGTGATAGACCATCTCCAGCTTGCCGTCGTCGAGGTAATCCACGGCGGTGGCCGAGGAGAGGTAGTCGTAGCCGGCCTCGTCGCGCAGCTTGGTGACGACTTCCACCAGTTTGTCGGGCGCGAGGAGGTAGCCGGAGTAGTTCTTGCGGGTGTCGGGCGTGACTACGCCGGGAAATTCTTCCTCGAGCTTGAGCGGGGCCGGAGCAACAGCGGGCGCAGACGTCATGGCTTATTCCTTTGCGTGCTCGCGGTCGGCGGTGTAGACGGAGTTGGTTAGGCCGGCGGCGGCGCGCTGGCGCAGCAGGCCCGCCTGGCGCGGGTCAATAAGGTCTGGGCCGAGGATGGGCACCGGCACAGGCTCAGATGGGCCTTTTTGATACCACGGCACATTGCGGATGGACTGCGAGTCAATCTTCTTTTGCAGCGTCATCAGGCCGTACAGCAGGGCCTGCGGGGTGGGCGGGCAGCCGGGGACGTAAACATCCACGGGGATGTACTTATCCACGCCGGAGATGACGTTGTAGCCTTCTTTGAACGGGCCGCCGCCGCTGGCGCAGGCGCCCATGGCGAGGACATATTGAGGCTCGGGCATCTGGTTGTAGAGGCGCACGATCTGCGGGATCATCTTCTTGGTGACGGTGCCGGAGACGATCATCAGGTCGGCTTGGCGGGCGGAGGGGCGCATGACTTCCATGCCGAAGCGGCTGAGGTCGTAGCGGCTGGCGGCGGTGCAGATCATCTCGATGGCGCAGCAGGCCAATCCAAACATCATCGGCCAGCAGGACGAGCGCCGGCTCCAGTTGTAGATTTTGTCGAGGGTGGTGATGAAGATGTTGGGTTGAATCTCATCCGGCACCAGGAGATCAGATACCGGCTTCTCGGCCGAGGCGGGCAGGGTCATAGGGGCTGGGTCTCCTCGTACCACTCTTGATAGATGGCGGCCAAGAGGTCGTCATTCGCCAACAGTGGATCGTCCTGAAATTCCGGCAGGGCGACCACCCAATTATAAATCATGTTCAGCGTCACCTGGCTCAGGTCGGCGTTGGGCTGCGTGGCGCGCAGGCGGCGGGCAATGGCGTAGGCACCGTCCCAATAGAGAGCTTCCATCGGTGTCGCGGTTGGTGCAGACCGTCAGCGCGGGGTTCGGCCGGTGAGCCAGATGCGGTTTGTACTACTTTTCGCAATTCAAGGGGAATTATACCTGCGGGGTAGCGTTTGTCAAGAATTTTGGACAATAAAGTCGAAACTCATTTGACAAATCCTGCCCAGGGGCTAAAATAGTGCCTGGCAATTGTGCCTGGAAGAACGATGCATCGCACGCGGACGCTGATTCTGGACTACCTGAAGGAGCACGGCGAAGCCACGGTGGACGACCTGGCGGCTGTGCTGGGCCTCACCTCGGTGACGGTGCGGCATCATCTGGACATCTTGCGCACCGAGGAGTTGGTGGCCGCGCCGGCCATCCGGCGTCGCAGCACGCCGGGCCGCCCACAGTATAGCTACACGCTGACGCACAAGGCGGCCGAGCACTTCCCCAAGAATTATTGTGACCTGGCCGCCACGCTGCTGGACGAAGTGCGCGCCCAGACCTCACCGCAACTGATCAACGTGATCTTCGAGGGGGTGGCCCTGCGGCTGGCGGCTGATGCGCCCGCGTTGGCGCCCGGTGAGCCGCTGCCCGACCGGCTGGAACGCGCCGTAAAATATCTGAACAGGCAGGGCTACGTGGCGCGCTGGGACCAGGATGAGCAGGGCTATTGGCTGCATACCTGCAACTGCCCCTACCAGGCGCTCGCCGGGCACAACCCGGAGCTGTGCGGCATGGACCTGGCGTTGGTGGGTAACCTGCTGGGCACGACGCCGCAGCGGATGAGCCGCGTGGTGGAAGGCGCGAATACCTGCGGCTACCTGATCAGCGCTGCGAATAAAGTAGACCCGAATCTCGCTAATTGACAGCCCACCCGACTTGGGCTAGAATTCTCAGACAAACGTGACCGGAAAGGATTGCAGCATGGCTCTCAACGAGATCGAATTGGTGGATGCGACGCCGGAAGCGGTCGAGGATGAGGCGACCCTCACGCTGCTGCCCGCGGCGGCCGAGAAAATCCGCGCGCTCTTGAGCGAACGCAACCTGCCCGACCACGGGCTGCGCGTCTTCGTCTCGGGCGGCGGCTGCTCGGGGATGCAGTATGGCATGGCAATTGAGAAGGAAGCCGGCGAATACGACAGCATTCTCGAAAGCAACGGCATCAAGGTGATCATTGACCCGACCTCAATGATGTACCTGACCGGCGCCACGGTGGACTACGTGGACAACATGATGGGCGGCGGGTTCCACATTGACAACCCGAACGCCGTTTCGACTTGCGGCTGCGGGCACTCGTTCCGCACGACTGGGTCGGCGGGCGCGAGCGGCGGCGGCTGCGGCCACCAGTAAGCTCGCAAGCGAAGCCATCACCCCTAGCACCTGGGCGCGGGGGGGGGGGGGGGGGG
>JADZEK010000063.1 GCA_020850595.1 Anaerolineales bacterium
TCGCCCGGATCAAGTGCTGGCGCTTGTGCGCCAGCCGCAGGCCCAGAAAGGCGCCCCGCGCATACGGGTCGACAATCGGGGCGGTGGACCCATTGAACATGGGTAAGCAGATCAGGCCGTCGCAGCCTGCGGGGGCTGTGGCGGCCTGCTCCACCAGAAGGTCATAGGCGTCACGGCGTGAATGGGCGGCCACCAACTGCTCGGAACCGCCGAACTCATCGCGAAACCAGCGGAAGATCGTGCCAGACGCCTGGGTGTGGCCTTCCATTTCCCAGGCGCCGGGGACCACGTGCGCGGCGCAGTTCAGCGTGTGGGCTGGATCGAAGGCCGGCTGGTCGAGATAGACCTGGACGCCGGCCGCGGTGCCCACGTTGACCATCACACTGCCGGGGGCCACCACCCCGGCGCCAGCGGCCGCGCACTGCCCATCGCCGCCGCCCGCGACCAGCGCGATGCCGCTGGGCAGGCCGAGCTGCTGCGCCGCGCGCTCGCTGAGCCGGCCAACGATCTGCGTGGCGGCTACCAACCGGGGCAGCCGATCGAGCGGGAAGTCGAGCGCCTGGGCGATTGGCCGGCTCCACTGCCGGGCGCGGAGGTCGCAGGGAAAGAGATAGCTGCCCGATGATTCATCCACCACGGCCTCGGCGCAGCCAAGCCAGCGCAGGAACAGCGTCTGTGGCGGGCCCACGACGGCCGTCTGGTCCCACAGGTCCGGGGCAGCGTGCTGGAGCCAGAGGCATTTGGTGACGCCTGTGATTGGGACAATTGGGTGCCCGCTGGTGTTGTAGTAGCGTTCAGCCCCAATCGTGGCGCGCAGCCGATCCACCTGCGGCAACCCGCGGCGATCCATCCAGACGATCAGATCGGTGAGGGGCTCGCCATGGCTGTCCATGGGCGCCACCGAACCGCGCTGGTTGGACAACACCACTGCCTCGACGGCCTGGCCGTCCACGGCGGCCAGCAGTTCACGGGTGGCTTCGCAGGCGAGGCGCCAGGTGGCGCGCAGCGACTGCTCGACGCGCTCGGGTCCCCTGAAGTGGAGCTGCTGCTCCCTGGCCGCGAACTGGCGCAGCTCACCGGCGGACGAGAACAGGCCGGCCTTGAGGGCGGTCGTGCCGAGATCGAGTGAGAGGAGAAGGCTGTCCTTCGCTGCCAAACGGGTCTCCTGGGGGGCAGGGAGCGGCTATGATCGGGTGGATGTTCGAATAGTACAGCGGGTGCGATTGATAGTCAAGCAAACGCCCGAAATTCGAACATAGGGTGGGGCTCAATGGCGCGGCAAAGGCTTGCTCGGGTTGGTCCACCCTTCATCGCTGGTGTGCCCGCAGAGGCGAGCCCTAAGGCAAATTCCCGATGAGTGTAAGGCGCGGATTCGGCGTCAACGGACCCTGCACAGCCCGCACGCCCTTTCCCGGCCGCAGGCCCGGGGGGCGCGCAGGCGGGGGCGGGGTGGGGCATGCCCTAAACGCGAGCGGAGATCGCTATAAGAGCCGGCGGCGGCTTGCTGGCCTCGCTGGCAACCGCCACCCAGGGCAGGGCTTCGACGGCCAGTCTGCCGGCGCGCCAGGTCTTCAGGGTGGGCATGGAGAAGCCGGCGAGAAGCTGCTCGAGGTTGGAGTCCATGGATGAGTTTCCGATATCCGTCGTCAACGCCCGAGCGTTTCCCGCCGGTAGGCCTGCAGCGCCGGCAGGCGCTCGGCGTATTGGCCATAGGTGGCGAGCTTGAACCCAGGCGGCCAGGCGTTTACAGACGTTTTTGACACTCCAGGCCGGGCCGAAGGCGCCGGGCCTTGTGAGGGCGTCAGCCGGCAGGCCGCGCCAGGTGGAAGTGAGCGCGCGCCAGGCGGCGGATTCGGGGGCCCAGAAGGCGGCCAGGGTGCGCGGCGCGACAACGCGCGCGTGTGGCGCGTTGCGGTGGGCCAGATATCTTGGCGCTCATGCGTTGCCCCTTGCAGGAGATCGGGAGGTTCCCGAGCGCCAGTCGCTGGTCACCGCCGCGTGTCATTGTCCGTCGTCGCCTGCCGCCGCCTGCTTGCGCCACTCGCTCAACTCCCAGATGTGCTCGCCGTAGTGGCTGTAGGTGGTGTAGCGCACCCACCAGTTGACGCGGCCGGCGGGGTCGAGCAGGGCGGCGTCGGGGATCTGGCCGATCAGCGCGAGCAGGGCGCGGCGGCTGCGGCTGAGGCGGCGGCGGGTGGCGGCCAGCGAGCGCCCGGCGCCAGCGGCCTGCTGTTCCTTGTTGTAGCGGTCGGTGCCGGCGCCCAGGGTGGCACGCCGCCCGGCCAACAGCTCGGGGAGGATGCGTAGCGCCGCCTCCTGCCAGGCGGCCACGTGGTTCATCACATCCTTGACGCTCCAGGTGGGGCCGCAGGCGCCGGGCCGGGTGAGCGCGCGCTCGGGCAGGCCGCGCCAGGCGGCGGTCATCTCGTCCCAGTCGGCCTGCTCGCGGGCCAGCAGCGCGGCACGGGTGGTGGGGCGGGGTCGCGGCGGGCGGCGAGGCTTTTTCACGCCGCGTATTGTAGACCTGTTGGCGGCAGCGCGATGACGAGCGGTGGACGAGGGACGCTGCCCAGGGCGCTACTTGCCCACCGCCAGGGTGTTGTAGCCCGCTTGCGCCGCCCTCGGCGGGCAGGGCCGCCCCGCGTGGAATGCGGCCGCGCTCGTTGGGCCATCCGGAGTTCGCGCGGGAGAGCGTGCGCACGCATGCCGACGGCAGGGTGATTGCAGCCGGTGAGCAGGCACAAGCAATCTCATCAGCGTGCGAATGACCCCGGTCGACTGTAGACAGTCGCCTGTTGACATTGTAGTGTTCGGTATGCTAGTATTCGTGCTAACGCCTGCAGGCATATCGACTTCCTTGGGACGCATGACGCCATTTGCTGCCGGCTTGTCACGCTTGGCGCCTGACATGCCGGTGGGGTACTGACTCGCGCTAGCCGCCGCGGGATTGCGGCTCGGCGCGCGCCCTAAGACAGGCTGTGCAGGTGATCTAGAGCTTGGTCGCCTGAGCCGCGCTGGGCCTTCGGCGACTCTACCGCGTGGATGACTGGCGGCAGCGGCTCTTGGCCCATATGGGCTTGGCGTTGTTCACTGGGAACTGGCGCTTGTGACCGGACGCCAGCCCGTGGCGCTGGCTGCGCGGCCTGACACCTGAGAGCGCCGCGCGCTTCGCATTTGCATGGCCGCTACGTTATCCGCAAGCCGACCGGCACTTCGTCGCAATCAACCCAAACCCAATGTGGTGGTCTTTTTCACCGACCAACAGCGTTGGGATACCGCGGGCCTCCACGGTAACCCACTCGACCGTACGCCCAACCTTGACCGCATGGCGCTACGTGGGACCCACCTTCACAACTCCTTCACGTGCCAGCCGGTTTGCGGACCGTCGCGGGCTTGCCTGCAAACGGGGCTTGACGCCACGGCCACCGGCTGCTACCGCAATGGAATTCCACTAGCCCCGAATTTCCGCACCCTTGCCCACTATTTCAGTGCCGCCGGCTACGACACCGGCTATATCGGCAAGTGGCATCTGGCGGACGGCATCCAGCCCGTCCCGGTCGCGCAGCAGGGCGGCTATGAATACTGGCTAGCCGCCAATATACTCGAAGCTGTCTCCTACCCGTACGACACGCTGCTCTTTGATAACCACGGCTGCCCCGTGGCGCTGCCGGGTTACCGGGTCGACGGACCTGGATTTGAGGGCGGCCGGCGCCTGCAGGAGCTCGTTAGCATTGTCGATCTGACGCCCACTCTCCTGGATGCAGCGGGCGTGCACGTTCCTGAAGGGCTGCACGGCCGTTCCATAATGCCGCTCGTCCGGGGCCAGCGCGTTGCCTGGCCCAGTGAGATTCTGATTCAGATCAGCGAGTCCGA
>JADZEK010000064.1 GCA_020850595.1 Anaerolineales bacterium
CTTCGGAAACCACCTGGCCGGCAGCCACCAGCCGGCGATAGTCCTCGGGGATGTCGTCGTCGGCTTCGTGCAGGTGATAGCCAAAGGCGTCACGCACGACCCGACCAACGTAGGACTTGCCAGCGCCGGGCAGCCCAAACAAGATCAGCAGCAAGCGCATCATCGATCACATCCTAACCCGCTCAGCACGCCAGAGGCGCCGATTGTAACCCACCCGGGCGCGTGTGTTACACTTGGCGGGCTGACCACCCATGGGCAGCACAACGGGCTACACAGATGAACCATGGCGCGAGACCGTGGCGGCGGTTTACCAGACCAAGTCGCGCGGCATCTTCGCCGCGCTGATCCGCCTGTTGGGCGACTTCGTCCTGGCCGAGGAGGCGCAGCAGAACGCCATGGCCGGGGCTTGGCTCGTTTCGGCCGGCCGCTTTCGCGCTATCGCCGACCTGCACCAGCGCGCCCGGTTCGACGGCTGGCTGGCCGTATTCGCCTAACGCTTTGGCGGCGCCACAACCAGCCCCGGCGGCACGGAGGCGGGTGGGGTTGATGACGACCAGCTGCGGCTGATCTTCCCCTGTTGCTACCCCGCCCTGGCCGCTCTGCCGGGACGGCGGAACACAGTGTCCTGGGTGGCATACGTCGGCCTCGATCAAAACAACCCGCGGAGGCGCCCATGAAATTCCGGACCAAGCTCACCCTGGGCGGCAAGACTGCCACCGGCTTCGAGGTTCCGGCCGAAGTCGTCGAGCGCCTGGGGAGGGGCAAGCGCCCGCCGGTCCGGGTGACGATCAACGGCTACACTTACCGCAACACCGTGGCGGTGATGGGCGGCGTGTACATGCTCGGAGTCTCCGCCGATCACCGCCAGGCGGCCGGGATCGCTGCCGGCGACGAGATCGAGGTCGACCTGGAGCTCGACAGCGCGCCGCGCGAGGTGACCGTGCCGCCGGACTTGGCCGAGGCCCTCAGCCGCAGCGCCAAAGCGCAGCGCTCCTTCGATGGGCTGTCTTATAGCAACAGGCGCCGGATCGTGCTGTCCGTCGAGGGGGCCAAGACGCCCGAAACGCGGCAGCGGCGCATTGCCAAGGCCATCGACGACCTGCGCGCGGGCCAGGTCTGAAGTGTCGATTGGGGGCGTGGCTGGACGACTCGCCGGAGGCGTGATGCGCGCGCGCTCGTGGGTGTTTCGTCTTCTGGGCCTGGGGCTGGTGGCCGCCATGGCCGGGGCGGCCGCGTACCCCTACCCCGTCAACCCCTACCTCAGCCGCAAGGGCATCGGCAGCCTGGCGGAAGCTGACGAATACTACGCCGCTATCGTGGCGCCAGCCACCTTCGTGGATTGGTACGCGCAGTATTTTCCCGACACCACCAACACGGTCGAGGCGCGCTACTACAACGCGGCTGACCTGGGCTTTGGGCGCGAGATGCACTGTCGCGAAGAGTACGCCTTCACCGCCTGTTACGTCGTCAACCACGGGCTGGGGGCCGCCGCGCCGGCCGAGCTGGCGGTGCGGGACACGGTGGCGGGCGCCCGCGCGCTTCCAACCGTGGCCATGGTCTACAACTACCTCAACGAAGGCAATCCGAACGACGTCATGTTTTACATCTACGATGTCGCCGGGGCGCTGATCCAGCAAGTGGCGCTCGACAGCGAGGGCGACAAGGCCGTGCCGCACCTGTGCCTGCCTTGCCACGGCGGCGACTACGACGCCGCCAACAACGCCGTCAGCGGCGCCAGTTTCCTGCCCTTCGACGCGGGCTCGTTCTTCTACAGCGGCCAGCCGGGCTATACGCGCGCCGGCCAGGAGGAGCCGCTGCGCCGGTTGAACGCCTTCGTTTACAACTCCTTTCCGGACCCGAAGATCAAGGCGCTGATCGACGGCTGGTACGGCGGCTTGGATGCCGTGTACACGCCGACCAGGAAACTTAACGCCGACTACCTCCCCGCGGCCTTCGACGGCAGCGACGCCGACCGGGCGCTGTACACCGAGGTCGCCAGGCCCTACTGCCGCGGCTGCCACGTGGCCCAGGGCTACGCGCTGGAGACGCCGGCCCAGTTCGACCTTTCGGCGTTCAGCTCGGTCTACCAGGCCAACGACATGCCGCACGCCGAGGTGACGGCGCACAACTTCTGGTCGAGCAGCGCCCCGGCCACCCTGGCCCGCAGCCGGGGCTGGGCGTACCGGGTGACGACGCTGGAGGACACGCCCCCACCCTACAGCTGTGCGCCTGATGATTGCTCGCTGCGGGAGGCCATCCTCGCGGCCAATGCCAGTCCCGACCTGTCGGTCATCGTCTTCGACCTGGACGGCGCCTTCACCCTGGCGCAGGCCGGGGCCAACGAGAACCTGAGCAGCACGGGCGACCTGGACCTGCGCACCGACGTAATCCTGCTGGGCAATGGCGCCGGGCGGACGGTGCTGGACGGCAATGGCCTCGACCGCGTGCTCCACATCCAAACCGGGGTGCACATCGTGATCCAGGGCGTCACAATCCGGGGGGGGCTAGCCGAGGATGCCGGCGGAGGCATCCGCAACGACGGCAGCCTGCTGACGCTCAACTACAGTGTGCTGCGCGACAACCACACGGCGCTCGGCGTCAGCGGCGGCGGCCTGGCGGCGCTGAGCGGCGCGATTACGCGCATCAACCAGAGCACGATCGGGCCGGGCAACGTGGGCGGGAACCTGGGCGGCGGCGTCTTCAACGACGGCAGCCTCCTGGAGATCCGCAACAGCACCGTCAGCGGCAACAGCGCCCGCCTGGGCGGCGGGCTGCACAATAACAATAACAGCGTGGCCACGCTGATCCACACCACGGTTGCTTTCAACCACGCCAGTATCAGCGGGGGCGGCGTGGCCACCGCGGGCGGCTCGTCGACCGAGGCCGGCCGCAGCCTCCTGGCCGGAAACACCAGCGCGGGCCAATCGAACTGCTTCAGCGACGCGGCAACGCACACCAGCCTGGGCCACAACCTGCTTGGCCAGAACGGCTCGGCCGGCGGCTGTCCCATGGGCACCGGCGACGAGGTGCTGGCTGGCGGCATCGTCTCGGCCATCGCGCCCGGCCTGCAGCCCGATCCAGTCTACGGGGTGCTGGTGCATCAGCCCCACCCGCTGGGCCCGGCGCTGGATGCCATTCCGCTGGGCGTCGACTGCGCCACGCCCTCCTACGACGCCCGCAACCTGGCGCGCCCGCGTGACGCCGGGAACGACGGCTCGCTGGCCTGCGACATTGGCGCGGTGGAGCTGATCTCGCACGAGGCCTATCTGCCGCTGATCAAGCGCTAGCGCGATGCCAGGGAGCCGCTCGGGGATGAGCGTAGGCGCCGCGCTGACGGCGGCGCGCCCATCGAGCGCACGACCTTCCTGGCGGTCGAGGCGCAGCCGCGCCAGAATCCCATCCGCACAGGACTGGCCCTGGCCGCCATCGCCGGCGGGCGGCTGTGCGGGCTGATCGTGATCGTGGTTGGGCCGGGTTGGCTGGCACCGTGGCTGCGGCGCCGGTGCAAAATCCACTAGTATTGCGGCCCGATGAGGGTCTGGTTAGGCAAGTTTACGGTGGATCTAGTTTCCGCTATTGACTTGGCCCGGGGCCGTGTGGTAGACTGCCCGAAGTCTATGAAAGGAACGGGCGTGGTACGACCAATGGCAATGTTTGTCAGCATGAAGGTTGCCCTGCTTCGCACCCCAAGCGGTTTCACGAACATCGCTTTGTCGGATTGCGCCTGTTGCCCGGATTAGACCGGTTCCACGAACGGACCTCCAGGCCGTGGGCGCAACCAGCGCCCACGGCCTTTTTTTTGCCAGCCCTGCCTTGAGCGGGCCGTGAGCGCGGAAGTTGGCGCTCACGGCCCGTATTCGTCATTGGGTAGGAGGGCCCTATGGCTGCCAGCGTGCTTGACCCGCTGCGCCGGTCCCCTGGCTTGCCTGAACCGCGGGCGGCCATGCACCCCGCCGGCAGCCAGCAGCGCTGGCCGGGGGAGGAGATTGAAATGGAACTGACCTTAGCCATCCGCGTCGAAGACGCGGTCAAGGCCTTTGGCGCGAAAACACAGTCCCCCGTCACCCGGCTGAGC
>JADZEK010000065.1 GCA_020850595.1 Anaerolineales bacterium
CCGCCGCTGTCCAAAGCCTTGTGGAAGGGCAAGCCGGTGGACGGGATCTGGCGCCACACCGAGAGCCACAGCGTGGACCTGCTGCTGAGCCGCAAGGTCGAACGGGTGGACCCCGAGCGGCAGACCGTCGTGGATGATCGCGGCGACGAATACAGTTACGATCAGCTGCTGCTGGCCACCGGGGGCCGGCCGCGGCGCCTGCCATTTGGCGGCGGCGACATCCTGTACTACCGCACCGTGACGGACTTCCGTCGTCTGCACGCCCAGGCCGAGCGCGCGCAGCGCTTCGCCGTGATCGGCGGCGGCTTTATTGGCGCCGAGATCGCGGCCGCGCTGGCTATGAACGGCAGGCAGGTGACCCTGATCTTCCCGGAAGCGACACTCGGGGCGCGGGTGTTCCCCGATGACCTCGGGCGCTTCCTGAATGACTACTACCGCGAGAAAGGCGTCACGGTCCTGTCGCATACGTTCGTGACGGGCGTCGAGGGACGTGATGCGCATGTCCTTGTCCGAACATCGGACCGCGAACTCATGGCGGATATGGTGGTCGCCGGCATCGGCATCCAGCCGAACGTCGAGCTGGCGCAATCGGCCGGGCTGGCCGTGGAGGACGGCATCGTAGTAGACGAGCTCTTGCGGACCACGCGCCCACGGATCTTCGCCGCCGGCGATGTGGCCGCCTTTTACTTCGCCGCGCTCGGCAAGCGGCTGCGCTTCGAGCACGAAGACAATGCGCTGAGCATGGGCCGCCGGGCGGGGCGCAACATGGCCGGCGAGCAGGCCGCCTACCTGCACCTGCCCTTCTTTTACTCAGACCTGTTCGACCTGGGCTATGAGGCGGTAGGCGAGGTCGATTCGCGGCTGGAGACCCTGGTGGATTGGAAGCAGCCGTTCCGCGAGGGCGTGGTCTACTACCACGCCGGCGGAGTCGTGCGCGGCGTGCTGCTGTGGAACGTGTGGAACCAGGTCGCGACTGCCCGGCGCCTGATTACGACCCGCCAGCTGGCTCGCCCCGGCTTGCTGCAAAGTCAGACGGCCGCTACCGCCTGAATTGAAAGGGAGGCCCAGCACGATCATGGAAACCACGAACCTGACTAGACACGACCACGAGCACCCGGCGGCGGCCCTGCCAGCGCTCAGCATCCCCGGCCGCACCCTGAGCGTCGCGCAGCTCAAGCGCTATGAGGGCTACCTGGCTGAGATCTTCACCGCCCTCGGCTTGGACCTGGAGACGCCTGGAACGCAGGCCACGCCGCGGCGTCACCTGCAGGCCCTGATCGACAGCACGGCCGGCTACGACGGCGATCCTAAGCTCGTGACCGTCTTCCCGACCGAATGTCACGGCGGGCCGGATTGCCGGCTCAGCCAGGTGATCGAAGGGCCTATCCCGTTCTTCGCTCTATGCGAACACCATGCCCTGCCCTTCCACGGCCAGGCCTACGTAGGCTATATCGCGCACGAAAACATCATCGGCATCTCCAAGCTCACGCGCCTGGTGCGGCTGTATGCCAAGCGGTTTACCGTGCAGGACCGGATGGGCCGCCAGATCGCCGACACCCTGGAGCATCTGCTGCAGCCGCACGGCGTGGCCGTGCACCTGGCGGCCCACCACCTTTGCACTCAAATGCGCGGAGTACGCGAGGTGCTGCCGCTGACGCGCACCAGTTTCTGGCGTGGCCACTACGAGCACGACCCGGCCCTGCGCGCTGAGTTCATGGCCGCTGTCACGGGCCAGGGATAAGCGATGCTGGAAGCGTTCGAGGTGTTATTCAACCGCACGTCCGGTCCGCCGCTCCCCCTGCCGCCTGCCCTGCAGTCCCTTTATAGACAACTTGCGTTTCCGGCGCGGACGGGCCGTCCATATCTCATCAGCAATTTCGTCTCCACCCTGGATGGCGTGGTATCGCTGGGCATTCCCGGCAAGTCGGGCGGCGGGGAGATCAGCGGCTTCAACCCGCATGATCGCGCCCTGATGGGACTACTGCGAGCCGCCGCTGATGCCGTCGCCGTGGGCGCGGGCACCCTGCGCGCCGTATCGCGCCACCTGTGGACCGCCGAATACGCCTTCCCCGAGCTGGGCCCCGACTACCAGGCGCTGCGGACCGCGATGGGACTGGCGCCGACACCGCTCAACGTGATCCTGAGCGGCAGCGGCCGACTTGATTTGTCCGCGCCCGTGTTTGCCTCTGGCACGGTGCGGACCCTGCTTGTCACCACGCCGGCCGGCGCCAAGCGCTTGGAGCGCCGCCAGCTGCCGGAGGGCGTTACCGTGCGCGTCGCGCCGACCGAAGACGGCGTCACGGTCGGGGCGAGCGACTTTCTGGCTGAAATCGCCGCGTGTCTCGGCCGTCCGGAGCCTTTGGTGCTGCTGGAAGGCGGCCCGCGTGTCATGGGCGCTTTCTTCGCCGCGCGGCTCATCGACGAGCTGTTTCTGACGCTCGCCCCGCAGGTAGCCGGGCGTGGCGATAGCGCGACCGCAGAGCGGCCCGGCCTCGTCTCCGGGCGCCGGCTGGCGCCTGAGCTGCCCACCTGGAGCGCGTTGGTGAGCGCCCATCGCGCGGATAGCCACCTCTTCCTGCGCTACCAATTCGCACACTAGCGCCGAGGTCGAACGGCAGCCCCTCTCACTGCGGCACGTCGCTGCGCCATTCCGCCGGGACAAGCCGGGCACGTTGTGGCTGGCGTGGTCGTTGTTGGTCCAGTTGACGCCCTGGGCCGCGATGGCCGCCAGATCAAAGCCGCGGCTGGAAGGCATGCCCAGCTCGCGGGACTTGGCCTACCGCCAGTACCGGCCGCCAGGACAGGCGGCCAGAACAGGCGGCCAGAACAGCGACACTTGATCTGAATCAAGGACAGTGGCCGCTCAAGCGCGTAGATTACGGGCAGGGCCGGCATACCGGCGCATTACGTCAAAATCCGATTGGGAGACAACGCGATGAATACTCAGAACCCGGCAGCGCTAGAAGCTGAACACAACGAGCTGCACGTTCGGTTGGAGCGAACCATTCAAATGGGCGGCGAGGTGGGCGACGCGGCCGCTCGGGTGGCCGAGGTCCTGCATGCCCACTTTGTTGGGGAAGAGCGCTACGGTGTGCCGCCGCTGGCCTTGCTGCCGGCGCTGGCGGCCGGTCGAGTTGAGCGCGAAATGGCCGAGGTCGTAACCCTGACCGAGACGCTCAAGGCCGAACTGCCGAAGATGCTGGCCGAACACCAGGCCGTTGCCGCGGCGTTGGATGACCTCGCCGCCGCGGCCAGGCGCGCCAACAGCACCGAGGTGATCGCCTTCACCGAGCAGCTCAAGCTGCACATGCAGAACGAGGAGGAAGTCCTTTATCCGGCTGCAATCCTGGTGGGCGAGTACCTGAAGCTCAAGCTGGGCGTGCCAGCGGAATGAACGACCTGGCCTGGCTGCCGCAGATTGATCAGCTGATCTGCACCGGCTGCGGCGACTGCGTGGCGGTCTGTCCCACGCGGGTGCTGGCGCTGGTAGGCGGCACAGCCCTCGTCGTCCAGCCGGCTGCCTGCAATTACTGCGCGATCTGCGAGGCGCTGTGCCCCGTGGGCGCCATTGCGCTGCCGTATGTGATCGGCTTTGGCGCGGGCGCCCGCCCAGCCGCACTCGGCCCATGAGGTCCAGTCGTAGCCGCCGAGCTGATATACGCTTCTCTCTACCGGGCGCGTGGCCGCCCACAAATTGAGAGTTGACCGTGGGAGCCGGCCGCACTGCGGGTCGATCATGGGATCAGGGCTTGCCCACGAAGCAAGATGAGCAGGGCAATCACCAACAGCCAGAGCGCAAGTAAGAAGGCTACTGAAAAAGGCGTGTGTCGGGGTGTGTTCATCGGCGCCTCCTCAAGCCCCCGATCGTCCGGCAGGTGTCCAGGCGGGGTTGGCTAGTGCACCGCCACCGGCGCCTGGGCGCAAGCTAGCGGGGTCAGCGCCATCGAGGCGGGCTCGGGTCGGGTCTTCAGCACCAGCACGGAGCACGGGGCGTATTTCGCCACCGCGATCGCTAATTGATCTTGCGCCCCTCCGCTGTTCTCAGGCGCCGCCCCTTCGGCCACGATCACTAGTTCTGCCTCGGCGTCGTGAGCCAGCCGGACCAGCTCCGCCCGCGGCTCGCCGGGGGGAAATACGTTCCGAACGGTCAGGCCGCGCGCTTGCAGCGCTTCGCCCAG
>JADZEK010000066.1 GCA_020850595.1 Anaerolineales bacterium
ATCTGCAACATCGCAATCACGCGGCCTATCGATCTCACCGCAAGCGCACCCTCAAGCAGTATCGGCAGCGCTCAAAGTCTAAAAGGCCGTAAGTCTCGTAGTACCTGTAAGTCTCGTTGTACTACTATCATATGCACACGAATTACTCGTGTGACTCCACCGCGAGCATGGCCGACATGTGCCGCGCCGCCATCGCAAAAGGCATCCCCGAAATCGGCTTCACCGAGCACTACGACCTCATCGTCACCGAGACCGCCGAGTGCCGCGACTTCTTCCGCCTCGAGCCGTGGGCCGCCGAGCTAGAGCGCTGCCGCGCCGAATTCGCCGGCCGCCTGACCATCCGCGCCGGCGTGGAGCTGGGCGAACCGCATCGCTTCGCCGCCCAAGCCCGCGCCCTGCTGGCCCGCTACCCCTTCGATTACGCCCTTGGCTCGCTGCACTGGGCGGGCGCGTACAACATCTTCGACGTGGAGTACTTCCGAGCCTTCCCCGCCGCCGTCGCCTTCGGCCGCTACTTCGCTGAACTGGAGCAGGTAGCCCGCGCCGGCGGCTTCGACATCCTCAGCCACCTCGACGTGCCCGTGCGCGCCGCCTTCGGCGTCTACGGTCGCTACGACCCCAGCGACTACGAAGACGCCATCCGCTCGGTGTTGCAAGCCTGCATAGACAACGGCCTGGCCCTCGACCTCAACACCGCCGCCCTGCGCCGCCGCGCCCAAACCCTCACCCCTGGCCTGACCATCCTACGCTGGTACGCGCAGATGGGCGGCGAGCGCGTCACCCTCGGCTCCGACGCCCACCGCCCCGACCAGGTTGGCCGACACCTGCCCGAAGCCCTGGCCGCCGCCCGCGCCGCCGGCCTCAAATACCTCACCTTCTTCGAGCGCCGCCAGCCGTGCCTGACACCTTTACCCAACTAACTCAGCGACCAGCCGCATGACCTTACCCATCCGCCGGCCCTCCCCACCCCCCAATTCGCGGTAATTCGTGGCAAACGTTTTTCTTCCCCCTGCGCGCATGACACCCACCCGCGTATGACCCCCACCTGTGAAGTCCGCCGCCTGGGCCGCGTGCCCTACGCCGAAGCCTGGGCGCTGCAAAAGCGGCTCGCCGCCCAGCGCGCCGCCGGCCAGATTCCCGACACCCTGCTCCTATTGGAGCACCCGCCCACCTACACCCTCGGGCGCAGCGGCCACGCCGCCAACCTGCTGCTCTCCGAAGCCGAACTCGCCGCGCGCGGCATCGCCCTGCACTGGGTAGACCGCGGCGGCGACATCACCTTCCACGGCCCCGGCCAACTCGTCGGCTACCCACTCCTCGCCCTCGGCGCGGTGGTGGACACTGCCGGCCGCCTCCCCCAGGCCGACTACATTGGCTTCGTCCGCCAGCTGGAAGAGACCCTCATCCGCGCCGTCGCCCGCTTCGGCCTCGTCACCGGCCAGGTCAAGGGCCTCACCGGCGTCTGGGTCCAGCCCGATGTCGCCTCGCGCTGCGTCCACTGCCCGCCCGCCGCCCGCCGCGCCCCCGCCAAGCTTGCCGCCATCGGCGTCAAGGTAGACGCGCGCGGCATCAGCCAGCACGGCTTCGCCCTCAACGTAGACCCAGATATGGCCTACTGGGATGGCATCATCGCCTGCGGCCTGCGCGACCACGCCCCCATTTCCCTGGCTGACCTGCTCGACCCCGCCCCCAGCCTGCCCGCCGTCGCCGACGCCGTCGTCTCGCTCTTCGGCGAAGTCTTCGCCCGCCGGATGGTCGAGCGCCCCCCAGAATGAGCCGGCGGGTGCGCGCCGCCTCCCGCCATTCTCACCCTTCCCGGCCTGCGCCGCATGGCGTACAATCTCAGCCAGGTAGCGCGCCGGCGGCCCGCCTGGGTGGGCGCGGCTCTCGGCGCACCGGCTGAAAGAAGGAACCGTATGCCCATCACCGAACCTACCCGCGACCGCCTGATCCAGGTGGACGCGGTCGAGCTGCCCCGCCCGCAGCGCCGCCCCGACTGGCTCAAGGTGCGCGCCCCCACCGGCGAAACCTACGAACAGTTGCGCCACCTCATGCGCGCCAAGACCCTGCACACCGTCTGCGAGGAAGCCCTGTGCCCCAACCTGGGCGAGTGCTGGGGCGCCGGCACCGCCACCTTCCTCATGATGGGCGATGTCTGCACGCGCACCTGCGCCTTCTGCGACATCAAGCACGGCCGCCCGCTGCCCCTCGATTGGGATGAGCCTAACCGCGTGGCCGAGGCCATCCGCGCCATGAACCTCAAGCACGCCGTCATCACCTCCGTCAACCGCGACGAGCGGGCCGACGGCGGCGCGCCCATCTTCGCCGCCGTCATCCGCCGCGTGCGCGAAGTCCACCCCGGCTGCTCTATCGAAGTCCTCATCCCGGACTTCAAAGGCAAGCGCGCCGCCCTGCAAATCGTCATGGCAGCCCGGCCCGAGATCCTCAACCACAACGTCGAGACTGTGCCGCGCCTGTTCAAGACCGTGCAGCCGCAAGACAACTATGAGTGGGCCAAGGCCACCCTCAGCAACGCCAAGTCCCTCGACCCCGAAGTCCTCACCAAGAGCGGCATCATGCTCGGCCTGGGCGAGACGCTGGAGGAGGTCAAAGAGACCATGACCGATCTGCGCTCGTGGGGCGTGGATATCCTCACCGTCGGCCAATACCTCCAGCCCTCCAAGCGCCACCTGCCCATAGACCGCTACTACACGCTTGACGAGTTTGCCGAGCTGCGCCGCTTCGCCGCGGATGACCTGAAGTTCTCCTGGGTCGAGTGCGCGCCGCTCGTGCGCTCCTCCTACCACGCCGACCGGCAGGTGCGCGCCCTCAGCCGCGTTCACCGCCAGCTCTACGGCGACGCCGCCGCCTAGGCCGGTTAAACACAACCGCCCGCCTGAGTGGTTCAGGCGGGCGGTTTTCATTTCCTTCGTTGCGCCCTGGGGGGTGCAGCTCTTCGCTTCAAAGCGCAAGCCGTGCGCTGGCTCTACCCCTGCGTGTAATTCGTGCTAATTCGTGGCCCAGGTTTTCGCCCCCTTCATGCTCACCAGAGCGCCAACCGTGCGTTTGCCCTACCCCCTTCGTGTAATTCGTGCTTATTCGTGGCAAAAATCCTCTTGTCCCTCACTCGACCAAAGTCGCCGTCGTCGCCGGCTCCCCGTTCTGCGCCACCAACTCTAGTGTGCGCGGATACTCCGCATACACCCCGCGATAGCGCGCCGGCAGCATCGCCGCCAGGCGGCACATCACCTCCGTCGTGTCGGCCTCCAGTTGCGCGCTCGTCGGCCGCTCCCGCCCCGCCATCTTAAAGTACATCGGCTTCCCGTACGTCGCCGTCAGCGTGATGCGCCTGAGCTTCTTAATCGAAGGCACCAGCCGGTCGGTGTTCGTCACCGCCACCGGCACAATCGGCGCCCCTGAGGCATACGCCATGAACACCGCCCCCGTCTTGCCGGTTTGCAGCGCGCCCGTCTTGCTGCGCGTGCCCTCCGGCGCGACCCCCAAGATCGCCCCCTCCTTCAGCGTCTTCACCGCCGCCTTAATCACCGACGGCCCAATGTTGCCGCGGTTTACCCAGATCACATCCGTTGATTCCATCACGAACCTGAAGAAGCGGCTGCTGCGGTACGTGTCCGCGTTGAACACCGTCGTCTTGCGGTTCGCCAGAAAGCTGAACACCAGCGGCGGGTCAAACCGGCTGAGGTGGTTCGGACACATAATCACCCCGCCCGGCGGCATGTTCTCCAGCCCCGTGCCCACCCGCCGCGCGAACAGCCAGAACAACGCCACGAACAAGCGCCGCATGTTCTCGACCCCGCGCGGGCCGTAGCGTCCCTTCACAAAAATCGGCAGTTCCGTCATAGGTGTTGCTCCCCGCTCCGTGTGAGTAACGCCGCCCGTATTGTACTCGCGGCGCTCGCCGCCCAAAACCTCTCCATGCCAACAAAGCAACGGATCGTTCGCTAAAAAACACCGCCAACCAGAGATTCGCGGAAAGGCCGTAACTACTCAGCCATTTAGGCATGAGACGTGCTATGAACTGACCATAGGATGAAGCGCGAAGACATTCTCACGGCGTATGACGCTGGACCGGACGCTGTCGTGGCGCTAGTCGAGCAATTGCTGGC
>JADZEK010000067.1 GCA_020850595.1 Anaerolineales bacterium
AGACCGCGCACGGCTTCGGCCGGCAGACCCCAGCGTTCCGGTTCGTAACAGGCAGGTGAGGCGATCTTAGGCTCATTCCGCCAGTCATACCATAACATCGCAATTCGAATGTGACATTGTCAAACTGCTCAGGCATGGCCCGGCTCGCGCTTGCCGGTTGGCAGAACCTGACTATAGTAGCGCCTCATGTCCTTGCGCGATGAAATTCTGGCGGCCTATCAGGCGGGTCCCGAAGCCACCATAGCGTTCGTGGAGGCGGTGGTCACGGCGCTGCAACAGGAGTTGAGCAGCCTGTCGGCGCAGGTGGCGCAGTTGCAGGCGCGCCTGAACAAGGACAGCCATAACAGCCACCAACCGCCGTCCAGCAATGGACCGGCCAAGCGCCCCCACCCGCGCAGCTTGCGCAAACGCAGCGGCAAGAAGCGTGGGGGGCAGGCCGGGCATCCGGGCGTGACGCGCTGCCTGGTGGATAATCCCACTGCGACCGTGCAGCATGTGCCCGCCGTCTGCGCTGAGTGTGGGGCCGACTTGGAGACGGCGCCCGAACTGAGCCGGGAACGGCGCCAGGTGTTTGACATCCCCGAACCGCGTCTGGACGTGACTGAACATCAGGCCGTGCACAAAGCCTGCCCGGCGTGCCAGACGGTGACGAGCGGGCGTTTCCCGCCCGAGGTCAGCCAGCCGGTGCAGTTTGGCGCGCGCGCCCAAGCGACCATGGTATACCTGCAGACCTATCAGTTGCTGCCCTTTGAGCGCACGGTCGAATGTCTGGGCGACCTGTTTGGTCTGTATCCGTCGGAAGGCACCTTAGCCAGCGCCCAAGCCCGTGCCTACACCCGCCTGGCAGGGGTCGAACAGGCCATCGGGGCAGCCTTGCAGCAGGCGGACGTGGTGCACGTGGACGAAACCGGCCAGCGGGTGGCCGGGCGCACTGCATGGGTGCATGTGGTCAGCACGGCCCTGCTGACCTTCTACGCCCATCACGCCAAGCGGGGCCGGGAAGCCATTGACGCCATCGGTCTGCTGGTGGGCTGTGCGGGCCGGCGGGTGCACGATGCCTGGGCGCCGTACCTGAGCCTGCCAAGGGCGTATGCGCTGTGCAATGCCCATCTGCTGCGCGAGTTGATTGGCCTGGACGAAGAGAGCGGGCAAGCCTGGATCCAAAAGTTGATCCGGCTGCTGCTGAGCATGAAAGCCACCGTGGAGGCGGCCCGGGCCGCCGGGCAGGCCGAATTGCCCGCCAAACAGCGCGCGGGCTTCGAAGCGGCCTACACCCGCTTCCTGAACGAAGGCCTGCTGGCCAACCCGCCCCCCAAACCGACGGGCAAACGCGGCCGACCCAGACAGACGCCCGCGCGCAACCTGCTCGATCGGCTGGTCACGCACCGGGCTGCGATCCTGGCATTCTTGTATGACTTCCGCGTGCCCTTCGACAACAACCAGGCTGAGCGCGATCTGCGCATGCTCAAAGTCAAGCACAAAGCCTCCGGCGGCTTCCGCAGCCCCGAAGCCGCCGCCTACTTCTGCCGCATTCGCGGTTACATCTCGACGTTGCGCAAGCAAGGCTATTCTGTCCTCGATGGCCTGACCAGCGTTTTCACCGGTCAGCCGGTCACGCCCCGGCTCCAGGCCTGAGCAGTTACGTTGCCGGCTTCAATCGTCTGGCGGGCGTTGTAGTGGACGAACCACTCGGCCAACTTGGGTGCCGGACCCGAGCGCACCAGCGTGGCGTACTTGAACGCGCGCCCGACCTTGAAGCGCTCGACCGCCACGGTCAGGGGATAGGGGCAGCCGTGCAGGTGATGGTCGCCAACCAGCACCATCTCGGCGTTGTCGTCCACCTTTTCCCAGGTCGCACCGCGCGGCAGTTGGGCACACACGGCAGTGGTCGTTCGCCCATTGGCCGCCTTGGTGTCCAGGCCGTAGCCCATCTCCAGCAGCCAGGCCAGGTTCTCGCCCACTGCAAATCCAGCATCCATCCGCGCGATCACCGGCCCGGGCGAGTTGGGGTTGGCTTGATTGTCGAGTTCCAGTTGCGCCTGCCAGGCGCGCAGTTGATCCAGCGTGGCGGTTTGTTCAGCCAACCACGCTTGATGCGCGGCCAGGACGCGTTCGGCCTGCGCGATCTGGTCGGCCAGCCTTGGCAGGCGCTTCTGCCAGCCATCGGCCTGGACTTGCAAACGGGCTTGTTTTCCCGCAGGAATCGGCGCTTGGAGCTGTTGCTCAGCGTGATAGTGTTTGCCGATCAGGGTCGTGTGCGTCTGCCGCAAGGCGTCGAGCTTTGTCTGCTGCTGGTCAGCCAACCGGCGCGTGCGTTCCATCCCGGCCGCTTGGGCCTCGATCCGCTGGCCGACCAGTTCGGGTCGCCGCCGGGGCCGCACCTGGGTCTGCTTTTCAGCCGCCAGCACCAGTTCTTTCAGACACCCCGCCGAAACCGTGTCACCGGGATGATGAAACCCGGCCAGCCAGATCCGCTCGCCGGCCGACGGCGCCAGGCTCACCCGCGCCAACTGATAGCCCAGTCGCACCTGGTCATTCATCCATCCGAAGGCCGCGTCGGGATAGGTCGTGCTGGTCGAACTGACCGGCTGACCGGTCAAGTCGAAATCGTAGACCAGGGGCTGGCCGCGGCGCACCAGTTCATGCACCGCCTGATCCACAAACGGCTGGCTGAAGCGCGCGATCGCGGCTTCGACCGCAGCGACGGTGTGCGCATCGCAGGCATGCAGACTGCGGCTGACGCTGCTGTAGTGGACCAAGCGCTTCAAGCCCCACGCCCGCGCCACGACTGGGTCGGACACCAGCGGGCGCGGCCCATGATTGAGATCCTGCAAGTGTTCGATGCCGCTCATAATCCCGGCCAGAAACTCAATCAGCTTCGCCTGCGGTACCAGTTCGCGCGTCTTCTGCGCCACGGGCACCTGCCGCAGCTGCTCCAGCAGCCCGTGCTGCTGCAAGAATTCCCCAAAGGCGACGAGCATTCCATGTTCCGTGTTGGTGATCGGCCAGTCCGACGGCATCTCGCTCACAGGCAGTTCCTCCGCCTGCGAGGCTACCGCCAGCCGGCCCGGCCGTGCAAAATTACATCCGATTCAACGGTTTGCGCCCTGGTTGCGCAAAACCTACGCTAGAGGGCTTGAAGCCCGAAAGTTATCGTGAATGAGTCAAGTTTCAAGCGGCCAGGGTCGCCTGTCCGATCCATTGATCCAGCGCTGCTTCGAGCCGGTCGAACTGCCGGCCAAGCGGCGAGTCGTCCGGCACGGTATCTGGCCGCAGGAGGGACAGACCGGGACGCAAGAACCGGGCATAGGTGCGGGTGAAGAACAACGCGATGCGCAGCCCGCAGCCAGTCACCCGGTAACGATGGCGGCCCGGCAAGCGCCCAATTAGGGCGTGCAGGCGCAGGCGACGCAGATGAAAGGTCATGCGGCCCGGGGTCAATTGGCTGGGGTCGAGGCCCAGCAGCGGGGCCAGGTGCGCCCGCAAGTCGGCATTGGCAAACCCTTCAGGCAGCAGACGGAACATCACCAAGACGCTCAACAGCGCCTGCACCCGCGGGTCGGTAGAGCGCAGGGCCGAGGCGCGTTGCGTCTCGACGACCACCGGCTGGTTGAGTTGTTGAAAGACGACTTCGCCAATGGCACAATCGTGGCTGATCCGTTCGACGTCTAGCAGACGCCGGTTGGCTTGAAAGCCGACCGCCCGCAGCGCGGGCAGGCCAGACAGCCGTTTGGGCAAGCCGAAGTCGTTGGGGTTGTTGACGGTGGTCTCGGTGCGCAGGGCGCGGCCTTCTTTATGGTACTGCTTGATCCGGGACGACTTGTAGTTCACATGCAGGGACGGGGTCACCCCCTCGGTGATGACCCGCGTCTGGAAGCGACCGGGGGTGCACTTGGTCACCCGGCGGCCAAAGATCAGCTTGATCTGGTCGGGGCGGCCCAGGTCCAGGTTCTCGCGAATGACCTGCTCGAAAAAGATGCGGCCGGTCACGGGCCGATCCAGGACTTGCGTCAGCGAGCACTCGGCTTGCAGGATGGAGAGGTGGTAGCCATAGCCAGCGGTCCGATCCTCCGGGGTGAACGGCTGGGGCAGACGCGCCAGCCACTTGCGCGCAAACGTCTCGATCGTCCCGGCCGACAGGCCGTCACAGATGGCTTGGCAGCGGGCCGGATCGGCGCAACTCAGGAAACCGTTGTCCAGGGCTTCATACCCAATGCCGGCTCGGGCCAGTTGGCGCTTGGCGTACTCGTGGCCGTTGCAGCACAGCTTGGCCGTGTAGGGAAAGTACGAGCAGAACTTCAAGAAGAAGGGACCGAAGTCGCGATCTACCCCGTAGAAGTAGTAATGGTTGACCGGCGCGCTGGAGCGCACCAGCCAAGCGTAGCTCTGACCCGTGCGCGGGTTGCGGCGTTTCTCGGTGCGAATGACCGGCGCCGTCTCTTGGGCCTTGCCCACAAACAACACGCCTTCTTCGGCCGTGAAGCGGGCCAAGTGCGCGGCGGCCACGTCGTCCTTACGCTGCCCTTTGGCAAAGGTGATCAGCGGAATATCGTGCCGGTGGACACACGCTTCAATCGTCGCCACAAAGGCCCGGCGCATCGGGGCCATCAGGGCCGACGAGGCGAACGGGTGCCCGCGGTGATAGCGGAAGAAGACCGCCGCCCCCGACTCGTATTGCAGTTGGGGCACGTAGACGTTCAGGTACATCCGATCAAGGCTTTCCACTTCCAAGGTCACGTGCTGGCGCAAGACGGCGGCGACGGATTGTGCTACACTCATGGCTGGCTCCGGTTGCGGGGTGCCCTCGTGGCCAACTCTCCGCTTCGCGCGGTGTATGACGGGCACGGTTATACCGTCGCCTGTTTCTTCCCACAACCGGGGCCATTTGCGTTCCCTACATCTCGTCGGTCTGAGGCGAAGCCTCGTTAGGCTATCGACCGAGACTAACTTAACCTTGTCAGTGACGCAGTTGGATGAAGCCACTGGCTCCATCCCGGCGGGCTAATACTGGTTTTTGCCCGGCTTCTCCTCGAGCGCGGCGGCGATCAATTCGATGGGGTGGACGGCGGCTACTCCAGCGCCTTCGGCGATTTGCGCGCGGCAGGAGACCCCCTGCGCCGCGACGCGCACTCCGGCGGCCTGGCCGGCGCGCACGGCGGGGAACAACTTAAGCTCGCCGATCGCCAGCGAGAGCGTGACATGCTCGCTTTCGTAGCCAAACGAGCCGGCCATCCCGCAGCAGCCAGCGCCGCTGTCGGCGACCTGAGCGCCGGCGGCCCGCAGCAGCGCCCGTGGCGCTGAAGTGCCCACCAGCGACTTGGCGTGGCAGTGGCCATGCAGCAGCCACGGCTCCTCAGAGCGGCGCAAGGGCAGCCGCGCTACAGGCGCCAGGCCGTCCGGGCCGGGCTGGGTCAGAAACTCCTCGATCAGTAGCGCCGCCTGAGCCACTTGCTGGGCGCGCGAGTCTTCGGGAAAGAACTCCAGGTACTCGTCGCGCAGGGTCAGCAGGCAGGACGGTTCCAGGCCCAGGATCGGCAACCCTTGCGCGGCGTAGGGCGCCAAGGCGGCCAGGTTGCGGTCGGCGGCGGCCTTAGCCGCGCCCAGCAAGCCCTTAGAGATCATTGGCCGGCCGCAGCAGCCCTGCTGGCGCACCAGGCGCGCCTCACAGCCGGCGGCTTCTAGCACGCGCACGGCCGCCTGGCCCAACTGAGGGTGGTTGTATTCGGTGTAGGTGTCCACGAACAGCACCACCGGCTGCCCAGCCGGCGGCGCGCCCCGGCGGTGGAACCATTGACTGAAACGCTGCCTCGCAAACGTGGGCAAGGGGCGCCGGTCGGTGATGCCCAGGCGGTTGAGCCCCCTGCGCACCGGCCACAGCCGCAGACCCCAATTCGCCAGCGGCGCTAGGCGTTGGCTCCAACGTGAGACAGAATTGATATGGCCGAAGAGCCGGCTGCGCAGGGGCACGCCGTGCTGGGCGTGATAGGCGTTCAGGAACTCGGCCTTGATGCGGGCCATGTCCACCCCGGTGGGGCATTCGGCCTTGCAGCCCTTGCACTCCAGGCACAGGTCCAGCACCGCGCGCATCTGCGGGCTGGTGAGCGCCCCGGCTGGCAGCCGCCCCGCCAGGGCAGCGCGCAGCGCGTTGGCGCGCCCGCGCGTGAGGTGCTGCTCCTCGCGCGTGGCTTGGAAGGAGGGGCACATGACCCCCTCCGTCTGGCGGCACACGCCCGCGCCCACGCAGCCCTCCACGGCCCCGGCCAGCCCGCCCTCGCGCCGAAAGGCAAACACCGTGGGGAAGGGGGTGGTGGTGTAAGCCGGCCCATAGCGCAGCGCCTTGTCCAGCGGGCGGGCACCCGCGTCCAGCACGATCTTGCCGGGGTTGAGCAGGCCCGCCGGGTCGAAGGCGTGCTTCACCGCGCGGAAAGCTCCGGTCAGCGCCGGCCCGAACATACGCTCAATAAACTCACTGCGCGAGAGGCCGTCGCCGTGCTCGCCGCTCATCACGCCATGCAGGTCGGCCACCACCGCGCTGGCCTCTTCCGCAATGGCGCGCAAGTCGCGCACGCCGTCGGGCGCGGTCAGGTCGAGCAGGGGACGCATGTGCAAGCAGCCGGCCGAGGCGTGCGCATACCACACGCCGGCGGTGCCATGCGCGGCCAGCAGCGCGTCGAGGCGGCGCACAAACTCACCCAGGCGCTCCACCGGCACACTCATGTCTTCCACGAAATCGATGGCCTTGCGGCGGCCAGGCCGGTTCATCAACAGGCCCATGCCCACCTTGCGGATGGCCCACAGGTCGCCTTGCAGCGCCGTGTCGGCGAGCAGCGTGCCGCGCCCGGCCAGGGGGCCAGCGCCGGCCAGCGCTTCGTCCAGCGACGCGCCGGCGTACTCCACGGCCAGCAGCGTTTTTTCGCCTTCCGGCGCAAAGGTCAGGCGGCGGGCATAGTCGGGGATGGAACGCGCCAGGGCCAGCAACTGCGCGGGCAGCAACTCGATGGCCGCCGGCTGGGTCGCCAGCACCTCCGGCGTGGCATCGCAGGCTTCGGCCGCGCTGTCGAAGGCCAGCAGCACGACCACGGTGGCCTTAGGCAGAGGCGCCAGCCGCACGCGCGCCCGCTGAATGACCACCAGCGTGCCTTCGGAGCCGGTGACCACTGGCGCGAGGTTGACGCCGTGCAGGGGCGGGTAAGGGGTGCTCGTGTCGAACCAGGCCGGCGGCGTGCCCGGTGAGTAACCGGTGAGGTAGTTGAGGTTATAGCCGGAGGCGCGCCGCCAGGTGTGGGGCCAATCGCGCCGGATGGTCTCGGCTTGGCTGTCGCGCAGGTTCAGCAGGGTCTGGTAGATGCGGCCCTCGCGGGTGGCGGCGTTTGCCTTGGCGCGCGCGGCGGCTTCGTCCAACGGGCCAAAGCGGGCCAGCGAGCCGTTGCCCAGCACGACGTCCAGCACGGCGACGTGGTCGGCGGTCATGCCATAGCGAATGGAATGAGCGCCGGTGGCATTGTTGCCAATCATGCCCCCAAACGTGGCGCGGTCGGCAGAGGCCGGGTCGGGGCCGTAGGTCAGGCCGTGGGCGGCGGCCCGGCGATTGAGTTGGGCGCAGACGACGCCTGGTTCCACCAGGGCTGTTTGGGTATCGGGGTCGAGGCTGAGGATGTGGTTAAGATGGCGGGCGCAGTCAACAACCAGGGCTGCGCCGACGGTCTGGCCGGCCAGGCTGGTGCCCGCGCCGCGCGGCAGCAGCGGCACCTTCAGGGCGGCGGCGGTTTCCACGATGGCTTGCAGCTCATCGGTATGCTTAGGAAAGGCCACGCCAAGCGGGGTGATCTCGTGCAGGGAGCCGTCGTTGCTGTAGAGCGCGCGGGTGTAGGCGTCGAAATGCGCGCGCCCGCCAAGGGCCGTTTGCAGTTTGTCTTCGAGTTCGCGCAGGAGGGGGGCAGAGGCAAACGTCGTGACGGTCATGAGGTAGGCGCTGCCTGCGTGGACCGGGCCAACCGGTGCAGGCTGTCGCGCAGCATGGGATAGCCCCCTTGGTATTCGGCGTACAGCGCATTGTAACGGGAATGCGCCGATAAGTCAGGTTCGATGCGCTCACCGGCCTGGACCATCTGCTGCCCGGCCGTGCGTAAATCGGGCCACAGACCGGCAGCCACGGCGGCGCACAGGGCGCTGCCGAGGGTGGCGGCCTCGGTTTGCTGGGGCAGCACCAGCCGGCGGCCAAACACGTCGGCGTGGATTTGCAGTAGCAGCCGGCTGCGCGTGCCGCCGCCGCAGATCCAGGGTTCGGTCACGTCGGCGCCTGCTCCCGCCAGGCGCTCCAGCACTTGCCGGCCGCCATAGGCAATGGCTTCCAGCAGCGCGCGATACAGATGCGCGCGCGTGTGGCCCAGGTGCAGCCCCCAGAAGGCGCCGCGCGCCAGCGGGTCGCGATGGGGCGTGCGGCTGCCTTGCCAACAATCGAGGGCCATCAGCCCATTGGCGCCAGGTTGGATCGCCGCTGCGGCGGCATCCAATTCGGCAAAGCTGGCGTCTGCGGCGAGCTGTTCGGCGAACCACCCGACCAGGGCCGCGGCGCTAGTCTGGCCGCCCTGCAAGGCCCAGGTGCCTAAACCGAATGCATCGGGCACTGGCCCCAACAAAGCCGGGTCGAAATGGGGCGCGGCGGCCAGCGCAAGGTAGGCGGAGGAGGTGCCCAACGAAATTGACACTCGTCCGGGCGCGAGCACGTCCAGGCCGAGCGCCGCGGCATAGCTATCCATCAGGCCCTGACCAACGAGCACTTCGGGCGGCAGGCCCAGGCTGGCCGCAGCCTCCGGTCGCAACGGCCCCACTACGGCGCCAGGGGGCAGGATGAGCGGCGCCAACCGCTGGGGCAGGTCGGCGAGGCCCAGCGTCTCAAAGAGTTCGAGTGGCCACCCGCCGAGGGGAGAGGCGTAGCACCATTCCGCGCTGGCGGTGCAAAGCGAGTGCGCGCGCACGCCGGTCAGGCGGTGGGTGATCCAGTCAGTTTGTTCGCATAGCCAGGCGGTGCGCTGGTACAGATCTGCGGCGTGGCGTTTGAGCCAAATCGCCTTGGGCAGCATCCACTCGGGTGAGATATGACCGCCGGTGTATTGCTGCCAGGGAGAGGCTAACGCCGTCATCTCATCCGCCTCGCGGAAGGCGCGCGTGTCCATCCACAGCAAGGCGGGCGCCAATGGCTCACCCTCGGCATCGCAAGTCAGCAAGGTGACGGCCGTGCCGCTGATGACGAGGCTTTTGACGCGGCTGGCGGCTGTGGGGCCGCCAGCCGCCAGCGCGCGCCGCACAGCACTGACGAAAGCTTCCCAGACCTCGGCCGTGTTCTGCTCCGCCCAACCGGGCTGAGGGAGGGTGTAGTCGTATTCTGCAGCGCCGCTGCCGTGCGGCGTGCCATCCGAGGCATAGAGTGTGGCGCGCGCGGCGCGTGTGCCCAAATCGACCCCCAGGAGGAGCGGGGGGGTCAAACGGCCCTCGCCAGTTCCGGCTGAGCTTTCCACGCTGTCACAATATCGCCGACGGCGGCCACAACCACCTCGACTTGCTCGGGCGTTATCTGGTGATGGGTCACCATGCGGACGGTGTAAGGGGGACGACCCGAGACTCGAATGCCACGGTCCTTTAGGGCGGCAGCCAGGGTGGACGCGGGCAAGCCAAAAGCGCTGGTGTTCAGCATGATCATGTTGGTGTGAACTTGCTCAAGGTCGATGAAGAGGCCTGGAATGGTGTTGAGGCGCGCCGCGAGTTGGCGCGCGAGCGCGTGGTCCTGGCGCAGCCGTTCGATGCCGTCGCGCAGGGAGACCAGACCCGCAGCGGCGATGAGACCGGCTTGGCGCATGCCACCCCCCAACATTTTGCGGACGCGCCGCGCCGCCTCGATGGTGGGGGCGTCGCCGGCCAGGATGGAGCCGATGGGAGCGCCCAGGCCCTTGCTGAGGCAGAACATGACGGTATGGGCTGGGCAGGTTAGCTCGGTGACGGGCCCGTTCAGCGCGACGGCGGCATTAAACACACGCGCGCCATCCAGGTGCAAGCGCAGGCCATGCTCGTCGCAAAGCGCCCGTAACGCGCGCATGTTTTCGGGGGTGGTGACTGACCCGCCCGCGCGATTATGGGTGTTTTCCACACAGAGCAGGCTGGTATGGGGGTAGTGTTGGTCGGGAGCGCGTAGCGCCGCCAGGACGTGTTCGGGCATGAGCCGGCCCCGGTCGCCCACGACCGGGCGCGGCATCAGTCCGGCCACCGAGGCCATGCCGCCCGCCTCGTAATAGTAAATGTGGCTTTCGGCTTCCAGAATCACTTCCTCGCCACGATGGGTGTTAACCATCAGCGCGATCAGGTTGCCCATGGTGCCGCTCGGAACAAGCAGCGTAGCTTCCTTACCGACTAAAGCCGCGGCTTCACTTTCGAGTTCATTAACTGTGGGGTCTTCGCCATACACATCATCGCCCACTTCAGCGTGATACATGGCCTCACGCATGGCCTGGGTAGGGGCAGTGGAGGTGTCATAAAGATTAATTTGGGCTTGCACAGCAACGCTCCTTACGAGAGTTATTATGTCATCTTTTGTTTCAAATGACTAGTAGTACAACGAGACTTACAGGTACTACGAGACTTACGGCCTTTTAGACTTTGAGCGCTGCCGATACTGCTTGAGGGTGCGCTTGCGGTGAGATCGATAGGCCGCGTGATTGCGATGTTGCAGAT
>JADZEK010000068.1 GCA_020850595.1 Anaerolineales bacterium
CCACACCCGCTTGACCGGCCGCCCTCGCTCAGAACGAGGCCCGAGGCCAGCCGCTATCATGCCCTACCGCTGGTCGTGTAGGCCAGCCTGTGGAACATCTGTGCTCTCAGTTTCGGAGATGCACCCAAGTGTCTTGGGCTCAACGCCAATTACCCGCGCACAAATGCTGATTGGGCAACACTCAATCGCGAAGGTCTCCGGGCCGGGCGCAATTTCGTTTGAGAAAACGTCAATCCCATGCCCAGCAGGTTACAAGGGAAGTGAACCATGCTATACCACGGTCACAAAGAGCATTGTTGCCGGCGGCATGGTTACACTCGGCAGCAGCATCTATAACCAAACACAACGTTGCACCCGCAATATCTACGGTGGAGGCAACGTTGTCATGACACTGTACGAGGATATTAACGTAGATTGGCTCTGGAATCCCTTTAGGAATATCTATGATGTCGTGCGGGTCAATTGGTCCTCGCGCGGCAGCACGGACTCAGCCCCAATCTACACATGGACCGGCTTGCAAGGGCCATCGCTCGGCAACGGAATGTACTCATACCAGGTTAGTAGTGTCTCAAGCGGTCAGCCTGTGTATCTGGGCATGACTTGGGGCTCAAGAGCATACGTTACGGAGACACTTTATCCCGGCGCGAACAGCCCGAACTGGGGTTGTTCCTAAGGAATCTCGCCCCACAGAAGGGAAGTAGCCTCAGCACATCGTTTGCCTGCGAAGAATCGGCGGGCCGGGGAAGTATGTCAACCGCCCGCCGACCGTGAGTTGACAAAGGGAAGAGGTATCCAAAATGATCCAACGCAATGCTTCTACTCAACTCTCCACCGACTATCGCTTCGCTTGGTTGGCTTGGGTGTTGGGCACAGGCGTGGGATGGATCATCATCCAGTATGCCGGCCTGACGGTAACATGGACAAATGGCGACCTGCGAACTATGGCCGATATCATGCGGATATCGATGGCACTCGCCATAAACGGCGCCGCGCTTGGGATGGTGTGTGGGTTAGTTCAATCTCTTCTTGTCAGGAAGTGTTATGGTTCGCCATTACGCTGGTTGGTGGCGACCTTCGTCGGCTATGTAGTGGGCCTGCCGGCTGGGTTCCTCATTTCGGTCTGTGCATTTTGGATTGGCGCACGAAACTCATTCCCTGATCTACTGACAGGCAATACGACGGCGATTCTTTACTTTCCTACCTTTTTGACCATGGTTCTCAGCGGAGCCACAATTGCCGTTGCACAATCCTTGATCTATTTCGTACAGACGAAGCAAATGAGCGGCAAGGAAACGGTGATTTGGATCTGCGGAACAGCATTAATTTGGGCGGCCGGATATATCTCAACCAGTTTACCAGGGTTGACTGATATATTGCCAGCTAGCATCCGGCTGGGCATCGCCGGCGGAACGATTGGGTTACTGGCGGCAGGATTAATGCTCTTCTTGCGAAGGCAACACACAGAGATACCACGGGCTCCGATGAAGATGGCCCATTGAGGTACAACGGATGGCGCGCGACGGAACTAGCTTTGGGCGGTCAGAGTATCCACAGGCTTTCGTCCCGCGTTTCACAGACATGACACGAAACACCCGGTAAGTCCCAAAGTCAGGCTGCTTGATGTAGCTAATTGACGCACGGGGCTGGTTGGCCGAGGCGGCTGACCGGCCCCGCTGGGTTTAAGGGCGGCTGAACCGGGGCGGCGGGCGGCGTTTCAATGCAGGCGGCGCGGCGGGCCGTAGGCTCATGAAACACTCAGTAAACGGCGCTCAGAGGCCGCGGGACGTATGCTAGAATCCCGCCACGATGGCGGTTGCTGCCCAATTGAGAAAGGTGCTTGCCATGCCCCCCATCCCGCGCGTTGCCCCACGCCTGGCGCTGTGGGCGCTGCGTACGGCGCTGGCCCTGCCGCTGGTCCTGGCGGCCACGGCCTGTCTGCCGGAGGGGATCAAGGTGCCGCAGAGCGAGCTCTCGGCGCTGCTGGAGGTGAAGAGCGGCCTGATCGCCTACCTGGGCGTAGACGGCAATATCTACACCATTGACCAGGGCGGCGGCCGGCAGACGCCGATCACCACCGACGCGCGGCAGGACGACAGCGGCTACTTCTTCTACGGCCTGCCGACCTGGTCGCCCGACAGCCAGCGGCTGGCCTTCGCGGCGTACCGCGGCGTGGCCGACACGGCGCCCGACCACACCAGCCTCTTCACGGCGCGCAGCGACGGCACGGAGCTAACCGAGGCGCTGACAACGGAGGACTTCCTGCTCTTCTGGGCCTGGGCGCCGGACAGCCAGCGCGTAGGCTATGTCGCCGAAACGCCCAACAACAGCCTGGCTTTCGCGCTGGTGCCGCGACAGGGCGGCGAGAGCCAACTGCTGGACGTGGGCGCGCCCTATTACTGGTCGTGGGCGCCGAGCGGCCACAGCCTGCTGGTGCACGCGGGCGCGCGCCTGGCGCTGCTGGAGCTGGACCCGAGCGTGACCGAGCAGGTGCTGGACATTGCGCCGGGGGAGTTTAATAGCCCGGCCTTTTCGCCGGCGGGCGACCGGGCGCTGCTGGCGGCCGAGAACGCGGACGGCGGGGCCGACCTGCTGGTGACCGATGCGCTGGGCGGCAACGCGCGCACGCTGACGAGCTATACGGGCAACATCGCATTCGCGTGGAGCCCGAACGGAGAGCGCGTGGCTTACCTGCTGAGCGACAGCGCGCTGGCGGGCGCGCCGGGGCAACTGGTGGTGGCCGACCCGAACGGCCAGGGTAAGCCGGTGGAGCTGCCCGCCGACGTGCCGGTGTATGCGTTCTTCTGGTCGCCGGACAGCAAGAGCCTGGCGTACTTCACCGAGCCGCCGGCCGACCCGGGCACGCCGGAGGCGACGGCCGAGGCGGCGAGCGGGGACCAGGCGATCCGCATGAGCCTGGACGTGATGAACGCGGGCAACGGCCGCACGCACAATGTGGCGACGTATGTGCCGACGACGCAGTTTTTGCAGGTGATCCCGTATTTTGAGCAGTATCACCAGAGCCTGACGATCTGGAGCCCGGACAGTAAGAACCTGGTGGTGTCGGCGTATGGCGGCGGCGGGACGCCGGGCATCTTTGTGGTGGCGGCGTCGGGGCGGCTGGAGCCGCGGTATGTGGCGGATGGGTGGATGGGGTTCTGGAGCTGGAAGTGAGAGGGGTGTTGAGGGGCGGAGGGGACTTTTGCCACGAATGGGCACGAATGAAGGGCACGAATTGACACGAAGGGGGCGGAAGAGTGTTAGCCACGAATTACTACGAGTTTGGGGGGGAGGGGTAGGGTAAGGGGGTACAACGAAACCGCCGCCGGCGATGAACGCCGGCGGCGGTCTTTTGGTTGCGGGTCGGGGCGGTTACGCCGCTACTGCGGCTTATTGGCTTCGCCCTGAGCCTGGTCGGTGGTGGGGGCCGCGGGGGCAGCGGGTTCGACGGACTTGGCGGTGGGCGCTGGCTGGGCCGGGGCTTCGTCGGTGCCGGCGGGCGGGCGGCGCAGTTGGATGGCCGGGCGCGGCTGGGTGCTCTCGACGGTGGGGGCCGGGGTTTCAGAGAGCGGCTTGAGCAGGTCGGGGTCGGCGGGTTTGAGCTTGAGGGCCGGGTGCGGCGACGTGCTGCTCACATCGGTCGAGGCGGCGGCGCGGGTGGCGAGGACCGGCGCGGGCAGCGGCAGGCGGCTGGGCGCGGCCAGGCGGGCAGGCGCCCAGCGGCCAAGCTGCTTGGGTTGGTTGGGGTGGTAGCCGTTGTCGCCCAGGAACTGCAGCGTCTCCGCGTTGGATAGCTCGCCCTTCTCCAACAGGGCCTGGGCAATGGCGTCTACCTCGGCGGCGTGCTCCACCAGCAACTGCTCGGTCTGCTCTTCCAGCGTCTTCCAGAACTTCTCGATCAGGCCATCGGAGCCGGGGATGGCGGCAGTGACGCCCGACTCCAGGCCGCGGATGGGCGGGCCAAAGTAGCCGCTCTGGTAAAGCTGCCAGATGCGGCCGCGCACCTGGCTGAAGTCGCTGCCGGGGCCGCCGGCCGCGCCGGTCCAGTATTCACCCATGTGCAGCTTGGTAGCGACGTGCCCGGCCATGCTGACCATGATGTGGGCGGCAAAGCGGCGCAGCGGCGCGGCGTAGGTCTCGGTGCGGTCCACGTGCATGACGTAGCCCAGGGCGCTGCCGCGGCGGATGATGCTGACGCGCACGATGCGCTGCTCGGGCAGCAGGTAGTGCTGCACCACGGCGTGCCCGGCCTCGTGGTAGGCCACCTGGCGGCGCTGTTCGGGGTCGAACTCCTCGATGGGCTGTTCGATGCCGAAGTGCTGCTCTTGCAGGGCCTGGTCAATGTCGCGCTGCGAGATAGCGTGGCGGCCGTTGAACAGGGCGATGCGCACGGCGTCTTTGGTGATGGCGGCGGCGATCTGCGCCGGGGTGGAATAGGGGGTGTCCTCGACGGTGGCTTCCACGTCCACCGTCTCGTCGTAGCGCACCTTGGAGAGGTAGCCCTTGATGACTTCGCGGCGGCCCGACTTGTCGGGGATGGAGACTTCGATTTTCTGGTCGAAGCGGCCGGGGCGCAACAAGGCGGCGTCGAGCACGTCGGGGCGGTTGGTCGAGCCCATGTAGAGCACGTGCCAGTTGCGCGGCGGCGGGGTCTTGCCGAAGAGCTTGTACAGGCGGCCCTGCCACTTCTCCAGGCGGCCCTTCTCGTCAATGCCGTCCATTTCGTAGAGCAGGCGGGTGAGGGCGCCGGAGCCGCCGCCCCACATGCCGCCCATGCCCCCCATGCCGCCCTGCCCGCCCATGACGCCGCTGCGGCTCTGGCCGACGGCGTCTATTTCATCAATGTAGGCAATTTTGACAATGTCAGATTAGTCGAAACCGCGATGATTCTGCGCTTCCAGACGACTACTGGTCGAACGAGCTCGATTGACCAAATGCCGCACCACCAATTGCGTGGCCGCCTCGGGCGTCAACTGCG
>JADZEK010000069.1 GCA_020850595.1 Anaerolineales bacterium
ACCGACCTGAGGCCGGGTTGCTCAGAAACTAAACCCATTTGATAGCCGGCCCGGGGCGTAGCACGCTACGCCCCTACCCGAGACAGGGCCGCGGCCGACGGGTGTTTCGGGCCTGGAGGGCTGGCGGGCTGGCGGGCTGGCGCACCGCGCTCTTCGGAATGACAGGCAAAATAGGGCTGATCGGTCCCGCGCGCAGTTTCGATGCAATTGCCCGGCCAGCGGCCCACGAAGCAAGCGTTCGAAAGTCGTTATGGGGGTATCGTCACGCGCGTCAGCGCCAGCCGCCCATCCGGGCCGGCGCCGGGGCCGGTGGGCGGGACACGTGTGTTCGTGTCGGCATCGTACAGGCCCACGTAGAGGGTGTAGTCGCCTGCCGGCAGGTCGCCGGGCAAGGCAAGCGTGTGCTCATCCACGACATATTCGCCCGCCAGCCAGCCGGTGGTGGGCCGCGCCCAGCCGGCGGGCACGCCATCACTCTGCGCCCACACGCGCCCGTCCGCGCCTTGCAGGTGGACGAAGACCTTGTAACCAATGGGCGGGGTGGCCGTGGCCTGCCACACGAGTTGCACGGTCAGCGTTCCGGCCTCCGGCGTCAGGGTGTAGCCGGCCAGCGCGCCGACGCCCTCGAAGACGCCGCCGGCCGCGGCCTGCATGGGCGGAGCGGTGTAACTGCGCGGCGGGGCCGTGAGGGTGAAGGCGCCCACACGCGCCTCGCCAGGCTCGCCCAGCAGCGCCGCCCAGACGACATATTCCCCGCTGGGCAGGTCGGCGGGCAGGCGCAACTGGTGCCGGCCGCGCCAGGCATCGCCGGGCTGCCAGTGGCTGGTGCCAAAGCCCGCTACGGGCGGCACGCTGATGGTCGCCGCCGCGCTGTCATCGGGCGCGCGCAGGGTCAGGTTGAGGTTGAGATCGGCGTTCGTCGCCGCGTCGCTGCGCCAGTAGAGCGTCAGGGGCAGGGTGTCGCCGGCGTTGGCCGCCGCCGGCGGCAGGTCGGCCCCCAGCAGGGTCAGCGGGCCGAGCGGCGCATTCAGCACGAGCGCGGGCGTGAGAGTGGCCGGGGCACGCGGGCGCTCCACGGTCAGCGCGCCCAGGTCAAAGCGCGGGGCCACGGCGTTGCCGGCCGCGTCCAGGCGCGAGGCGATGACCAGGCTGTCCAGGTCAAACACTTCGCCGCGCAGGGTATAGGTTCCGGGCGGCGTGCCCGGGAGCAAGGTGAGATGGCGCGCCCACTGGGCGTACTCATCCAACGGCCAGAGGTTGGTGGGCGGCGGTTCGCGCTGCCAGCGGGGCGGCAGGGCCTCGGGCGCCTGCCACGCAAACCCCGTCGCGTCTACGAGGCTGAACGCGGGCCAATAGCGCCGCTGACTGGCGGCCCAGCGCGACACATACAGCGCCACCTCGAGCGCCTCGTCGGCCCGGAGCTGCGTGGCCGACAGGTCGTAGCCATGCAGCCGAATACCGCCCGCGAAATCGGCCTCGAGCGGGGATTGGCCCAGCGGGCCGGTTAGCGGCAGGGTCGCCGGGTCGAGGGCCGCGCGACGGAGCGGGTTGGGCGTCCGATCAATCACGCCCCACTTGAGCGCGGGCAGCAGCGCGCAGACGAGCAGGAGGAGGCCGGCCGTGCTCGCGGGCGTAGGCGCGCCAGTTGCCTCGGGCGCGGCGCTCACGGTGGCCCTGCGCCGCGCGACGACCACCACGGCAAGGCCCAAACCCGCTAGCGCCGCCAGTGACACCGCGCCCGCCAGCGCGCGCAGCGGCGTTGGGCCAAACCAGACGCGCAGCGTGTGCGTCCCGGCCGGCAACTCGAAGGCCACCAACCCGCCCTGCCCGGTGCTTTCTGGGGCTGCCTGCGCCGCCACCGGCTGCCCGTCTACCGCGGCCTGCCAGCCGGGGTAATAGAGTTGTTGATAAAGCGCGACGGTCGCGCGCGCTGCGTCCACGGTGTACGTCGCGTCCAGGGGGTCGGCAGCTTGGGCGCGCGTGACGGTCAGGCCGGCGAGCCGCAAGAGCCGGTCTGGCTCCTCGCCACGCGCCAGCGCCTCGGCCAGCGCCGTGCCCTGCGGCGGCGCGCCCACCGCGCGGGGCAGATATTCGCCCTTGGCCGTCGTGCCGACCGTGTGGGTGTCGCGCTCGTATTGGAGCAGGTCGGCCACGCCCACCGTGCGCGGCGTGGGGCAGTAGCGGGGATACCACCAACCGTTGTTCGCCAGCACCAGCAGCGCGAGCACGCCGCCCACCACCAGCGCCCCGGCCCAGCGGCCCGCCCGCCGGGCCAGGCGCTCCAACACCGGCACGCCGGCGCCCACCAGCAGCGCCGCGCACAGCGCCGCCGGCCCCAACATCCGCCAGGGAAACTGCACCAGTTCCAACGGCTTGAGCGCCCGCCAGATGAGCGTGGAGGCTTCCACCGTCATGAAGGCGTAGCCCGCCAGCGCCAGCGCGAGGAAGCCCACCGCCGCGTGGGTGGAATTGGCCTGCCGCCGCGCCAGCGCCCACAGCGCTGCCGCCACAGCCGGGAGGCCGAGCAGCACTGTCACCAGCCCCACGGCCCGGATGGGCGAGGGGTTGACGAGCAGCGGGTCTTCGACCTGCGGCGCGGCCAGCACGTCGCTGGGGGTGATGAAGTTGGTGTACCAGGTGAAGATGGGCGGCACGAGCAGCCGGTCGGCATGCACCTGGCCGCGTTCGGCGAGGGCCGGGAGCCAGAAGTAGGCGGTGAGTGCGAGGCCGGCCGCCAGCGCCAGCCCGCCCCGCGCCAGCACGGCCCAAGAGCGGCGCTGCGCGGCGCGCAACACCAGATGCGCTCCGAGCAGCGGCGAGGCCAGCAGCGCGAAGACGTTGTGGGTGAGGATCAGGGCGGCATAGGCCAGGGCGGCCAGCAGCCAGCCCCAGCGCCCGCGCCGGTGCAGGCCCAGCAGCGCCAGCGGCGGCCAGATGAAGCCCCAGGCCTCCGCCAGGTTGCCACGAAAGAGGAGGTCGTAAGCGAGATACGGCGCGAGCAGGTAAGCCGCCCCGGCCGCCACGCCCGCCCGCTCGCCCCACAAGGCACGCCCCAACCAGAACACCGCCAGCCCAGCCGCCCACACGCCGAGGATGAAGGCCGCTTTTAACGCGGCCGGGTAGGTGAACCCCAACCCGTGCAGCGCCACTACGCCGTAGGACGACAGCGGCGCGTAAAAATTGAAGAACGGGTAGCCATAGCCCTGCGCCATGTCGGGGGCCCAGCGCGGCAGCCAGTGGCCCAGGTGGAGCAAGCGGCCCAGTTCGACGGCGCGGTAGAGGTGAAACGGCCCGTCGTCGCTGCACGGCAGGTTGGCGTTCGCCAGGGGCACGGCGGCCAACAGGCAGAGCAGGGTGAGGGCCGCGTAGGGCCACCAGCGCCGCACGGCGGCAAAACGAGCGAGGGAAGCGGCAGGTCTCATGGGCGCGGAAGGCTGGGAGGCGGGGGAGTATAGCAGACTTGCCCGGCCCCAAAACGCCTATAATTCACAGCGATGGCCGCCGTCCGCCTGGTGCTCCTGAGCGACACGCACAGCCAGCACGCGCAGGTGAGCGTGCCGCCCGGCGATGTGCTCATCCACGCCGGTGACCTGACCGACCACGGCGAGGCGCAGGTGGTGCGCGACTTTAACACCTGGCTGGGCAGGCTGCCGCACCCGCACAAGCTCGTCGTCGCCGGTAACCACGATTTCTGCTTCGAGCGCGAACCGGCTGCCAGCGCCGTCCTGCTGACCAACGCCACGTACCTGTGCGACTCGGGCGTCACGGTCGCGGGCCTGCGGTTCTACGGCAGCCCGTGGCAGCCCTGGTTTTATGACTGGGCCTTCAACCTCCAGCGTGGCCCTGAGATTCGCGCCAAGTGGGACTTGATCCCTGCGGGCGTGGACGTGCTCATCACCCACGGGCCGCCCGCTGGGCACGGCGACCTGACCGTGCAAGGCGACCGCGCCGGGTGTGAGGACCTGCTGGCCGCCCTGGACCGCGCGCGGCCGCGCCGGCACGTCTTCGGCCACATCCACGAAGGCTACGGCGTCACCCAGCACGGCCCGACCACCTGCCTGAATGTGAGCATTTGCGACGCCGCCTACCGGCCGGTAAACCCGCCGGTGGTCATTGATCTGCCGGTCGCCTGAGGCGCTACCGCTGAGTGTCCAATTCTCCGCCTTTGATGCCCACGAGTTTGCCACGGCAATTGCGTCTTACTTCCGTAGGCTGAGCAAGCGTCGGACATACCCAAGAAACAGGCCGACGGGTATGACCATCCGAGAGGCTGGGCGTCACCGGCGACGAGGCTGGGCTAGGGCGAGCGACCTGAGGCCGGGTTGCTCAGGAACTACACTGGACAGGCGTAGGGCCAGCTTGCCACCACCCAAGACGGCGCCGCAGCCCACGCGTGTTTCTGCCGTGGGGGGTTGGCGCACAGCGCGCCAGGCGCTTGCGGAGTGACGGGCAAAAGGGGGCTGATCAGTCCCAGGCGCCGTTTAGATGCGATGGCCCTGTCGGCCTCCTCCGTCACCGCGCGGCGTGTGTTATGATTCCGGTGTCCAAGCTGGCTGCGCGATCGCGTCTGGGGCCACGGCCTCAGCCGAGGAAAGTCCGCGCTCCGGAGAGCACGGCGCCGGGTAACACCCGGAGCGGGGCGACCCGCTGGAACAGGGCCACAGAGAAGCGTATTGCCGCACGCAAGTGCGGCGAGGGTGAAACGGTGTGGTAAGAGCACACCGGCGTCCGTTGTAAGACGGGCGGCCAGGTATCCCCCGCCGGGAGCAAGGCCAAGCAGAGACGAGGCGCGGCTCGCGCCGTTCGAGTCTCGGGTAGGCTGCTAGACCCGGCCAGCAATGTCCGGGCGAGAGAGATGATCGCCTAAAACAGAACGCGGCTTACGGGCCGGCTTGGACAACTAAACGCCGCTCGCCGCGGCCACCTGCCGGCCATCGCCACCTGGGATGGCCGGCGCCGTTTGCCCGCCCCAATCGGCCCTCAAACCCGGCTGGTTGTTGTACAATTTCGGTGCGCGGTCCACCGAGGCCTGGCCGCGCCGGCCCGGCCGCCAATGCCTCGGCGCAGTTAACAATTCCCTGGAAGGCAAATCTCCATGCTCCCCCTCCATGACCGACTGGCGCGCGACCTCAGGGTGCGCGCGCCCCAGGTCGCTGCCGCGGCCGCGCTCTTTGCCGCCGGCGACACGCTGCCCTTTATCGCCCGCTACCGCAAAGAAGTTACCGGCGGCCTGGACGACGCGCAACTCGCTTATATCAGCGAGCAGCTCAGCCTGGCCCAGGCCCTCGACGAGCGTCGCCAGACGATCCTGGCCGAGGTCGAGAGCCAGGGCAAGCTGACGCCCAACCTGCGCGCCCAATTCGAGGCGGCCGCCACTCGCACCGCGCTGGAAGACCTGTACCAGCCGTACCGCCCCAAGCGCCGCACGCGCGCCGGGGCGGCCCGCGAGAAGGGCTTGCAGCCGCTGGCGGAACTGATCATCCGCCAGCCGCCCTCGCGCGACCTGCTCGACGATCTGGTGCGGCCGTTCCTCAACCCGGAGAGCGTGCCCACCCAGGACGAGGCGCTGGCGGGGGCGCGCGACATTGTGGCCGAGATCATCAGCGACAACACTGAGATTCGGCGGCAGGTGCGCGAGAAGGCGCTGCGCTGGGGCAGTTTCGTGGCCGAAAAGATCGAAGAGGCCGCCGATGAGCGCAAGGCCTTTGAGACCTACTACGCTTTCAACCAGCGCCTCGACCGTATCCGGCCGCATCAGGTGCTGGCCCTCAACCGAGGCGAAAAGGAAAAGGTGCTGCGCCTGCGCCTGGACCTGCCGGAGCGCGACTGGCGCGATGTGATCGAGTATTACTTCCGCTCGGACCGGCGTTCGCCTTTCGCGCCGCAACTGGCGCAGGCCATTGACGACGCCGCCGCGCGCCTGCTGCTGCCCGCGATCGAGCGCGACGTGCGCCGCGGCCTGAACGAGGCGGCCGAGGCCCACGCCCTGGCCGTGTTCACCGCCAACCTGCGCGCACTGCTCACCCAGCCGCCGCTGGCGGGCCGCACCCTGCTGGGCATTGACCCCGGCCTGCGCACCGGCTGCAAGGTGGCGGTCGTAGACGCGACCGGCAAGATGCTGGCCACCGCCACGATCTACCCCTTCCCACCGCGCCGCCAGCGCGACCAAGCCCTGGCCACGATTGACGCCATGGTCATCAGCTTCGGCGTCAGCGTCATCGCCATCGGCAACGGCACGGCCTCACGCGAGACGGAACAACTGGCGGCCGAGTACCTGCACCACAAGCCGGAGGTGCAGTACCTCATCGTCAACGAGGCGGGCGCCAGCGTCTACAGCGCCAGCCCGCTGGCCCGCGCCGAGCTGCCCGAGCTGGACGTGACCCTGCGCGGGGCGGTCTCGATCGCGCGCCGCGCCCAAGACCCGCTGGCCGAACTGGTTAAGATTGATCCGCGCTCTATCGGTGTCGGCCTATACCAGCATGACGTGAATCAGGAGCACCTCGCGCGCAGCCTGCGCCAAACAGTGGAGAGCGTGGTCAATCAGGTGGGCGTGGATCTCAACACGGCCTCGCCGGCGCTGCTGACCTACGTGGCGGGCGTCGGTCCGAAGCTGGCCGAGGCCATCGTGGCCTATCGCGCCGAGCATGGCCCGTTCGCCAACCGCGCCGCCCTGCAAGAGGTGCCCGGCCTCGGCCCGAAGACTTATGAACAGGCGGCCGGCTTTCTGCGCATCGGCGGCGGGGCCGAACCGCTCGACGCCAGCGCCATCCACCCGGAGAGCTACGGCCTGGCGCGCGCCGTGCTGGAGCGCGCCGGCCTCAGCCCGGACGGGCCGCCCGCCGAGCGCGCTTCGGCCCTGGCGCGCTGGCAAGACCCGGCCGAGTTGAAGGCCCTGGCCGCTGAGTTGAACGCCGGCGAGCCGACGCTGGCCGACATCCTTGAGCAGTTGGTGCGCCCCGGCCGCGACCCACGCGCCGACCTGCCCGCCCCTGTGCTGCGCAGCGACGTGCTTGGACTGGATGACCTGCAACCCGGCCTCAAGCTCAAGGGCACGGTGCGCAACGTGGTGGACTTTGGCGCCTTCATTGACGTGGGCGTCAAGCAAGACGGCCTGCTGCACCGGACGCGCCTGCCACGCGGCCTGGTGCTTAGCCCCGGCGATGTGGTCGAGGTTGAGATTTCGTCGGTGGACAAGGAGCGCCAGCGCATCTCACTCGGCTGGCCGGGCAAGGAACGCCCGCGCCGCGGCCGGGGCGCGGGGCGCGGCGGCCAGCCGCGCAACCCCAAGGGCGGCCAACCCGCGCCCGGCGCAGAAGACTCGGCCACGGCCCAGACCCAGCCCGCCGCCGAGTTGCCCATCGCTCTTGAGCCAGCCGAACGCGACGCTGACGGTCTGGCGGCGGCCGAGGCCGCGCCGGAGCAGGACGCCGCCGCTACGCCGCCGACAGAATAGGCCGAGCGCGCGCCCGAATGAAAAGCCGGCGGGAAGCTCAGGTGAGCTTCCCGCCGGGTCGGTTAATCCGGTGGCCGCAGGCGACCAGGCGGAATGGATGGCTGCCACCGCCGCATGCCTGGCAGCCCAGCGTTGGCTATAACTCGCCGGGCCGGCAGCCACAGAGCCGGCGGGCCGCATGCGCGGAGCGCCTCGCCGGCTATCCTGGGCCGCCAGCGGCCTGCACATTCCGGTGTTTTATTGCATAATCGCCCCATGCCCCTCGAAAGCCTGGACTGCCCCAACTGCGGCGCGCCCTTGCCCGACGCGGGCGGGCGGCCTATCGTTATTTGCGCGCACTGCGGGTCGAGCATCCGCGTCGCCAGTGAACCACCGGCCGCGCCGCCGCCCGCCTTCCCGACCACTACCGGCGAATACGGCCGCCCGCCCGAGGCCCGGCCCGAGCGCAGCCCGCTGGCTTCGGTGACCCTCGGCCCCAGCGACGCGGCGGAAGTCTTGCGGCTGCTGCGCGAAAAGCAGCGCGTCGAAGCGATTCAGTTCTATCACGAGCGCGTCGGCGGCAGCATCGGCGAGGCCGTGGAAGCCATTGAAGCGATCGAAGCCGGGCTGAAAGACGCCGCCGCCCCGCTGCCACCGCCCTTGGCCCGCCCGACGCCATCCGCCGATATAAGCGCCATCATGGACTTGCTGCGGCGGGGCAATCGGCTCGAGGCCATCAGGCGCTACCGGGAGCAAACCGGCTCCGACCTTCAGCGGTCGGTCACGGCCATCGAGGGCCTCGAACGCCAAATGGGCCGCGGACGGACGCGCACGGTGCGCGGGCGCGGCGGCTGCGCCCTAGTCGCTGCCGTCATCGTCTCCTTCGTCCTGGGCATCTCCAGCAGCTGCGGCGTGTACCTGCAAACCAAACCGATCTTCGCCTGCTCGCTCGACGTGGTGAAGAGCACTGTGGCGCGCCGCGGCCTGCTCGAGCCACCCGTGCAGGCGGGCTACCTGGTGCTCACCCCCAGCCTGGAGGAGAGCAGCGGCTTTGATTCCTGGCGGCTGAGCGCCGAGTACTTCACGCCGGTTTGGGGCGCTGACGGCTGGGGCGTCGCGTACGTCTCGGTCGCCAGCAGCAGTACGGGCCGAAACGCGGCCTCGGCCAGGCTCTACACCCTGCAGGGCAGCTACCGGCTCCGCGACTGGGGGCCGCTGGACTGCCCAAGCAGCGACGACTGACCGCCGCCGCCCGCTGCCAACCACCACGCCTTCCCTTTTTGATGTAACCCTCGTACAATCTCGGGCGTGACCGCCGAAGCGCCGCCCACCGGCCCGCAGCAATATCTGCTCAACAAGCGCTACCGCCTGCTCAGCCCGATCGGCGCGGGCGGCATGGCCGTCGTCTATAAGGCGCAAGACCTGGCCCTGGGCCGGCTGGTCGCCGTCAAAATTCTGCGCGAACCGCTGACGGCCGACCCGGATTTCCTGGCCCGCTTTCAGCAGGAAGCCCGCGCCGCGGCCAACCTGGCGCATCCTAACATCGTCACGGTCCACGACTTCGGCCGCGACGGCGGGCGCAACTACATCGTCATGGAATATATCGAGGGCAAGGACCTCAAGACCCTCATCAAGGAAGGCTCGCCCTTCAAGGCGGAGCGCGCCCTCGACCTCATCATACAGATCTGCGCCGGCATCGGCTACGCCCACCGCGCCGGGCTGGTTCACTGCGACGTCAAGCCGCAGAACATCCTGGTGACGGCCGATGGCCGGGTCAAAGTCACCGATTTCGGCATCGCCCGCGCCCTGGCGACTCTGCAGCCGGGCGAAACCACCGATGTCGTCTGGGGCAGCCCGCAGTATTACTCTCCCGAACAGGCCGCAGGCGAGGCCCCCACCCCGGCCTCGGATGTCTACTCCATCGGCGTCGTCCTCTACGAAATGCTGGCGGGGCGGCTGCCCTTTGTGGCCGGCACCCAGCAGGCCCTGGCCATGATGCACCTGCGCGACGAACCCCCGCGCCTGACGCTCTTCAACCCCGCGCTGCCCGAGACCCTGGAGCGCATCGTCCACAAAGTCTTGGCCAAGGAGCCGGCCGCCCGCTACCGCACCGCCGATCAACTTGGGCGCATCTTGATCTCTTACCGCGAGCGCGGCCTGGAAGCCACGGGCAGCCAGCCGCCCACCGGCCTGACGCCGCCCAGCGGCGTCGCGGCGGTCGGCCCGGCCTACGCCCCTCTGGCCGAAGTGCTGCCGGAGGCCCCGACGGCCTATCGCCAGCCGGTGCGCGGCGAAGCGCCGGCCGGCGCCGTCTTCCACGGCGGGGACGCCCTGGGCGGGGGCGGCGGCCTGAGCAGCTACAATCCGGAGGCTCTCGATTGGGTGGCCGTGGCGCTGGGCTTTCTGGCCTTTATCGCCGTCGTCGGCCTGATCCCCTTCTGGACTTACGTCATCTCGGTTTATCTGCGCCGCTAGCCCGCTCGCCGCTAGCGCCCCGCGGCTCCTGCAGCGTTGTCACCAAATTCTCATCATTTCTAGCTGATTGGGCAGCCAGGCAGTATTGCGGCACTTAAGCCGGATGGTATAATCGCTGTGTAAGTCAGATGTTGCTGAGCATTAAGCTGGTCCGGCGTTTTCCGGGGAGGTCGCAGTGAATTCCGCCCGTTTGCGCAGTATCTTTGTCTACGTTCTCATTGTTGTCGCTATCATTGTGCTGCTGTTCCAATTCCGCTCGCAAGTCTCGGCCACCGAACCCATGTCGCTGTCGGACCTGGCCGCGGCCATCCAACGGGGCGAGGTCCAAAAGATCGTCGTTGACGAGAACACGCTGCGCGTCACGACCACCAAGGGCGAATTCGAGTCGCGCAAGGAACCCATCACTACCGCGCCGGAGCAACTGACGGCGCTGGGCATCACACCCGAGCAGTTGGCGGCGATCAGCTTCGAGGTGAAGAAACCTTCTGATCTCGGCGGTATTTTGACGTTCTTGGGCTACATGCTGCCGGCCGTGCTGGTGGTGGGGGTCATCTACTTCATGCTGCGCCAGGCGCAGGGGACCAACAACCAGGCCCTCTCGTTCGGCAAGAGCCGCGCGCGCATGTTCACCGGCGACCAGCCGAGTGTCACCTTTGAGGACGTGGCCGGGGTAGATGAGGCCAAGGAGGAGCTTAAGGAAGTCGTCGAGTTTCTGAAGGAGCCGGAGAAGTTCATCTCGCTCGGCGCGCGCATCCCGAAGGGTGTGCTGCTGGTGGGGAGCCCCGGCACGGGCAAGACCCTGCTGGCCAAGGCCGTATCGGGCGAGGCCGGCGTGCCCTTCTTCTCGATCTCCGGTTCGGAATTCGTGGAGATGTTCGTGGGCGTCGGCGCCAGCCGCGTGCGCGACCTGTTCGATCAGGCCAAGCGTCACTCGCCCTGCATCGTCTTCGTGGATGAAATTGACGCAGTCGGCCGCCACCGCGGGGCGGGGCTGGGCGGCAGCCACGATGAGCGTGAGCAGACCCTCAACCAGATCTTGGTGGAGATGGACGGGTTCGACACGGACACGAACGTCATCGTCGTCGCCGCGACCAACCGGCCGGACATTCTCGACCCGGCCCTGATGCGCCCCGGCCGGTTCGACCGGCGCGTGATCCTCGACCGGCCGGACATGAAGGGCCGCGAGCAGATTCTGCGGGTGCACCTGCGCGGTAAGCCGCTGGCCGCGGATGTGGATGTGCCGGTGCTGGCCAAGAGCACGCCGGGTTTCGTGGGGGCGGACCTGGAAAACCTGGTGAACGAAGGGGCGATCTTGGCCGCCCGCCGCAACAAGAAGGCTATCGGCCAGGCCGAGTTCGAGGAAGCGATTGAGCGCGTCATCGCCGGGCCGGAGCGCAAGAGCCGGTTGATCTCCGAGGACGAGAAGCGCATCATCGCGTATCACGAAGCGGGCCACGCCGTCGTCATGCACAGCATCGCCGAGGCCGACCCGGTGCACAAGGTGTCCATCATCGCGCGCGGGATGGCGGGCGGCTACACCCTGGCGCTGCCGGAGGAGGACCGCACGCTGTATGCCAAGCGCAAGTTCGAGGCCGACCTGGCCGGGCTGCTGGGCGGGCGCGCCGCGGAAGAGATCGTCTTTAACGACGTGACCACGGGCGCTTCCAACGACCTGGAGCGCGCCACCAAGATGGCCCGCTCGATGGTCACGCGCTGGGGCATGAGCAGCAAGCTCGGCCCGATGGTGTACGGCCAGAAGGAAGAACTGGTGTTCCTGGGCCGTGAGATTTCCGAACAACGCGACTACTCCGACTCGGTGGCGCAGGAGATTGACGCGGAGGTGCGCAAGTTCATCAATGACGCCTACCTGCGCGCGCGCGGCCTGCTGACCGAGTACCGCACGCAGCTGGATGCGATTGCTCGCCGCCTGATGGAGATTGAGACGGTTGACTCGGCGGAGTTCGAGCGGCTCTTCCCGACTCCCACCGGCGCGCAGAAGAAGACCAACATCCCGATGCCGCGGCCCGCCGGCAGCCCGGCCCCCCTGGCGGCTTACACGCCTTACACCCACTCGGAGCAGTAAGCGCGCTGCAGCCGACCACACCAACGCAACGGCCCTCGTCAGACTGACGAGGGCCGTATTGATTCCAGCGACCGGCGGGCGCGCCCGCTACTTGATGGCGATGGGCAGGAAGAGGCGCAGCAAGCGCTCGAAGATGTTGAGGTGCTCAATGTTGGTGTAGCTCACCGGCTGCCGACCTTCCGCCGTCAGCCGCCCCACTTCCGGCGGTACATACAGGCCGCCGGCGTGGAAGTTGAGGGTGTCGCCCGGCCCGTTTGGCCCGCCATCTACGTTGAGGGCGAGGGTGGGGTACGGGGCCAGCTCGAACAGGTCGTCGCCGTTGCCGCCCAAGAGGTTGATGAGGGTGAGCGTCACGCCGGCCTGCCCATCGGTGGCGGCCGCCGCCAGGTTGGTCAGGTCGAACACATCGTCGCCGTCCAGCCCGGCCAGCGTGAGCGTCTCCAGGTCGTTGAACACGTCTGTCACTGGGCCGAAAGTTACGCTGGTGGGCGTGAGGCTGAAGTTGTCGGCCGCGTTGCTGCCGCTGAGGGTCAAGGCATCGGTGCCCGCGCCGGCATTGAGGGTGGAGGGATGCGCCCAGTCGAGCAGGTTGAAGGTATTGTTGCCCGCGCCGCCGGTCAAGCTGGCAGCTTCCAGGCCGGTCAGGCTGTCGCCGCCCAGGCCGGTCAGGCTGGTCTCGGTGAGCGTGAAGCTTACGTCGCCACCTTCCACCAGGCGGTCGCTGCCGGCCTCACCCAAGATCGTATCGGCGCCCAGGCCGGCCGTCAGCACATCGTCGTCCGGCCCGCCGGTCAGCCGGTCATTGCCGGCCGCGCTGAGGAGGGTGTCATTCCCCGCGACACCGTCGAGCGAGACCGGGCCGGGGAAAGCCGTGGTGTCGAGCAGGTTGGCGCTCGCTCCACCCGTGAGGCTGGCTTCTTCCAGACTGTCGAGGCTGTCGGCGCCCAGGCCGGTCAGCAGGGTGGGCGTGAGCGCGAAATTGACATCGCCCGTTTCCGCCACTCGGTCTACATCACCGGGGCCGCCGAGCAGGGTGTCATCGCCGTCGCCGCCGGTGAGGGTGTCACTGCCGAGGCCGCCCACCAGGCTGTCTTTCTGCGAGCCGCCCACAAGCACGTCGTCGCTGTTGCTGCCGATGAGGGTGGCCGTGCCGGTGAACATCGAGGAAGCGAGGATATTCGCGCCCAGGCCGCCCGTCAGGCTGGCCTGCTCAAAGCCGCTGATGACGTCAGAATTCAGGATGGTCACGCCTTGGGTGATCACCAGGCCGGCGTTGGTCAGGGCGAGGTTGGCGTCGCTCGTCTCTACCAACCGGTCTAGGTCGGGGCCGCCGTCGAGCTGGTCGTTGCCCAGGCCGCCCCGGAGGGTGTCGAGGCCGGGGCCGCCGAGCAGCGTGTCGGCGTTGATGGTGCCAAGGAGCGAGTCGTTGCCGCCCGCGCCGTCAAAGCGCACTCGGCCGCTAAAGGCACTGGCGTCCATGGTCTGGTTCGCCGAGCCGCCGGTGATCGTGGCCGCTTCGACGCCGTTGAGGAAGTCGGTGGCGCCGGCCACCAGGTTGGCGGAGGTGAGCAGCACGGAAGGCACGGTGCTGGTTTCGAGCAGGGTGTCCTCGAAGGCGCCGCTCCCGCCGAAGACGATATCGCTGCCGCCGTTGCCGGTGAGCGTGTCGGCCCCGTCGCCGCCGTTCAACTCGTCGGCCGCCGACCCGCCGATGAGCACGTCATTGCCGGCGTCGCCGATGAGCGTGACCGAGCCGGTGAAGGCAGAGGCATCGAGGGTGTTGACGCCGGGGCCGCCGCTCAGGTTAGCCGTCTCCAGGCTGCGCAGCTCGTCGGTGCCCAGGCCGGTGAGGACGACGTTTTGCAGCTTGAGCAACGCCACATCGGCGGTTTCTTGCAGCCGGTCGGTTTCGTCGCCGCCGTCGAGGGTGTCGTTGCCCAGGCCGCCGGTCAGGGTGTCGAGACCGGCTCCGCCGAGCAGGCTGTCACTATTGGCGCCGCCGAGCAACCGGTCGTTGCCGCCCAGGCCGGTCAACGAGGTGGGGCCGGAGAAAGCAGAGGCATCTATGCTATTGGCACCAGCGCCCCCGGTCAGGCTGGCGGCCTCAATCGAGGCGAGGGCATCGGTGCTGAGGACCTGGATGGTGTTGGAAACGACCAGGCTGGTATCGCTGAGCAAGTAGTGCTGGTCAGCGGTCTCATCCACGCGGTCGGCGCCACCGCCGCCGTTCAGCGAGTCGTTGCCCTGGCCTCCGTGGAAGGTGTCGTTGCCCTGGTCGCCGGCAAGCGTGGCCGTGCCGGTGAAGGCGGTTGCCAGGAACAGGTCGTCGCCGATACCGCCCTGCAGCGTGACGCGCAGGGTGTTGCTGAGCACGTCGGTGCCCAGGCCCAGCAGGCTGTTGTTGGTCAGTGTGAGGGTGACACCGGTCGTGGCGGTGACGACCTCGGTCAGGGCGTTGTCACCGGCGTTGCCCAAGATGGTGTCATCGCCCAGGCTGCCGGTGAAGGTGTCGTTTTCGGCGCCGCCGAGCAGGGAGTCGCTGCCGTAGCCGCCGACGAGGGTATCGTCGCCGGGGCCGCCGGTGAGGGTGGTGTTGCCGGTGAAGGCAAAGGCGTTGAGGTGGTTGCCCGACGGCCCACCGGTGAGGCCGGCCTCTTCGAGGCTGACGAGTGTATCGCTGCCCCGACCGACGAGGCTGGTATCGGTTAGGAGCCAGTCGGCGTTGTTCTGGTCGGTCACGCGATCGGTGTTGGCCCCGCCGTCAATGATGTCGTTGTTGGCGCTGCCGGTGAAGGTGTCGTTGCCCGCCAGGCCAGATAGGCTGACCGGGCCGGGGAAGCTCGTCAGGTCAAAGAGGTTGGGGCTGCTGCCGCCGGTCAGGCTGGCTTCTTCGATGTCGGTCAGGAGGTCATCGCCATTGGCGCCGCTGTGGAGCGTCCCGGTTTCATAGCTGAAGTTGACGTCGGCAAACTCGGTCACACGGTCGAGGCCCAGGCCGCCTTGCAGGGTGTCGGCGCCGGGACCGCCGGTGAGTGTGTCAAGGCCGGGCGCGCCGACGGCCGTGTCGTCGTCAAAGGCGGCGCTGAGGAAGTCGTCGCCCGGGCCGCCGTCCATCAGGTCGTTGCCGCTAGCGCCCACCAGGATGTCGCTGTCGGCGCCGCCTTGCAGCACGTCATCGCCAAAGACACCGTCGAGCAGGTCGGCGCCCGCCCCGCCCACGAGGGTGTCATTGGTGTTCGCGCCGGGCGCTGCGTCGCCGCCGGTGAGGGTATCGGCGCCGTCGTTGCCCACCAGCGAGTCGTTGCCCTGGTCGCCGGTCAGGCTGTCAGCCTTCACACCGCCAATGAGGGTGTCGTTGCCCGCGTCGCCCTCCAGGGTCACCTGGCCGACGTCGGTGATCAGGCTGCCGAAGGCGGAGGCGTCGTAGATGTTGTCGGCGGCGCTGCCGACCAGGTGCGCTTCTTCGAGGCTGACGAGGGTGTCGCGGCCCAGGCCCTCCAGGCGGGTGGTGCTGAGCGTGAACGTCAGCGCGCCGGAGGCGAAGAGTTGGTCGGTCTCGGCGCCGCCGTCGAGGGTGTCGTTGGCGGCCGAGCCGACGAGCGTGTCGGCGCCGGCTTTGCCTTGCAACAGATCGGCGCCCGAGCCGCCGGCCAGCGAGTCGCTGCCTAGCCCGCCGTCTAGCGTGGCCACGCCGGAGAAGCCGGCGAGGTTGAAGCGGTTGTTGACGTCGGTGCCGGTGATCTGGGCCGATTCAATCCCGGAGACGGTGTCTATGACCTCACCCAGCAGGCCCTCGGCGACGAGGGTGATATCGAAGTCGGCGAGTTCCAGCCAGCGGTCGGCCGCGCCGCCCTCACCCTGGAGGTCGTCGGCGCCCTGGTTGCCGGTGAGGGTGTCATCGCCGGGGCCGCCGGAGATGGCATCGGGGCCGCTGCCGCCGATGAGGGTGTCGTTGGCGCCCAGGCCGACCAGCGTGGCAGCGCCGCTGAAGCTGCTGGCATTGAACTGGTTGGCGGAGGCGCCGCCGGTCAGGCTGGCGCCTTCCACGCCGTCGAGCAGGAATTGGCCGGCGGCCTGGAGGGCCGTATCGGACAGGGTCAGGTTCATGTCGGCCGTCAGGCTGAGGATGTCGTGGCTGCCAAGCCCGCCGGTGATGACGCCGCCGGCCGTGCCGAGCGTGAACAGGTCGTCGGCGTCGCCACCGTCGAGGTAGACGGTCTTGGAGAAGGCGGTGGTATTGAAGGCATTGACGCCGCTGCCGCCGGTGAGCCGAGCGGCGTCCACGGCGATGAGGCTGTCGGCGCCGTCGGCGGTAAGCAGGTTGTCGGTGAGGGTGAAGAGGCCGAAGTCGCCTTCAGCGACAATTTCATCGGTGCCGGGGCCGCCATCGAGGGTGTCGTTGCCGCCGTTGCCGGTCAGGAAGTCTTGATTGGCTTCGCCCATGAGCAGATCGGCCAGGGGGCCGCCGATGAGGGTGTCGTTGCCGCCGCCGCCCTGCAGGGTGACGGCCCCATTGAAGGCGGAGGCGTCAAAGAGGTTCGGCCCGGCGCCGCCGCGCACGGCGAAGAACTCAATGGAGGTGAGGGTGTCGTTGCCGGCGCCCTGAATGCTGTTGCCGGAGAGGGTAACATTGGCGTTGCCGACATAGTAGACGGCCGAGTCGTTGTCGGCGCCGCCGTCGAGCGAGTCGTTGCCGGGACTGCCGGCCAGGGTGTCGTTGCCGCCGCCGCCACCGAGAGTGACCGGGCCGAGGGTAAAGCCGCCGGCGTCGAGCGAATTGGCGGAGACGGCGGCCGTGCCGACGAGGGAGGCCGATTCAAACCCGGCCAACTGGTCACCGCCCAGCCCGGCCAGCGAGTTGTCGGTGAGGACGAAGTCCACGTCGCCCTGTTCGACGAGGCGGTCGGCGCCGGCTTCACCATCTAGGGTGTCGGCCCCCAAACCACCGGTGAGCGAGTCGTTGTCGGCGCCGCCCTTGAGGCTGTCGGCCGCCAGTGTGCCGATGAGGGCATCGTTGCCGCCCTGCCCTTCGAGGGTGGTGGTGCCGGTAAAGGCCGCGGCGGTGATGAGGTTGCCGCCGGGGCCGCCGACGAGGGAGGCGGCTTCGAACCCGGCAAGGGCATCGTTGCCCAGCCCGCTCAGGCCGGAGTTGGACAAGGTGAAGTTCACATCGCCGGAGGCCAGCAGCCGGTCGGCGCCGCTGCCGCCATCCAGGAGGTCGGACAGGGCGGTGCCGCGCAGGGTGTCGTTGCCGCCAGCGCCCAGCAGCGTCACCGGGCCACGCGTGAAGGCGGCGGCATCGAGGTTGTTGGCTGAGCCGCCGGCCGTCAGGCTGACTTGATCGACTTCGGAGAATTGGTAGTTGATCGGCCCGACCGCGCCGGTATCGGAGAGGGTGAAGCTGCCGTCGTAAGACAGAATGGCCAGATCGGTCTCGTTGCCGCCGGCCAAACTGCTGCTGTTGGCGGGGGCGGTCAGGGTATCGTTGCCGCCCAAGCCCACCAGGGTCACCGAACCAGCGGAGAACGCGCCGGCATTCAGGGCATTGGCGCTGCCGCCGCCCGTCAGGCTAGCTTCCTCGAGGCTGGTGAGCGTGTCAACGTTGGCGCCGATGGTCAGGCCGCTGTTGGTCAACACCATGTTGCTGTCGAAACTTTCCACCAGCCGGTCGTTGCCGGTGACGCCGGGGGTGAGGTTGTCGCCGTAAAGGTGATCGGAGCCGCTGTTGCCGGTGAGGGTGTCATCACCGGCGCCGCCGATGATGGTATCGGCCTGGTTGCTGCCGATGAGGGTGTCGTTGCCGCCGGCGCCGTCGAGCAGCACGGAATACAAGAAGGTGGAGGCGTCGAAGGTCTGCCCCAAGACGCTGCCCAGCACCCCGTACGACTCAATGTTCAACAGCACGTCGTTGCCCTGGCCGGAGAAACTGCTGCCACTGAGGGTGATGCTGGCATTGCCGGCCTTGAGCACGGCTGTGTCGGTGTTGTCGCCGCCGTCGAGCGTGTCGTCGCCGTCGCCGCCCGTCAGGGTGTCATTGCCGGAGGCGCCGAAGAGGTAGGCGTCGCCGGCAAAGCCGGAGGCGTCAATGACGTTGGCGCTGCCGCCGCCGCTCAGGCTGGCGAACTCCAGGCCGCTGATGTTGTCGCTGCCAATGCCGACCGTGCCGGTGAGCACGCTGGCGCCCAGGAAGAGGTTACCATCGGCCGTGGCCGCGACGGTGTCGGCGCCGCCGTTGCCGTCGAGCGAGTCATTGGCCGAGCCGCCGGAAATGATGTCGTTGCCGTCGTTGCCGCTGAGGGTCACCTGCCCATTGAAAGCGGCGGCGTTGATGGTGTCGCTGCCGTTGCCGCCGGCGAGGCTGACCTGCTCGAGGCTGGTGTGGGCGATGGCGCCGCGGCCAGATTGCGTGAGGCTGGTGGTGGTCAGGCTGAAGGAAATGGCCGGGCCTTCACCGGCCCGCGAGATGACGAGTTGATCGGCGCCGGCCTGCCCAGCGAGCGTGGCGGCCCCGCGAAAGCCGCTGAGGTCAAAGACGTTGTTGCTCAGGCCGCCGGTCAGGCTGGCTTCCTCAATATTGTCGAGGGTGTCGCTGCCCATCACGCCGGTGAGGGCGGTATCGGAGAGGGTGAAGTTTCCGTTGCCAACTTCCAGCAACAGGTCGGTGCCGGGCCGGCCGTCAATGTCGTCGTTTTGGCCGCCGCCGCTGAGCGTGTCGTTGCCCAGCCCGCCGCGAATGGTATCGGTGCCGCTCAAGCCGGAGAGCACGACGCCACCCAACCCAAAGGTGGAGGCGTCTATGGTGTTGTTGCCCGACCCGCCGGTCAGACTGGCATGGTCAATACCGTTCAGGTTATCGGTGCCGCGGTTGACGCCCGCCAAGGTGGCCGTGCCCAGGCCGGGGTTGACGTCGCCCAGGGTCCAGTTAAGGTCGCCGGCGGCGGCTACCCAGTCGTCGCCGGTGTTGCCGATAATACTGTCGTTGCTGGTGCTACTGCCGGACCAAATGGTGTCATTGCCGCCCTGGCCGTCAAGCGAAACGGGGCCGGCCGTGAAGGAGGCGGCATCCATCACGTCGTTGCCGCCGCCCGCGGCCAGCGAGGCTTGCTCGATGCCGGAGAGGAAATCGCTGCCCAGGCTGGAGACCAGCGAGGAGTTGGTCAGCGTCAACGAGCCGGTGCTGTTCATCTCCAGGAGCACGTCGCCGACGGTGTGATTGCCGCCGTTGAGGGTGTCGTTGCCGCCGAAACCCAGGAGGGTGTCGTTACCGTCGCCGCCCTGAACGTTGTCGCTGAAACTGCCGCCCGAAAGCCAGTCGTTGCCGCCCAGACCTAGAATGGTCACTGGGCCAATGGTGAATTGGTCGGCCCAGACGGTGTTGTCGCTGTTGCCGGCGGTGATGCTGGCTTCTTCAATGCCGGCCAGCGTGTCGGTGCCATGCCCGGCGCCATAGATGACGGTATTGTCGAGGTCCCAGTAGTTGTCGCCGGCCGCCACGAGCCGGTCACTCAAACCGCCGCCGCCGTTCAGGTTGTCGCTGGAGGTGGTGCCGAACAGGGTGTCGGCGCCGTTGCCCGCCACCAGCGTCACGGGCCCATGGGCAAACCCGGAGGCATTCAGGGTGTCGTCGGCCGAACCGGATTGAATGGAGACGGCGTTAATCACCGCGCCGCCGGACTCACCGAGCGTGATGTCCAGGCTGCCACGCTTGATCGCGGCGCCGTCAAAGAACAGCGGCGTGGCGCTGGACGAATCGTTTACGCTCAGGGTGTCTGTTCCGGCGCCGCCGTAGACCGTCAGGTCACCGTTGAAGTTATCCAGGAGGCCGCTGCCAAGCGACAAGCCGTCGTTGCCGTCGCCGCCATCTAAGGTGCTGGCGGTGGGGAGGCCGACGACGGAAATGTTGTTGTGGGTCGTCTCGGCGTTGACGCGGAAGCCTTCCAGGCCGCTGTAGGTAATGCTGCTGACGCCGGTGCGATTGAAAGTGGTGGCCGAAATCGAATAGCCGTCGTTGTAGCCGGTGGTCAGGGTATCGTCAATCAGCAGCAGGTCGGAGTTGTTGCCGCCGTTAACCGTGGTGGGCGCAAAGCCGTCACGCAGAACCAGGGCGACCAGATCGTTGCCGTCGTTGGTATTGATGACGAGGCTGCCAACCGCCGCTTCAGGGCAGGCGACATTCCAGAGAATGCCGCCAAGATAGATGCAACCGGCGTTGATGGCATCGGCATCCAGGCCAATGACGCCTTCGCTCGGATCAGTGATCTGATACAAGCCTCCGGCGGGGGCGGACTTGAGCACCGTTAAGGTGCTGCCGGCATTGGAGCCGGTATAGGTCAGCGTGCCCGTGACGGTGTCGCGATCGAGGGTGGACACCGCCGCGGCAGGGCGGGCTGGACGCAAAGCGGTGGCCAGGAGCGCCAAGACAGTGGCGGCGGCGGCGGCCTGCCCGTGGCGCCGCAGGGCCGGGAGGCGGGCCGTAAGGGGCTCGCGCGGCAGTTCGGCGGGGGCCAACCCGGCGACATGCCGGCCCAGCCACTCCACCGCCAGCAGGTCATCAAGCGCGCCAGGAGTGGTCAGCCGGCGACGCAGGTAGCGCCAACTGGGGGCGAGCACCAATTGGCTGCGGTCGTTCAAGCGCGCGGCGGCGGCGCGGTTGGCGGCGAGCACGACGGGGTCGCCGCGCCCGGCGACCAAGAGGGTGGCGGCCTGGACGGCCGGCAGTTGTTTGGCCGCCAGGTCGGGCCGGCCACCGAGGGCCACGACAGCGGCCACGCCTGGGCCAAGCTCCGCGGCCGCGTTCAGGGCAGCGGCGGCGGCCGGGCCGGCCGCTAGCAAACCAAGCCGAAGATCACGGGCCATCGGCTGGCGCTGCAGCCAGCGCAGGGCGGCCAGCAGCCGCGCCGACCAAGCCGCAACCGCGAAGCCGGCATCGCGGCCGGCCACATCGACTGCCAGGGTGGCCAGGCCGAGGTTGTGTAGACGGCGCAAGAGGGCGGCCTGGGCGGGCGCGGCCGGGCCGAGGCGCGGTACCACTACCCAGCCGGCAGCGCCACGGGGGGCCAGCGGGTAACTGAAACTGAGGCTGAGGCGGTCAGCGCCGCTGTAGATGACTGCTTGGGCGGTGGCGAGGGGATAGCAGAGGGGTGGGACTGCCGCGGCACCCGGAGCGCGGGTCTTTCGACTGATCATTACAAGCGACTCCTTAGCTCGCCCGGCAACAGCCAGACTTCGGCCAGCAGGTACCCTGCGCGCAGTTCACACGACCGTGACGACGCAGCTCTTCCACTACTCAATTAATAAGCTGAAGTTTATCTTCAACCATCGGAATGCTGCGGCATTATAGCCCCAAACCGTGCTTCGCCGCAATCAACCGGATTACTCTGACCCACTATAACAGTTTTACTCAAAAAGCCTGAGCCGGCGGGCGGAGCGGCTTGCGGGCAAATGGAGGGGTTGACAGTGCCTACGATATCAGTGACAATTCGCCGCGGCAACCGGGGGCTTGGGCCGGGGGCCAATCTGATCAAGCGAAATAATACCCAACGATTCGCACAGATCTTCCTCTTTGGCCAGGCCGCCACCAGCGGTCAACCGCCACTGCTCGGGCATGGTCACGTCTCGTCCGCCCGGGCGCACACCCAGTTGCCGCTGTGATCCAGTCCGAGACGTGGCGCGGCCCGCTGCCAGCGGCGGCCGCGGTGTGGGGCATTCCCAAGTTTGGGGGGCAGCGCGAATGCCAAACCGATAGCACCTCTTCCCGGCCGGGAAGGCTGCGCCCAATGCCCTTGCCAGCGCGCGGGGCATGTCGGAAGGGCGGAGCGTGCCGCCGATGACTACTTCGAGCCAACCTCCGCGCCACGCCGTGGGCGATGTGGGCCGCCAGGCAGCGCTGTATGTGCGACGCCAGGCGGCCTCGCCCGCCCGCTATGTGTGGGAACAGGCGCTGCAAGCCGTGGCCGGGTGGGTGCCCACCCTGGCGGGGATCGCCTTGCGCACGCTGCTCTACCGCCTGATGCTGCGCATGGACGGCAGCGCGGCCATCGAAGCGCGCGTGCGGCTGCGCTATGCCAGCCTGATCCGGCTGGGCCAGGGCAGCTATTTGGATGAGGGCGTGTACATTCACGCCTGTCCGGGCGGCGTGGAGATTGGGCCGCGGACGCTGGTCATGCATGGGGCGGTGCTACACGTTTACAATTTCCGCGACTTGCCGCGGGCCGGCATCCGGATTGGCTGTGACAGCCTGATCGGCGAATACAGCGTTATTCGCGGCCAGGGCGGAGTAACCATCGGTGACCGCGTGTACACTTCACCGATGACGCAGATCATCGCGGTCAACCATGTGTTTGACGACCCGGCGCGGCCGTTCGTGGCCCAGGGTATCACGGCCGAGGGCATCGTGATCGAGGACGACGTTTGGCTGGGGTCGGCGGCGGTGGTAACCGACGGCGTGCGGGTCGGCCGGGGGGCGGTGGTGGCGGCGGGGGCGGTTGTCACGCGCGACGTTGCGCCGCACACGGTGGTGGGCGGGGTTCCGGCGCGCACGCTGCGCGAGATTACGCCCGAGGCAACCGCCGGGGCGCGGCGTGCGATATACTTTTAGCCTCATCGCCGGGGGCCGGGGTAAGCAAGCGAGGCAGGCGGATGTCAACGGGATGGGCGGGGTGGCTGGGCGGAGCGTTGGCGCTGGTGGTGGTCGGGGGGGTGTGGTGGTATGGCCGACGCCAGTTGCAGCGCCGGGCGCTGCCGCACGACAAATGCCCACGCTGCGGGCAAGAGCAGTGGCACCGCATTCACCGGACTTTGCCCGATCACGTTTTTGGCTTCGGGTTGAGGGTGCGCCGGTTCCAGTGCGCCAACCCGAGCTGTCATTGGAAAGGCTTACGCAAGAGGTCGAATAGATGATGGTAGACGAGCCGGCGGCTGAGCCACCGGCAGGCGACAGCCACCTTTCGGTCATTATCCCGGCGCTTAACGAGGAGACGGGCATTGCCGGCATCGTCGAGCGCGTGCTGGCCCAATACCCGGCGCTGCGCGCCGCGGGCGTGCCGGGGCTGGAAGTCGTGGTGGTGGACGATGGCTCGCACGACCAGACGGCGGCCGTGGTCGAGCGCGTGGCGGCGGCGGTGCAGCCGGGCGCGGGCCGGGTGCGGCTGGTGCGCCACGGCGTCAACCGCGGCTACGGCGCGGCGCTCAAGACGGGGCTGGCGCAGGCGCAGGGTGACTTGATTGCCTTCCTGGACGCCGACGGGACTTACCCGCCCGAATTCTTTCCGCAACTGTGCGCGGCGGCGCTGCGCGGCGGCGACGTGGTGATCGGCTCGCGCATGTCGGGGGAGAAGAGCGAGATGCCGCCGATGCGGCGCGTGGGCAACGTGATCTTCGCCGGCCTGATCACACTGCTGGGCGACCAGCGCGTGCGCGACTCGGCCAGCGGCATGCGGGTCATTCGGCGCGCGGTCTTGCCCAAGCTCTACCCGCTTCCCAACGGCTTGAACTTCACGCCGATCATGAGTATGCGGGCCATTCACGAGGGCCTGGCGCTGGTGGAGGTGCCCATCCCCTATCGCGAGCGCGTGGGCCGCTCGAAGCTGAGCGTCGTCCGCGATGGGCTGCGCTACACTCAGTCTATTCTGTGGACCGCCTTAGGGTACAATCCGGTGCGCATTTTGGGCACCGCCGGACTGGCCGGCGTGGCTCTGGCCGGGTTGGTGGGGGTGGGGCTGGTGGCCATGCGCTTGCAGGGCGTTACCACGGTGGGCGCATGGGGGGTAGCGGCCATCTTCGCCGCGCTGGTGCTGGGGGTGGGCGGCGTCAGCCTGTTTGGGCTGGGGGCCACTTTTAATTATCTGGTGGCGCTGCTGCGCGGGCAGCCGGTGCGCATGGGCTTGTTTGGAAAGCCGATCTTCGATCCGCCGCTGGACCGGCACTTTGGCTGGCTGGGATTGACGATTGGGATGCTCGGCGTGATACTGGCCGGCGGGGCGCTGGCAGTGGGCCTGCAAGGCTGGCCGGTGGAGCGGCTGAGTTTGTATCTGGTGGGCAGTTCGTTGCTGATGTTGGTCGGGCTGCAGTTGGGTATTTCGTGGGTGCTGATGCGCGCGCTGGAGGAGCTGTCGGAACGTGAAATCCAGGCGCAGCACGACCTGGCGGGCGGCCAACCTCTGGCTTCGCAGGGGAAGAATGGTAGGCAGTAATGGCTAAGGGTGAGGCTCCGGCCGTAGAGGAAATCCGCAGTAACCTGGGCACACGGCGCATTGTTAAGCTGCCGCCGCCGCGCTTTCCGGATGCCGACGCGATCGTGCGCTCGGGGGCGATTGCTCGCCGCCAAACCAGCAAGGTAGACGTGCTGCTGGTGAACCCGCCCTCGCCCGACGGGGGCATCTGGATCAGGACTCAGCACCGGGTTGGGCGCCGCAGCCGCGAGAATATGATCTGGCCGCAGGTCAGCCTGGCGCAAATGGCCGCGCTGCTGGCCCCCGACTACAGCGTGGAGATTGTGGACGCGATCGCCTTGCGCATGACCTGGGAAGCCTTCGCCGAGGTGCTACGCGACCGGCGCCCGCAGTATTACCTGACCCAGGTGACCGCCCCAACGCTGACCAACGACATGTACGGCGTCTTCCTGGCGAAGAGCCTGGACGCCGTGACGCTGGCTTTCGGCACACACGTCACGCCGCTGGCGCGCGAGACGCTGCGCCAGTTTCCGGCGCTCGATTTTGTGCTGCGCGGCGAACCGGAATTGACTCTGCGCGAGCTCATTGACACGTTCGCCGTCGCGCGCGGGCAGTGGCAGGTGGCGGACGACGGCCGGCTGCTGAGCAAGGCCACCGGCCAGCCGGCGCGCGGCCACGAAACCATGTGGCGGATGTGGACGAGCGCGGAGGCCGATTGGCGTCCGGCCTGGAGCGTGCCCGCCGGGAGCAATGGCACGGGGGGCGGCGGCCACAGGCTGAGCTGGAGCGAGAACGGCCTGCCGCTGCTGCCCGCGCTCCCGACTGACGATCTGCGCCCGTGGCCCAACGAACGGCAACTGGTCAGTATTAAAGGCCTCGGCTGGCGGCACGACGGCGAGATCATGCTCAACTGGGACCGGCCGTTCTTCGCCAGCCTGGATGACTTGCCCATCCCGCACCACCACCTGCTGCCGCTGGATAAGTACCGGATGCCGATGATTAAGGGGCCGTATACCTTCATCGTCACCAGCCGCGGCTGCCCGGCGGGTTGTAAGTACTGCATTAAGCACGTGAGCTACCAAAACTCGGTGCGGCTGCGCTCGCCTGAGAAGCTGGTGCAGGAGATGTGGCTGCTCCACGATTTGGGCGTGCATCACATTCACATGTATGCCGATCTGTTCACGGTCAGCCGCGATCAGGTCATTGACTTGTGCAAGCTCATCATCAAGGAGAACCTCAAGATCACCTTCACCGCCAACAGCCGCGTAGACTACGTGGACGAGGAAATGCTGCGGCTGATGGGCAAGGCGGGCTGCACCCTGATCTCGTGGGGTATCGAGAGCGGCAATGAATTGGTGCTGAAGCGCGCGCACAAGGGCTACAAGATGGAGCAGGCGCACACGGCGCTCCACTGGGCCAAGCGCGCCGGGATCAAGAATTGGGGCTACTTCATCATCGGCCTGCCGGGGGAGACGGTCGAGTCGATTCAGGAGACGATGGCGATCTCCAAGAAGCTGCCGCTGGACATCGCCCTGTTCCACGTGGCGGCCCCCTACCCCGGCACGCCCTTCTTCTTTGAAGTGGTGGAGAACAATTGGTTCCGCTCGGGCACCAACTGGGAAGAAGTGGACATGGACCAGGGCACGGTCTTGGACTACGCGAACCTGAAGGCCGAAGACCTGCTGTACTGGCAAAAACGCGCCTTCCGCGAGTGGGCGTTCCGGCCGGGGCCGGTGTGGACGATGCTGAAGTCCATGAACACCTGGGCCGGTTTCAAGAGCGCCGTGGATATTGGTTTGCAGACGTTAGGGTGGGTGCGCGGTTAGCTGCGCCGCACCCGCCGGCTCCGCTTGGCCTGCTACGCCCCTGTTCCCGGCGGCTGGATACTTCAGCCGCCGGGGCCTTGACCGCCCAGAACACTGTGAGATGACCAGCCTACTGCCAGCCCCGGCCGCCCGGCCGCCACGCGTTTGGCTGGAGTGGGCCGAGTGGCTGGCCCTGCTGGCGGCTTTGGGCTGTTGGCTCAGCTCCAGCCAATATTCGCTGGTCATGGCGGCGGGCGGCGGCTTCCTGGCGGTCGCGTGGCTGGCGCGCCGGGCGCGGGTGGGGCAGTTTGTAGTCTCCACGCCGCTGGATCTGCCACTGCTGGCTTTCTTGGCCGCGACCCTGGTGGGGCTGTGGGCGGCGCCCGACGGACCGGCTGCCCTGGTGCGGGTGCACTGGTTTACGGGCGCTGCTGCGCTGTGTGTGGCCCTGGCGGGCAGCCGGCCCGGGGTGCGCCGGTGGGCAGCGCTAGGGGCGGCCCTGGCGGGCGCGCTGTTGGCGGTATACTTTGTCACCCAAAACCCCTGGGCCACGGCGCCGGTCAAACTGGCGCTGATCAATCGGGCCGGGCAAACTTTGGCCGGGTTCGTGCCCGATCTGGGCGCCTACAAGCCACACCCGAACGTTGTTGCCAGCCTGCTGGCGCTGGCGCTGCCCGTGGCGCTGATGCCGGGCCTCGCCAGTGGCAGGGCCGGGGCAAGGGGCCGCGCCCAACAGGCGGTGGGCGTTTTTCTGGCGGCCGTGATAGCGACGGGACTGGTGTTCACCGAGTCGCGCACGGCGTTGCTGGCGGTCGCCCTGGCTGGGGCGCTGGGCATCTGGGGCCGGCTGGCGGCCCGCCTAGCGCGAGGGCGCGCCTGGCCGTTTGGCTGGGTCTTTGGCGCACCGCTCGCGCTGGGCGTGGCGGCGATGGCGCTGGCGCTGATGGCGAGGCCCGATCTGACGGTGAACCTGCTAGGCTCGCTGCCCGGCCCGCAGTCGGCCGTGAGCCGGCAGGTGGTGTTTGGGCAGGCCTGGCGGTTGGCTCAGGATGTGGGCTTGACGGGCGGCGGGCCGGCGTCGTTTCCGGCGCGCTATTCGAGCTATGTGCTTGATGTGCCGGTCATTTATCTGACGCACGCGCACAACGCCTACTTGAACGTCCTGGTCGAGCAGGGGTGGCTGGGCCTGGCCGGGTTTGTGGGGCTGCCGGCGGTTGCGGCCGTGGCCGGACTACGCCGGCTGTGGCGCGGCGAAACGCCCGACCCGGCGCTGGCGCTGGCGGGACTGCTGGGCCTGGCGGTGGTGATGGCGCAAAGCCTGGGCGACGCGACCCTGGTTGCCAGCCGAGCCGCGCCGTTTTGGCTGTTTCCGGCGGGGTTGGCGCTCGGCGGATGGGTCGGCCCGGCTGCGCGGCCCGCCGCGCCAAGCCCGTCGGCCGCGCGGCGGTGGCGGTGGCCGGCGCTGGCGGCCGGGGTGGGGGTGGGGCTGCTGGTTATCTGGCTCAACCGGGCAGCCTGGCACGCCAACCTGGGCGCCCTGACCAGTGACCGCGTGCTGCTGGATAACTTCCCGACTGGTGAGTGGCGCACGGGCCGGGAAGCCCCGGCGCTGATGGAGGCCGAGCCTGAGTTCGCGCAGGCCCTGGCGCTCGACCCGAACAACCGGACGGCGCATTTCTACCTCGGCCTGGCCGCCATGCTGCGGCGCGATTTTGCCGCCGCGGTGGAGCACCTGAGCGCGGCGCACGCGGCCGACCCCAACCACCGCGGGGCGCAGAAGCTGTTGGGCTACAGCCTGGTCTGGCTGGGCCGATACCCGGAGGCCGCTGAGGTGTTGGCTGCCATTCCGGAGGCCGCACCGGAAATGGAAGTGTACGCCTGGTGGTGGGGTACCCAGGGGCGACCGGATTTAGCCGAACATGCAGCCGCCATGCTGACTCAACTCTCAGCCGGCGGTTGACCGAGCAACGACGTGGAAGGCGGTTTGAGCTTGTCTATGGCAAAGAAGCGGATGCAGCTGTGGATGACGGCCGGGCTAAGCCTGGCGCTGGGGCTGTGGCTGCTAATGGGTTCCAGCGGCGCGGCCTGGGCGCAGGACACGACCCCGACGGCGGAGGCCGGGGCATCGGCCACGGCAGATAGTTCGCTGGGCATCGTGGCCGGAGACACGTGGGCGCCGCCGGCCAACATCTCGCGCTCGGGCGCGGCTTCGCGGCCGGCGATTGTGGCGGACCCGGCCGGCAACCTGCACGTGCTCTGGTGGGACAACTTCGCGGGGACGTTCTATGCCAAGTATTCAGCCGAAACCGGCTGGAGCAGCCCGGTGCCGGTGCCGCAGATCTTCGGCGGCCGCCCGCAGACTACCACCGACCAGCCCGCTCCTTATGATGAGCTAACCCTGCTGGCCGACGTCAACGGCTTTGTGCACGCCTTCTATCGCGACGCGCGCGGCAACGTGATGTATTCGCAGGCGCGGACCGACAGCGGCCTGTGGACGCAGTCCATCCAACTGGCGACTTCGCCCTTGCAATGGGACGTGGCCGTGGATGCGGCCGGCGGGCTGCACCTGGCTTACGTGCGTAATATCGAGAGCGACCAACTGCCCGCGGGCGTTTACTATCGCCAATCCACGACGCGCGGGGCCGATTGGCAGAACACGCGGGTGATCCAAGCATCGCTGTACTTCCGCGCGCTGACGAGCGGCAACAGCTTTATTGACCTGAGTGTGCCGGGGAATAATCAGGTGCTGGTGACCTGGGACGACCCGCAGTTGCTGCAAAGCTTCACGGCTACCTCGAACGACAACGGCTTTAGCTTCGGCGAACCGGTGGCGGTCAGCGGCGAGCAGGCCGATCAGGTGCGGCATGCCTTCCTGATGGTGCAGGCCGACGGCACCTGGCTGCGCCTGTGGTCGCCGCCGGAAGGCTGCGGCCTGTTCCAGCAAGTATCTGACGCGGCGCACGAGACCTGGAGCGCCCCAGTGCGGGTGCTGGAGGATGTCGAGGGCTGCCTGGTGCGGCCGCAGGAATACACGCTGGCCGATGGCCGCCTGGCGCTTTTCGCCCGGCTGGCGGGCAACACGCCCCTGGCGCTGGTGCTGTGGGATGGCACACGCTGGTCGGCCCCGGTGACGCCGCGCATCAGTTTTGTTGACCCGGCCACCAATCACTCGACCGCGCTGGCTTGCGTGGCGGCCGTGCTGGTCAATGACCATGTGAGCGTGGTGGGTTGTGATGGCGCGCAGGATATCTGGGCCACGACCAGCCGGGTGACCCTGCCCGACCTGCTCCCGGCCGTCAGCACCGAGTGGAGCCCGCCGTTGATCATATCGGCCTCCGAGGCCGACGCGGGCCTGCCCGGCGTGGCGGTGGACGCAGAGGGGCGGCTGCACATGCTCTGGGCCCAGGGCGCGGTGGGCGGCGGCGGGCCGGAGACGCTGGCCTATGCCCGCCTGGAAGGGGAGGCGGGGTCAGGGGTGTGGTCGGGCGTGGGCGGCGTGCTGCAATCTCCGGAGGGGGGCACGGCGCAAGACCCGGCGGTGCTGATCGAACCAGGCGGCCATATGCACGCGCTGTGGAGCGGCGGAGCGCTGGGCCAGCTTTACTACAGCCGCGCCTTCGCGCGCGACGCCGCGGGGTCGGGCGGCTGGGAAGCGGTGCGGACGCTGACGCAAGGCCAAGGTTCGGGCGCCTGGCCGGCGTTGGCCCTCGGCCAGGCCGGCGAGTTGCTGGGCGTGTATGCCGTGCCGCTGAACGAGGGGCGCGGGGTATACTTCATCAGTTCATCTGATCAGGGGGACAGTTGGACCGCGCCGGTGCAGATCTTCGATGCGGAGGCGGCGGAATGGCCTCAGGTGAAGCAAACCAGCCTGGCGGTGGACAGCGCCGGCCGGCTGCACGCGGCCTGGGTGCAGGGTGTGCTGCCGCCGGGTGAGACGGTGCTGGGTGTTTACTATGCTTATTCGGATGACGACGGCCAGACGTGGAGCGCGGCGCGGGTGATGGCGGAGGGCAACGCCGGCTATCCGAGCCTGGCGGCCAGCAGCGACGGCGCGGTGCATCTGCTGTGGGTAACCAACCCGGCCACGACACCGGAGTTATGGCACACGCGCCTGCCGGCCGGGTCAGACACCTGGTCTGAGCCGATTGTGGTGCCGGGGGTGCGTGAGATCGGCCCACAGATCGGGGTGGTCAGCGACGGTCAGGGCGGGCTGCACCTGGTGGGCGTCGAGGGCACCGCTTCGAACTCGACCGTGTTGTTTTATCTGCGCTGGGACGGCAGCGCCTGGGGCGGGCGGGAGACTATTCCGCTGGGCTATCGCATGGACCAGTTGAGCGGGGCGCGCGCTATTGTCCGGCCGCAGGGCCTGCTGGGCGTGGTGTATCGCGTGTACACCGTGGCGGGCGGGGGCCGGCGGCAGTACCTGGCCGGTTATGTGGAGCGCCCGGTCGCGCCGGTGGCGTACCAGGCCGCGCCGACCTTCACGCCGCCGCCGGAAGCGACGGCGCGAGTGACGGCCACGCCCGAGCGAACGCAAACGCCGGCGCCGACAGCCGACCTGAATGTGACGCCCGTGCCGCCGCTGGAAGGCGGGAACGGCATCCGCGTGGCGGGCGTGTTGTTGGGCATGGTGGCGGTGGTGGCGGTGGCCCTGATCGGCTTGCGCAGCCGACGGGGCTAGGCAGCGCCGCCGGATGATGAAGGATAGGTGACGGCTTTGAATAAGTTGCTGCGCACACTCTGGAGGCTGGCGGCGGGGGGCGGCCTGCTGGGGCTGATGGTTTGGGCCGGGGCGCGCCCGCTGCGGGCGCAGGAGGGCGGCTGGGCCCCGCTGGAGCTGCTGTACGAAGGCAGCGGCCGGGTTGACTTTCCGGTGCTGGTGGCCGACGCCTACGGCCAGGTGCACGCCTTCTGGGTGTTTGCCGAGGGCGAGTTTGGGACGGCGGGCACGCCGCTGCTGGTGTACTACAGCCGCCTCGACAGCCCGAACTGGCAGCCGCTGGATATCTTCATCGCGCGCGGCAACGGCAATGGACTGACCGGCGCGGCGGGCGCGAACGGCCTGGGGTTGCTGGTCAACGGGGGCGACTTTGTTTGGAGCGGGCCGTCACCCAAACGCACCGCCAAGGAATGGTACGGCCCGGTGAGCCTGCAGCAGGCTTACCCGAACGCCGACCTGGGCACGGCGCCGGATGGCGCGCTGTGGATGGCCTATGGCACGACGACGGGCGAGATTGATGTTCAGCGCCAAGACCCAAGCACCGGCCAATGGGAAGCGCCCAGGCTGGTCGGCGACACGGCGAATGCCAACGCCGCGCCCGATTGGGTCAAGGTGGCCTTCAGCGAGGACGGCACGCTCCATGTGGTGTGGAGTGAGTTCCAACTGCCGAATGGCTGGCCGCCCATGGGTCTGTACTATGCGCGCTCGGCCGACAACGGCGCGACCTGGAACCGGCAGCGGCTGGCGACGGGCGGTTACAACCAGCCGAATGTCGTCACCGGCGCGGATGGCGCGGTGTACCTGACCTGGACCGGCATCGCGGGCGTGGCCGGCAAGTATTTCCAGGAGTCGCAGGACGGCGGCTTAACCTGGGGCGAGGTGGAAACGCTGCTGCCGGGCGGCACGGGGGGCGGGTCGGAAGGCCCGCCCAACCTGGCGGTGGACTCGGTCGGCGGGCTGCACGTCATCTATTCTAACCTGGGCTGCTTGTGGTACCTGAGTCGTGCGCCGGGCGGTGAGTGGTCGGAGCCGGAGTGTATTTCGGCGGAACTGGGCCAGGGGCAGGTGCTCGAAGCGCCGACCATGGCGATCAGCATGGGCAACGTGCTGCACGTGTTGTTCTGGACCGAGCGGCGACAGATGTGGCATACCAGCCTGACGCTGGATGTGCCGGGCTACGCGCCGCTGGAAATTCCCATCATCCCGACCGCCACGCCGGTGCCGCCCACGGCCACGCCGGCGCCGACGGCCACCACGACCCCCCTGCCCGATTTTGGGCCGGCGCCCACCACCGAGATGGTCACGGGGCCGGGCCTGTTCTCGATTGCGGCGGGGGCCGCGCCGGTGGTGGTGTTGGTGCTGCTGGTGCTGGCCGGGCGGCGGCGGGGCTTGGATCGGCGATGAGCGCTTCGGCGGTCAGTTCGGCGCCGGCTGGGGCGGCGGTGCGCGAGGTGGTCCTCGAACCGGCGCACGGCTGGGCGGCCCTCAACTTGCGCGAGTTGTGGGACTATCGCGATCTGCTCTATTTTCTGGCCTGGCGCGACATCAAGGGGCGCTACCAGCAGATGGCGCTCGGCCCGCTGTGGATCGTCATCCAGCCATTGATGAGCATGGTGCTGTACACGGTGGTGTTCGGCGTGATCGCCCACTTGCCTTCCGAGAATCAGCCGTACGCGGTGTTCGCCTACGCCGCGCTGCTGCCGTGGGGCTTTTTTTCCGACGCGGTCGCCAGCGCGGCGAACTGCTTCGTGGAGAACCGCGGGATCATGGCCAAGGTCTACTTCCCGCGCTTGCTGCTGCCGATGGCGCGGATGCTGTCGGGGCTGGCCGATCTGGGCATTTCGTTCCTGATCTTGGTGGCTATGCTGGTCGGGTATGGCATCCGACCCAATTGGGGCGGTGTGGTGGTGCTGCCGGTGCTGCTGTTGATCGCGGGGATAAGCGGGTTGGCGGTCGGCTTGTGGTTCTCGGGGATCGTCGCCCGCTTCCGCGACTTTGGGCAGGTAGCGGGTTATCTGGTGCGGGCGTGGATGTACGCGACGCCGGTGGTGTACTCGATGGAGGTAATCCCCGAGCAATGGCGCACGTTGTACCAACTCAACCCGCTCACGGGTGTGGTGCAGGGTTTTCGGTGGGCGCTGCTGGGAGCGCAGGCGCCCAACTGGGGCGTGCTGGCGGTCGCCGCCAGTATGATGGTCGTGGTGTTTGTAGGCGGTGTGCTTTACTTTCGGCGTACAGAACGCTCCATTGTTGACGTGGCTTAGCGCGACGCCAATTTCGCAAGCTCCATGTCAAAACCCATCCTTCAGATCGAGAATTTGGGCAAGCGCTATCGCCTCGGCCAGGCCGACGAGCAGCCGCGGACGCTGCGCGAGACCTTAAGCCAGATGACGCTAGCCCCCTTTGCCTATTGGCGCAAGATGGTCCGGCCGGCCACGACAGCCGACACGCTGTGGGCCGTGCGCCACCTTAGCGCCAACATCCAGGCGGGCGAAGCAGTGGGCATCATTGGCCGGAACGGGAGCGGCAAGAGCACGTTGCTAAAGATGCTCTCGCGCATTACCGAACCGAGCGAGGGACGCGCGATCGTCCGTGGGCGCGTGGGGTCGCTGCTGGAAGTCGGCACAGGGTTTCATCCCGAGTTAACCGGCCGTGAGAATGTTTATCTCAGCGGCACTATCCTGGGTATGAGCCGGCGCGAGATCGAACGCAAATTCGACGAGATCGTGGCATTTTCGGAGATCGAGCGCTTCATTGATACGCCGGTGAAGCGCTATAGCAGCGGCATGTTTGTTCGGCTGGCATTTTCGGTGGCCGCCCACCTAGATTCTGAGCTATTGATCCTAGACGAAGTCCTGGCTGTGGGCGATGAGGCCTTTCGCAACAAGAGTCGCGACAAAATGAGTGAGGTCGCGCGCGATGGGCGCGCCATCCTGCTGGTCAGCCACAACATGGGCGCTATCCTCACACTGTGCCCGCGCACCATCTGGCTCGATTGCGGTAGTGTGGCAGCCGACGACGAATCGGAAACGGTGGTGGCCCAATATCTGGGCCGGTTCAAGGACAGCGCCCACGTCCAGTCGGTGGTGCGAAGTTGGGGCGGCGCCCTGGATATCACGCGGGTCAGCCTCCGCAATCTGGCCGGCGAGGAGCAGGAGCAGTTTCGCTCGGGTGAGCCGCTGACGGTAGAAATCCACTACCAAGCCCATGAGCCTGTGAGGGAACCGTACTTCTGGGTGGGCGTGGCCGGGCACACCGGGCACCTCTTCACGGCTCAAATGGCAATGGACGGCTATCATCCGGCGCACCTGACGGGCACGGGACAGTTGCGCGTGACGTTTCATAGCCTGCCCTTGATGCCGCGACAGCAGTATTTTGTCTTGCTGGGCGCGGTTGCGAGCGACGGCCACAGCATTTTGGTGCCCAAGACCGAAGTGGCTCGATTTATGCTGACTCAGGCCGCCGCCGATATTGGCTTGACTGCCGCCTATGCTGAAATCAAAATCCGCCAATCGGCTTCGGTGCTTGTGCCATATACCTGGGAGTTACCCGATGGCCGCTCGGCCACGGTGAACTATACGCATTTACCCACAGCGCCGGCGCGTGAGACCTGAAGCCAGCCGATCGGCTTACCCTTTGCCGCTATGCCGAACATTCTGATCCTAAACGATACTCGCGACCAACCCAACTGGGGGTCACAGGCTTGCGCGCAAGCGCTGATCGAGATCATCCAAGCGCGCATTCCCCAGGCGAACGTGGAAACCATCCCGGCTGGCGTCATGCTGGCGGCCTACCGGCAGTTGCCCGGTTGGATGGGCGGCCGACTGGTGAAACAAAACCGGCTTTGGCCAGGCCTGACCTGGCTGACCACCAACCTGGTCTACACACCATCTGTCGCCGATGAATATGAGGCGGTCGCCTATCAGTGGCTATCTGGGAGGGGGGGCGCCACAGCCGCGGCGTTCTTGCGGGCGCTAGGGCGGGCCGATGCGGTCGTGTTCAACGCCGAGGGGAGCACCTATCGCGTCAATCACTGCGCCAAGCTCGGGCTGTTCATGCTCTGGTTTGCCAAAGCTCAAGCCGATGTGCCGGCGCTGTTCTTGAACGGCACAGTGGCGCTGACGGCGGTTGACGCCATGCTGCCCGGCATGGTGCGCAAGACTTTTCGGGTGATTGATGGTATCGCCGTCCGCGAGCCCAAGTCGCGCCGCAATGTCGAGCACTTCGCGCCGGGCGTGCCGGTGCGCATGGTACCGGATTCAGTCTTCAACTTCGTGCCTCAAATGGCAGAGAGCGCCGGGCCGGCTGTGCAGGCCCTGCGGCAGAAACTAGCGGGCCAGCCTTATTTTTGCTTAAGCGCCTCGATGCTCCCCATGGATTTCTACCGCAGCGGTCGGCGATCGGCGGCCGTGCGGCTGATTACTGAGCTCAAGCGCTTGGTGCCGCAGGCCGTGCTGGCGGGTAAAGACCATGGCGACCAATGGCTCAAAGACTTGGCGGAGGCCACCGACTCGCTGTTCTTCGGGCAAGACAAGTCCTATCACGACCTGATGGCACTCTTGTCTAACGCCGCCTTTCTTGTGTCTGGCCGGTATCACAACGTGATCATGGCTTCCATTGTGGGTTGTCCCGCTGTGCCGCTGACAACCACCTCGCCCAAGATGCAGGGCCTGTGTGAGGTGCTGGAAGGCGCTATCGGCCAACCCTTCGATGTGACCGAACTCAACGCCCACATAGGGGCCATTGTCGCCACGGCGCGCGCCTACCTGGAAGCGGGTGAGGCCAAGCGCGAGCAACTTCGCTGCCTGACCACACGTCTGCGCGCCGAGACTTTTAGCATGGGCGACATGGTGAATGCCGCCCTTCAGGCTCAGCGCGCCTGGCCCGTGCTGGACGCCACTCAACTGTATGAATGAGCCGCATGCTGCTATGACAACTTCACCTACCCCCTTCCAGGTTCTGGCTGTTATTCCCGCGCGCGGCGGCTCGAAGGGCGTGCCGCGCAAGAACGTCATGCCCATGGCCGGCGAGCCGTTGCTGGCGCATATTGTGCGCGCGGCCCGCCAGGCTGCGACACTCACACGCGTGGTCGTCTCCACCGACGACGCCGAGATCGCCGGTGTGGCCCAGCGCTACGGGGCCGAGGTGGTCTGGCGACCAGCCGACATCAGCGGCGACACGGCTACTTCCGAGCAGGCGCTCCTCCACGCTCTCGATCACCTGCGCCAGGCGGAGGGTTACGTTCCCGACATTCTGGTGTACCTGCAATGCACATCACCTCTGACCATGGCCGAGGATATAGATGGCGTGGTTGACGCCCTCATTAGGAGCGGCGCCGACACGGCGTTGGCGGTCATGCCGTTTCATTATTTTATCTGGCACGGGCCTTGTGACGACGCGGCGGGTGTCAACCACATGAAACTGGTGCGCCCCCGGCGGCAAGATCGTGAGGCCCAATACTTGGAAGCAGGCGCTGTTGTTGTTATGCGAGTGCCAGGTTTTTTGAAGGAACAGCTCCGGTTCTATGGCCGCACGGCGCTCTATGAGATGCCCCCCGAGCGCTGTCTAGAAATTGACGAGCCGGCTGACGTGCTCATCGCCGAAGCCCGCTTGCGCGAGCGCCTTAAGCATACCCCCCTGGCGGCGCTGCCGTCACGACCATCTGCCGTCGTCTTCGATTTTGACGGCGTCTTCACGGACAACAAGGTCTACGTCTCAGAAACCGGCGCGGAAATGGTCGCTTGCTCCCGCAGCGATGGTTTTGGTTTGGCGGAACTGCGCGCACTCGGGCTCCCGCTGCTCGTCCTGTCAACCGAGGTTAACCCAGTGGTCGAACAACGCTGTCGGAAGCTGAATGTTCCTTGCTTGAGCGGACAGACCGACAAGGCGCTGGCGTTAGGCAAGTGGCTGGAAGAGAACAAGCTGGAGCCACTGTCTGTTATTTATGTTGGAAACGATATTAACGATCTCGGCTGCCTGAGGCTGGTAGGCGGCCCGGTGGCCGTGGCCGACAGTGTCCCCGAGGTTCTGCGAGCCGCGCGCCTGGTGCTAAGGGCTCCCGGCGGCCAGGGCGCCGTCCGCGAGCTATGCCGGCTGGTCGCCGCGCGCCTGGCCGGCCAGTAACGAGGAGACGGTTTGATGGCCCCCGCAACTATTCAGATTGGCAACCGTGGGATTGGCGCTGATAGTCCCTGTTTTGTGATCGCCGAAATCGGTCATAACCATCAGGGCAGCCTGGAGCGCGCCAAGGAAATGTTGGTGGCCGCGCATGAGTGTGGCGTGGATGCCGTCAAGCTGCAAAAGCGCAACAACCGCCGCCTGTACACCCGGGCGATGTACAACAAGCCGTACGAAAACGAGAACAGCTATGGCGCCACCTATGGCGAGCATCGGGAGTATCTGGAGTTTGGCCAGGCCGAATACGAGGCCCTGGCCGAATTGGCCCATCAGCTCGGCTTGGAGTTCTTTGCGACGGCCTTTGACTTTGAAAGCGCCGATTTTCTTCAGGCGCTCGGCGTGCCAGCTTTCAAGATTGCCTCTGGCGACCTGAACAATGTGCCCCTGTTGCGCCATGTGGCGGGCTTTCAGAAGCCAATGATTGTTAGCACCGGCGGAGGCACTTTGGCCGACGTGCGGCGGGCCTACGAAGCCATCCTGCCGATCAATGCGCAGCTGTGCTTACTGCAGTGCACGGCCGCCTATCCGGCTGCCATGGAAGACCTTAACCTGCGCGTCATCCCGGCGTTCGAGCGCGAATTTCCAGCCGCTGTTATTGGCTTCTCTTCGCACGACAATGGCATCGCCATGCCATTGATTGCTTATGCCCTCGGGGCGCGCGTTATTGAAAAGCACTTTACGCTCGACCGCGCCTGGAAGGGTACCGACCAAGCTTTCTCGCTGGAACGCCCCGGCATGCAGCGGCTCGTGCGCGATCTACACAACGCGCGCCGGGCCATGGGCGATGGTCTCAAGCTACCTCATCCGACTGAAATTGGCCCGCTACAGAAAATGGGCAAGAAGTTAGTTGCCGCCCGTGATCTGCCCGCGCAGCACCGTCTCGTACGCAGCGACATTGCCATCAAATCTCCGGCCGATGGCGGTTTGCCGCCTTACGAACTCGATCACGTGATTGGACGAATTCTGACCAAGCCGGTGGCGGAAGATGACAACCTGGGCTGGGAAGCCCTGGCGCCGGCCGAGCCAGGGCAATAGCATATGACGCCTATCCTCCGCCACGTTCGGCGAGCGTTCCACCAGTTCCACCCCGCGCCGCGCGGCTTGCCCGAGAACTACAAGGCTGAATTCCCCCTGACTGCTCAAGCGTTTGAGCAGTTTGTGCGGCGATGCGACATGCGCACCAGCCCGTCGGGAGCCTCACGCGTTGGCATCGTCGTGCTGCCCTGGGTTTTAACGCCAATGCCGTGGTTTTCAATGGCCGTGGCGATAGGCCTGGCTCAGCGCGGCCGCGCGATCACCATAATCTGGGACGACACTCCCTTCCCCCGGCCTTCTCCCGAGTACGACACACAGCACGCCTTAATCGAACCAATGGTGGGGCGGTTGGCGTCGCGCTTTGCTGTCGTGTCGTTGAGCCAATTCGAGGCTGCCCCGGCGCGCGCCAGCGATGCTGAGCGCCTGCGCGCCCTGGCCACCCAGAACCTGACCTGGGAGTTGCGCGGCGGCCCACCTGTGGCGGCCGACCTGGAGCGGGCTGTTCACATCGAACGGCAGTTGGGGCTGGCGCTGGGGCGGCTCCGCACATTGTTTGCGCGCGAAGCATTTGACGGCGGTCTGATCGTCCCAGGCGGCGTGTACAGCACCAGCGGCGTTCACTTATGGGCGGGGAGCGAAGCCGGGTGGCGGGTGGCAACTTTTGATGCCGGCGTCGGCTGGATCCAGACCTGCAATCGCGGTGTCGCTGCCCAACAGACGGATATTCCGCAGGCGTTTGCCGCGCTCAGCGCCCTTCCGCCTGAGCAGCTTGCTGCACTCCGGCAGGCCGCTAAGGTGGAGGTTTACGCCCGGCGCCAGGCCCGCGACCGCGCCAAGTTTCAGGCCGTGCGGGCCGGCGAGCTAGCCACGCCCCCGGCCGAGGTCATGCTCCCGCTGAATGTGGACTTTGACACCGCCGCGCTGGGGCGACATGCCCACTTCGACAGCACCGCCGATTGGATCACCAGCACAGTCAGCTATGTGCTGGAACACACTTCGCAGCGGGTAGCAGTCCGTCAGCATCCCGCGGAACGCCGGCCGATGGAACGCAGCCAATTCGATATCGGCCAACTGCTCGCCGCACGGTTTGGCGCCGAGCCGCGGCTCCAGTTTATCCCGGCTGACGCGCCTGTCAGCAGCTACGATTTGGTCGAGCAGGCTCAAACCGTGCTGCCGTTCGTATCAACCATCGGAATTGAGGCGGCTGCGTTGGGCAAGACCGTCTTGATCGCCGGCAACAGCTACTATGCTGGGTTAGGCTTTGTCTGGTCGGCTACTTCTCGCGCGGAATACTTCGATCTGCTCGGGGCGGCCTTGCAGGGCGCGTTGCCGCCTCTGGCCGACCAGACTAATCGTGCCTGGCTCTGCTATTACCTCACCCAGTTATGCAATCGTGTTTGGACGCCGTTCACAGCCCAGCCCAGCGACTTTTGGCAATGGGTGCGGCGCGCACCACGCGCGCTCTATCAGGACCCGGCCGTTAGCGACCTCTTGACGGCGCTGGACAGCGATATTCCGCTGTCGCTGGTCCGACATCAGCGTTTTGCCGGCAAACGCACGCAAGCATAATTACTGGTCTCATCCTCTTGCGGGTCAATATGACGCTGTCGAAACGTTTGCAGAAACTCTTCCACCGGGTCCGCCAGGAGGGACTGGCGAGCTTGCCAGGCTGGGCCTGGCGGTGGCTCTATTGGAACATTGGCCTGTATCGCCTCCGGAGCGACTTTACCGATTGGCCCCCAGCTCTGTATGACCGCGTGCGCCGCCGCACCGACTTGCCGGTCTGCGATGATATCAGCGCCTGGTGCGCCCAGCACCCGGGCGCTCTCTACCAAGTGGTATCTGGCCGTCGGGCGGTGCGCCGCGTCGCGCCGCGCACGCTCGAGCCCAGCGTAGACCCTTCGTTCGCGAGCTTGCTCGAGCTCGAGGCGCCTGAGCGGGCGCTGGTCGCTATCCCCGGCGCGCGCGTGATAGGGCCGAACGGCTTAGCGCTGCTACCTGACGGGCAATTTGTTGGCGAATTGGTCGCGCTGACGCCGGCTGGCCGCCGCAACATGTTGGCCGAGGAGGCCACCATTACCCAATTGGCGCCGCCACCGGACCGGCGGCTCGCCGGGGATTACTGTCTGTTGAGCGCCCTGGGCTGGCCTAACTACTACCACTGGAACCACGACGTTATCATGCGCATGGCGACGGTCATGCCGCACTTGTCGCCTGGGATGCGCTTCCTCGTCCCAACTCCGCTCAAGCCGTTTCACTTTGAGTCATTGAGTATGCTCGGCATCGATCGCGACCGCCTGACTGACTTCGACGGACAAGCGCCAATCGAAGTTGAGCGGCTGTGGTTCAGCACCCCACTTCACAAAACCCAAATTACGTCTCCCGAATACGCCGGATGGTTTCGCCAAGTGGCCGTGGCCCGCTGGGGCGGCGTGCCGGCGGCCCCCCACCGTCGCATCTATCTTGTCCGGCCTCCGTCACTCGACACCCATTACCGAGTAACCAATGACGAAGAGGTGCAGTCTTATCTGACACGGCGTGGGTTTGAACTGTGCGCGCCTTACTCTCTCAGCTTGCCCGAGCAGGCGCGTCTGTTCGCCGAGGCCCAGATCATCATTGGCACGGGCACCGGACTGACCAACATGGTCTATGCCCCGCCCGGCGCACAAATTGTGCAGTTTCAAGAGCCCAGCAAGATCGTCCATGCCTTGTGGACTTTGAGCGAGGCGCTTGGTCACGCCTATTGGTACTTGTTGGGCGACACGGTGGCCAATCCTGATCCCCGCCAGAGTTTGCCCGACATTTATGTGCCACTCGCGAAGCTCTCGACAACCTTGGATCACGTACTGACGGCCGCGGCCGTACAGCCGGCTTCTGGCCTAGTCCGTTGAACGGCCGGCTCTCGGTTGACCCACCCGGGATCAACCACAAGTTAGAGAATGCCAGACCCCGGTGACACGCCCAGGCAGCCCGGCCGCTACCCCGGCTTGGACCTGATCTGCGACGGCATCTTACACGGAACTCCTTTTATCTATCCGGCGGAGTTGGAATTCAGCCCGGCGGCGGCCTGAGGTTCCAAGAGAGCTGACACCGTGATGCGCATACGCAAAATCGCCACGCAGCTTGCCAACGCCGTGCTGCGCCCGCTGGGGGGCGAGGTGGTCCGGGCGGGCCTGGTCGGCGCGCGGGCCGATGAAATCAACGCTCTGCGCGCCGAGCTGGCGGCACGGCAAGCGGCGCTGGAACTGGAAACCGATCGCGCCGCCGACGACGCTGTGCAAACCGCCTTGGCGCTCGCGCCGGAGCGGTTGCCTACCCTGCGGCCCGAAACCACGCCTTTGGCCGCGGCGATTGAAGCCGCGCCGCGCCCCGAACCGCGCGCGATCTTCACACTCAACGGCCAGCTACTGCCGTGCTGGCAAGACAGCGATGTGGGCTTGTATGACGACTGGCTGCTCCATCCGCGTAATTACCCGGTTTACTTTGCCCTCTTTCAGCAGTTGAGCGCCGGGCGCGCCAGCCTGCGCTTGTTGGAAATCGGCGTGCGCACCGGTTACCTGGGGGCGACGTTTGCCCAGGCCGTGTCGGTCCCGGGGTACTACGTGGGCGTGGACCCCAACCAATATATGGCCAACGGGCTGGATTTCGCCGCAGCAACTTTTCGCCGCTTGCGAGAGGCCCGGCCGGGCTTCGACTATGCCCTGTGGGAAGGCTTCTCCTGGCGGCGCAGCACGCAGAAGAGCCTGGAGCATTGCGGGCCATACGACCTCGTTCACATTGACGGCGACCATAGCCTGACGGGTAAACTGGTTGATCTTGATCTGGCACGCCGCGTGCTGATGCCGGGGGGGTTGGTGCTGGTGGACGACTTCGACCACCACCCACCCGTCGCCGAGGCTATCCGCCGAGCCATGGCGTTGGGCTGGTACCGGCGGTGCACCTACCTGGCCACCATGCGCGGGCTGGCGCTGCTCGAGCCGTAATGCGCATCGCCATTTGGCACAACTTGCCCAGCGGCGGCGGCAAGCGCGCCCTGTATCAGCAGGTTGAGGGGCTGCTGGCGCGCGGGCACACAGTGGAGGCCTGGTGCCCGGCCCAGGCTAACCAGGACTTCCTGCCGCTGAGTCAGTTGGTCCAAGAGCATGTCTTGCCCTGCCCGCCGGTGGCGTGGCGCCCAGAGGTCGTGCGCAGCGGGCTGAGGCGCATTTTTCTGCACTACAAGAACACGCGGCACGTGCTGGGCGTGATGGACGCCCATGCGCGCCAGGCGGCGGCGGAGATCACGGCGGGCCGGTTCGATGTGCTGCTGGCGCATCCCTGCCAGCAGTTGCGCGTGCCGGCTATCGGCCGCTACGTGCGCGGGCCGCGGGTGCTGTATTTGCAGGAGCCTTACCGCCAGTTGTACGAAGCCGCCCCGCGTCTGCCGTGGGTGGCGGATGATTGGGAGCCGCGTTACTGGCGGTCGCCGCAGGCCGCGGCGCGCTTCGTGCGCGATGCGCTGGGCGTGCAGGCGCTGCGGCTGGCGGCGCGGGAGGAGTTGGCCAGCGTGCGGGCGTTTGACCGCGTGCTGGTCAATTCGCTGTTCAGCCGCGAAAGCCTGCTCCGCGCCTACGGCGTGGCGGCTCAAGTGTGCTACTTGGGGCTAGATGCTGAGCGGTTTCGGCCGAGTGGCGCGCCGCGTGAGCGGCTGGTCGTCAGCCTGGGCGCGCTGCACCCCACCAAGCGGGTGGACCTGGCGGTGCGGACGGTGGCGGCGATTGCGCCCGCGCAGCGCCCGCCTTTAGTGTGGGTCGCCAACTTCGCGGATGTCGTTTACCAGCAAGGCGTCGAAGCACTCGCCAAGGAGTTAGGCGTGAGTCTCACGGTTTACCTGGGCGTGGATGATGCGGCCGTGGTGGGCTGGCTCAGCCGCGCCGCGGTGATGCTGTACACGCCGCGGCTAGAACCGTTTGGCTTTGCGCCGCTGGAAGCGAATGCTTGCGAGACGCCGGTGGTGGCCGTGGCCGAGGGCGGCGTACGCGAGACGGTGCAAGACGGCGTGAACGGGCGGCTGCTGGAGAGCGATGACCCCGCGGCGCTGGGCGCAGCGCTGCTGGCGCTGCTCGACGACCCGCCCCAGGCCCGCCGGCTGGGTGTGGCCGGACGGCAGCGGGTGCTCGATCACTGGCAGTGGTCACGTTCCGTGGAGGCGTTGGAGCAGGCGCTGGACGGCTGCGCGCGCGCGGGCCGCGGGCCGCAGGGAGGGCGCGCCTGATCGCTCGGCCGGCCTTCCCGGCCCAACGGACCTGGCGCGAGTTCGGCATCGGGCTATGCGTCGGCCTGATCGTCCTGGGCTATGCGCTGCTGACGATGAGCGGCCATCAATACTCCAGTGATGGTTTTGTGACCTTCCAATCGGCGCGGGTGCTCCTTACCGACGGCCGCCTGACGTTCGATCCTCCTCTGCGCTGGGGCAGCCAGATCATCGCGGCCAGCAAATACGGCATCGGCATGTCGCTGGCGTATCTGCTCTACTTAGTGCCGCTCCGGCAATTGCGGCCCGATCTGTTTGTCCAGACGTTTGACCCGCAAATGGCGTATGATCAGCGCCTGCTCTTCAACGAGTTGTATCTTTACTCATCCACCTTGAACGCGCTGGTCGTGGCGGGCGTTGCGGTGGTCACCTACCTGACGGCGCGCGAACTGCGGTTGAGTTCCGGCTGGGCAGTCGTGGCCGCGTTGATCGTCGGTTTGGCCTCCCCGCTGGCTGTGTATGCGCGGCTTGATTTCGCCCAGCCGTTGATCACCTTATGTCTCATGGCGGCGTTGTGGCTCTGGCTCCGGGCGCGAGATAACCCCAGCGGGCTGGTAGCGCTAAGCGCCGGGCTGATCATGGCCGCCGGGGTGCTCACCCGGTTTGATTTTATTGTGGTCAGCGTGCCGGCGCTGTTGGTTCTGGCTTTGTGGCCGCTGCTGTCAGCCAAGCCGGCCGAGCGCCGGCGGCGCCTGCGCGGGCTAACCCTCGCTGCCCTGGCTGTCGGCGCGGCGCTAGCGGTCGTGCTCGGCCTAAACCTGCTGAAGTTCGGTTCAGCCACGGCCTTCGGTTATCCAAATGCCTGGAACTCAACGCTGGAACCGGTGCTGCAAGCCCTGGTCGGGCATCTCGTCAGTCCCGGGGCGGGCATCCTGTGGTACTTTCCCGTGGTGACGCTGCTGCCGGTAGCGTTGCCCGGCTTTGTCGCGCACCGCCCGCGCGTGGGGTTAGTGTTGGTACTGCTGCTGGTCAGTTATCTGCTGCTCTACAGCGTCTGGCGCAATTGGCCCGGCGGCTACGCCTGGGGGCCGCGCTTCTTAGTGCCGCTGGTGCCGCTGATGACGCTGGCCGGCGTGTATTGGGCGGCTGCCGGCGCGCAGCGTTGGCAGCGCTGGTGGCTAGGGGGCGCGGCCGGGGCTAGCTGGTTGGTGAGCCTGAACGGTATCCTGTTCTCTTTTCTCGATCTGTTCTCGACCTGTGGCTGCTTGAACCAGGGGCCCGTGGGCAGCGAGCGCTTTACGTGGGCCGGGTCGAACTTGCTCGCGGGCTGGAACTTCCCCGTTGAATGGCACCGCGCCAGTATGGTGCAGGCTTTTGATCTGCTCTGGCTCAGGGTACTCGTGGGCAGCGTTAGCGCAGCCATTGCGATTGTGGCGCTGACGGCCCTGATCGTGGCGGCGGGGTTGGGCCTGAACTGCCTCCTCCGCGCCGAGCGCCAAACGCGGGCGCCCATGTATGACTGACCCCTCCGCCGAACCTGCCGCCGGGCGCGCCCGCCTCGTCGCCTTTCATCTGCCGCAGTTCCACCCCATCCCCGAAAACGACGCCTGGTGGGGGCCGGGCTTCACCGAGTGGACGAACGTCACGCGCGCCCGGCCGCTCTTCCGTGGGCATTATCAACCGCACCTGCCGGCCGATCTCGGCTTCTATGACTTACGGCTGCCTGAGACGCGCGCGGCCCAGGCAGCGCTGGCGCGGGCCTATGGGCTGGAGGCGTTCTGCTACTACCACTATTGGTTCGACGGCCGCCGGTTGTTGGAGCGCCCCGTCAACGATATTCTGGCGAGCGGTGAGCCGGACTTCCCGTTCTGCCTGTGTTGGGCGAACGAGGCCTGGTCGCGCCGCTGGCTGGGCGACGCCCGCGACGTGATCATGCCCCAGGCGTATTCTGCCGAAGACGATCTGGCGCACATTCGCTGGCTAGCGCGGGCCTTCGCTGATGCGCGCTACCTGCGCGTGAACGGCCGCCCGCTCTTCCTGGTCTACCGGCCCACCGACCTGCCCGAGCCGCAGCGCACCACCGAGCGCTGGCGCGCCGAATGCCTGCGCCTGGGCCTGCCCGAGCCGCTATTGGCAGCTTGCGATGCGCACTGCCTGGGCTGGGACGGCCGCACGCTGGGTTTCGACCTGACACTGGCCTTCAACCCGCAACTGGCGACGCTGCCCGGCTATGATCTCGACGGGCCGCGGCGCAGTAAGCTGCGCCGCAATCTGAAGTTGGGCGTCTTTGACCCCAGCTTGCGCGTGTATGAATACGCCGCCGCGCAGCGCGCCATGCTCAGCCGCCAGGCGCCGTATCCCCATATCCCGTCGGTCATGGTGGGGTGGGACAACACCCCGCGCCGCGGACGAGAGGCCGTGATCGTGATTAACAGCGATCCGGCCGTCTTCGAGCGCACGCTGCGCACGGTGATCGAGGGCGTGCAAGGGCAACCGCCCGCCGAGCGCCTGGTGTTCGTCAACGCCTGGAACGAGTGGGCGGAAGGCAACCACCTGGAACCCGACTTGAAGTTCGGGCTTCAGTTCCTGGAGGCCATGCAGCGCGCCAACCAGCCGCCCCGGGCCGCGGGCCTGCTCACGGCCGGCGGTGAGCGGGCCGGGCCATGAAACGCGTGAACAGCTTGCTGCTCGTATGCATGGCGCTCGGCCTCGGGCTGACGCCGCCCAGCGCCCATGCCGCCGCCTCCGCCCCTGCCGCCACTGCCACCGCCGAACAGTGGCGGATTTTTGAGATCAGCCTGACAAGCACCGTTAGCTACGCCAACCCGTTCAGCGAGGTGGCGGTGACGGCCGTGTTCTACGGGCCGGATCAGCAGATGCTCACCCGCCCTGGCTTCGGGGACGGCGGCGACACCTGGCGAGTGCGGGTGGCGTTCCCCGCCGTGGGTCGGTGGATGTATCGCATCAGCGCCAGCGACCCGGCTAACGCCGGCCTGCACCGGCCGCTGACGCCGCTGGTCTGCGTGCCGTACGCCGGCTACCTGCCGATCTATCAGCACGGTTTCCTGACCGTCAGCGCCGATCAGCGTTACTTGCAGCACGCCGATGGCACGCCGTTTTTGTGGCTGGGCGACACGCACTGGTTCTTTGAGTTCAGGGAGCGCTGGGATGAATCGAATGACCCGCGCTGGCCGTCGCAGTTTAAGGCGCTGGTGGATCGGCGCGTGGCGCAGGGTTACAGTATTTACCAAAGCGTGATCTTCGGCCCGGCGCCGGCGCTGTGGGCGCCCGGCGAGATCGGCACGCGGATTGATCCCGAGTATTTTCAGAACGCCCTGGACCCCAAGCTCGCCTACATCGCCGACCGCGGACTGGTGAATGCGCTGGGGTTGGGCTTTCACACCAACATTGACGGTCGGGCCGACGCACTGGCTGGGCTGGCCCGCTACGTGGTCGCGCGCTACGGCGCTTACCCGATGGTGTGGATCACCGGCGGCGAGGTCGGCGGCTACGAGCCAGAATTGCGGGCGGCCCGACTGGACGGCTGGCGCCAGGTGGCGCTCGCCATTGACGCCGCCGACAGCTATCATCAGCCGCAGTCGGCGCACTACACCAACGATTTCCCGACAGACTATCTGGGGGAAAGCTGGCTCGATTTCAGCATGGTGCAGGGCGGCCATCACTCCGCGCCGGTCGAAACGTTGTACTATCAGCGCTACTATCAGGCTGAGCCGGCTACGCCGTTCCTGGAGGCCGAGGCCAACTACGAGGGCCTCGGTGCCTTCGTCAGCGCCGACCTTGTACGCGCAACGGCCTATCGCGCCATCCAGTCGGGCAGCCTGGGTTATACCTACGGAGCGCAAGGCATCTGGAACGCCGTGTGGGACACGGCCGACACGGCCAATGACTTTGGCGGCCCGCATTGGAACTGGAACCAGGCGATTGACTTCAAGGGAGGGCAGCAGGTGGCCTACCTGGGCCGTTTCTACCGGCGCGTGCCGTGGCAGACGCTGCGGCCACGCTGGGTTGGGGTGCTGGAGTACGCACCCCAAGACGTTGACGCAAACCGCCCGCTGGCGACGGCGGACACCGACGCCGGCAACGTGGTCGTCTATCTGCCGAGCGGCTTCACGGCGCAGGGCAGCGGCGCGACCATCGTGAACCTGCCGGATCGGACTTACGCCATCCGATGGTATGACCCGCGCACGGGCGCATGGCTGTATCAAGGCAACGCGCGCGTGGGGTTGGGCCGTTGGCAACTGGAGCCGGCACCTGCCGGCGAAGACTGGCTGGTGTGGCTGACGGCCGTGCCCGCGCCAGGGGCAGACCGCGAGGCGGCCCGCGCCGCCGCGCAAGCCAACCTGGCGCTGGGCCGCGCCTATACCAGTTCCGGCAATGCAGACGCGGCCCCGGCCTTTGACGGCGATGATCAAACTGCGTGGCAGGCTCCGCCCAGCACGCCAGACGCGCCGTGGCTGGAGGTAGACTTTGGTCAGCCGGTGACATTCAACACCGCTGTGCTGCGCGAGTTTGACTACCACACCCGCGCCTATCGGCTGGAGGTGTGGGACGGCGCTGCCTGGCAAATCGCCTATCGGGGCACGCTGATCGGCCACGAGGCGCCCACCCGCGTGAGCTTTCCGCCGCAAACCACCAGGCGCGCCCGCCTGATCGTCACCGCCGCCGCCGCGCCGCCGAGTATCCGAGAATGGGGCCTGTACCTCCTCCCCGACCGGGGCCAGGCCCGCGCCGCTTGGAAGAGATGACCACCAGTCCCGTCCGTGCGCTGGCATTCTATCTGCCGCAATATCACCCCATCCCCGAAAACGATGGCTGGTGGGGCAAGGGTTTTACCGAGTGGCGCAATGTCGCGCAAGCCCGGCCGCGCTTTCGGGGGCACGCCCAGCCGCACCTGCCCGCCGATTTGGGCTTCTACGACCTACGCGTGCCCGAAGCGCGCGCGGCGCAGGCCGAATTGGCGCGGGCGCACGAGTTGAGCGGCTTCGTCTACTACCACTATTGGTTCAATGGCCGCCGGCTGCTCGAACGCCCGCTGGATGAAGTGCTGGCGCTCGGCCGGCCGGACTTTCCGTTTTGCCTGTGCTGGGCCAACGAAAGCTGGACACGGAACTGGGATGGGCAGTACGGCGTGCATCTCATCCAGCAACAGTACAGCCCCGCCGACGACCAGGCGCATGTCGCCTATTTGTTGAGGGTATTTGCCGACCCGCGCTATATTCGTGTAGATGGCAGGCCGCTGCTGCTGATCTACCGCACCCATGATCTCCCCGACCCGGCCGCCACGGCGACCGCCTGGCGGCAGGCGGCTCAGCGCGCCGGCTGGCCGGACTTGTATCTATGCCAGGTTGAGAGTAACTTTGCCGCCGAGCACAGCGACCCAACGCACATCGGCTTTGATGCCTCGGTTGAGTTCCAGCCAGACGTATTTCACTTGGGCGAACCCTTGCAACGGGGGCGCGGGTGGCAGCGCCTGCGCCGGGCGCGCCTGGCTTCACGGGCTTACGCCGACAACAGCATCTTCGACTACGGCGCGGTCGTCGAGCGCATGCTCGCGAAACCGCTGCCGGCCTACCCCTACCATCGCTGCGTTACCCCGGCCTGGGATAATTCAGCGCGCCGGGCCAAAGACGCTTTTATCCTCAAGGACTCTCACCCGGCGCTGTATGAGCGCTGGCTGCGCGAGGTCGTCAGCCGGGCGGCGGCCGGCCCGCAGGCACCGCTGGTTTTTATCAACGCCTGGAATGAGTGGGCCGAAGGCTGCCACCTGGAGCCGGACCAGCGCCATGGCCGGGCCTACCTGGAGGCCACCCGGCGGGCGATCGAGGCCGGGAATGGTTTAGGATGACGACACCGCCTCCAACGATCTGGGTGATCGTGCTGCATTGGCAAGACCTGGCCGATACGGCCGCCTGCCTGGAGGCGCTGCGGGCGCAAACGGGGGTGGTCTGCCAGGTGGGGCTGGTGGATAACGACCCCGGCGAGCCGGCGCGCGCGTTGGCCGGGCCGGGCGTGCATTATCTGGCGGCGGGGCGCAATTTGGGCTACGCGGAGGGCAACAACCTGGGGTTGCGCTATGCCCTGGACCACGGCGCGGCGTATTTGCTGGTCTTGAACAACGACACCGTAGCGCCACCCGAGATGTGCGGCCGCCTGCTGGAGGCCGTGGAGGCCGATGAGCGGATCGGCCTGGTTTGTCCAACCATTGCCTCGTGGGCGCAGCCGGCGTTGCGCTTTACGCCCAGCATTGATTGGGCCTGTGGTCAGGCCGGCGAAACCTGGATGCCGGCTAACGACGCCGCGACCCGCCCGGTGGATTATGCCTCCGGGTGCGCGCTGCTGGCCCGCGCCGCGGCGGTGCGGGCCGTCGGCTTGTTTGACGCCGCCTACTTTGCCTATTATGAGGATGTTGACTGGAGCCTGCGTTTTCAGGAGGCGGGTTACCGAACCTTGATTGTGCCGGAGACCTGCGTCTACCACAAAGGCACGCCCGACCAGCGGCCGGCGAAATCTCCGGGCGCGTGGTATTACTTCACTCGCAATCAAATGCGCTTCATCCGCCGCTACACGCCGCGCCGCCGCCGGTTGAGTTTACTGCGCGCATTCACGCAGAGCGCCCTGGCCAATTTCACCCAGGTGCGCGCCGCGCAACAGTTGGTCAACGCCGACGCCATCCTCGACGGTTGGTGGGCGGGCCTGCGCGGCCAATCCGGCCCGGAGCGCCCGCCCGCCCCAGGCTGGGTTAAAGCCCTGCTCGCGGCGCGGCCAGAGTGGTGGCTGTGGCTGTCGGCCAGCCGGCTCGAATGGCGCGGCCGGGCCCGCGTGCGCACGCGCCTGCGCCGGCTGTGGCCACGCGGGAGCAAAGTATGAGCCGGGCGCCGCGGGTCGGCCTGGCCGCCATGTTTCACAGCCAGTTGGGCATCGCGGGCGGGCTGGATATCTACGTGCGCCAGTTGGTCGAGGCGCTGGCCGAACACGACCGGCTGACTGATTACGTGGTGCTCACCACGGCCAAGGGCGCGGAAGCCTGGGCCTACCGCAGTTGGCCGATCAACTTCACTATCCACGCGCTGCGCGAGTTTGCGCCGCGCCCGGCGTGGCCCCGGCGGGTGATCAACCATTACCGGCGGCGGCGCGGCCTGCCAGTGCCCCCGCACTACGGCGACGACTACCTGGCCTGGCAGATTGACGAGTTGGGCCTCGATCTCGTGCATTTTCCGGCCACGCTGATCCGGCCGCTGACGCTACAAACCCCGTGCGTGCTCACGGTGTTCGACATTCAGCACGTTTACTATCCTGAGTTCTTCACGCCGGCCGAGCTAGCCTGGCGCGAGCAGAACTACGGGCCTTCGATCAAGAAGGCCGTGCGCCTGCTGGCGCCGTCCGCGTACACCGCTGCCAGCCTCACCGAGAAATATGCCGTGCCGCCTGAGCGTCTGAGCCTGATCCCGGTCGGGGCGGACCCGGGGGTGGAGCGCGCCTCGCCTGGGGAAGCGGCGCGGGTGCGGGCCAAGTATCAGTTGCCCGAACGCTATATTTACTATCCGGCGAACCCGTGGCCGCACAAGAACCATGCCCGGCTCATCGCCGCCCTGCGGCGACTGCGGGGCGGGCCGGCCAACCCGCCCGCGCTGGTGCTCTCCGGCCGGCTGGTCAACGAGCTGCGCGACGCCCGCCAACTCGCGCTGGCCGCCGATATGGACGCGCACGTGCTCGACCTGGGCTTCGTGCCGCCCGCCGACCTAGCCGGGCTGTACACCGGGGCGGAGTTGCTGGTCTTCCCATCGCTCTTCGAGGGGTTTGGCATCCCGCTGCTGGAGGCCATGGCCTGCGGCTGCCCCATCGCCGCCGCCAACGCCACCGCCATCCCGGAATGCGTGGGCGACGCCGCCCTGCTCTTCGATCCGTTGGACCCCGACTCCATCGCGAGCGCGCTGCGCACCATGCTCGACGACGCGGCGCTGCGGCAGACGCTGGCCGCCCGGGGCACGGCGCGGCTGCGGGCTTTCGCCTGGCCGGCGATCGTGGCACAGCTTAGCGTCGTTTATGCGCATGTGGCCGAGGCGGCCCACGCGGGACGGCTATGATGACCACCCCCACGGCCGACTGGCCGCGCCTCAGCGTGGTCACGCCCTCGTACAACCAGGGCCGCTATCTCGAGGCCGCGATCCAATCGGTCCTCAACCAGAACTACCCAAACCTGGAATATATCATCATTGACGGCGGCAGCACCGACGGCAGCCCCGAGATCATTCGGCGCTACGCGGACCGGCTCGCCTACTGGGTCAGTGAGCGCGATGGCGGCCAATTCGATGCCATTAACAAAGGCTTCGCGCGCGCCACCGGCGAGGTGCTGGCCTGGCTCAACTCGGACGATATGTATTGTCCGTGGGCGCTGCGGCAGGTGGGCGCGGTCTTGCGCGCCTGCCCGGAGGTGCGCTGGCTCACTACGTCCACACTGCTGCGTTGGAACGCCGAGGGCCTGGTGGCGCACGCCAGCCGAACGCCTGGTTACGCCGCTAACTGGTTTTTCTGGGGCCGGCACCTGGGCAAAAACCCCAACTTCAGCGAGTGGATTCAACAAGAGTCCACCTTCTGGCGGCGCGAGTTGTGGGAGGCGGCGGGGGGCCGGCTCGACCCGGCCTTGCACTACGCCGGCGACTTTGAGCTGTGGGCCCGCTTCTGGGCGCACGCGCCGCTATACAGCCTGGCCGCGCCGCTGGGCGGCTACCGGCAGCACGGCGCGCAGAAGACCGCCCAACTCGACGGCTACCTGCGCGAGGCACGGGCGGTGCTGGCCTCGCACGCGGCAGGACGCCCGGCCCCGCCGCCGCGCTGGCTGTTGCCTCTGGCACGCTGGGTGCTGCGCGCTACCGGCCGAGGCGGAAGGCGCTTCGGCGGGCAGGTCCACCTGGTGGACTACGATCCGATTGGGTTGCGCTGGTACACCGGCTGGCGGTATGTGATATGAGCGCGCCGCTCGTCTCGATCATCACGCCCGCCTACAATTCGGCCGAGTTCATCGGCGCGACGCTGGCGAGCGTGGCGGGGCAAGACTATGCGCCTATCGAGCACATTGTGGTGGACGGCGGCTCGACGGATGGCACGCTGGAGGTAGTGCGCGCCGCCAGCGCGCGCTGGGTGTCCGAACCCGACCGCGGCCAGAGCGACGCGCTGAACAAGGGCCTGCGGCTGGCGCGGGGCGAGATCATTGGCTGGGTCAACGCCGACGATACTTATGCGCCCGGCGCCGTGCGGGCCGGCGTGGCGGCGCTGCAAGCCGCGCCCGCCGTCGGCCTGGTATTTGCCGACTGCCTGTGGATTGACGCGGCCGGGGCAACGCTCGACCGCTGGCACACGCGCCCCACCACCCTGAGCGACCTGCTGCTGGATGGCTGCGTCATCGCGCATCAGGCGGCGTTTGCGCGGCGCAGCGTGTTCGAGCGCGTGGGTGAGTTCGACGCCACCCTGCGCTATGTGATGGACTACGACTGGCTGCTGAGGGCGCTGGCGGCCTTTCCGGCGCAGGGGGTGGAGGGCGTGTGGGGCCATCTGCGCGTGTGGGAAGGCACCAAGACCAGCCAGGCCCAGCGCGCCTTCTGGCCCGAAAACGTGGCGGTCATTGAGCGTCTCTTGCAGCAACACCTGGTCGCGCCGGAGGTAGCAGCGGAGGCGCGAGGCCGTGTGCAACTGCAACTCGGCCTGGCCGCCGCCTGGGCGGAAGACTGGCCCACCGCCAGCCAGGCCTTCGCGACCGCGCTGGCCGGCGCCCCGCCCTACGGGGCGTGGCCCGCCCTGGCGGAGACCATTACGGCGCGCTGCCAGCGGCCGGGTTACCTGGCGGTCTCCGCCGCCGAGGCCGACGCCCGGCTCGATAGCGTGCTGCGCGTGCCGGGGCTGCGGGCCGAGCTGCGCGGAGCACTGCACACGGTGCGGGCCTTCCGAGCCTGGCAGCGCCACGATCATCCGGCGGCGCGCCGTCACGCGGCGGCGGCCCTGCGGATGTGGCCCGCCGCTCGCCGTAACCGCGGCCTCTGGTCGGTGTGGGCGCGGGCTGTGCTCCGGCCAGGATCGGCCCGCTCATGACGGACAGCGCGCCCAACGCCGCGCCGCTGCGCGTGGGCATGGTTATGGAGGAGTTGGCCGACGCGGGCGGCATCGAAGAAGCGCTGGTGACGCTGGCCGAGGCGCTGCGCCCGCTGGGGGTCACAAGCGTGGTGCTCAGCTGCCAGCCCATCGCGCGCGACAACCAATATGCGCGGCGCCTGCGCGCCGCCGGCGTGCCGCTGGCGAGCCTGCCCCGTTGGTGCACAGCCGCCCGCGACCAGGAGGCGCAGTTGGGCCGCTGGGCCGCGAGCGTCATCTTGATTGCCGTTGGGCCGCTGACTCTATTGGCCCTGGCCGGCCTGAGGCTGTTCCGGCGGCGCGGCGTAGCGGCGGGCTGGGGCAGCTTGCGGGGCGCGCTGCAGAAACGGCTGCCGGTGCGCGGTTGGCTGCGGCTGGCCTGGGCAGCGGCCGTGCGCGGGTGGGCCCGGCGCGCGCGCCTCGACCTGCTGCATGTGCATGGCTACGGCGGCGGCGCCAGCCCAGCGGGGGCGCTGGCGGCGGCCGCCGCGGCCGGCTTGCCGCTGGTGTATAGCGAGCATGGCATCCCCTGGCCCAGTCTGCGCGCCGAGGCCGGGCTGCACGCGCAGTTGGCGCAGGCCGACCGGCTGATGGCTGTGTCGCATGCGGCGGCGCGGGCGCTGCGTGAGCTGTGCGCGGCGCGCCAGCCGATTGAGGTGATCTATCACGTGGTGGCCGACGCGCCGGCGACCGCGCGCCCGGCCCCTAACGGCCAACTGGTGTTTGGGTGCGCGGCCATGCTGCGGCCGCCCAAGGGTCACCGTTATTGGCTGGACTCGCTGCCGAGCGTGCTGGCCGCGCTGCCCGACAGCCGCTTCGTGCTGGCCGGCGACGGCAGCGAGCGCGCCGCCCTGGAAAAGCAAGCGGCCGCGCTGGGTGTCGCCGGCCAGGTCACCTTTGCCGGGCAGGCGCCCAACGCGGCGCTGCGGAGGATGATGGGCGCGGAGTGGAGTGTGTTTGTGCTGCCTTCAATTGAGGAGCCGTTGGGCGTGGTGGTCGTGGAGGCCATGGCGGCCGGGCTGCCGATCATCGCCACGCGGGCGGGCGGCGTGCTCGACCTGGTACGCGATGAGGAGACGGCCTTGCTCGTGCCCCCGGGCGACAGCGCCGCGCTGGCGGCCGCGCAAATTCGGCTGGCCCGCGACCCGGCGCTGCGCCAACGCCTGGGCGCGGCGGCGCGCGCGGCCTATCTGCAAGGCGGCTTCTCGCCCGCCGCGATTGGGCAGGCCACCCTAAATGTCTATCGAGCGGCGCACGCCGCGCGCGCGCCGCGAGCCGTCTGAGTATTTGCGGCCATGCCCAGCATCAGCGTTATCCTCCCCACGTACAATCGGGCCGCGTTCTTGCCCGAGGCTATCCAGAGCGTCTTGTCGCAGAGCCTGACCGACCTGGAGCTGATCGTGGTGGATGACGGCTCGACTGACAACACGGCTGCGGTCATCCAGCCTTTCCTCGAGGATGTCCGCGTCCGCTACCTGCCTCAGCCCAACTCCGGCCGCGTGGGTCAGGTTCGCCTGGCCGGGGCGCGCCAGGCACGGGGGGAGCGGCTAGCCTTTCTAGACTCTGACGACCGTTATCTTCCTACGGCCCTGGCCGCACACCTGCGGGTTCAGGCCGCCGAGCCGCAGGTCGGCTTGACGGTCGGCGGCTACAACTACATCAGCGCCGCCGGCGCCTGGTTTGGGCGGCGGCAACCCTGGCTCGAAGGCGGCGCCCTCGACCTGGCCGGCTGGCTGTTCAATTGTTACGCCATGCCGGGCGCGGTGGTGGTGCGGCGCGATTGGTTCGAGCGCGCCGGCGGATTTGCGCCGGAACTGCACTACGCCGCCGACTGGGGCCTCTTTTTGCAGTTGGCCGCGGTTGGCTGCCCCATGGCCTGGGTCAAGACCGAGACTTGCGACTATCGTCTGCATGCCGGCAATTCTATCCGGCAGGTGGCTGAGCACTACGCCGACGCCCAGCGCGCGCTGGCGTTGCTGTTGGCGCGGCCCAACTTGCCGGCCGACATCCAAGCGCAGGCCAAGGCTGCCCGCGCCTGGGCCGGCGTGACGTTCGCGCGCAAGGCTCAGGCGGCCGGCAACTATGCCCGGGCGCAAGCCTGGCTGGCCGAGGCGCTGCAACTCGATCCGGCGCTGGCCGTAGAGAAGAGGCCGCATTTTCTGGAGTCTTGGCTGACGCCGGTGATTGAATGGCCCGGCGCGCCTGACGCTTACAGCCGAGCGGCAGCTGAGGCCTTGCCGGCCGCGCTGCGCCCCACGCCGCGGGAGCTGCGGCGGCTGCTGGGGCGGCTAGCCATGAGCCGGTTCTTTCAGGCCACGGCCAGGGGCGATCATGCGGCGGCGCGGCCCGCTCTGCGCGCAGGGCTGCGCCACGACCCGGCCTGGCTCGCTAACCGCGGCGTGCTGGCTTACCTGGCGCGGCACGGGTTGGGCCACAAATCGGCGTAGAGCCGCGCATGACCCCGCTGATCAGCATCGTCTTGCCCACGCTCAACTCGGCCGAGTACCTGGCCGGGGCCATGGCGGGCTGCCTCGGCCAGACCCACCCCAACCTGGAGTTGATCGTGGTGGACGGCGGTTCCACCGACGAGACGCTGGACATCGTCGCGCGCTACATGGCGGCCGATGGGCGGGTGCGGCGGCTGCATCAGCCTGCCAATACGGGGAAGCTGCCCGGCGCGCTCAACCTGGGCTTTGCCGCTGCCCGCGGCGATTACTTCACCTGGACCCAGGGCGACGACTACTACGAGCCGGACGCGCTGGCCGTGCTGCTGGCGGCCCTGACGGCCGACCCGGCGCTCGGGTTGGCTTATACCGGCTTCCAGTTCATCGACGAGGCCGGGCAGTACCTGCGCGACGCCACGCTCGGCCCGCCGGGGGGCCTGTGGCGCACCAACGTCGTGGGCCACTGCTTCCTGTACACACGCGCCGCCGCCAGGCGCGCGGGCCAGTACGACCCGGCCTATTGGATGGCCGAGGACTTTGAGTATTGGCTGCGGCTGTACCGCGTGAGCAATCTGTGCTATGTGCCGGGGCGCTACTACGCTCATCGGCTGCACGCCGCCAGCCTGACGATGCACAACTACGGCCGTTACTACGCGCTGCGGGTGTGCGCCCGCGCGCGGCGCAAGGTGCTCGGCCTGTCGTGGCCCGCCTATCAGCGCCAGGTGGCGGCGGCCTATATTGAGGAAGCGTTTGCCGCGTTTGGCGATCACGCCGGCCGGCGCGCGCGGCGCTGCGCGCTGCAGGGCCTGGCGCGCGACCCGGCCTGGCTGCGCAACCGCGGCTTGCTCGTATTGTTCGCTCGATCCTGCTTGTGGACCCGCGCGCACAGCCAGCCAGGACGGTACTGACGTTGCCAACAGTCAGCGTGATCATGGCGGCCTACAACGCCGCCCCCTACCTGGCCGCGGCTGTGAACAGCGTGCTGGCCCAGACTGAGCGGGCCTGGGAATTAATCGTCGTTGACGACGGCTCGACCGATGACACACCGGCCGTCTTGGCGCGTTACTCAGATGATCCGCGCTTCAGCGTCATCGCTCAAGCGAATGGCGGTCCAGCGGCAGCGCGCAACCGCGGCCTAGAGGCCGCGCAGGGGACCTTGATCGCCCTGCTCGATGCGGACGATGTGTGGCGACCGGGCTATCTGGCGGCCATGCGCGCCGCGCTGGAGGCCGACCCTCAAGCAGTGGCGGCCTTTGCGGGCTGGCAGTACATGGACGCCTCGGGCGCACCGCTGCCGCAGGTCGTCATAGCCCAGGCGGAGGGATTGGCTGAAGCGCTGAGTTGGCGCAACCCGCTCGTGCCCTCGGGCGCCGTGATCCGGCGCGCGGCGCTCGAGCAGTGCGGCGGCTTCGACCCGGCCCTGCGCGGCGTGGAGGACTGGGACTTGTGGCTGCGCCTGGCGGCCGTGGGCGGCTTGGTGGTCGTGCCGCAGGTCCTGGTGTTCTATCGCACGCACGCGGAGAACTTGTCCGATCAGGTTGACGGCATGGAAGCCAATCAGCGGGCGCTGCTCGCCAAGCACCTGGGGCCGCTCCCAGCCGACCCGACCGCCGGCACGCCGTTGCAGCGACGCGCGCTGGGCGCGCTCTGCTTCAACGCGGCTTTAGGCTACTTTCGGCGGCGGCAGACCGAGGCGGCGCGCGCCAAGGTGGGCGAGGCGCTGCGGGCGTGGCCGGCCTGGCTGGACACGCCCGAGTTTTATTACGAGCTGGCCTGCGCTTACCAGCCGCGGGGGCGGCGCGGCCGGCCTGACGCCGGCGCGTGGGCCGAGGGCGCGGCCCTGGTGCGCCGCGTGGTGCTCGAGGGCCGCGACCCGCCCGCTGAGGAGACGCAGCGGCGCGCCTGGTGGGCGCAGGCCTGCCTCGTGCTCGCCCAACTCGCGCCCGAGGCGGGGCAGGCGCGCCGCCAGGCGGCCGAAGCCTGGCGCTGGGCCGACCGGCGCCATAAGCCGGCCGCCCTGCGCGCCTGGCTGCGCGCCGCCCTGCCGGCGCCAATCGGTGATTGGGCGCGGCGGCTGCGGCGCGGGCACACCCCAGGCGCATGAAGCTGCTCTACCTGACTAACGGCTACCCGCCACGCCATACCGCGGGCACGGAAAGCTACACGGCCGCGCTGGCGCAGGCCTGGGCGCAGGCCGGCCACACCGTGCGCGTCGTCTGCGCAGGCGATTGGGAAGCGGGTGCGCGGCCCTACAACGGCCGCGCGCGCGCCGGCCAGGCGGGTGTGCAGGTAGACCGCCTCAACCTCAACTGGACGGCCGGACGTGACCCCAACAGCGCGCTCTTCGACAACCCGGCCACGGCGGCGGTCGTGGCCGAGACCCTGGCGGAGTTTCAGCCCGACCTCGTCCACCTGACCTCGGCCTATACGCTCTCGGCCAGTGTGCTGCGCCCGGTGACCCGCCGAGGCGTGCCGCTCGTCGTCACGCTCACCGACTTCTGGTTCATCTGCCCGCAGGTCACGCTGCGCCGCTCGGATGGGCGGCTGTGCGACGGCCGCACGACCGCGGACGAATGCCTGCGCTGCATGTTAGGCTCTTCGCATTTCTATCAGCGCGCACGGCGGCTGCTCCCAGAGGCGGCGCTGACGCCCCTCTTGCGCTGGGCCAGCCGGCACCCCGGCGCGGCGCGGCGGCGCGGGCTGCGCGGCTATGCGCTCGACATGGCGCGGCGCAAGGCCACCCTGCTGCCCCTGCTGGAGCAGGCCGCCGCCGTTGTCGCGCCTTCTCACACGCTGGCCGACCTGTATTCCGCCAACGGATTGCGGCAGGCCGTGCGCGTCATCCCCTACGGCCACGACATTGGCTGGGCCGCGCAGGCGCAACCGCGCCCCGCCGACGGCCGCGTAGTATTCGGCTACGCCGGCCGCCTGACCGAGGCCAAGGGCGTGCATGTGCTCGTGGAGGCCGCTGCGCGCCTCGACGCGCAACTGCCGATTGAAGTCCAGCTCTACGGCGACCCAGCCGCCGAGCCGGACTACGTGGCGCGCCTCAAGGCGGTGGCCGGCAGCGACCCGCGGGTACGGTTTATGGGCCACTTCGCACGGGAGGCGCTGGCCCAGGTCTATAGCCAAATTGACGCCCTGGTGGTGCCCTCGGTCTGGTACGAGAACAATCCCCTGGTCATTCAAGAGGCCTACGCGGCCGGACGGCCGGTCATCGCCAGCGAGCTGGGCGGTATGGCCGAGTTCGTGCAACCGGGCGTGAGCGGACTGCTGTTCGCCGCCGGCGAGGCCGCGGCGCTGGCTGAGACGCTGACGGACGTCGCCCGTGACCCGGCGCTATTGGCGCGGCTGCGGGCGGGCGTGCCGCCGGTGCGCACTATGGCGCAGGAACTGGATGAGATCGGCGCGGTCTACGCCGAAGCGCTGGCGACGCGCAGGGTGGCGGCGCATGCCTGAAGGGAGCGTCTGCACGCTCATCCTCAACACCAACCGCCGCGCCGACACACTGGCTTGCCTGGCCTCGCTAGCGGCGAGCACTTACGCCAACAACACGATCATTGTTCTCGACAACGCCTCCACCGACGGCTCGCCCGCGGCCATCCGCGCCGCCTACCCGTCGGTGCGGGTGGTGGCGCTGCCCGAGAACCGGGGCTACGCCGGGAACAACAACGTGGGCCTGACGCTGGCGCTGGCAAGCGGGGCCGACTGGGCGTTGGTGCTCAACGAAGACACGCTGCTCGCGCCCGATTGCGTGGCGCAACTGGCCGCGGCGGGCGCAGCGGATGCGCGCATAGGGTTGGCTGGGCCGCTCGTCTATCACGCCGACGAGCCGACCGTCATCCAATCGGCGGGCGGTATGCTCGACCCGGCGTGGCGCGCCCGGCACCTGGGCCAGAACGCGCCCGACCAGGGCCAGTACAGCGCTGCCCGCGACGTCAACTGGCTCTCCGGCTGCGCGCTGTTCGTCCGCCGCGCCGTGCTCGAGCAAGTCGGCTTGCTGGACGCGAGCTACTTCTACTTTTGGGAGGAAACCGAATGGTGCTTGCGAGCGGCGCGGGCGGGCTGGCGCATTCGCCATGTGCCGGCTGCTCGGCTGTGGCATAAGGGGGTGCAGCGCAGCTACCAGCCCAGGCCCAGCGTCACTTACTATGCTACGCGCAATCGCCTGCGCACGCTCGCCAAGCACCACGCCCCGCTGCGGGCCTGGCTGGCGGCCGGCGGCGAGGTGACACGCACGCTGGCGAGTTGGACGCTGCGTCCGCGCTACCGCGACAAGCGCGCCCACCGCGCCGCTCTGTGGCAGGCCGTGGTGGACTTTGCGCGCGGCCGCATGGGGCCGGCCCCGGCGGCCATCACGCGCGCGCCATGACAGCCGCCCCCAGCACTTCTGTCAGCCTCATCATCCCCACTTACCGGCGGGCGGAGCGCCTGGCGGAGACGCTGCGCGCGGCGGCGTTAGCCGCCGCCAGCCTGTCTTCCGGCGCGTTCGAAGTCGTGGTGGTGGATGACGCGCCCGGAGACGCCACTCGCCAGGTGGTACAATATGGCCCGCTGCCGGGGGCGCGCTATCTGCCCAGCCAGCGTCAGGGAGCCACACGCGCCCGCAATTTTGGCGCACAGCAGGCTCAGGGCGGATTGTTTGTTTTCCTGGATGACGACATCGAGCTGGGGCCGGAGAGCCTGGCGCGGTTGGTCCAGGCGCACGGCGCCCACCCGCACGGCGTCATCGTCGGAACGCTCTACACTCCCGACCAGCCGGTTCGGCAGGAGGCCGGCCTGGCGCCGACGCCCTTCACCGAGTGCTATACCGGCCTGCTCAGTGTGCCGGCGGCGGAGTTCGCGGCGCTGGGTGGTTTCCGCGATGTCACGGGCGGCTGGCCGAACTGGGATGACGTGGAGTTTGGCTATCGGGTGACCCAGGCGGGCCTCCCGCTGCGGCGCTGCCTCGACGCGTGGGCCATCCACCACGACGCTTCGGCCCAATCGCTGGCTGCCACGGCGCGGCGCTCACAGGCCGCGGCCCGGGCGGCGGCGCGGCTGTTTCAAGCTCACCCCGGCATGCAGGGACAGTTGCCCATGTTTGCCGACAAAGGTCCGGTCAACTGGCGGGCCGACCGGCCGCGGTTGATCGCGCGGAAGCTGTTGCGGCGGCTCATGTCACAGTGGCCACTGTTGCGCGCGCTCGAAACGCTGGAGCCGGGCGTGCCGCCGGCCCGCGACGCCCTGCGGCGCTGGATTGTTGGTGGATATATCTGGCAAGGGTACCGCCAAGGGTTGCGAGAGTTGCGATGAGCACGATTCTAGAAGCCTTGCCCGACCGCTGGCGCAACCCGCGCACCCACAAGCTGTTGGTGCGCCTGGTCGTCATTGTTATCACCTGCGCGCTGGCGGTCTACTTTGGGCGCAGCCCTTCGGCCCGCTGGCTGGCGTTGCCCGCCATGGCGGTTGCGGCGTGGCTGCTGCTGCTCAACCCGCATTGGGGTGTGCCGTTAATCATTATCTCGGCCCTGGTGGTGCCCTTTGCCATCGGCACCGGCACGGGCACCAGCCTGAACGCGCCGTTTCTGCTTGTCCCGGCGCTGGCCGGCCTGTGGATCGTGCGGATGCTGATGGCCGGAAAACTCCGCCTGGTGCCCACTGGCGCGAACGCGGCGTTGCTGGGCCTGGTGATTACCACCTCGCTGGCCTTGCTCATCGGCTACCTGCCCTGGAACGTGTTTGCCACGCTGGCCCCCATCCGCGCCCAGATCGGCGCCTGGGGTGTGTTCGTCTTTTCGGCCGTGGCCTTCTGGGTCGCGGCCAACCTCACCCCCAACGTGCGCTGGCTCAAGGTGACGGTATATACCTTCATCGGGTTGGGCGGGCTGTTTGTCGCCTCGCTGCGCTTGCCGGGCTGGGGCGCTGTTAATAGCCTGTTCGTGCGCGGGGCCGACGGCAGCTTGTTCTGGATCTGGCTGACAGCGCTGGCGGCCGGGCAAGCGCTGTTTAACAAACAGCTGAATTGGCGCTGGCGCGGCTTGCTGGCCCTGGCCGCCGCCGCCACGCTCATTGACCGGCTCCTGCCGCAGAACCGGGAGTGGGCCTCCGGCTGGCTGCCGGCGCTGTTGGCGTTCGGGATCGTAGCCTGGCTGCGCTGGCCGCGCCTGACCACCGGCCTGGGCGTGGTCGGCGCGCTTGTGGTCCTGGTGGCTTTTCCCACGCTGCGCACGGCGCTGGTCTCGGGCAACGAATACAGCCTGCTGACACGCGAGGCGGCTTCGCGCATCATTCTGGAGATCGTGCGCGTCAGCCCCATTTTTGGCGTTGGCCCGGCGAACTATTACTATTACACACCGCTCTACGCCATCCTGGGCTGGTATGTGCGCTTCAACTCACACAACCAGTACGTTGACATCCTGGCGCAGACCGGGCTGGCGGGTATGTTCTTCCTGGGCTGGTTTGCGCTCGCCAGCGCCCGCACGGGTTTGGCCCTCTACCGCTCCACTTCTGACGGTTTCAGCCAGGGCTTCGCGGCCGCCTGCCTGGCCGGGCTGGCCGCTACGCTGGTGTCGGGCATGCTCGGCGACTGGTTCCTGCCGTTTGTCTACAATATCGGCATCGCCGGCTTCCGCGCCAGTGTGATGGCCTGGCTCTTCCTGGGCGGGCTGGCCGCGTTGGCCCACCTGCACCGCCAGGGCCAGCTTAATCCGGTCGAACGGCCGCGCCAGGCCTGATGGACCTCTCCATCATCATCGTCAACTGGAATACCCGCGACTTACTCGCGGGGTGTCTGGACTCACTGCGCGCTCATCCGTTAGAGGGCGCTAGTGAGACCTGGGTCGTTGACAACGCTTCCGCCGACGGCAGCGCCGCCCTGGTGCGCGAGCGCTACCCGGAGGCGCGGTTGATCGAGAACAGCCGCAACCTGGGCTTCGCCGCAGCCAACAATCAGGCTCTGCGCGCGAGCACGGGCCGCTATGCGGTGCTGTTCAACAGCGACGCGCTGGCGCGCCCAGGGGCGTTGACGACCATGCTGCGTTTCCTTGATGCGCACCCGGCGGTTGGCGCGGTCGGCCCCAAGCTCGTCAACCCTGACGGCAGCTTTCAAGCGTCTTACGCTAAATTTCCCACCCTGCTCTCGGAGCTAGCCTTGCTCACCGGCCTGGCGCGCTGGTGGCTGGGGCCGTATGCGCCCAGCCCGCGCCCGACACCTGGCGAAACGCCGCGCGTGGTGGATTGGGTGGCGGGCGCGGCCCTGATGGTGCGCCGCACTGCGATTGAGCGAGTGGGGTTGATGGACGAGGGCTACTTCCTCTACAGCGAAGAGACGGATTGGTGCTGGCGGCTCACGCGCGGCGGCTTCCCGATCTGGTACCTGCCTGAGGTCGAGATCGTCCACCAGGGCGGGGCCAGCAGCCGACAGCAATCGGCCCGGAGTTACGGCTGGCTATATGCCGGGAAGCTGCGCTTCTTCGCGCGACATTACAGCGCGCCCGCCGCCTGGGCGTTGCGGCTGGCTTTCCTGGCGGGCGCGGCGGCACGGTTGGCCCTGTGGCGCGCCCTGCTGCTCTTGCCGGCGCGCGCCGAGCGCCGGCCGCGCTGGCGGCTGCGCGCCGAGCAAGACCAGATTCTCCTGCGCACCTGCCTTAGCCCCTCGGCCTGAGGGCCGCGCCGCCCCGTCTGTGAACGACCCCGACATCGCGATCCTGATCGTCAGCTACAACGCCGCCGGCGTGCTGCCCGCCTGCCTCGACAGCCTGCCGGCAGGCGCAGCGGGCCTTTCCAGCGAGACCATCGTCGTGGACAACGCCTCGACCGACGACAGCGTGACCGTGCTGCGCGAGCGCTATCCGCAGATCCGCCTGTTCGCCAACCCACAGAATGTCGGCTTCGCGGCGGCCAACAACCAGGCCGCGGCCGCGGCCCGGGCGCGCTACCTGCTCTTGCTCAACCCCGATACGGTGGTGCGGCCGGGGGCGCTGCGCGCGCTGGTGACGTGCGCTGAGGCGCACCCGCAGGCCGGCACGCTCGGCCCCCGCCTGCTGAACGCCGACGGCACGCCGCAGCGCTCATGTTGGCGGGGTTTTCCCGGCCTGGGCATGGCGCTGGCCGACGCGCTGTATCTGTGGAAGCTGCCCGGCCTGCCGCTGGCGCGCGGCGCCGAGTACCGCCCGAGCGAGCTGACCGACACGCGGGAGGTGGATCATTTGTTGGGCGCGGCGCTCCTCGTCTCGCGCGCGCTCTGGGAGCAACTGGGCGGGCTTGACTCGAGCTATTTCCTCTTTCTCGAAGAGACGGATTGGTGCTATCGCGCGCAACGCGCCGGCCGCCCCAGCTACTTCACACCGGAGGCCGTTATTGTGCACCTGGGCGAGCACAGCATGCGGCAGAACCCGCGGCGCAACTTGCCGCAGTTTTATCGCAGCTATTGCCAGTTCTACCGGAAGCACCACACCCCCGGCCTCATCCGCCGAGCGCTGCTCAAGGCCATCATCGCCGCGGCCGCGATAGTGCGGCTGGCGCTGTGGGGCTGGCGGCGGCTGCGGCGGCCGGGCGCGGCCCGCGCCCAGGCCCGCGCCATGCAGGCCGGCTACGCCCAAGTGCTGGTTCAGCTCCCAAGTTTCTAGCCGGCGTGAACGTCCTCTTCCTCACCCAGGTGCTGCCCTACCCGCTGGATGCCGGCCCGAAGGTGCGCGCCTACTACGTGCTGCGCCACCTGGCCCAGGGCCACCGCGTCACGCTCGCCAGCTTCGTCCGCCCCAGCGACTCGCCGACGGCCCTGGCGCACCTGCGCGAAGTGTGCGCTGAGGTTATCACCAGCCCGATGCCGCGCGCCCGCTGGCGCGACGCGCTGGCGGTGGGCCGCAGCGCGCTGCGCGGCGAGCCGGTGCTCATCGCTCGCGATTGGGCGCCCGCCATGGCGGGGCGTTTGCGCGAGGTGGCCGCCGCCCAGCGCTTCGACGTCATCCACGCCGACCAGGTGTGGATGGCACCCTACGCGCTGGCGGCTCACGCTGCCGCGCCCGCTGCCCCGCGCCTGGTGCTCGACCAGCACAACGCCGTCTACCTCATCCCCCAGCGCCTCACGCACGCGGCCCGCGGCCTGCGCCGTTTGTTCTGGCGCCGCGAGGCCGCGCTCATGGCGCGCTATGAGACGCGCACCTGCCTGGCCTTCGACCAGGTGGTCACCGTCAGCGACCCGGACCAACAGGCGCTGCTGGCCCTCTACCCGCAACCGCCCCGCCCGGCCTTCCCGCCGCCCATTCCGATCTGCATTGACGCGCAGGCCGCGCCCAGCGCCGCGCCCGCCGCGGATTCACCCGGCCTCTTGTTTCTGGGCGGGATGCACTGGCCGCCCAACGCCGAGGGCGTGCGTTGGTTTGTGCGCGAGGCGCTGCCGGCTGTTCAGGCTCAGGTGCCAGGCGCTGTCTTCTACGCCATTGGCCGCCAGCCACCCGCCGACGTGACCGCCCAAGCGGGTGTCGTGGCTCCCGGCTACGTGGACGATCCGACAGCCTATTGGGCCAAGAGCCAGGTGTTCGTGGTGCCGTTGCTGGCGGGCGGGGGTATGCGCGTTAAAATCCTCGACGCCTGGGCGCGCGGCGTGCCGGTGGTGTCTACCACCATCGGCGCTGAGGGTCTGGCCTACCGCGACGGCGTGAACTTGCTGATCGGCGATACCCCGGCGGCACTGGCCGAGGCCGTGGCGCGGGTGCTGTCGGACCCAGCGCTGGCCGCACGGCTGGCCGAGGCCGGCCGCCGCACCGCACTCACCCACTACGACTGGCGTGTTATCTACAGCGCATGGGATGCGGTCTATCAGCCCGCCGCGGAGGTCGGAGCGGCGTGAGCGCGCCCAGGCCCGTCCCCTGCCCGCTGTGCGGCGCGCTCGACCAGCAGCCGCTCTACCGGCCGCGATATTCGCCTGGCCCGGTCGTGCGCTGCCGCCGGTGCGCGATGGTCTACGTCTCGCCGCGCCTCGACACCCATGCGTTGATCTTCGACGGCCCCACGGCCGCCGCCGCCGCGGGGACACTCAGCAGCGCCGACCTGACCGACGTGCAGGACAGTTGGGAATGGCCACTGCTGCAAGCCAAAGAGGCCGAGCGCCCTGCCCTGGACCGCAATAGCCGGCAGCCGTTGGCGATTTTGAGGGACCTTACCGGCCGCCCCGGCCGGCTGCTCGACTTCGGCTGCGGCGGCGGGTTCTTCCTGGGCGCGGCCAAGGCGGAGGGCTGGCAGGTCTTCGGCCTGGAGCCGCTGCCCGGCCACGCGATCTACGCGCGGGCGCGCTTTGGGGCGCAGGTGATCACCGACACCCTGCGCGCCGATAGTTTCGCGCCCGGCCAGTTCGACGCCATTACCGCCTTTCAAGTGTTCGAGCACCTGCCCCAGCCGCGCGAGAACTTGCAGCAGTTGGCGCGCTTCCTGCGGCCAGGGGGCGCACTGCTGATCGAGGTGCCCAACATCGCCAACTGGGGTGTGCGGCTGCTGGGTCCGCGCCATCGCCACTTCGTGCAAGATCATCTCAACTTCTTCAGTGCCGCCACGCTGAGCCGCCTGCTGGCCGATGGCGGGCTGACGGTGCGCGGCCATTATTTCCCCAGCCGGACGCTCACCTGGGCCCACCTGCTCGGCCATTGGGGGGCGCGGGTGCTGCCCGGATCGCTCGGCCGCCGCGCCCAGGCGCTCGCCCGCCGCCCCGGCTTCGCCCAGCGCCGCGCACGCCTCAACCTGGGCGATATTGTGGCGGTTTACGGCGTCAAACCCAACCGATAAACCGATGCGCGCCCGCCTCGCCGCCCGCCTGACCAATCGCCGCGCCCTGCTGGCCATTGTGCTCGCCGCCGTTGGCGCGCGCGTGGCGGTCGCGCTGCTGATGGGCAACGCTGTTGATACGCTGCCCGGCGTGTACGATCAGGTGTCGTATCACACGCTCGCCATGCGCCTGGTGGGCGGCCACGGCTTTACGTTCGACCGGGATTGGTGGCCGATCACCCGCGCAGGCCAGCCCACCGCCCATTGGTCTTACTTGTACACGCTCTGGCTGGCGGCCGTGTATGCCGTGGTGGGCGCACAGCCGCTCGGGGCGCGCCTGCTGCAAGCCGTGGCCGCCGGCGCGCTGCTGCCGCTTTTCACCTACCGGATCACCCGCCGGGTCTTCCCCGCGCCCGCGGGCCAACTGGAAGTCACGGCCCTGATCGCCTCGGCCTGGGCCGCGCTCTACGGCTACCTGGTCTACTACGCCGGGGCGCTCATGACCGAGAGCATGTATATCGTGGGCTTGCTCTGGGTGCTCGACGTGACCCTGCGGCTTGCGCCGGCGGGCGACGGCGCGCCCGCCCCACGGCGGCGCTGGGTAGAGTTGGGCCTGGCGTTGGGCCTTACGGCCATGCTGCGGCAGGTGTTTTTGCCGGGTGTGCCTGTGCTGCTGGCCTGGCTCTACTGGCGGCGGCTGGTCCGCGCGCCGCAGCCGGCTCGGGCCGCGGCGGCCGGGCGGCTGGTCGTGGGCACAGCCCTGGCGGGCGCGGTCTGTCTGGCGCTCATCGCGCCGATCACTGCCTTCAATTACCGCCAGTTTCACCGCCTGGTGCTGCTCAACACTAACGCCGGCTACGCCTTTTTCTGGGCCAACCATCCAATTTATGGCGACCAGTTTGTGGCGGTGCTCAAAGACGTTGAGTATACCGACCTGATCCCACCTGAACTGCGTCGCCTCGACGAGGCCGCGCTGGATAACGCCCTGCTCCAGCGCGGCCTGCAATTCGTGGCCGCCGACCCGGCGCGCTACCTGCGGCTGTCGCTCAGCCGCATTCCGATCTACTTCATGTTCTGGCCCACGGCCGATTCTAGCTGGTTGAGCAATGCCGTGCGGGTGCTATCGTTCGGTGTGGCGCTGCCGTTCATGCTGCTGGGCCTGGGCGTGTGGGCCGCTGCCGGCCGCGCCCGGCGCGGACCAGGGCTGCTGCTTATCCTGTTCATGGCGGCTTATACAGCCATCCACTTGTTGTCGTGGGCCCTCATTCGCTATCGGCTGCCGGTGGATGCCATCGCGCTGGCGTTCGCCGCAAGGGGGCTGGGCGCACTGCTGGAGCGCCGGCCGGGACGGCTCGGTCAGCGGCTGACCAACGGAACTGACGCCCGTTGAAGCTTTTCTGCTACCCACACGCTAATTTCGGCGACGGCCCGCTTAACAACTGGCTGTGGCCGCAGCTGATCCCCGGTCTGCTGGACGAGTGCGGCGACCAACTCTTCGTCGGCATCGGCTCGCTGCTCAACGACATGCTGCCGCGCGAACCGCTTAAGGCCGTCTTGGGGACCGGCATCGGCTACGGCCAGGGCACGCCGCGGCCTGACGGCACGTGGCGCATCTATGCCGTGCGCGGGCCGCGTTCGGCACAGGCCCTGGGCCTTGACGCCCGCGCCGCCATCACCGACGCGGCCATGCTCGTGCGGGCGCTGAACCTGCCTGCCCGGCCCAAGCGTCACCCCGTGGCCTACATGCCCCATTGGTGGAGCGACGCGCACGGCCAGTGGCGCGCCGCTTGCGATCTGGCCGGCCTCTACTTCATAGACCCCCAGAGCGGGGCGGAGGCGGTGCTTAACGATCTGCGCGAAACCGAACTGCTGATCAGCGAGGCGCTGCACGGCGCGATCGTCGCCGACGCGCTGCGCACGCCCTGGGTACCGGTAGCGGCTTACAAGCACATCCTGGCTCTCAAGTGGCTCGACTGGGCCGAGTCGGTCGAACTGCCGTATGAGCCGCACCGACTGGAGCCGCAGTATCAGCCCGAGGCGGTGCGCGCGCGGCTCAGGCGGCTCAGGGGCTGGCCGCAGCACGGCCGGGCCGCGCAGTTGGCCGAAGCGCTGGTGGCCCGCCCGGCCGGGGCGGTGAGCGGCGGGTGGTATCGCCGGCAGGTGGAGCGCAATGCCCGCACGCTGCAGCACCTGGCCGCGACAGCCGCGCCGCAGCTTACCCGCGACGCCGTGCTCGACCGAGTTGTCGGCCGGCTGCTCGCTGCCCTCGAGCAACTCAAGGCGGATATCCAGGCTGGGCGCATGGTGGTTAACGCCGCGCCGGGGCCGGTGGTGGTGCTCAGGCCATGACGCCCGCGCCTGCCCAAGCCCAGGCCGCGCCGCGCCGGTTTCGTGTGGCGGTGGTGCAGTGGCGGCCGGATGACGGCCTCGCGCGCGCGATTCACGACGCGCTGCTGGCGCTCGGCCACTCCGCCACGCTCATGGATTGGAACGGCGCCATCTCGCCCGGCACACAGGTGGTGTTCTCGCAAGGGCCTTACGGCCGGTTCCTCGCCGTGCCCCGCCAAATCGGGCGTATGCCGCGCGGCACGCGCCCGGTCTTCGTGCACTGGAACGACGAGGGCCTGCCCGATCTGCGGCTGCCCTGGCCGATCATGCGCGGGCTGGCCGGCGCGCGCTCGTGGTTCGGCCGCCTGCCCGAGAGCGAGGCGGGCGCTGCCCGCGCCCTGGCCGCCACGCCGCCGGCGCGCTGGATCAACGGCCGTATGCACCGCTTCAGCTACCTCGGTGACTATCACTACGCCTATCGCCACGGTTGGTTGACCGTGCTGGTAGATTTCTCGGAAATCTACGCCCGCCTGCACACGCAGCATGGTCTGCCGACGGTGGCCGTGCCGTGGGGCGCCGCGCCGGGCTGGTCGGCCGACCTAGGGCTGGAGCGCGACATTGACGTGCTGTGGATGGGGGCGCGGGCGAGCAAGCGCCGCAGCGACCTGCTCGACCGGGTGCGCGCCGAGTTGCGCGGCCTGGGGATCGAGATGTATGTGGCCGACAATGAAGAGCGGCCCTTCATCTTCGGCGAGGAACGCACACGCCTGCTCAATCGCGCCAAGATCACACTTAACCTGACGCGCACCTGGTACGACGACAACTTTCTGCGTTTCCCGATCGTCATGCCCAACGGTTCCATGGTCGTCTCCGAGCCGCTGCTGCCGCACGCGCCGGAATATATCGCGGGCCGGCACTATATCAGCGCGCCCATCCCCGAGTTGGCCCGCACCATCGCGCACTATGTGCAGCACCCGGCCGAGCGCGCCCGAATTGTGGGGCAGGCCCAAGCGCTAATGTCCACTACCCTCACGCTCGAGCGCTGCGTCGGCCGCGTCATGGCCGCCGTGGCCGAGCATGTGCCCGCCTGAGGCCCAAGCGTGTTTGGCAGCATTATCATCCCGACCATCGGCCGGGCCGCGCTGGCCCGCGCCGTGGAGAGCGCTCTGGCTCAGGCGAGCGCTGAGCCATTTGAGATCATCGTCGTTAACGATGGGCACCTGCCTCTGGCCCCGGCCGCCTGGCAGCAGGCTCGGCAAGTGCGCGTCATCACGACCGGCGGCGGGCGCGAGCGCAGCGCCGCCCGCAACGCCGGGGCCGCGTTGGCCGCGGGCCGTTATCTCAACTTCCTCGATGATGATGACTGGCTGCTGCCGGGCGCGCTGGACACCTGGGCGGCGCTGGCGCGGCGCAGTTCGGCTGCCTGGCTGTACGGGGCCGCGCAGCTCAGCGATGACGCCGGGCGCGTCTTGTTCCAGTTTCAGCATGACCTGACCGGGGAGTGCCTGACGCCCGCCATGACGGGCGAGTGGATTCCACTACAAGCCTCGGCGATCGCCGCCGACAAGTTCCGCGCCGTTGGCGGCTTCGACCTGAGCTTTCACGTCGCCGAAGACAAGGACCTGCTGGTGCGCCTTTGCCGCCTGTACCCGGTCGCCGGCACCGCCAGGCCCGTGGCGGGCATCCTGCGCGGCACCTGGGCCACCTCTAGCGATTACAGCGCCATGCCCGCCGAGGTGCAGCGCTCGCGGGAGTTAATCCTTAACCAGCCGGGCACATTTGGCCGCCTGTGGGCTTCGGCTCCCACCCCCTACTGGCGCGCCAAAATTGCGCGGGCCTATGGCATCTCGGCGGTCTGGAACCTGCGCCACGGCCAGGGGCGGCGCGCCGTGCGCCGGGCAGCCGGGGCCATGCTGGCCGGGGCCTGCGCCCGGCTCGACCTGCTGCGCCCCAGCTATTGGCGTGCTTTTGCACGCCACCACCTCACGCCCGGCTTCGAGCCGCCCAGCGCTTGAGGGCTAGTCGCCGCTGCTACGCGGGCGGCTGGGCGAGACGCCCGGCCGCCCGCGTTTTTTTACCACCGACCGTCATCGTCAGCCGGCCCATTCCCCGTTACAATCAGGCCGGCGTGAACATACTCTTTGTTTCTCCCTACACTCCTACGCCCATCCGCACCCGGCCATACAACTTGCTGCGGTCGCTGGCGCGTTTGGGTCACAGGCTCACCCTCGCCGCGCTATGGGAGCGCGACGAGGAGCAGCGCGCGCTGAGAGAGCTGGAGGGGCTGGGCATCCGGGTGCTGGCCCGCCGCCTCACCCGCGCGCGCGTGGTGTGCAACCTGCCCGCGGCCGTGCTGCGCGGCCAGCCGCTGCAAGCCCGCTATTGCTGGGAGCCGGGCCTGGCGCATCGGGTAGAGCAAGCCGTCGCCGGCGAGCAGTTCGATCTCGCCCATGTGGAGCATCTGCGCGGGGTGGAGCTGGGCCGGGCCGTGCAGGCCGCGGGCCACCGCCATGGTCGGACGCTGCCGGTGGTGTGGGACAGTGTGGACTGCATCACCACGCTCTTCGAGCGCGCCGCGGAAACCAGCCGCAGCCTGTTTGGGCGCTGGATCACCCGGCTGGAACTGCCGCGCACCCGCGACTACGAAGGTCAGGCCGTGCGCCGGTTCGACCGCGTGCTGGCCACGGCGCAGTTCGACGCCGCCGCGCTGGGCCGCCTGGCTGTGCGCGCCGCGCAGCGCCGCTCCGCGGGCGGGGAGCCTGTGCTTAACCCCGCGGGCGCGGTGCGCTGGCTGCCCAATGGGGTTGACCTGGAGTACTTTACGCCCGGCGCCAGTCCGCGCGACCCGGCTACGGTTGTCCTGACCGGCAAGATGAGCTATCATGCCAATGTCACGGCCGCCCACGTTTTGCTGGCAGAAATCATGCCGCGGGTCTGGGCCGAGCGCCCCGATGTGCGCGTGAATATCATTGGCAGCTCACCCACGCCGGACATCCGCGCGCTGGCCGAGCGCTTCGCCCCGCGGGTTACCGTCAGCGGCTACGTGGCCGACTTGCGGCCCTATCTGCAAACCGCCACGCTGGCCGTCGCGCCGGTCGCCTACGGCGCGGGCATTCAGAACAAAGTGCTCGAAGCCATGGCGTGCGAGGCGCCGGTGGTCGCCAGCCCGCAGGCGGTGGCGGCTTTGGCGGTTCGCCCGGAGGAGCAGGTGCTGGTGGCTGAAGGGCCGGCTGCCGGCGCCGCCGCGATTGTGCGTTTGATAGGCGACCCCGCTTTGCGCGCGCGGCTGGGGGCCGCGGGGCGGCGCTACGTGGCGCAGCATCACGATTGGAACCAGGTCGCCCGGCAGTTGCAGGCCATCTATCATGAGCTCGTCCCCCCAACTCGACTTCCTGGTTGAGCGCGTCCTGGAGTTCAAACACCAGCGCTACGTTCGACGCCTGCCGCTGCGCCGCCAGCGGCGCTTGCTCATCGGTGGGCTGCTCTTGACCGACACGCTGGCTATTCTGCTGGCATGCGCCGCGGCCTATGTGGTGCGTTTTTACTCGCAACTGCCCATCTTCCAAGGCGGGTTTACGCCCTCGGCAATGTTCTATGCCCGGCTGAGCCTGGCGCTCGTGCCGCTGTACCTGTTCCTGTTCGCCGTTTACCACCTCTACGATCAGGACTATCTGCTGGGCGGTACGCGCGAATATGCAGCCGTTTTTCAGGCCAGCGTCACGGGCACGGTCGTGCTGACGTTGGCGCAGTTCTTGGCGAGCAATCTGCTCATCGCCCGGGGCTGGGTCAGCCTGGTCTGGGCCCTGACCTTCATGTTCGTGGCCTGCTCGCGCTGGCTCATGCGCCGGGTGGCCTATGCCGCTCGCCGGCGAGGCTACCTGATGTCTCCCACGCTGCTGCTCGGCGCCGGCGCGGAGGGCAAACTGCTGGCTCAGCAACTCCTGGAGTGGCCGACCTCCGGCCTCAACGTGCTGGGCTTTCTGGATGACGACATTGCGCCCGGCACGCGCGTCTTCCGCAACCTGTATGCCCTGGGCGGCCTGGACCGCCTGGAGGAGTTGGTCCGCAACTTCGAGATTGAGGAGCTGATCCTCGCCACGGGGGCGCTCTCGCGCGAGACCGTCCTCGATGTCTTTCAGCGCTTCGGCACCTCGTCTTCCGTGCACCTGCGCCTGTCCTCGGGCCTGTTCGAGCTGATCACGACCGGTTTGCAAGTTAAAGAGACGGCGTATGTGCCGCTGATCGGCGTCAACCGCGTGCGGCTGACCGGCGTGGATATGGTCTTTAAGACTCTGTTGGAGTACAGCCTGACGCTGATGGCCGTGCTCGTGCTGGCCCCGGTCATGCTCGTCATCGCCGTGCTCATCAAACTCGACTCGCCCGGCCCGGTCTTGTACCGCCGGCGCGTCATGGGCCTGAACGGCCGCCAGTTCGACGCCCTCAAGTTCCGCACCATGCGCGTGGATGGCGACGTCATTCTGGCGGCGAACCCGGCCCTGCTGGATGTGCTGGCCACCAGCCACAAAATCCGCGGCGACCCGCGCATCACGCGCGTCGGCCTCCGGCTGCGACGCTACAGCCTGGACGAACTGCCCCAGCTCTTCAACGTGCTGCTGGGCGACATGGCTCTGGTAGGCCCGCGCATCATCTCGCCCCCCGAGTTGAAGATGTATGGCCAGTGGGCCATGAACCTGCTGACCGTGCGGCCGGGCCTCACCGGTTTGTGGCAGGTCTCGGGCCGCTCTGACATCCCCTATGAAGACCGGGTGCGGCTAGATATGTTTTACATCCGCAATTACAGTCTGTGGCTCGACTTGCAGTTGATCCTGCAAACCATCCCGGTGGTGTTCAGCGGGCGGGGGGCCTACTAAGGCGGGCTGTTTCCGGCTAATAACGCCGAAAAACCCACGGTGGGGCGGCCGGCGTGTGCACGCAAAGGTTGTCAGCCGGCCAGGGGCAGGGCGGCGCGGCGGGCGCATAAGGCGTCCCAGTCAGCACTGAGCCAGGCGGCGCGGGCTTTGGCGGTCTGCACCGCGCCGGACACCTCCCA